>JAPOQU010000060.1 GCA_026710545.1 Gammaproteobacteria bacterium | reverse complement strand
CCGCAGAGAATGGCGCGCCCTTGTCAAGGGCTGCAACGCCGTATTGGCGTCGCTGTGTGGCTCCCTGCGGGCGGGCCGGGAAGCGGGCGGCCGCGGCGTTACGCCGCTTGGCAAGGACGCGCCATTCCCGGTGCGGCGTGCCTTGCGCTCAACCGCTTCCCGACCCGCTGAACATGTCAATATTAAGTTGAAAGAGTACTAGTGACTGAAAAGCAGGTTGTTATTGATCAGTTTCTCGATGCCCTGTGGCTGGAGCGGGGGCTGAGCGAGAATACCTTAAGCGCCTACCGCAACGATCTCAATTCATACTCGGGTTGGCTGGCGTCCGCTTCCCGCGGGTTACTGCAGTCCCGGCCCGAGGATATCCTGGCCTACCTGGCCTCGTTGAGTGGCATGTCTTCCCGTACCAGTGCGCGCCGCCTGTCTACCCTGCGGCGTTTTTTTCAATACCTTGCCAGGGAAGGCCGTATCGACCATGACCCCTGTGCCAGGATTGCTGCGCCGCGTATCGGCCGGCCTTTGCCCAAGTCCCTGACCGAGGCGGAAGTGGAGGGACTGCTTGGCGCGCCGGATACCTCCACGGCCATCGGTCTGCGCGACCGGGCGATGCTGGAGGTGTTATACGCAACCGGGCTGAGAGTAACCGAACTGGTCACCCTGCAGATGGGCCAGGTGAATTTGAGACAGGGCGTGGTGCGGGTCGTCGGCAAAGGCAACAAGGAACGTCTGGTACCGTTGGGGGACGAGGCCGCGGACTGGCTGGAGAAATTTATCCGCAACGGCCGCGCTGAACTGTTGCAGGGGCCGCCTTCGGCAACACTGTTTCCGAGCCGTCGCGGACGCACGATGACGCGCCAGACTTTCTGGCACGCGGTCAGGCGCCATGCCGTCCGGGCGGGAGTAACCAAAACGCTTTCCCCGCACGTGCTCAGGCATGCGTTCGCCACCCACCTGCTGAACCACGGCGCGGATTTGCGCGTAGTGCAGATGTTGCTGGGACACAGCGACATTTCGACGACACAGATCTACACCCACGTTGCCAGGGAACGACTGAAAAACCTCCATGCGGAACACCACCCGCGCGGGTGAGCCGGCAGGGTCAATTTGGGACACCCATAAATTGCGAATTAATGTCAATTCATGGGTGTCCCAAATTAGTGGCGGCGTGTGTTATGATTGATGCTGGTTATCCCATCAAAAAAGTGAGTAGGAATAGATGCCTGTGCGATTTGGATTAATTATTCTGGCTGCTGCGCTGTTCGCTGCCGGAACATACGCCGACCCGGACCGGGACAGCCGCCTGCGCGAGGCGATCAGTGAAGTTTTCCCCGACGTTGAAATCGACCGGATCAAGCCGGCGCCCATTCCCGGTCTCTACGAGGTCATGCTGGGTACGGACATGGTCTACATGAGCGAGGACGGCCGTTATATCCTGCAGGGGGACCTGATCGATCTCGGGGAGAGGGTTAATCTCAGCGAACGGGAGCGCGCTGCCGCCAGGAAGCAGTTACTGGAAAGCATCCCTGTATCCGAGACCATAGATTTTGCGCCGTCAAACCCGGAGCATACGGTTTACGTTTTTACCGATATTACCTGCGGCTATTGCCGGCGCTTCCACCAGCACATGGCGGAGTTGAACAGCAGAGGCGTAGCTGTAAGATACCTTGCCTTCCCGCGCGCCGGGACCGATTCGGAGTCGTTCAGGGAAATGGAATCGGTCTGGTGCGCCGCAGACCCGACTACTGCCATAACCCGGGCCAAGCAGGGCGACCAGGTAGCGCCGGCGCAATGCGACAACCCGGTGCAGAGGCAGTATGAACTGGGGCAGTCACTGGGAGTGAGAGGCACACCCGCCATTTACCTGGAAGGCGGCCAGGAAATGCCCGGTTACGTACCGCCGGATACATTGCTGCAGGCGCTGCAGCAGTATTCCAGTTAATTCTGTTGATCTATCCGCAGATTACGCAGATTAACGCAGATTATTTGTGTTTTGATTCCGAGTTGAAAAAGTGTTGTGCCAACGACTCAATATCAATAACTGAATATATTAAACAGCCTTGATTACATCTGCGTTAATCTGCGTCATCTGCGGATAAATGCAGTTCGCCTTGCAATGATTTGATCACCGCAACCGTCCTGCTGCCGTCTTTTTCGGTGTGTTCGACCTGTACCTGTAAAAAGTTCAGCTCGGGTGCGCACCAGAAAACGGACCTGCGGCTGCTGCCGGGTTTGTGCCTGAGCATTTTTATGGTGTTGAAGCTGCCCAGGGGCGTTTCAACGGTTTCCTCGCCCAGCCTTTCGAAACGGTAGGTCTTGATTCCACCCCCGTCCGCGATCAGGTAGGTATCGGGGGTGTGCCCGTTTTGCAGGTCGTACATGATCGCCAGCTGGTACAGCAGTTTATCCATCACGGCCGGTTCAATCGGCATATGCCAGAAATCACCGTTGATGGTGTTTTTTATCTTTCTGCCGCGCCAGTCGAACTCTATGGAGACGTCACGTTTTTTCCTGTCGCCGGTTCGTTTATAACTGTAGAGAACAGGCTGAAGCAGGTGGTCCTGGACCATAAGGTTGCTGGTCTCGACGATATGCACCTTTTTGAACAACGAGACCAGACCGACCGTTTTCGTCTCTGAACGGTACTCGTAAATGTTCTCGTCCAGCCTTTCCAGGCTGCGGATAATACGCGCTGCTTTCGTGTTTTTGGCATACAGCGTGTATTCCACTTCGAAAGTGGGCAACGCGGCAACGTTTTCTGCGCCTGCAGGGCTGGGCGCCATGAGCAGACAGGGCAAATACAACGCTGCAAATAACCGGGCAACACCTGTACAGCGAACCCGAAGCAGAGGTAAACTTGTCAGGACATGCAGACCGCGCGAAAAAAATTTAATCCCGGTGAACATGCGAATATCCTGGTAGCCGGTGACGTGATGCTGGACCGCTACGTCTTTGGTGACGCCGGCAGGATATCACCGGAAGCGCCGGTCCCGGTGGTAAAGGTGGACAGAATAGTGGAACGGCCGGGCGGCGCCGCAAACGTTGCAGCCAATATCAGCTGCCTGGGGTTGAAAGTCAGACTGGCCGGCATTACCGGAGACGACGAGCAGGCCGGGGTATTGGAGGAAGCATTGTCAGAGTCGGGAGTCCGTTATCATCTTCATCGTCAAGCTGGTGCTTCCACTATAACCAAACTCCGGGTTTTAAGTCAAAACCAGCAGTTGCTGCGTCTTGATTACGAAGGTGATCCGGCTGCAGCCGCGGCCGACCCGCTGCTGGAGATATATGCCGACCTGCTGCGCGACGCAACGGTTGTGGTGTTATCCGATTATGCCAAGGGGAGTCTGGCCCGTGTGGAGGCTTTCATCAGGCTCGCGGCCGGACGCGCCCTGCCGGTCATCATAGATCCGAAAGGCGCCGATTTCTCCCGCTATAAAAATGCCACGGTGCTGACGCCGAATTACCGGGAGTTCGAGGCCGTTGCGGGCAGCAGCCGGAACGAAGACGAGATTTGTACAAAAGGCATGAACCTGTGTGAAACATTGTCGCTGGATGCCTTGCTTGTCACCCGGGGCAGGGATGGTGTTACCCTGCTGGACAGGTCAAACCAGGAAATCGTCAACCTGCCGGCTGAAACCCGCGAGGTGTTTGACGTCACCGGCGCCGGGGATACCGTCATCGCCACGTTTGCGTCAGCCGTAGCGTCGGGTTACGGTTACCGGGAAGCCGTCTGCTTCGCCAACTCGGCTGCCGGCATTGCGGTGCAAAAGCTGGGCGCGGCCACTGTCAGTCTCGCTGAATTGAACACCCTGCCTGTCCAACCCGGTGACCGCGGCCGCGCCAGGCACCTGCAGCCTGACGCCCTGCTCGACGCGCTCAATCTCAGCAGGCGGCAGGGAGAGAAAATCGTTATGACCAACGGCTGCTTCGACCTGTTGCACGCCGGCCACGTCGAATACCTGGAGCAGGCCGGGGCGCTGGGCGACCGGCTCATCGTTGCGGTGAACGACGACGCGTCAGTGCGCAGGCTCAAGGGCGCCGGCAGGCCCGTACAGGACCTGGATAAACGCCTGACGGTATTGGCGGGGCTGGCTGCGGTCGACTGGCTGGTCACGTTTTCCGAGGATACGCCGGAGCGCCTGGTGGAACTGGTCAGTCCCGACCTGCTGGTCAAGGGCGGTGATTATGGCGTCGATGAAATCGCCGGAGCCGGACATGTGAAATCATACGGAGGAGAAGTGAAAGTACTGCCGCTGGTGGAGGACTGCTCTACCAGCCTGATACTGGATAAAATCAGCAACGCAGGACGGGGCCCGGCATGATCGTCGTTACCGGGGCAGCCGGGTTTATCGGCAGTAACCTGGTGCAGGGCCTGAACGCGGCCGGGCGTACGGATATTATTGCCGTCGATGACCTGTCCGACGGGACCAAGTTCCGCAACCTGGTTGAATGCGATTTTCTGGACTACCTGGACAAGGACGAGTTCATTGCTTCCGTGCAGGACAGGCTGGACGGCGTGGACCTGGTATTTCACCAGGGCGCCTGCTCCGATACCCGGGAATGGGACGGCAGGTTCATGCTGGAAACCAACTACACGTATTCCCGGCGCCTGCTGGATGCCTGCCTGCAGCAAGACGTTGCTTTTATTTATGCTTCCAGCGCCGCGGTATACGGCGGCAACCAGAGTTTTATCGAAAAACCCCAGCATGAAAAACCCGCCAACATGTATGCGTACTCAAAACTGCTGTTTGACCGTTATGTCCGCAGAATGATGCAGGGCCCGGCCCCGCAGGTTGCCGGCCTGAGGTATTTCAACGTCTACGGTCCCGGTGAGCAGCACAAGGGAGCCATGGCCAGCGTGGTGTTCCAGTTGAACAGGCAACTGCTGGAAAACGGTGAGGTGAACCTGTTCAGGGGCAGCGGCGGCTACGCTGACGGGGAACAGCGCCGGGATTTCATCCATATCGATGACGTGGTCGACGTTAACCTGTGGTTTATGAATAACAACGGGAACAGCGGCATATTCAACGTCGGTACCGGCAGGAGCAGGAGCTTTAACGATGTCGCCCGGCTGGTGACTGACTGGCACGGCAAAGGCAGTATCCGCTACGTGGATTTCCCGGAGGGCCTGTTACCCGCTTACCAGAGTTTTACCCAGGCGGATGTCTCGGCATTGCGGGAGGCCGGCTACCGGACGCCGTTTACGGGATTGGAAAAAGGCATCGGGACATACCTGGACTGGTTGAATTGAACAGCGGACCAATGCGGTTTCTATACAGCATCGTCCTGTACCTGTCCGTACCCCTGGTACTGTTGAAACTGTTGTTACGCGGGCGCAGGAACAGGGCTTACCTTGAGCGCATCCCGGAAAGATTCGGTTGCGTTGCGGAACCGGAGTCCGGGCTGCCGGTAATCTGGGTTCACGCGGTATCCGTCGGTGAGGTACAGGCATCCGGCGCCCTGGTGAAACGCCTGCTCAGGTCTTATCCGGGTTGCCAGGTGTTGCTGACGACAATCACGCCGACGGGCGCGGCACAGGTTGAGAAACTGTTTTCCGGTTCTGTTGAGCACCGCTACCTGCCCTATGACCTGCCCCATGGGGTCAACCTGTTCCTGCGCCGCATCAACCCGCGCCTGCTGGTTATCCTGGAAACCGAAATCTGGCCGAACCTGCTGCATTATTGCCGGCGCCGCGGCGTCCCCGCGATCCTGGTCAATGCCAGGTTGTCTTCCACCTCGTACCGGGGTTACCTCAGGATGCGGCGCTTCACGGCGTCCACCGTGCGGCTGCTGGATCATATTGCCGCCCGGAGCGCTGAAGACGCCGGCCGTTTTCTGGCGCTGGGCGCGGAGCCTGCCGCGGTCTCGATAGCGGGCGACCTGAAGTTTGACGATGAGACGCCCCCGGAAAACAAGGGACAGGCGCAGTCACTCAGACAGTCTCTCGCACCGGGCCGTCCAGTCTGGATCGCGGCCAGCACCCACGAGGGTGAAGAGGACAAGGTGCTTGAGGCGTTCCGGAGCGTCAGGAAATCGCTTGCCGACTGCCTGCTGATCATTGCGCCGCGCCACCCCGAACGCTTTGACAGGGTATACGACCTGTGCCGGCGCCGCGGCCTGGAAGTGTCCAGGCGCAGCGACGCTGCCGGCGCCGCACACCGGGATACGGACGTGTACCTGCTGGATACGCTGGGAGAACTTCCCCGGTTCTACGCCTGTGCCGATGCGGCATTTGTCGGCGGCAGCCTGGTGCCGGCAGGAGGGCACAACGTGCTGGAAGCGGCCAGGCTGGGTGTGCCGCTCGTCACTGGCGCGCATACCGGAAATTTCACTGAGATAATCGGCCTCTTCAAGACGGCGGACGCGATCATGACAGTGACCGATGCAACGCAACTTGCCGCGGCGCTGACCCGGTTGCTGACGGACGCGGAACTGAGACGGACCTGCGGTGAACGCGGGCAACGGCTGGTACGGCAGAACCAGGGCGCACTGGACTCGGTGATGGGAATACTGGATGGATATTTGAAATATCACCCGTTGATTTTTACGAAAATACTTCTTGATTAAACTACGCGCAATCGCTAACCTGTACATAGTGGTTCGGTTTATAAAAGGAAATGATAACAATTGACTATCGGTAACAATCGCATTATAAGTAACAGGACGAACGTAGAATCAGGGACGACCGGATATGATTGACAAATATTCCCGTTAGTAACTAATATCAGTTGTACACGTAACTGGTTAATCTGCACTACTTTTTGGGGGGCATTATGGGAAACCTGACACGTAGCAAAAACGGCTTTTCCCGCACACTGGTTCTGGCATTTGCCGGCACGCTGCTGATCGCCGGCAGCGCCTGGGCACAGGTGCTGGAGGAGATCGTGGTTACCGCGCAAAAGCGATCGGAAGACCTGCAGGACACGCCGGTTGCCGTTACTGCATTTACCGGCGAGCAACTGCAGCAGGCCGGTGTATTCGATGCCATCGGGCTCAGTAATATCGTACCCAATGTGACCATAGCGACCGAAGACGCCAGGGACGCAATCTTTATCAATATACGCGGCATATCCCAGTCGGAGCGCAGGAACACCTCGGACCCGACTACCGCGTTCTACATGGACGGCGCCCTGGTGCCGCGCATGTCCGGCATCAATGCCTACTTCTATGACGTTGAGCGTATCGAAGTGCTGCGCGGTCCCCAGGGCACGCTGTACGGGCGCAACAGTACGTCGGGGGTGGTGAATGTCATTACCAAAAAGCCCGATCTGGAAGCAATTGGAGGCGATATCCAGGTCGGTTACGGCAGTTATGATGCGGTTGATGTTACAGGCGCCCTGAATGTGCCCTTTTCAGACAGTTTCGGCGCGCGTGTCGCGTTTACCTATAACGAACGGGACGGCTACCGGGACAACAGTCCGGTTGCCGATGGCGACGACCTGGATGACATCGGCGTGCGCGGCCACCTGCTCTGGGATATCAGCGATAATACCTCGTTGCTCCTCTCCGCGGACTATTATGAACACCAGGGTGTCGGACCGGTGCTGGCACAGGTGGAATGCCCTGACCTCGGGTGTAATATACCGATACCTCCAGACCCTGCCGATACCAACCCGCTTAATACGGAAGGCTTTCGCGATAATACGGATACTAATTTCAAGGTTGAACTGAACCACTCATTTTCGTTTGCCGACCTGACCCTCATCGGTTCCTACCGGGACCATGAACGGGATTACCTGATAGACACCGACGGCACCGGCGCTTCGGTATTTTTGCCGCCCGCCGGCAGACTGGTCCCTATCGACACCATTGTCGTGGAACAGACGGAATCCGAAGCTTTCTCAGGCGAACTGCGCCTGAATTCCAACACGGACGGCCGCTTCCGGTGGATCCTGGGGGGATTTTACCTGGATGAGGATATCACCGGTGATTTCCGTTACCAGCCGGTACTGCCGAACGGCGCACATCTCAATGTCCAGTTTGTCGATAAAGGTTTCAACGTTGAGTCATGGGCCGTGTTTGCCAATGCTTCCGTGGATGTCACGGATCGGTTCACCCTGAACGGCGGCATACGCTATACGGAAGATGAGAAAGACAAGGGTGGCGTCAACGACCCATCCAATCCTACGGCCGGCAGTTACATGACGGTCACCGTTCGGGAACTGGGCAGGCCTGTCGCGCCGGTATTTCCCCGCGCCCAGGTGGCGAACCCGTCCTGGAGCGAGGTTACCTATTCGTTCGGTCTTGACTGGCATATCAACGACGACACGCTTGTCTACATCAAGACCAGCAAGGGCTTCAAGTCGGGCGGTTTCAACCGCGGCAGCGTCGATCCCTTCAACCCGAGTGGCGCGCCCAATGTTGCAAACCTGATTGTCTATAACCCGGAGCAGGTGCTGGCCACGGAAGGCGGCATCAAATCCACTTTCATGGGCGGCCGCGCCCGGGCGAACTTCAGCTTGTTCTGGTATGACTATTCCGACAAGGAAGAAGCTGTCGTGCGTGTCATTGGCGGGATCCCGACCAACACGGCAATCAACGCGGGTCAGGCAACCATTTACGGAGCGGAGCTGGAGACATCGTTCCTGTATGGCGATCACGGCGGACGCATCAATGTTAACATCGGCTGGCTGGATGCGGAATTCGATGAGTTTGTCGGCCTGGACGACCCGTTGACGGCCGGCCAGGACAACCTGGACCTGGGCGGCGGTGAAATGGTCAATGCGCCGGACTGGAATATCGGCGTAACCTGGGTACCCGTCGAACTGGAAGTGATGAATGGAATTTTACATCCCATGGTCCAGTTTTCGTTCAAATCAGACTACATAACACGGCCCCATAACCAGTCCGTAGACCAGCAGGATTCCTATACCCGCACCAATGCAAGCCTGCACTGGGAATCCAACAAGACCGGTCTGTTCCTGGAGGGTTTCGTGCATAACATAGAGAACGAGGACATCCAGACCGCATCAGGATGCCAGCAGATGGTCAATGGTGTGGCGGGAACACCCTTCCCCGGGCTGGGCTGTACCCATATGTACCAACCCCCGCGCACCTACGGCGTACGGCTGGGGTACCGGTTTTAAATAAGGAGAAATAATAATGTTGAAAGCTGTAACCATACTGGCCCTGCTGGTCCCTTCATTCGCCGCGGCTGCCGGCTTCCCCACAGTCGAAACCGTCAGGATGGTCGTCGGTTGCATGGCCGGACTGGGTGAACAGAGCGAAGAAAACCTGCTGACCTGCGCCTGCCGGCAGGACGTGCTCGAAACTGAACTGAGCTTCGAGGTGTTCGAGGAAGCCAGCCTGCAGGAGCGCTACAATTCGATGCCCGGCAAACGCGGCGGCCTGTTTCGTGACGATGAAATAAGCAGGGAAAACCTGAAGCAGTTGCAAGACGCCAGGAAAAAAGCGGCGTCCTCGTGTCCCCAGGTCAGGAAGGTGCCGAGCGTACCGAGAGAGACTGAGTAGCCCCTGACAAGCCCGGTACGGACCTGTCAGGGTTTTTCCGGGTTACAGGGAACTCAGGGCAAGCTCGCTATTCACGGCAAATTCCGAAGACCACGAAGCATTCTTGGTATCCGTAGCCTGTATCGTCAATACTCCCTCGTTATCCGGAACGAAGAAGAAACGCAGGCTGGGGTCCATGCTGATGGCAAAGGTCAATATCGCTTTCATAACCAGGGTCCCGTTGTAATCGACGTTCAGCGTGTTGACGAAATGAGCGGGGGGGTGGACGTGGGAACCTATCCGCATCGGTTGCAACCCGGTTATGTTCGGGTGTTTTATCCTGAGTTGCATTAAATTCGGCTTGCTGTATTCAACATCGCCGATCAATCTCATGTTCATCTGGCCCATGTTGGCAATGGAATCACCGATGCTCTTGGGTGGCGGAGCGGAACACGCTCCCCTGGCCCGGGTGAAACTCTTGACCATGTAAAGCTCGCCGCTATTCAGTTCGGCGATAGCGCGCACAAAGGTATGATCGTTTATCCTGACGCGCATGGCCAGGTCGGCCTTGCCGCTGGCGGGTGTGAAATCAAATATGCCTACCAGCGGGACCGGGTTCTTGTCGATGAAGACATGTATCCGTTGTATATACAGTTCATCGGCCTGGGGAATTTTGGTATGTATGGTAACGGGGGCGAGCGTTGCATCTTCCGCCGCGTACGGCACTCTTATTTCCAGGACACTCTGCTCAGTGTCTTCAATGATTTCCCGGTCCTGGAACGCGGCATGGCGCGAGTTTTCCTCCCAGGCCTGGTCCGATAGCTTCTGCCGCCAGTCAGGCGGCATGGTGTCCGCGTACACTGCCGACATGGTGATGAATATCCCGGCAATAATTATGTTAAGAGTCTTCATGGTGTTCATGGTGTTGTTTAACATACGTTCCCCTATAGTCTTGTTTCAGGCTTGTCAAGCCGTTCCGGCCAATAATTATATAATATTGATATTGATATTTCCAAGTTTTGCGCGGATCAGGGGCCGTATCCCGAATATATGCTTGACTTCTTCTCCAATTAGGGTGAAATATGTGGTTGCTATGCAAAAAACTTGCTAATTGGGTGAAAATTTCCTATAGTTGGAGTTGATTTGTTATTGTGGTAATATTCGTTGAATAATAACGGGATAAAAAAATAACATACAGGATATAATAAAGTTTGACGCAGGGTTTTCACTCTGATAGTTTAACTCTCAGCTATCTTTCATGATCTCGAGATAGCGGGGAGGTCAATAAAATCGAGATCAAAATTGTTAATTAACAAAAAGAGGAGGAGGTCATGAGTAAATTTTCCTTCAGTAGATGGATAATTGTCTCTCTTGCCCTGTTTATGTCATTCCCGACTTACGCTAACGATGCGCTTAGGGAGTTGATGAATGACGCAAACTACTGGGTGTTTCCGGGCGGCAATTATAATAACTGGCGTTATTCTGAGCTTGATCAGATTAACAACAATAACGCCGGTGATCTGGTGGCTGCGTGGACGTTCTCAACGGGACGCCTGCAAGGTCATGAGGGAGGTCCTCTGGTTCTGCCGGCAAGTGAGACAGGTCTGAATTCAGACCATCTGTACATTCACGCATCATTCCCGAATGATGTTTTTGCCATAGATCTTGAGACTCTGGAAATCACCTGGGACTTCGTGCCGCCGCAGGACGAAGCAGAAACTGTTCCGAAGATGTGTTGCGATATCGTAAACCGCGGACTGGGTTACAGCATGGGACAGATTTACCTGCAAGCGGCTGACACAACCCTGTATGCCTTGAACCCGGCAGACGGCAGCATTATCTGGCAGACCAAGAACGGCGCCGATATCTCTGCTGACCTTGGCGGCCCCTACGGCCCGGCAAATGGCATGACCAACACGAACGCCCCCCATCCGATTAAGGACAAGGTCCTTACCGGATGTTCAGGCGCAGAGTTTGGCGTACGTTGCTGGTTTGCTGCTTTTAATGCAAGCGACGGCAGCCTGGCCTGGCGTGCGTTCAGCATGGGTCCCGACGCGGATATTCTGTTTGATGAGAATACCACGTCCATGGGCGAGCCGGTTGGTGCGGATTCTTCCCTGAAGACCTGGTGTGCGTTCGATGCCGAAGTAAGCACCGGCAAGAGCTCATGGGGCGAAAACGCCCTGCGCGCCAATTCCGCGGAAGAGCGTATGTGTGCAGAGACTTCCGACCAGTGGAAGATAGGCGGCGGTTCCGTATGGGGCTGGTGGCCTGCCGACTTCGATGAGAACCTGGTTTACTACGGTAACGGCAACCCCGGTACCTGGAACCCGGTTGTTCGTCCTGGCGATAACAGGTGGTCCATGTCCATTTTTGCCCGTGATATCGACACCGGTGTGGCTCGTTGGGTTTACCAGATGACGCCCCACGATGAGTGGGACTATGACGGTATCAACGAGATGATCCTGGCGGAACTGGAAGTGAATGGCGAGTCTGTACCTGCCCTGGTTCACTTCGACCGTAACGGTTTCGGTTACACCATGAACCGCAAGACCGGCGAACTGCTGGTAGCTGAGAAGTATGACCCGGCCGTTAACTGGGCAACCCATGTAGATATGAAGACGGGTTATCCCCAGGTTGTAAATGAGTACAGTACTCACTACAACGGTCAGGACGTCGTTTCCAAGGACGTCTGCCCTGCTGCATTGGGCACCAAGGACCAGCAACCTGCTGCGTACTCCCCGAAAACCAACCTGTTCTATGTACCTACCAACCACGTCTGCATGACCTATGAACCGGTCAGCTACGACGCTGGTGGTGTTACCTACGAACAGGCAGCCGGCAGCTGGTATGTAAATGCCAACCTGACGATGTATCCGGCCGGGCAGGTAATGGGTAACGGCACGACCAACATGGGCAACTTCATTGCCTGGGATGCCAGCGCAGGCAAGATCGTATGGTCTATTCCTGAGCGGTGGTCGGTATGGAGCGGCGCACTTGCAACCAATGGTGACGTTGTCTTCTACGGAACGCTTGAAGGCTATGCGAAGGCGATTGATGCCAGCAGCGGCAAACTGCTGTGGCAATTCAAGACCCCGTCCGGCATCATCGGCAACTTCAACACCTGGTCCCACAAGGGCAAGCAATACGTTGGTGTGCTTTCCGGCATCGGCGGATGGGCTGGCGCTGTTGTGGCTATCCCGGTTCTGCGTGACATGTCCGGCGATGCAGCGTTGGGTGCTGTAGGCGGCTATCGCGCACTGTGGAATTCAACACGTAACAGTGGCGTGTTGATGGTGTTCAGCCTGCCGTAGACCGACAAACTTTACACAAGTTTGTAACCATGATCCCCGGTATCTGTGATACCGGGGATTTTTTTATTGAACTTGTAAACGAATAATTAATCATAAGAACAGTTGGTTGATATCAACCACAGAGGACACAGAGAACACAGAGAAAAACAGGGATGAATGGTTCAGGACATAGCCTGTAACAGCACTGGATGTCCTTATAAGCTCTGTGCCCTCTGTGGCCTCTCATGCTACAATCCAACAAAATTAAATTAAAAGGGGAGTGTGGAAACATGCACATTAAGAAAATCCTGTTGGCCCTGATCAGTATGTTTGTAATGGGCTCCATTGAGATATCTGCCCAGCAGATGCACATCATTAATGCTGAGGCGCGTATATTCAATCCGGACGTGATTTACGTAAAGCCGGGCGATAACGTGAGGTTCGTCAATATGACGTCCCATGACGCCGTATCGATTAATCAAGTGCCGCTTCCCGACGGCCAGGTGTTCGAGGGAATGCTTCCCGAAGGCGCCGAAGGCTGGAAAAGTAAAATGGGCAACGATTTTACCCTGCAACTGGACATAGAGGGTGTGTATCCCTTTGTGTGCATTCCCCATATCGGGTTCGGCATGGTGGGTGTCATCGTAGTAGGCGAGCCGGTCAACATTGATACTGCCATGGAGAATGCGAGAGCCAACCTTACGGGCGGCTGGCGGCGGCTTATCGGCAAAATCCTCAAAGTGCAACGGGCCGCGAAGAAAGCAGGTTGATGACGATGAAAAAATATATTGATGTGCGCCTTCCCTGGCGCACACCCTTTGGGCGTTCTTCGAACGCCCAAATCCGCTCATGGCGGATTTGTCTGGCATGCCTGTTGTTGCTGATCCCCGGCGCGCCGTCCGTACTGGCTGATGCCGGGGAGAGAACCGTGTTGAAAGTATGCGCTGATCCGTATCTGCTGCCGTTTTCCAATCGCAAGGAGCAGGGCTTTGAGAACAAGATAGCCGAGCTGTTCGCGGAGAAACTGGGCCTGGAAGGAGTGCAGTATGAATTTTTTCCGACAAGGATAGGGTTTATCCGCAATACTCTCAAGGCGGAATCCGAGTCGGGACTCGGCTTCAAGTGCGACCTGGTCATGAACGTTTCGGAACGTTTCGAACTGGCTGCGCCGACAGATCCTTATTACACCAGCACCCATGCCCTGGTGTTGGCCGATGGCCGGGGGATGGATGATGTCACCTCACCGGAAATGCTGTTCGAATTGATCGAAAACGGTTTGAAAGTAAGATTCGGCGTCACCGACCGCGGCCCGGACCAGTTCTGGGTATTCAAACACGGCCTGATGGGGAATATAAAGCCGTACCAGAGCCAGACCGGCGACCCCGAGGTACACCCTGGCCTGACCCTGACCAAGGATTTGATTGCCGGTACTATTGATGCGGCGATAGTCTGGGGTCCTACCATAGGATGGTATGTCAAGACCCTGGAAGGCGCTGAGAACCTTATAGTCCTGCCGTTAAGTGATGATTTTTCACCTCCCCCGGTAAAGTTTGAATTCAGTGTGGCAATGGCGGTCAGGTACGGGGAAAAGGAGTGGAAGGACCAGGTAAATCAATTGATCGCCGAGAACCAGGCGGAAATCAATGCCATCCTGGAGGACTACGGCGTGCCGTTGCTGCCGCTGAAAAAATCCCCAAGGCGGGATGATGACGACGATTGATTTGCCACAGAGGTCTCAGAAGTCATCCGCAGATGACGCAGATGAGCGCAGATAATATGGATGTTGCTATGTGTATGTCACCGAAATAGCGCAGCTTGGGTAACATCTGCTTACACAACAAAAAATCTGAAAAATAAAATTATGTTTACAGGCTTGGGAATACGTCCTGAAGAAAAGAAAACACGTAAATGCATCTGCGTTAATCTGCGTAATCTGCGGATAACTCTGTGCGTTCTGTTGTTATTGTCTGCTCCGGCGGCTTTTGCCGAGGACACCGATGGCGGCGTGGAAGTGAAGGGGGCTGTCATCGGCAGGATGGGTGACCCTGCAGTCGTCGACCCGGATTCCTATGAGTTCGGCGAGGCGGAAGTGAAACTCTGGCTGGACAATCACCTGCAGAACATCAACAGCCCGGGACGGCTTTATTATGATTTCGTCAAACGCGGCAGCTTTGAAGAGGGTTTCAGTGACTCCGTGTACCTGGATATCACCCAGGTCAACGAGGACGGGAGCAAGGATGCCGACCTGGAATTTTTCACCGCGGACAGGCAACAAAATGCCAGCCGGGATAACCTGGTGGGCATTACCGGCAACCCGGTCCTGGTAGTCTTCATGCAGGGCGATGTCTACGAGATGAACCGCCTCACCAATGGCAGTTGGCGCTATTTCCAGAGGCGGATCAAGTCGGCATTTGCCGAGGAAGCGAAAATAGAGCCTGTTACATTTGAATATAACGGTGCGCAAATGACGGGAGAGAAGATTTCCATTGCCCCCTATCTGAAAGACCCGAGACGCAGGCAATTCGCCGAGTTTGCTCCCAAGCTATACGAGTTCATACTGTCTGAGGAGGTACCGGGAACACTGTTCCAGATCAAGACCGTCATCCCTGGCAGTTCACCTGACAAGGAACCGCTGATCGAAGAGATACTGACCCTGCAAAGCGCAGAGTTCGCTAACTGATTATTAACGTGGTGTTCACCTGGCAGCGTTGAGCAGGACCATGATTTCCCCTTTGCCGTTGTTCGCTGTGTCGCCGGTATACATACGCACTTCCGGGCCGAAATTACGGAAAAACCGGTAACGGCTTCCCATCCTGGATAACTGCTTGAAAAACAGGCGCAGGTACTCCATTTTCAGGACGCCGCAGTTGGCCAGGGTGGCGCCAATCCGGTCCGGCCGCCTGCCCAGTATGATGGTCCCGCGTTTCATCCCGTAACCGGGGAGTTTGCCGGATTTGCCCAGGATTAAAATGGTGCCGGCAACCATGCAGGCGCCGCTGAAATCCCCGGCGTCAGCGCCGATCATGATCATCCCGCGCCGCATTTTCTCACCGATCCGGTTACCGGCATTACCCCATACGGTAATCAGGCCGTCGCGCATTCCGTACATGCCGGTGCGCGTTCCCGCGCCGATATAATCGCCGGCATCACCTTCGACATCGATCCGGCCCCAGTCCATATCACAGCCAAGCCAGTCGCCGCAGTCACCGTTGACCCTGATGGTGCCGCCCCTCATCCGGTAACCCAGGTAACTGCCCCCGTGGGCCTTGACGCTGATTTGACCCTGCGTCATGTGTGCGCCTATGCGGGTAACCAGTGCTGTCGTGCGGCGTAATTCGATATGCCCGGCATCTTCGCCGCTGATTGAAAACATCTCTCCTGCCCTGACCGGGCTGGCGCCATACTCCAGTTCGATTTCGGCAGGCTCCTGCGCGGCCGCCAACCTGTCCGGCGTCAGCGCGGACAAATCCAGCCGCCGCTGGAGTTTTTTCTTCAGGGTGAAGATCAAGGGTTTCATTTCAGAGTGTAATCGGCGCTATCGGCGCACTATCGGGGACAGATTTAAATCTGTCCCCATCTCGTGTTCCCATCTCGGTGTTTTTCATTTAAGGATCTCCCGGAGATGGAAATGGTGAGGGCCCAGTTTCCCGCCGTAGTTTCCCGCGCTGATGCGGAAGATACCCTTCTCAGGCCCGTTTATACAGACCGCCTCGATACCGGCGCGCATGGCTTTGCGGATCGCCTCCTCGTTCAGGCCGTCAATAACGATTTCCAGGACGGAACCGACCTCTTCAGTCAGCGTGCTGTTCACGCGGGTTTTCAGCGTGGGGCAGAATACTTCGTTTGTCGATGCCGGGAGAAATGAATATTTCGACCCTACCTTGGAACCGGACCCGACTATGCCGCCCGGGAAGGTGGTGACCGCGCCGTCTACCGCCCGTATGGCCTTCACCGCTTTTTCGCAGGCGTTCAGGCCGTGGCGGGAAGTTTTGGCCATAACCATGAAATTACCGCCGCCGATAGCAGGGACGACGCCCGTGGTTTCTTCACAGAGGAATTCACCGTGCATGACCGGGATGCGCCAGTAACGGATACCGTCCAGGATTTTCGAGATCTGGTGGCCGTCACCGAAATATCTCAGGCTTTTACCCAGGGGCAGCATGGTATCGCTGTGGGTCCCGGCAAAGCATGCGCTGGTGGCCGTGGTCATCACCGATTGCCCGACCCGCCTGGTAAGCTGGTCGGCCAACTGCGCTTTGGACATGGCAAACATGATGATCGCGACCCCGGGCCTGCCGTCCGGGGTTTCCTCGGGCTTCAGTTCCCGTTCGATATCCGCCTCACAACCGCAGGCAATCACGGAGGAAGCAAACCCGGTCAGGGAGTTGGCCGCGATATACGCATATTTCAGCGTCATGGCGGTAATGATCAGCCGGGTCGCCTTCATGGGGAAGGCTTCCGCAAACGTATCATCGATGGTTACGCCGTTGATCTTCATAGTTAAAAGATTGAATAAATCCGCAGATGACGCAGATTATTTAATGATTTCATGTCTTTCGGGCTGTCCTGGTAAATGCAGATATAAAGTAGGCAAAAAACTCATTATGACAAGAAAGTGCTTATCTACTGGATTCCCGTCTGTGTGGGAATGGTAACCGGAGACAGGCACGAATCATACCTGAATACATCTGCGTTAATCTGCGTCATCTGCGGATAAATCCTGTTTGCAGTCATGCACAAGCAGTGAATGCTGGTTGTATGACTCGAGTTCTTCCCGGCTGAGCTTGAAATTTTCCAGGCTCATGGTCATGTACCTGTCAAAGTAGCTTTTCAGCGGTTTTTCTATGCCGGGGTCGTATTCCGGTTCGACCACGTGGGTGGACGTGGCAGGGATGGCGCAGACTTTGCCGTTCCGGACACAGAGTTCGCCGCGCTTGAACACGTACTCCGGCGTGGCGAACATGGCCTCGGCGTCGTCATCCGGTTTATAGACGGTGATATCCGCAGTTGCCCCGGTGCCCAGGTGGCCGTGGTTTCTCAATCCCAGGCTCCTGGCAGGGGCTGCCCGGGTGATAATTGCGATTTCGTATAATGAATATTCCCTGTCCAGGGTAGACAGGATACTTGCGTCTGCCGCGTCCTTGTTGATCGTGGTCAGCATGTCGTTGCGGAAGCCCTTGTCCATGAGCAACCTGATCAGGTGCGGATAGGAAGTGAACGGCGCCCCGTTGGGATGGTCGGTGGTCAGGAAAATACGCCACGGATCCTTCACGAGCAAAAATATTTCCAGGCCGATACACCATTGCAGGGCGTTGACAAAATTTCTGTCCCGGTAGCGGAACGGCACCACACCGCAGCCGGCGTCGCATTCTATATCCATGCACACCCATTTTTTTGGATGGGCGTGAATGTGTCCCTTGTGCTGCATCATGGAATCGGCGGATGTGGTGACGGTCTGGCCGAACATGATCTGGCCGACGTCTATGGACACGTTGCGGTTCAGGTTGACCGCCTCGGCCAGTTGTGCCGCCGCGGACGAGAACTTCCTGTCGCCCTCGGCGCCGTAACTGTGAAATTGTACATGGGTCAGGTGCAGGGGCCTGCCCTCGGCAGCGGCAATGGTCTCAAGCGTTGTCAGGTAATTTCCCGGCACCCCCAGGTTGCAGCCGTGGACATGCAGGGGATGAGGAACGCCGATGGCTTCCAGTGCATCGAGTAGTGCGGTCAGAACATTGCGCGGGGTTATTTCGTAGTAATTGTTTTTTTCATCCAGGTCCAGCTTCCTCTGGTTGAACTTGAATGCGCTGATCCCGCCCGGGTTGACCACTTTGATGCCCATGGCGCGCGCCGCGTGGATTGTCCAGGCGACGTAATCATTGACCAGGGGTTGTTCTTTCCCGGAATTCAGCAGGCGCAACAGGAAGTCATCGTTGCCCAGCAGCGCGTAAGCGCCCGTGTCAAGCATGGGGGTGTCCGCCATTTCCAGGTGTGACTGGCGCGCATTAACCGGCATCATCGCCGGTTCGAAACAGGTGGTATAGCCCATTTCCGCATAGCGGTAGCCGGTGACGAAACTGGACGGCGCAATGGATCCGGAACCTGACCGGGTCAGGGCGCTTGACGCCACCCGGTTATCGTCATGGTCCTGCGCCAGCAACAACCTGGCGATGCTGACCTTGCCCCCGCCGATATGGGTATGGATGTCAATTCCGCCTGCCATGACGATGCTGCCGTTCAGGCCGATTACCCGCCGGACTTTTTTCCCGGCTGCGGGTTTGACCAGCTTACCGTCCTCGATATACAGGTCCATGAGTTTGCCGTCTAGCCCGTTTACCGGGTCATAAACCCTGCCGCCTTCCAGCTTGATCATTCCGGCTTACCTTCTGTTTCAGAGATAATATCCCTGATAACCCGGGCAGCGCCCGGTAACGCGGAATCCCTTACTTTTTTCAACGGCATGTTGACGATGCTGTCGGTCCTGAACAGGTTGCCGGGGTGGTCGACGCCGGGTATTCCGACAGGGATATAGACATCGGCATCTGCCGCTCCGGAGCGGGAAGCGGATAATATAATCGTGGGCGCGTCCAGCGCCGGGGGTGGCTCGCCGGAAAACGCCGAGACCCACAACAGGCAGTCCGCATCGGACGTGTCCGCGCCCGTCGCGGACGGACACCCGTTGCGGAAATCAATTCCTGCCGGGAACCCGGTCTGCCAGGTCGCCACAGTCTGGAAGGATGCGCCGCCGTTGCTGCCGCCCAGGGACAAACCGGCGCAACGCTGCCTGGTATTCAGGTCGCGCAGCAGATCGTGTATTGAGCTTATTACCAGGTCGGCGTGATCCTGCGGCAGGGCGGCAGGGGACCACACCAGGACGCCATATTCAGCGTCTCTTATCATGCCTGCAACCTGGTCCAGTTTGCGGGTTTTTGCAGCCGGGGTACTGCTGCCGCCGGACGGACGGCCTTGTGCGAGCCTGGCGCGCAACAAGGCCAGGTTGTCGGCAATTTCGATGCCGTGGCCGGAAATGACCACTGGAGCATGGCCGGCGCATTCATCCAGTTCCCTCCTGCCGGGTCTGCCCAGGTAGGCCAGCTTCCTGTTTTGGCTGGTGAACAGTGAATGGGGGTTATTGATGAAACGTTCCATAAAACGGGGATAGTCGCCGGTAACGTTGTTGCCGACCAGGACCACCGTGTCCGCCCTGTTTTTTACCTCCGCCAGGGTGGTCATGATCCCGCCCCGGGCCTGCAGCGCGTTCAGGTTGTGCGCGCCGTACCGCTCCTGTGCGTGCAGGAGTGCGGCGCCGGTCTTTTCCGCCAGTTGCAGGGCTGCGCGAATGCCGTCAACGTCTGTGCCGAGGCCGGCGATCAGGGGTTTGTTTGACTTTTGCAGAAGTTTGGCGGCTGCCTTTACAGCTTGTCCGTCAGTAGCAGGTATGCCTTTCAGCCTTGCTTCGGCAGGAGGCAGGGGAGAGGCAAACCCCTGCCTGGCAAGCCGGCAGGCATTGGCAGACACATCAAGCTGCCCGTGGTCACTACGGACCGACAGGTCATCGCATAACAGACTGCAAAACGGGCAGGTTACATTAGTAGTCAATGCCATCCCGTTTCATGCACGGTCCAGCAGGGCCAGCATTTCATTGACGTAGGTATATTTCTCCCGGGGCTTGCCTGCAGGCTCGCCGCGATTTATCTCGGCCGCATCGATTTTTTTCCAGTCGGCGAAGTTGATATGACGGATATTGCGCCGGTCGAGGATTTCGTAACATCCCGCAACGCCGTTCCTGTTTTCACCGGTGTCCAGACTGTCAAGGTCTTCCATCAACAGGCGTACTGTTTCCACACTGTCCGCCTTATTGGTGCCGATGATGCCGGTTGGGCCGCGCTTTATCCATCCGGCCGTGTACAAGCCGTGTTCCACGGCGCCGTCCTGAATGACTCTGCCCTGTTCATTCGAAAAAACCCCGCGTGATTCGTCAAACGGCACTCCGGACATGGGTATGCCATGGTAGCCGATGCTGCGAAACACGATTCCCGTATCAAGAGTAAATGTTTCTCCGCTGCCCCTCGCCGACTGGCGGAACGGCTCTCCCGACAAGGTGTTTTTTTCTATGAGCAAACGTTCGACCCGGCCCTCCCCGATGATTTCCCTGGGGCTTTTCAGGAAGGTGAAAATGCAACGCCGCCGGCCGGCTGGTTCCTGTCCGGCCAAACCGCAGAACAGGTCATAGATTTTTTTGTTGCCGGTGTTTTCCAGTTCGGCTTCACTTGCCGGGTTCAGCGCCAGTTCATCCGCATCGATAACCGGGTCACAATCGGCCAGCACGCCGAATTCCTTCAACTCCTTTGAGGTGAACTTGGCCTGGGCAGGACCGCGCCGGCCGATGACATAGATATTCCTGATTTTACTCTCAGCCAGTACGTCCAGGGCATGTCCGGCGATATCCGTGTGTTTCAACTCGTCAACGGTCTTGGCCAGGATCCGGCTCACGTCGGCGGCTACGTTTCCCTGGCCGATAATGACGGCCGTTTCATGGGACAGGTCAAATTCCCTGTCGCGGTAATCAGGGTGGCCGTTATACCAGCCGACAAATTCAGTCGCCGTGTAGCTACCGGGCAGGTCTTCCCCGGGTATGCCGAGACGCCGGTCCGTTTCAGCCCCGCAGGTCAGGATCACGGCGTGGTGAGTTGCCCTCAGTTCATCCACGCTGATATCGGCGCCTACGGTGACGTTGCCGATGTAATTGAATTGCTCCGCTTCGGCGAGCCTGGCGTAGACCTTGATTGCCTGTTTCAGTTTCGGGTGGTCGGGCGCAACACCGCTTCTTACCAGGCCGTACGGCACCGGCAGGCGCTCAAACATGTTGACCCTGAATTCGACGCCCGCCTTGATCAGCGCGTCAACGGCGTAGAATCCACTGGGGCCGCTGCCGACAACGGCAACGTACAAGGGGTTGTCCGGGGTTCCTAATCGACTCATGATAAATACAGTAGTTGAAAGAATGGATACGTATCCCGAACGCCCGACGCCGCGCCGTTCGGGTCAGTCCGGGGATGAACCGGGGGAACTCCGACCAAGCCGGAGTTCCCCTGAACATGTCAATATTAACTGGAAAGAGTACTAGAAGCCCAGGGCGGCTTTTCTCTCGTCCGCGCCGGGCAACGGATCCATGGTATCGGTGATAACCGGCAGTTCCTTGGATTTTTCCGCGTTGATCTCTATCCACTCGAACTTGTCTTCGGGCAGGTCATCTTCCTCGTAGATAGCCTCGACAGGGCATTCCGGCAGGCATGCGCTGCAGTCGATGCAGACCTCCGGGTCGATGTACAGCATCTGGTCGTCATAGTGGAAGCATTCCACCGGGCATACGGCGACACAGTCGGTATAGCGGCAGTCTTTGCAGTTGTCGGTTACGATGGTTGTCATGATATTCTCCTAAATAAACTCTTCTCTGGGGTCAGAGCAAAGGGTCAGAGTAAAAACACTCGAATATAAGCTGCTTCCGTTTGCCGGATTGCTTGTATTTTTACTCTGACCCTTTGCTCTGACCCCAAATATCCGGTTCTATCCCGCATATAATAATACTTCTCCCCGGTTCAACTCAACACTGTCCCCGCAATAGCGTTTGTACGAACCCTCGAGGTATTCTTCAGCAACCGCAAATATTTGCGACAGGTGGAGCAGGTAAAGCGTCATGTAGCCCGGCCGGTATGTACAGGAATAGCTGAATGTGGGCAGCAGCGTGGCTTCTTTCATGCTGACGATGGAGCCTCGCTTCATTCCCGCGCCGGTGCGGATACCGAGTTCCCCGAGTACGAAAATACTGCCGGACAGCATGTTGACCCCGGTGAAGTCACCGCTGTTGCCGCCGATCGCAATCACGCCGTTGCGCATGGCGTTGCCGGCCTCGTTGCGCGCGTTGCCGTGAATGATGATCTCGCCGCCCGTCATGCCCATGGCGGCGCCCCGGTAGGCGCTTCCCACCATGTGGCCGGCGTTGCCGTGAATTTCAATTCTTCCCCCGGACATCTCCGGTCCCACCCAGTCGGTGGCGTTGCCGTTAACCCGTATTTCACCGCCGCTCATGGCGGCCCCGAGATGTTCGCCGACATCGCCGTCTACCTGTATTACCCCGCGGGACATGCCGGCGCCGATGAGTTTTACCCGGCCAAGGTGGTCTCCCTCCACGTTGATGGTTCCGTCGAATTGGCCGCTCACGCTGAAGAAGTCACCGATCCGGCGGGGTTCGCTGCCGTGCATGACGGCCAGTTTTTCCACGCCTGCCGGAGTCTGGCCGGCGAACCGGGCAGGAGTGATGTTGTCCGCCTCCATCGGCACGTCCGGCGTTGCGATCTGTTTCAGAAAAATAGCCATATCAGAATTCTACAGGGGACAGAATTTTATGGGGGGCAGATTTAAATCTGTCCCCGGGCGGAGTGTCACCGGGCTGTGCAATTTGTTTCAGTAACCTAGCCATATCAACATTACGCCGTCAGGTCCAGCTCATGCAGGTCGATCTTGTATTGTCCAAGGTTGCCGCCGTAATTCCCCGCGGTAATCTGCCTGATCCCGGGTTTTGCCGCGGCCCGTATGCCCGCGGTCATGGCGTCCCTGACTGCGCGCTCCGTCAGGCCGTCGATCACGATTTCCAGGGCGCAGTTGACGTCTGCCGGGAGGTTGCTTTCGGTTACCGCTTTCAGCGTGGGACAGTAGGCGTCGTTGGTGGACGCAGGCAGGGCCTTGTAGCGCGATCCCACCTTGCTGCCGCTGCGCACGACACCGTTCGGGAAAGGCAGGATAATATCTTTTATCGATCCCATGGCGCGGGTTGCCGCGCCTGCCGCAGCCAGTGTGTTTTTCTCATTCGTGCCCAGTATTATAATGTTGCCGCCGCCTACCGCCGGCTGTACGGAAAACGATTCTTCCACGGTAAATTCGCCATCCATGACAGGAATACGCCAGAAGCGCCGTTCCGCCAGTTTTTTGCTCCCCTGGAAACCGTCGCCGAAATACCGTAACTGTGAACCGACCTGGACCGTCTCGTCACCATTGAGGCCGTTGAAACAGGCCGTAGTGGGGCATGTCATTATACATTGGCCGATGCGTTCCAGCAGGCGCTTTCCCACCGAGGCCTTGTCCATGGCAAACAACAGGATACTCACGCCGGGACGGCGGTCCGGGGTCTGGTCGGGCGTCAGGGCGCCCTCGATGCCGGCTTCGCATTTGCAGCCGATGACCGAGGTGGCGAAGCCCGTCATGGACTGCGCCGCGGCCTGGCTCCACTGCTTTGTTGCTGCAGTAACAATGACCCGCGCGCCCCACATTTTGAAAGCCTCGGCGAATGTGCCGACAATTTCCGTTGACCTGATTTTCATTATCACACCGTCGGGATCACTTCATGGTCGTGCAGGTAGCTGTCATTGACCGCATAATTGGCGAACTCGATGGAATAATAGTTCTCGAAAAACGGTCTCACTTCAGAGACGATCGACTCATCGTAGCCGGGTTCCGTGTGCAGGAATTTGCCGTAGTAATCCTGGCGGAACTCATGGTCTTCGATGATCACCTCGCCTGATTTGACCACGTAACGGGGTGCGTTGAACATGGCCTCTTTATCGTCCATCTCGTCATAGATGGTGATATCCGCATCGGCGCCGGGTCCCAGGTGCCCCTTGTTCTTCAGGTTCAGCGCCCGCGCCGGACCGGCGCGGGTGATGATGGCGATCTCGTTGAGCGTGTACTCCCGGTCCAGTTCATTCAGTATCGTGCCGTTGATGGCTTTCTGGTTGACGCGCTTTATCTCTTCCCGGCGGAATTCCCGGTCCATCAGCAGGCGGATCAGCTTCGGGTAACTCATGAATGAACCGCCGTTGGGGTGATCGGTGGACAGCACGATGCGCCAGGGGTCTTTTGACAACAGGAACAGTTCCAGGCCGATGGCCCATTGCAGGGCATGAACATAGACGTGTTCCTGGTAGCTGAACGGGACGATGCCGCAACCGCTCTCGCACTCCGTATCGGCATTGACCCATTTTGCTTTCTTGAAGCCTCTGAGCATATAGGCCAGCGGCGCGTCCGCGGTCATGATCGTGGACTTGCCGAACATCACCTGGCCGACGTCGCAGGTTATGTTCGGATGCTCATTGACGTATTCGGCGATCTGCCGGGATGCGGATTTGGGGTTCTTGCCGGGTTCGCCCGCGTAACTGTGGAACTGGATGTGGGCAAGGTGCACGCGCTTGTCCCCGGCCGTCTTCATGGTCTCCAGGGTGGTCTCGAAGTTGCCGCTGTGGCCCAGGTTGTTGCAGTGAATATGGGGCGGGTGCGGCAGGCCCAGGTCATTGACGGTTTCGATGAAGGATTCGATGACCTGGCGCGGCGAGACTTCGATGGCATCGCTTTTTTCATCTATATTCTTGACGTTGGAATTCTTTTTGCCCTTCCAGGGCTCGTCCCCGCCCGGGTTTACCAGTTTTGCCGTGTAGGCCTTGGTTGCGTTGATCCACCAGGCCACCGCGTGGCGGAACTCTTCCTTGCGTCCGGCCTTGATAAGCTGCTGCAGGAAGATGTTGTTCCCGAGCAGCACGTAAAAACCCTTGTCGATTACCGGGGTATCGTGAAACTCTTCAATGACATGGCGGGCGCCGATAGGGGGCACTGCCGCCTCCATGGCGGTCGTGTAGCCCAGCGTGGCATAGCGGTAGCCCGTTGCAAACGTGGAAGGCACGGTACCGCCGGCGCCGGAGCGGGTGTGCTCCGTACCGGGGTGCGGGTCGCGGCGATGGTCCTCGGGTTGAAGCTTCCTCGCCAGGTTCACCTTGGGGCCGGCAATATGGCAGTGTATATCCACGCCGCCGGGCATCACCACCATGCCGCTGACGTCAATCTTACGGGGCTTGGAGGAAGGGGTCTCTACTATGCGCCCCTGTTCCAGGTAGAGGTCCCTTATGTCCCCGTCGATACCGTTGGCCGGGTCATGAACCTTGCCCCCTGCAAGTTGAATACATTCCGTCATATTGCCTGCACAGGAGCTGCAGCTTTGCTCTCACCGGTTGCCCCCCTGGCCCGGCCTTTCGCCAGCACCAGTTCGCGCACGCGTTTTTTAACTGCCGTAAGGATTTCCTCATCGGTCGGGAAAGGTGAATCAAAGGCCTTGCGCAGGGTGATAGGCACGTCATCCATCCGGTACACGGTGCCTTCAGTGTTGATGCCGTAGGTGGAGGTACGGAATGCGACGTGCGCCAGCTGGCTGGTATGGCTTGTCTTTGTATCCAGGCATATCACCGGAATTTTTGCCAGGTGGTCAATCGCCGCCTGGGGAAAATTGGAAGCCGGGTCGGTGGCAATGATCAGGGCGGCGTCGACGTCCTGCTTGGCCAGCAAATCCACGGTGGTGAACTCGCCCGGGTTGAAACGGGGGAAACCGCGGCTGAAATTGACGCCGAAGGGATAGCCGGTCTGCCAGGACATGACGTTATCGGCCCCGGTTACGTTGCCGTGGCCGCGCACCGGTTTGGCGACGAAGTGAGTGTACTCATTCAGGTCCGTTGCCAGCGCCAGCAGGGCGCCGGAATTAAAGTGTCTGCCGCGGGTCATGGTCAGGCCCATGCCGAAGAACAAAACGCCGTAGCGGCAGTTTTTCATCCTGTCGACCAGTTCCTGCAGCGTCTCAAGGCTGACACCGGTGATTGCCTCGATATCGGGGTCGATCGCGCGGTTTTTGACCAGTGCGCGCAGGGCCCACAGCACTTCAAAATCTTTTCCCGGTTTGACCTGGATAAACTGGTTGGCCGCCGGCGCACTTGGGGTCCGGCGCACATCGACCACGACGACGTGCCGGTCTTTTTTCCCCCGCGGCGTGAACATCCCCTTGGCGGTAACCGCGTAACGGCCAAAGTGGCGCGGGTGGGACTCGGCGGGATTGCCGCCCCAGTAAATGACCAGGTCGGCGCGATTTTTCACCTCGCCCAGGGTCATGGTGCTCTCGCCGACCCCCTGCAGGGCGATGCCGGAAGGCCCGTGGCAAACTGATGTCGTGGTATCTATGTTGCCCTTTATGCTGTCGGTGATGGCGACGGCCTGTCTCTGCGCCTCACAGGTCGTGTCGCTCAGGCCGTAGGTAATGGGGAACCTGGCATTGACCAGGGTTCTGGCGGCTTCTTCCACTGCTTCTTCAATGGAGACCGGCTTGTTATCTATCATGGCGGCCGGCGCGTCTTCCTCGATATAGTGTTCCGCAAACCAGGCTTTGCCGAGTATGCAGGCGTTTTTTGACTTGGTGATCCGCTTTTCGTCCAGGTCCACTGTAAGGATCATGTCGTCACAGACACAACCACAGAAAGTGCAGGTGGCATTTTCTACAACTTTGATGTTCTCACTCATGAATTCTCCCCATCATTTCGGGCACGGTATTCTAACTGATTTTTTCCACCTCAACAGAGATATGTTTTGACAGGGGCATGCCGCTGCCTGCGGTGTCGCTTTCCATCAAGCGGCTTGAGGTGGGTCCGTAGGCAATGAAGATCATGCCTTCGGGCAAATGGCCGGCTTTTTTTGGAACGCAGGTAACAACAGCCTCGCCGATATGGTTTTTCAGGCGCAGCTTATCGCCGCTGTTGAATCCAAGCCGGGTCATCTCGTCCACATCTATCTCAACGGTGGACGTGATGTCGAGATACTCTTCGCCGAGTTTTCCCTTATTGAGAGAGGTCCCCTGTTTACTGGAACGCCCGGGGATCAACAACATGGTTTCCGGCATATGTCTACTCCGTAAAAATTCTAGCTGAATCAGTGAAATGTATCGGGATGTATGCCGGCGCCATAATCCACAGACTGCGAATAGTAATACCATTTTAACGGGTAATCGTCAAATATCCTCTGACCCCAAATATCAAAAAGGTTAGAATGGCGCCGTGGTTATGAAGATGACACAAAACATTATCGGTCCTGCCGATGCGGTGAGCGTCGCGGCGTCGGCTCGCCTGCACCTGGGCTTCATGAATTTGAACGGTGGACCGCAAAGGCGTTACGGCAGCATCGGTGTCGGGATTAGAGGGTTTTCCACTGCGCTGAATGTCATCCATAGCGACCGGGTGGACGTCCGCGGGGCTGATGATGAATATATCGCCCGGACCGCACAGACTGTGCTGGATTATTTCCGTATAAATTCCGGGGTCCGGGTCGAAGTCGAAGAGTGTATTCCGCGCCACCAGGGCCTGGGTTCAGGCACGCAGATGGCGCTGGCGTTAGGCGCTGCCATTACCGGCCTGTACGGGATAAATACCGGTGTTGAAGAACTTGCGGCCGCGACCGGCAGGGGCGGGCGTTCCGGAGTAGGGCTGGGAGTGTTCCGGTACGGCGGCTTCGTAGTCGACAGTGGTAAATCCGGGGCGCACAAACCGCCCGTATTGGTCTTCCGCCGCGACTTTCCCGAGGAATGGCAATTTGTCCTGGTGATGGATGAAACGAGCAGGGGAATCAGCGGGAAAGAAGAACTGGAGGCGTTCAATTCATTGCCGGATATGCCGGGTGAAGCCAGCGCGGAAATCTGCCAGCAGGTATTGATGGAGATGCTTCCGAGTATCATGGAAAATGACTGCGTGCAGTTCGGTGCATCCGTCAGCAGGATTCAGGCATGCGTCGGCGAATATTTCAGTACCGCCCAGGGCGGCATATTCGCAAGCGACAAAGTCAGGCGAACGCTGGAATTGTTACAGGAGAACAAGGCGACCGGCATCGGCCAGACCTCCTGGGGGCCGACCGGGTTTGCCGTATTCCCGGACAAACTTTCGGCAATGCGGGCCGTAGACAAGGTTGCCGGGCAGGATACACGGGTCACGCTCAGGCTTGCCGGCGCCGAGAACAGGCAGGCCCGGATAAGCAGGTGCGAACCATCGGACAGGAAAAGGATACCGGGCTGAATACAGCTTCCGAACCTGTTTTCGCCGGGCGCCGGTTAGTGCCGTTTGGCGGCTAAACACTTGGACATTCTACCGCCGTTGATATAAAATCGATCTTTTGTGCAGCCGTGGCGTTGGGATATGAATAGTATTGATACAGAAGAAACAAACCTGAGCATCAATAGCCTGATAGCCCCCAGGGTTAATCAACTGGTTAACTTTGCGGGAGGTCTTGGATTAAATACCAGCCGCACGGAAAACGGTAGCGTACTGATAGACGCGGGCATCAATGGCAGCGGCACTATTGAGGCCGGCAGACAGATCGCCGAAATCTGCCTGGGCGGGCTTGCCACGGCGAGATTGCGGGCATCGCGGGACTACGACAACTGGCCGTGGCACGTAGACGTCCATACCAGCCACCCGGTGATAGCCTGTTTAGCCAGCCAGTATGCCGGCTGGAGCCTTTCCCACGGCAACGATCAGGGCACTTTCAACGCGTTGGGTTCCGGCCCTGCCAGGGCCCTGGGCAGCAAGGAACCGTTGTTTGATGAAATCGGCTACCGGGACAAAGCCGATAAAACCTGTATCGTGCTGGAAGTCGATAAAGTTCCTCCGGTTGAAATAGCCGATAAAATTGCCGCCCGGTGCCGGGTAACGCCGGAAAACCTCACGCTTATCCTGACGCCTACCTCGAGCCTTGCGGGCGCAGTGCAGATTGTCGCCCGGGTGTTTGAGGCCGCGTTGCACAAGGCCCATACAATGCATTTCCCACTGGAAAAAATTGTGGACGGGATGGGGACCGTACCCCTATGCCCACCGGCGCCCGACTTTCTTACGGCCATGAGCCGCACCAATGATGCGATATTGTTCGGCGGGCAGGTTCACCTGTTCGTCAATGCCGGGGATGAAGATGCGGCAGAGCTGGCCCGGTGCCTGCCCAGCAATACATCGGAAGACTACGGCAGGCCGTTTGCCGAGGTATTCAAAGGCGCGAACTATGATTTCTACAAACTTGACCCCATGTTGTTCAGCCCGGCGCGGGTTACCGTCAGTTCTCTCAAGACCGGGCATTCGTTCCAGGCGGGCGAGATTAACCTGCCGGCCCTGAACAGGTCGTTCACCACCGTATTCAGCTAAAGAACAAGGGGTCAGAGCAAGGGGTCAGAGCTAGGGGTCAGGTCGTACAATGTACACGGGCAAAGGGTACATTGTACGACCTGACCCCTAGCTCTGACCCGTTGCTCTGACCCCATGCGCTACAAAAACTCTTGGACGCCCTGGTATATAACTGCTTCATCTGCGATATCAACGCGTTAAAACCCGGCAACGTAGGCCGGCACGGCGCGGGCCACGGTATGGAATGCGCAGATTTCATCAAAAGCGCAGAAGTTGTGACCCCCATCCTGTGCAACCACCGGCTTGGACTTGGCGAAAGGATTTTGTCCAGTATTGAAGCCACGTCAGCAGCAGTAAACTGCAACACCAACCTCGGCATGATATTGCTTGTTGCGCCTGTCATTTGGGTGTTTGAACAACTGCAGACCCCGGAGGACTTTCGGGACGCGATCAAGCCTGCGTTGAAGTCATTGGGACGGCAGGACGCACGGGACATTTTTACGGCTATCCGCCTGGCCAACCCGGGTGGTCTTGGCAAGGTGGACAAATATGACGTAAACTCTGCAACGGACATAGATATATACTCAGCCATGGATGCCGCAAAGGATCGCGACCTGGTTGCATTGCAATACGTAAACGGTTACCGGGAAGTCGTTAATCCGGGGATAAAATGCCTGCAAAACTATCACAATCGCTGGAATAGTGTAGAATGGGCAGTTGTTGCCTGTTATCTTATGTATATGGCGAGTTTCCCGGATTCTCATATCCGCAGAAAATATGGAAAGGAAACAGCGGAGCAGGTGAGGAAGAAAGCAACTCCTGTACTGGCGCAATTTGGGGACTATGATGATCCTGGCGATGCTGAAGATGTATTGATGATCTTTGACAGGGAACTCAAAGAATCGGAAATAAATCCGGGCACCTGTGCGGACCTGACCGTGGCCAGCCTGCTGTTGTACCGGTTGGGTGTCTGCTGAACTGGCGGTTGTTATACAGGTGCGGGTTGTATGGTTGATAGACCTTATGGAGGTTTATTATGTTTAAAATTCTTGAAAAACTTACTAGTATTTTTAAAACAGAAGAAGGAGGTAATGATATGGCCGTAATTGATAGAGTACTCGTTGGTGAAGCATTGGTGGGGGATGGCAATGAGGTTGCCCACATTGACCTGATTATGGGTCCCCGCGGCAGTGCGGCTGAAACGGCAGCCTGCAATGCTCTTACCAATAACAAAGACGGTTTTACATCCCTGCTCGCAGTGGTTTCGCCAAACCTGGCATGTAAACCTACTACGGTTATGTTCAACAAGGTAACCATCAAAGGCGCAAAGCAAGCCGTGCAGATGTTCGGCCCGGCGCAACGCGCGGTGTCCATGGCAGTGATGGATTGTGTTGAAGATGGCACTATCCCTGCGGATGAAGCTGATGATATTTTTATCTGCGTTGGCGTGTTTATCCACTGGCTTGCCGAAGATGACGGCAAGATCCAGGATTACAATTACGAAGCCACCAAGATGTCAATCAAGCGTGCTGTTGCACGTGAACCCAAGGCTTCTGAAGTACTGAGCAAGCGTGGTGACGCGGACCATCCGTTCCAGGCTCACTCGTAAGAGCAGTTCAGCCGTAGCTAAAACCCCGGCACCAGCCGGGGTTTTTTTTATTTTAGATCTTTCTCAAGAGATATATATCTGTGAGGGTTCGGGGGAGGTCTGGACGGGCTTTCAGGACCCGCTGTGAATACGTCCATGTACGTTCATTGTGCTCATCCCTGGGCACAACCTTTCAGGCGGCTAACGCCGTGCACAAATTCGTCCGGAACGAATTTGGACAGCGTAGCTGGCCCCATAGGGGCAAACTACACGGATGTAGTTTGCAAATCGTCTATCCTGACGATTTGTTACCATCCGCTTTCCCTGCGGATGATAGTCCTGAAAGCCCGTCCAGACCTCGTAGTTTCTTCATCTAATCCATATCAGAAGGGCTGTGTCAGATGTTCGTTTGTAATGGTCTTGTTGTGCAGGGCCGTAGCGACCAATGCGCCTTGCAACCCGTTGGCAGCAAGTACGCGCAGGTCGTCTGCATTTCGTACGCCTCCCGCTGCATAAACCTGTTTACCCCGCAGTTTATCCATCAGGAAACTGATGCGTTCCAACTCCGGTCCGCCGTCACTGCCCACGCGCTGCAGGGACATGATGATTACCCGTTGCGGCAGCAGGGCAGGTTGCTCCAGTAAGCCCATGTCGCCGAGAAAGCGCGTGCCGGCATAATCCAGGGATAAGATACAATCCGATTTGCGCGTATAATTATCCAGTTGACCGGGGCTAATGCCTGTTTCCGACCCCAGGATGATGCTGGTGCGGTCCCGGAATAACCCGGGGGTTTCGTAAATGAACGGGTCGAGGCCGGAGTCTATCCATAAGTTGATACCGGGGTACGTCTCCAGCAAGCGCGTGATGAGGACATGGTTATTGCCGTTGTTTTCGATGGCATCGAGGTCAGCGATATAAAATGTTTTGAACGGGTATACGGACAGGTAGGCCCGGACGACGGCCAGGATATCCGGATCCGGGCACAGCGCGGTAGCCAGGGGCCGGTACTGTTGTCTTTTGCCCTGCCTGGCCGCAACTACCAGACCGTCTTTAAGGTCGATGACAGGTATGATATGCATGCAGAAAATTATACAGGCTGGGATATCGGCGGGGCACATTTAAAGGTCGCCTGCCTCGATAATAACGGCGTACTGTGCACCCTGGACCAGTATGCGACGCCGTTATGGGAAGGCATCGACAGGTTGGAAGCGCCCGTCACCCGGGCGCTGAACTCTCTCCCTTCGGGTAACTGCGTTCATGCGCTGACCATGACGGGCGAACTGGCAGACTGCTTTCCCGGGCGCCGGGATGGAGTGATGCAACTGGTGGATTACATGTCGGCGCGCCTGGGCCGGCGTAACCCGGTCTACGTGTATGCAGGCAACCAGGGGCTGATGGCGCCTGAGCGGCTGTATGGCTGCCATACCGATGTTGCATCCGCCAACTGGCATGCGACTGCGACGTATGTTGCAAAACACCTTGGTTCGGGGGTCCTGGTCGACCTTGGCACCACCACGACGGATATCATTCCATTCCATGAACAACAGGTTTGCAGTCTCGGTTACACCGACCAGGAGCGTCTGCAAACCGGTGAACTGGTGTACACGGGCATAACCAGGACGCCCGTTATGGCTGTGCTGGAGCACCTGCCTTATAAAGGTGTCCGGCAATCCATAGCCGCGGAGTATTTTGCCAATATGGCGGATGTGTATCGTATTACAGGAGACCTGGACGAACACTTCGACCTGATGCCTGCCGCTGACGGCAGCGGGAAAACGCGCTACCATAGTATTAAACGCCTGGCCAGGATGCTGGGGGCCGATTATGATAAAAGCGATGCCATGGAACCCTGGTTGGATGTGGCGCACCATATAGCGGAAAAACAGTTTGAAAAAATAGACCGGGCCTTTAACAAGGTGGCAGACAGGCCCGGGAATCCCGCTGGAAAAAACATCGTAGCCGCGGGAGCAGGGCGTTTCATTATTAAAAAACTGGCGCGTAAGAATAATTGCGGGGTGGTGGATTTTGAGGATTTATTACCGGGATCAGACAGGAACATGCGCACTGCCGACAATTGCTCTACAGCAGTGGCGGTCGCGGCATTAACCCGGATAATGCGTAATGCGTCTGGTTGAACTGGATTATTCCCGGGACTCAACACTGTTATTCAGTCAAATCGCGGCTGAGCCGTGGAGTATATTCCTGGACAGCGGGTACCCGCGCATCGACAGCGGCCGCTATGACATAATGAGCGCCCGTCCGTACTGCACCCTCCTCACCCATGGCGACGAGACCATGATAACGCAGGGGGAATCCATACGATACTCGGGTGAGGACCCGTTTACCCTGGTCAAACGGCAGTTGGGCGAACGCCGTATCAATTTGTCCGGCCTCCCTTTTTCCGGTGGGGCTCTGGGATATTTTTCCTACGACCTGGGGCGCCGGATAGAACAGTTGCCGGCGCTGTGCCGGGATGACATCAACATGCCCGATATGGCTATCGGTCTTTACGACTGGGCGGTTATCGTTGATCACCATAAAAGACGGACCTGGTTGATCGCCGCGGACGGGACGCGGCTTGGCGCGCATGAGTGGCAGGCCCTGCAGGCGTTATTCAGCGCTGACCAGCCACAACAGGCGGGGGAGCATTCGGTACAATCGCCCATGCTTAATCACACCGACAAGGACCATTACAGCGCCGCCTTTAAACGGATTCAGCGCTATATCCGGGATGGGGATTGCTACCAGGTGAACCTGGCGCAACGGTTCAGCATTGCCGTTAGCGGCGATTCATGGAGCATTTACCGGCAGTTGAGACAGTCGAACCCGGCCCCGTATGCCTGTTTTTTCCGGCTGCCAGAGGGCTGTATTTTGAGTTCTTCGCCGGAGCGGTTTATTTCAGTGGCCAATGAACAGGTTGAGACCAAACCCATCAAGGGCACCATAAGACGTTCTGTTTATGCCTATGAAGACAAGGCCCTGGCCGAACAGTTGCTGGAGAGCGATAAGGACCGGGCTGAAAACCTGATGATCGTCGATTTGCTGAGAAATGATATCGGCAAGAACTGTGAAACCGGCAGTGTTATGGTCCCCAGGTTATTTGCACTGGAGAGTTTTGCGACCGTCCATCACCTGGTGAGTACGGTAACCGGGCGTCTCGACCGGGAAAGACACGCGCTCGACCTGCTGCGGGGCGCTTTTCCGGGTGGTTCCATAACCGGCGTTCCGAAACTGCGAGCCATGCAGATCATTGAAGAGCTGGAGGCGTTTCGCCGGACTGTTTATTGCGGCGCCATCGGCTATGTCGGCTTTGACGGTAACATGGATACCAATATTGCGATACGTACCCTGGTACACAAGGACGACCGGATTTATTTCTGGGCAGGCGGGGGCATAGTGGCGGATTCCGTACCGGAAAGCGAGTACAGGGAGTGTTTCACAAAGGCCGAGGCCATAATGCGCATGTTCGTATAGGGCTTACTGAATGTGGGTAGTGAAGATAGGCGGCAGCCTGGAGACGGCGCCCGGGTTACGCGCTTTGCTGGAATTGCTGGCCGAGTACGGACGCTCAAAAATAATCATCGTGCCCGGCGGCGGGCGGTTTGCCGACAAGGTCAGGGCCGAGCAAACAGGCACGACCATGGATGATGCGACTGCTCACCACCTGGCTATACAGGCTATGGAGCAGTACGCGGCCGTATTATGCGGAATGAACACCCGCCTGTATCCCGTAACGGATCCTGGAGCGCCAGGTCACGCTGCCGATATATCGTCCGTACCCGTCTGGCTGCCCGGCAAGCTGCTCGCAGGCCAGCCCGGTATCCCCTGCAACTGGCAGGTGACATCCGACAGCCTTGCCCTGTGGCTGGCGGACCGGATCGGGGCGGAGGCGCTGATCCTGGTCAAGTCTGCCGCAAACGGGACGGTGGATATTGAGCGCCTGGCCGCGGCGGGTTACCTGGATGCGTATTTTCCACGGATGCTGGAACAGACCAGCGTGGGCGAAATTGCCTGTGTATGTATCAATGACCAGGAGGTCATCCGACAAGCCCTGGTCTCCGGCTTGATACCCCATGGAATCCGGATTGTATGAAATATACTCAGGGATGGGCGTGAGGACAATTCGGCAGGACAGCCGAATTGCACGGCCGAAGGCGCCGCCCGCAGGGTTGTGCCCATGGATGGGCACGCTGACAATTCGGCAGGACAGCCGAATTGCACGGCCGAAGGCCGCCCGCAGGGTTGTGCCCATGGATGGGCACAATGAAAAAAAGGGGACGGGATTGCCCCGTCCCCATTCTCCGTGAATTAAGAAAGCCTGGCGCCTGAAGGAGGTTGGAGGCGCCAGGCAATAGCCGAGCTCCTGCTGGGCTTCCCGCTGAAATCGTCTTACTGGTTTACCTGCCGGCCAGCCACCGTCAGTCCCAGCTCAATACGCCACCGGTCTGGTATTCGGTGACGCGTGTTTCAAAAAAGTTCTTTTCTTTCTTCAGGTCCATGAGTTCGCTCATCCAGGGGAAAGGGTTGCTCGCCCCGGGATACTGCTCGCCCAGGCCGATCTGGGCACAGCGCCGGTTGGCGATGAACTTCAGGTAATCCTCAAACATGTTGGCGTTCAGGCCCAGCACGCCGCGCGGCATGGTGTCACAGGCATAGCGTATTTCCAGGTCCACCGCCTCACGCAACATGGCGATGATTTCCTGCTCAAACTCCGGGGTCCACAACCGGGGGTTTTCAATTTTTATCTGGTTGATTACGTCGATACCGAAGTTCATGTGCATGGATTCATCCCGCAGGATGTATTGGAACTGCTCTGCGCAACCCGTCATCTTGTTGCGCCGCCCCATGGACAGGACCTGTACGAAGCCCACGTAGAAAAAGATGCCTTCGAATACGATATAAAAGGCAATCAGGTCCCGCAGCAGGCGCTGATCAGCCGCCGTCGTGCCGGTATGGAAGGTCGGGTCCCCGAGGCTTTGGGTAAAGCGCATTGCCCAGGTCGCCTTGTCGTGTATGGAAGGGACTTCGCGATACATGTTGAATACCTCGGCCTGGTCCAGCCCCAGGGATTCGACGCAGTACTGGTAGGCATGGGTGTGCAATGCCTCTTCAAACGCCTGCCGCAGCAGGTATTGGCGGCACTCGGGATTGGTTATGTGCCGGTACACTGCCAGCACCAGGTTGTTGGCTACCAGCGAATCCGCGGAGGCAAAGAATCCCAGGTTCCGTTTAATGACGGTGCGCTCATCTTCGGTCAGGCCGTCGGGGTTTTTCCACAGGGCGATGTCTGCCGTCATGTTGATTTCCTGGGGCATCCAGTGATTGGCGCATGCGTCCAGGTATTTTTGCCAGGCCCATTTGTATTTGAACGGCACCAGTTGGTTCAGGTCAGCGCGGCAGTTGATCATCTGTTTGTCATCGACACTGATCCTGCCGGCGCCGAATTCAACTTCTTCCAGGCCGGTTACGCCGCCCAGGTCGGGCCCGGGCGCCGGGAAAGCGTCCGAAGCGGGCGGCCTGGCGCCGTCTACCGCATCAAGGCCATTGCCCGCTAACGATTGAGGCGGCAAGCTGTCTTCAGATTTCGTCTGCTTGACACCGGCAATAGGATCATCCCAACTGGTCAGCATAATATTCCCCATTCAGTTACCAAGTTTTTCAATTCCTAATTCCTAATTCCCCGTCACTGGCATGACTCGCAATCCGCGTCATCCAGCGAACATACCGGGGGTTCGGCCTGGCTGTTGCCGGTACGTTCAACCGCTGCCAGCTTGGTTTCCCGGCCGCCGCTCAGGGTACTCTTCTCTACGTGTGTTGCCCCCAGGCTGCGCAGGTAATAGGTTGTCTTGAGCCCGCGTATCCAGGCCAGCTTGTACAGGTTGTCCATTTTCTTGCCGTCCGGTTCGGACATGTACAGGTTGAGCGACTGTGCCTGGTCGATCCATTTCTGCCGGCGGGATGCGCATTCCACCAGCCAGCGCGGGTCTATCTCAAAAGCGGTCGAGTAAAGCATTTTCAAATCATCGGGAATGCGGTCGACCTGCTGCACGCTGCCGTCAAAATATTTGAGGTCGCTGACCATGACGTCATCCCAGAGACCGCGTTCCTTGAGATCGTTGACCATGTAAGGATTGACCACGGTAAATTCACCGGACAGGTTTGATTTGACGAACAGGTTCTGGTAGGTCGGCTCAATGGACTGGCTGACCCCGCAGATGTTGGAAATGGTCGCGGTGGGCGCAATGGCCATACAGTTGGAGTTACGCATGCCCGTCTTTTTCACGCGCTTGCGTAAACTGTTCCAATCCAGTTTATGGGCCTTGTCCATGTCCAGGTAGCCGTTGCGGTTTTTTTCCAGTATGTCGATGGAATCGATCGGCAAGATTCCCTTGCTCCAGAGTGAACTCTTGAAACTGGTATAAGTGCCGCGTTCTTCAGCCAGGTTGGTTGACGCCTTGATTGCGTAGTAACTGACCATCTCCATGCTGTTGTCGGCAAACTCGATCGCTTCCCCGGAAGCGTAGGGGAGGCGCAGTTTATACAACGCATCCTGGAATCCCATGATGCCCATACCTACCGGGCGGTGTTTCAGGTTGGAACGGCGCGCCTGCGGCACGCTGTAGTAGTTGTAGTCGATTACGTTATCCAGCATACGCATGGCGACGTTGATAGTGTGTTCCAGCTTATCCTGGTCAAGTCCGTTTTCGTTCACGTGCTGCGCCAGGTTGACGGAACCGAGATTGCACACCGCGATCTCATCGTCGGAGGTATTCAGCGTTATCTCGGTACACAGGTTGGATGAATGCACCACGCCGGTATGCTGTTGCGGCGAACGCAGGTTGCAGGGGTCCTTGAACGTGAGCCAGGGGTGGCCGGTTTCGTACAGCATGGAAAGCATCTTGCGCCACAGGTCCGCCGCCTTGATGGCCTTGTGCAGTTTAAGCTCGCCGCGGGCTGCCATTTGTTCGTATTCGACGTAGCGCTGGCTGAACTCCTCCCCATACAGGTCATGCAGGTCCGTCGTATCGTCCGGCGAGAACAGGGTCCAGCCGCCGCCCTCACTGACCCGTTGCATGAACAGGTCCGGGATCCAGTTGGCGGTATTCATGTCATGGGTACGGCGCCGGTCGTCACCGGTGTTTTTGCGCAGTTCCAGAAACTCCTCAATATCGAGATGCCAGCTTTCCAGGTAAGCGCACATGGCGCCCTTGCGTTTCCCGCCCTGGTTGACTGCGACGGCGGTATCATTGGCGACCTTGAGAAAGGGCACGACGCCCTGGGATTTTCCGTTGGTCCCTTTAATATGCGCGCCCATTGAGCGGACCCGGCTCCAGTCATTACCCAGGCCGCCGGCAAATTTGGACAACAGGGCATCATCCTTGATCGCGCTGAAGATGCCGTCCAGGTTATCGGGCACCGTGCTCAGGTAGCAACTGGAAAGCTGCGGCCGGCATGTCCCCGAATTGAACAGGGTGGGCGTGGAACTCATGAAGTCGAAGGAAGACAGCAGTTCATAAAATTCAATCGTCCTGGTTTCCCGGTCCAGTTCGTTAATGGCCAGGCCCATTGCCACGCGCATGAAGAAAACCTGCGGTAATTCGATACGAACCTGTTCGTCGGTATGGATGAAGTAACGGTCGTACAGGGTCTGCAGGCCGAGGTAGGTGAACAAGTGGTCACGTTCAGGTTTCAGCGCCTTGCCCAGGCGGTCGAGGTCATATTTCACCAGTTCATGGCCCAGCAGGTCCAGGGCGGAGGCCGTTTCGATGTATTTGTGGAAATACAGCGGATATTGCTCCGCCATTTGCGCCTGGGTTGCCTCCATATCGCTCTGGTTGACATAGCTCAGGGCTTCCCTGCGCAAACCGTCCAGCAACAGGCGGGCGGCAACGTAAGAGTAATTCGGTTCTTTTTCTATCAGCGCCCGGGCGCTCATTACCAGGGCCGGGTTGACGTCTGCCTCGTTGACGCCGTCGAACAGGTTGCGCAACGTGTCATCGATAATAAGACGGCCATCGACGTGTTCCAGACCGTTACAGGCCTCATCGACGACCGCGACCAGACGGTCCATATCCAGTTGTTTCAAGCTGCCATCCCTGGTTTTAACGTTGATGCCGCCCGCCGCCCCGGTTTGTTCAACCTCTTCGCCCTTTTCTTTTTCAATGCGGGCCCGTGCCCGGTCTTCCCTGTAGAGCACGTAGGCGCGGGCAACCTTCTGCTCGCCGGCGCGCATCAAGGCCAGTTCAACCTGGTCCTGGATATCCTCTATATGTACGGTGCCGCCGCTGGGCAGGCGGCGCGTCAGGGCGCTGACTACCTGCTCGCTGAGAACCGCTACTTTTTCGTGCACACGGGTCGACGCGGCAGCCGTACCGCCTTCCACTTCCAGGAACGCCTTGGTGATGGCGACATTAATCTTGGATGCGTTGAAGGCCGTCACTTTGCCGTTGCGGCGAATGACGTTGTATTCACCGGGCTGGTAGGTGTTTAATTCATCGGTATATTCGCGATTCGGCTGGTCGCCGTTCTGTCGGGCAAGTTCATTATCCGTGTGAATATTATCGGTGTTAATATCAACTACGGACTCCACCAGGACAGGTTTTTCGCTTTGCATAAGCCGTATCCGCACAATGTTCTAGTTTTGGTATTATCACTTCCGGGCCTGGTCAGGAACCCGGAAACGAGATGAAGTTTGTTACGCAAAGCTGATTATTGCACTACTACATTATGTGGTCAAGTGGTATTTACACTACAATACCTTGTGGATGTTGCTGTGACTTACCATTGTATTAGTTGTGGATAAGCTGCGCAAAAAACTGTGCAAAAAATGACGGATGAGAATAAAATGCGGCGGATTCGATAATATGTCAGTAAAGAAAACAACGATACGGGCGGACGTCGCGGTACTGGGTTCCGGGCCGGGCGGCTATACGGCGGCGTTCCGCGCCGCCGACCTGGGCCTGAAGACCGTTTTGATCGAACGCTATCCCACCCTGGGCGGTGTATGCCTGAACGTCGGCTGCATTCCCTCCAAGGCCCTGCTGCATGCGGCCAGGGTCATCAGCGACGCCAGGGAAGCCGCGGCTTACGGGATCGAATTCGGCGAGCCGGACATTAACCGGACCGGGTTGCTGGGCTGGAAGGAGAAGCTCGTCGCGCGCTTGACCGGCGGGCTGAGAGGGCTGGCGAGACAAAGAAAGGTCACGCTGGTTCAGGGTACGGGTCAGTTTGCCTCGCCTGACCGGATCGCCGTGGACACCGCTGACGGAACGCAGGATGTGGAATTTGACAAGGCCATCATTGCCGTGGGTTCACGGCCCGTAAACCTGCCCGGCTGCCCCGCTGACCCCCGTGTGATGGATTCCACAGCGGCCCTGGCCCTGCCGGAGATACCGCGCAGGTTACTGGTCATCGGCGGTGGGATTATCGGCCTGGAATTGGCCACTGTTTACCACGAACTGGGCAGCAGGGTCACCGTGGTCGAACTGCTCGACGACCTGATGACCGGCGCCGACCCCGACCTGGTGAAACCGTTGCAGAAACGCATTGCCGGTCAGTATGAAAATATTTTCCCGGGCACCCGCGTGACCGGGATCAATCCGGCCGAAAACGGTTTGACGGTCGGGTTTTCCGGTCCCGGGGCGCCGTCTGAAGATACTTTCGACCGGGTCCTGGTGGCGGTAGGCCGGCGCCCTGACGGCGCACAGACCGGCGCCGGCAACGCCGGCGTTAACGTCGATGAGCAGGGGTTTATCCCCGTGGACAAACAGCAACGCACCAACGTGGCCGATATCTTCGCCATCGGCGACGTGACCGGCCCGCCCATGCTGGCTCATAAGGCCACCCACGAGGGCAGGGTGGCCGCGGAAGTCGCCGCCGGCATGAAAAGCTGGTTCGACGCCAGGGTGATCCCGTCCGTGGCCTACACGGACCCGGAAGTCGCCTGGGTGGGTGTTACGGAAGCCGAGGCGAAACAGCAGGGTCTCAACTACGGCAAAGGCGTGTTCCCCTGGGCGGCCAGCGGGCGTTCCCTGAGCCTGGGTCGCAACGAGGGGCTGACCAAGCTGTTGTTCGATGAACAGACCCGGCGCGTCATCGGCGCAGGCATCACCGGTTCCAATGCCGGCGACCTGATCGCGGAAGTAGCCCTGGCCATTGAGATGGACTGCACCGCGGAAGACATCGGCCTGACCATACACCCCCATCCCACCCTGTCCGAGACCGTCGCCTTCGCCGCCGACATGTTCGAGGGAACGATTACGGATTTGTATGTAGGGAGTAAAGGGGATTAGCAATTTACGAAATGGGAATTCGTCCCTCACGCACAGGGTCAAACTTGCGGCCGCCATGTTTCTGTAATTGTAAATTGTCAGGCGGATCAATATACTTGCTGCACAACAAGACTTAACAACCACTCAGGGGATGTCACGTCATGCCAGCCACAACCGGAATTTACCGGTCGAATCGAATCTCCAAACCTGTCGGATCTTTGCGCATCATCCTGTTATTGGCAGCATCGCTGCTGCTAGCCGCAGGTTGTACTACCACCCAGGATTTTTCCACCATATCGGCCCTGGAATCCCAGGATGAAGGAATAGAAATCGTATTGATGCCGTTGGACGTGGAGTTATCCGTCCTGACCATGGGCGGTATGCTGGAACCCCGCGCCGACTGGACCAGGGATGCAAAACAACACATATTGACTGCACTGGAGACGGAACAACAGACGCGCGGTTCCAGGATGCTGCATTATGAACAGCCCGATGGCAATGATCCCCTGGCCGAGCGCCTGGTGGAACTGGAGCGTTTACACGGCGCCGTGGGACTGGCAATACAAAAGCATCAATATGAGGGGATGAAGTTGCCCACAAAAAGTGGCGCGCTCGATTGGACCCTGGGGCCGGAGGTAACGACGCTCGCACAAAAATACAATGCTGATTACGCTCTGTTTATACGAGTCAGGAACAGTTACAGCAGCGCCGGCCGCGTTCTGGCGAGACTGGCCGCCGCAGCGCTCGGCGTCTATATGCAAGGTGGCGAACAACAGGGGTTTGCATCCCTGGTTGACCTGCGTAGCGGTGATATTGTCTGGTTCAATCGTTTAATCAGTATAGTTGGCGATTTGCGTACTGAAGAACCCGCGGCAAAGACAGTCTCACTTTTGCTGGAAGGTTTGCCGCAGTAAGCATCGTGTTAGCGGGGACTCGGAGCATGTTGCGTAGCTACATTGTCCTGTATTGCATGCTGGTTGCCGGCGCAAGCGCGTTTGCCAATGATTACCAGCAGTTGGACGCGACGATCCATCCGGGTCATGTGCCTGATGATGGCGGACTTGAATCGGGTATATGGATGCAGGTTGAACGGTATGAAACAGATATCAGGAACTCGCCTCGACGCATCCGCGATGAAGCAATTAATCGATATCTCCATAATATTGTTTGCAGGTTATCGCCTGATTACTGCAAGGACATACGCCTGTTTGTCACTCGAACGCCCTTCTTTAACGCTACCATGATGCCGAACGGATTGATGACGGTCTGGTCCGGTCTGTTACTGCGAGTCCATAACGAGGCACAGCTTGCCGCCATATTGGGTCATGAGTTGGGTCATTATTTACGGCAACATGGTCTGGACGGGTTTAAGGATGCAAAGACCAAGTCCAATATAGCGTTACTGCTGGGATTGGGGTTTGGTTTTGCTGGTATGACCACCGCACATTCCGGCTATTCCGATGCCAGCAATATTGCGCAGTTCGTATTGCTTGCCAGCCGATACGCACACAGCCGCGCCGCGGAACGGGAAGCAGATCAATTTGGAATTCAGTTGATGGCAGAAGCCGGCTACGACCCGTTTGAATCGGCCAGGGTCTGGAAAATCATCATTGATGAAGAGGAGGCGGCAAAACACGGCAAACTTCAGGGCTCGCCTTTCTTTGCCAGTCATCCGTCCCCCAATGATCGGTTAACGACCCTGGACTCGTATGCCCGTATATTAACGTCAGAGAAGGCTGACCACGGAGAAAAAGCAACCGATAGGTTCCTGGAGCATATGACACCTTACTGGAAAACATTCCTTGATGATGAATTAAGGTTAAACCAGCCGGGGAAAACCGAATTCATCCTCGACAATTTAATCGATAACAATGTTGTGCCCGGGGTCGTGCATTTTTACAAAGGGGAGTTATATAGACAGAGAAAGGAAACAGGCGACACCGACCTGGCGCGCCAACATTACCAGCAGGCATTACAGGCCGATTATTTTCTTCCTGAAACCTACCGTTCCCTGGGCTTGTTGCAGCTGAAGGAAAAACGTATGCAGGATGCCATGGCGAACCTGAAGCTGTACCTTGAAGCATCTCCCGATGCGGAAGACCGGGAAATGATTGAATACTACCTGACAATGGGGCAATAACACATGAACAGACTGCTCATTCTTGCCGGCGTTCTTCTGTTGAGCGCCTGCAACCAGTACACATTGGTTCAACCCGGGCTTGTTGAGGTACAACAGATTGCGGTGTCTCCGACCAAACCCTGGAATGCAGCGCCTCCCGCGGATCGTATGGGGGGTTACCCGACCTGGACAACAGACGGAGTTATCCTGAATTCCGTGACATTTTTTCCGGCGATAAAAAACGGGAAACCCCTGTTCAAATCAAGCCGTGATAATCCGTATCCGGTTTTTACTACTGATTTGTTGCCGAATGAGATAGTGGAAATCGTCGAATCCTCCATCGCGAAAGAACTTGGGGCCACGATTTCCGGGAGCAGCGGATTAAAGCCGTTGATGATTGACGGCAACCCGGGCTTTCAGTCCAGCTTTGATTTCATCGCCGGCGACGTTCCCCGGCGTGCTTTCGTTGCCGGCGCGGTAAAAGGTGAGGTATTGTACCTGATGCTTTACCAGGCAACAGATCTGTATTACTACGATAAATACCTGGAAGATGTCATGTCCATGGCTGCGGGGATGAGCTTGAATTAAGCAAACACTGGTTGTTGACGACGCCTGATTTGACTCTTCTGATTTACTTCGACTTGGTCATGATAACCATACCCCCAACGTGCCCGTCGCTCTCCCATTGTCGGCGGTTCGTTGTCATTTATACAGCCACCGCTGAAGTGTCGATCAGAATCGGCATCACGAGTTTTTTGAACGACTACCCAATCAGGCCAGTAGAAGCCGATGGCGCCGTCGGGTTTTAAGTAGTCGATACGAAACTGGGTGCCGGATGTGCCTAGTACTCTTTCAAGGGCGCCTCTAAAAAATTAGAGGCGCCCGTGCAGCATAGGGATATGCTGCCATTTTTAATCACGTAAGTGATTGAAAATGAAGGAAACGGAAAATCGACATTTTTCGTTTCCGTCTCTAAAAATGCCCAGGATGGCATTTTTAGAGGTTACTTCAATTTAATTCTGACCGGTTAACTTGTCATAGGCCCGGTGCAGTTTGGTCCGGGCCTTGTCGACATCAAACATCCAGTTGATACTGGCCTGCTCCCGGTTGCGTCGGGTCTCCCAGGCAGCCCGTCCCGATTCCAGCAAGTCCATGCTGTCAACACGACGGTCCAGACATTGCCGGTTCATGTTGCCAATCTCAATCTCCACCATGTTCAGCCAACTGGCGTGTTTAGGGTGTAATGAAACGCCAGCTTGCGCAATAACCGCCGCGCCTCCGGGAAAGACCTGCTTGAGGGGTCAGACCAGTCCTGACTGAGTGAAGTTACTGATAATAAGGGAATACTTTCACAACAGATGGTCTTTCAACTGGCTTAAACAACACTTTTTGTCCACCAAAACAGGACTTTAAGGGAGAGGTACCAGGCACTGTACCAGCCCGCAGTGAATCAGCAGAATCACGCCGCTAAACAAATTTGGAAACCTTACGGTCTCCATTTTGATAGCAAAAAGGGGGGTTTAAGCGGAAATTTCAGGAGCACACGGAGCATATATTCAACAAAAACAAATAGTTAGGGTGGTCGGACCCCTTGAATGCCGGCGGTTATGAGTCCCGTTCAACAAATATAGCCGCAGGCAGCGTACCTATCCACAGTTTTTTCCCGAATTGAATTGTCAGGAAGATGGATGGAGTATTTCCAGAACAAGTATTTTCCGAACCATCATGATCAGATCTCCGCGTACCCCGACAGCGCGTAACTCAGCTTGCTCCTGCCCTTACACCAGCTGGCGGCGGGATAATGCGGCAAAGGCGCCGTCGCGCGCCATCAGGTCTTCGTGACGGCCGTTTTCGACAATACGCCCGGCTTCAAGCACGTAGATGCGGTCGACGTCGCGGATCGAGCTGAGACGGTGGGCGATGACCACGCGGGTAATACCGAGCTTTTTGATCGATGCCTGGACTACGGACTGGGCTTGATTGTCGAGTGCGCTGGTGGCCTCGTCGAACAACAGGACGCGTGGTTTGTGCGCCAGCGCCCGGGCGATCAGCAGGCGCTGCTTCTGGCCCGTGGACAGCCCGACGCCGCCCTCGGGCAGCATGGTGCGCATACCCATAGGCATCGCCCGGATGTCGTCTTCCAGCGCGGCCGCGCGCGCGGCCGCCCAGGCCTCGGCGGGGCTCAATGGAGACATGCCGGCGATGTTCTCGAAAATGCTGCCGGCAACGACCTGGCCGTTCTGCAGGACGACTCCCATGCGTCTGCGCACCTCGGTCAGGTCGAGGCTCGAGAGGTCGTGTCCGTCCAGGAAGACCGTCCCCGAAGTGGGTCGTTCGAAGCCCAGCAGCAGGCGGTATATCGTTGATTTCCCGCAACCGGACGGGCCGACAAAGGCCACGTAATCGCCTTGCCGGATAGAGAATGACATGCCGTCAAGCGCGGCAGGTCCGTCCGGCGCGTAACGGAAAGTCACGTTGGCAAACTCCAGTTCGCCCTTGATATCGCCCGGGTCAATGCTGCCTCCCGCATTCTCGGGACGGGCGTCGAGGATCGGACGCACGCGCTCGAACAGGGGGATAACGCCTGCTGCCGTCGTGGCGGCGCTGGTCAGCCCGATCGCCGCGGCCGTGAGTTGTCCGAGCGCGGCATTGAAAGACAGAAATTCGGCAAGGCCGAGCAAGGGTTGCCGATTTCCGCTCACCAGGGCGTAGTGGAACAGGCCGAATACGACCAGCAGGGCCAGGGGGGTGTACATGCCGATGATGACGTGCTGGCCGGCGCCCCAGCGCAACGCGGCAAGCGCCTCCTTCTTTTGTTCGGCAAAATGTTGCGCCCAGCGCGCGAGTGCGTAACTTTCGGCATTGGCTACCCGGAGTTTGGCGAGACCGCTGATCAGCTGGAAGACAAACCCGTTGATGGCGCCGTTAGCGTGGAATACCTTGCGATAGTGGCGCACCTGGCCCAGGGAGAAAAAACAGGTTGCCCCCATCACCAGCAGCAGCAGGGCACAGATGCACAACGCGATGAACCAACTGTAGTAGAACAATAACGCCAGGCTGAACAGCGAGAAGATGCCGCTTAGCGCCGCCTGCAGCGCGGCGGCGGTCAGCGCCTGGCGAATCCTGCTGATGCCATTGGCCCGGTCGGCAAGGTCGCCGGCGGTGAAATCCCGAAACAACGGCGTCGGCAAGGAGACCAGCCGACTCCAGACCGCAGCCTGCAGGCGTTCGTTGATCCGTCCCTCTATGCGCAACATCGCCAGTCCGCGCACAAGCTCGAAGATCATGCTGCCGAAGGCAACCAGGAGCAGCGCGCCCAGGGCCGCGCCCCACAGCGGCAGCTCCCGGCGCGGGATAAATTCGGCCAGTACCTGGCCGGTAAGAACCGGAGTCAACAAGGCGACGAGCCCCCCCAGGATGCCCAGGGCAAGGATGGCTCCGAAGTCCCGCCAAAGCCTGTGCATGGAGAAACCGAATACCGCCCTGACGCCTTCGACCCGTTCCGGAAGCGGCGCGTACAAGGCCAGCCCCTCAGTCGCTATTTTATGGGCAGTTTTGCCGTTTACCGGCCAGCTGGCGCCTGTTTCCGGATCCCGCGCGCGATAGACGCCGCGCTGGTCTGAAAGAATCCCAAGCGGTTTTTCCCCGCCGTCTTCCCCGGTTGTGAGCCCCACGAAAGAAGGACCATCCCGCCGCCACCAACCCGGCGCGAGCGCTATACGCCGCGTTTTTATCCCGGAACGGCGCGCAAGCGCCTTGGCAGCCTCAATGGGCGTGCCGCTATCCCCTGCCTGAGCCGGGATTTTCAGCGTAGCGCCGCAGGACGCGGCGACCAGTTCCGTTGCCATTTGCAACGGCGTCTCGCCGCGCGCGTCACCAAGCGCATCGTTATCCTTGCCGCCGAAAATACTGCCGAAGCCCCTTAGCGCCCGGGCGACGGACGCGTGCCGGGCTTCGTGGACGTTGCGGCGTTGCGTTTGCAAAGTCTCGACGGCCGCGGTCTCCGCGCCCAGGGCGAACTCAAGCACGCGCGCGCCGAAACGATCCAGGCCGGGCCAGAGGCGCCCCTGGACCAGCGCAGCCGGCGTGTAAAACCCGGATACCCTGGCATCGGCGTCTGTTTCACACCAGGTGCGCTCGGTGACGGGCAGCAGTTCGTCTCCGGCAGCCACAACCATGTCATCCCGTCCCAGGAAACGCACAGGCGTATCCGCGCTGACCCAGGTGATATCATTATGCTGCGCGGTGAGCGCGGAACCTGAAACGTATGGCACGTCGGGGTCCGCTTCGAGCGCCAGGACGTCCCTGGGGGGCGGGGTGTCGCGCACCAGGAATTCCGACAATTGGGAGGTCCACTCGTCGATCCAGTTGACCGCGTGGATATCGAAACTCTTTGACGCTATGCCTTCACGCTCCCCGGTGATGATGACCGTGTCCAGGCCCGGCACGGCAAGAAAACCGAAAGCGCTTGCCGGAGTCTGAATTCGCTCAACGCCAAAGGCCACCTGTCCCGCACTCAGGCGGGTGACGAAATAGCGCCGCCCCATTGCCGCGTTCGCGTCAAGCCGGGTGATGAATACGTCCAGGTGTCCCTGCTCCACAAAGTGGACGCGCGCGGGGTTGTCCATGATGAACGGCTGGTGCGCCCCGGTCTCAATGCGGACGCCGCGAATGCGTTCAATGATTGGAATGTCGCGCATCGCCTCAATCCGACATGACCAGCGTTCGATAAAGACCGTCTTCCATGACCAGGCGCTGGTGGTCGCCGCGCTGGACAATCCGTCCCTGGTCGAGCACGATAATCTCGTCCGCGTCCCTGATGGCGCTGAGACGGTGGGCGACGATCACGCAGGTGCAGCCGCGTTGCCGCAGCCTGTCGTCTATTGCAAGTTCGGTGATGGGGTCCAGCGCCGCGGTCGCCTCATCCAGCACCAGCGCCGCAGGATTGCGCACCAGCGCGCGCGCCAGTTCCAGGCGCTGGCGCTGCCCGCCGCTGAAATTCCGCCCGTTTTCGTCAACCGGCGCGTCGTATTTAAGGGGGCGCGCGGCAACCACGTCGTGGAGCATGGCATCGCGCAACGCCCGGACAATATCGCGTTCTTCTATGGTCGGGTCCCACAGGGTAACGTTATCCCGCACGCTTGCTTCAAACAGGATAATCTCCTGGTCAACGTGCGCCAGCAACTCGGCCAACCGAGCCGGGGGGATGGCATCCAGCGCCTGTCCGTCTATGCGCACGCTGCCCGACCAGGGCGTCAGCAAGCCACAGATCAGCCTGGCGATAGTTGATTTGCCGCTGCCGGACCCGCCCACCAGCGCCACGCGCTGACCCGGCGCGATAGACAGGCTGAAGTCCTCGAGCAGTGGCCGGTCTGCGCTGTTATACCCGAACGTGACCCGGTCCAGGTCAACGAAGCCGCGCGGCGCCGGCGCCGCCAGCTCCGGCTCGGGTTGGTACAGTCCGCGCACGGTGCGCGCGTCGGCTTCATAGTTAAGCACGTCGTCAAGGCGGGCGATGTCGCCTTTTACCAGCTGCAGGTTGGCGCCGAAGCGCACCAGGCCGGCCACCGGCGCCGAAAAGCTGAGAGTCAGGCTTTGAAAAGCAATCAAACCGCCGATAGTCAGCGCGCCTTCGAGAATACGCAGCCCGCCAAAGCCGAGAATGGCAATGACGGTAAGCAGGGTAAGCAGCGGCGGGGCGGTGTTTGCAAGGGTTGTAACCAGGCCGAGGCGCTGCTGGGCAGTGAGGGCATTGACGTGGATGCCGGCCCAGCGCGCGAAAAAATCGCCTTCAGCGCCGTTGGCCTTCAGTGTCTCGATGATACGGATACCGTTTATGGACGCGCCGGCGACCTTTCCCTGCTCCCTCAACAGGCGCCGGTTGGCATTCTCACGGGCGTTCGAGGCAAGGTGCAATACGAGTAAATTGGCAGCGACCATGGACAACGCGATCAACGTCAGGGACACGTCAAAAGACAGCATCACGGCCGCGTAGATCGCCATGGTCAGCAGGTTGATCGCGTTGATCGAGAGTTCACCGGAGAGCAGGCGCGCAACCGCGTCGTTCGACGCCACCCGGCTGGCAATGTCACCGGCGTAGCGCTGGCTGAAGAACAACATGGGCAAGGTCACGACATGCCAGAAAAAATGCGTTGTCGCGACGATGGACAGCTTGGTTTCCATCCTGGCGAGCAGGCTCCGCTGCAGCCAGGTCAATCCGCCCTGTACGACGGCGGCCAGGGCCAATCCAAGCAGCAGCGGCGCCAGCCAGGAGTCGTTCTGCCGCACCAGGACCTCATCGATAAACACCTTGAGCAGCGCCGGCACGGCCAGGCCGGGAATAACCAGCCCCAGGGTCGCGATAGCGGCAAAAATGAGCGGGTTTGATGCATGGCTGAAACGGGACAGGAGTCCGCGCACCACACTCGGTCGGGCGCCGCCGCGGCGGAACTCGGGTCCCGGTTCGAAACTGAAGCAAAAACCCGTATAGCTGTCATCAAATTCCGCCAGGGAGAGGCGGCGCGGCCCCTCGGCCGGGTCGTTGATATAGACCTTGTTTCCCTTGATTCCCTCCAGCACCACGAAATGATCGAAATTCCAGAAGACCACCATGGGGAAAGGGACATCGAACAATTGTATCCGCTTGCTCCGGAACCCTTGCGCGGCCAGGCCGAATTCCCGCGCCGCCCGCATCATATTGGCGGCGTTGCCGCCGTCACGCGAAACGCCGCAACGCACTCGCAGCGCCTCAAGCGGGACCCATTGGCCGTAATAGGCCAGGATCATGCCCAGGCAGGCCGCGCCGCACTCCGTGGTTTCCATCTGCAGGATGGTGGGCACGGCCTTGCGGCCGCCGCGACCGGGCCCCAGGTTGGGACGAAATTCAGGCGTTGCGTTCAAAAGTCGAATTTCTCCTTGAGCCACGGCGCGAGCAGCGAGACCGGCGGCTGGCTGGATACCTTTATTTCGATCTCGGCCAGGGTGCCCGGCGTAACCTCCAGGTCCGCAGCCCGGGGCGAGGTCCAGGCAAAACCGCTGGTTGTCGAGGGGTCAGGCGTGAGAGCGACGCGTCCGGGATAAGGGGGGCCGGCGCCCGAAAAGGTTTCGGCGAGCCTGGCGTTGCGCAGCGCGGCAACCATGCCTTCAAGACTCATCGGGAATTCAGAACGGCTTTCCACCTTGCCGAGCATGGAGCCGAACTCTTCACGTTTTACCGTGGCCGGCGACACCAGGACCGGCATGCCTGCTTTAATCCGCTTGCCGTCTGCGGGAGCGGCATAAAACAGTATGTCGATGTCTTCTTCCCCTGTTTCGATGCTGAGTATGGGGTCGCCCGGTTCCAGCGTGGCGCCGACCTGCGCCTTGATTTCCGTCACCCGCCCTGAAACCGGCGCGCGGATGCGCCAGGTATCGAGCAAGGCCTCGAGTTCACTTACCTGACGCGCAGCTTCAATGTGTTCGGTTTTCGCCTGGGTAATGCGGGCGTTGATCTCATACTTGCGGCGCAAGTCCCCGGCCTCCATCTCGTCGCGGCGGCGCATGGTGTCAATCAAATTGCGCCGGGCAAGGTCCAGGGCCTGCTCGCCGTTTTCCACCGTAGTCCGGTTGGCCACCCCGCGCGCCAGCAAAGCCCGGTCCTCTTCCAGGCGTTGGTGAATAGTTTCCACCAACTCTCGACCGGTGCGTTCAAGCTCCTCCAGGCGCGCCCGGCGCCGGGCCACGTTGCGCGCTATGATCGCGTTTTCTTCACGCGCTTCCGCCTCGCGCGCTTTCAGCGTCTGCGCCCATTCCTCAGCCAGGGCGATTGCGCCGGAATGGCGTTCCAGCGTCCCGGCATCGAAGACCTCGGCCACCGGCTCGCCTTCGCTTACCGCAGCGCCAACCCCGGGCAGTATCCGGGAAAGCCTGGCGTCGGCGGGTGACGTTGCATCGACGATGGCGCCGCCGCGGCTGAGGATGATGCCCCGGGCCTCTACATAAGTGGAGACCTCCCCCAGCACGGCCCAGGCAACGACCGCGGCAAGCATGACCACCAGGGCGCACAGCGCCAGCCAGCCCTTGGGCGTGGTTACATAGAGAACGCGATCAAGATGTTCATGCGCTCCGAGGCGTTCAACCGCCCTGTTTTCATGTGTTTCCTCCATGAACGAATATCACGGGGTGAGCTTATGAATCATTCAGGGGATTTGCAGGTGGTTTACGCGGCGGACCTGACTGCGCGTCACAGCAACGGACAGGCCGCGCAAACACTATGGGGGTAATATCAATCAAAAGCGTACAAGCGCGGTACCGCGGCGCGGACTGCGCCACCCGCATTAACGCCGGTTTACTCAGCGAACTCCGTGCGAACCGGCCCGCACGGCGCTCTCATTCCTGTCACTGTCAGCGCTACCGAAGCAACTGGAACAGGCCTGTGCCTGCCGTTACTTTCGGGTCGAACGACGCTCTAGACCCCGTCAAGGATATTATCAGCGCTGGGAGCTTCAGGCGCCTCAGCCCCCGGCTTGTTCGGATCGTTCGGGTTGGCGTATTCAAACTGGCTCGTGCCGCCCACGATGGCTTCCGCCTCGGTATCCTCTATCCTGGTTGCTGCTTCGCTCTTGGCTTGTTCCTCAGCCGGAACGGTCTGTTCTTGTTCGCTCATCAGGCTTGCCCTCATTCGTTGATTAAGGCAACTGCCTGCTACGGCAACTGCCTGCTACGGCAACTGCCTGCTACGGCAACTGCCTGCTACGGCAACTGCCTGCTACGGCAACTGCCTGCTACGGCAACTGCCTGCTACGGCAACTGCCTGCT
>JAPOQU010000059.1 GCA_026710545.1 Gammaproteobacteria bacterium | reverse complement strand
TGCGGGCGGGCCGGGAAGCGGTCGCCCGCGGCGTTACGCCGCTTGGCAAGGACGCGCCATTCCCGGCGCGGCGTGCCTTGCGCTCAACCGCTTCCCGACCCGCTGAACATGGCAATATCAGGTTGAAAGAGTACTAGGACTCCTACTCCCGTATTACCACCTTGGTGCCCAGCTCAATATATTTCTTCAGTTCGTTTATCTCTTCGTTCCTGACTGCAATACAGCCCTCGGTCCAGTTGTGCGCCTCGTGTATCCGGCGTTTCTCGTCAGTGGTCCAGCCGATTCCGTGGATGCCGATATAACCGCCCAGCCCGGTGTTCTGCGGCGGCACGCTGTTCCTCTTGTATGCCAGGATAATCTGTTTGAATTCGCTGGCGGAGATGACCTCGTTGCGGTAGCCGCGCCAGGCGTCAACCGGGTTAGGATAATTTAATTGGATGAAAAAATAAAATTTACTGTTGGTTTTGAAATCGACGGCGCGGTAGGTGCCGGTCGGGGTCTTCTTGTCGCCTGAGCGTATCTTGGTGCCCGTCCCGCCTCTGCCGTGGGAAATATTGTATTCCTTGATGACTTTTTCATTCTGTTTGACTGTCAGGATACGTTCGGACTTGCTGACCTCGATGGTGTACGACGCTGCCGCTGCAGCCTGGCACAGGACGAATAGAAGAATTGTCGATAAGTATTTCACCCCAAACTCTCATGATCAGATCTCTGCACATCCCGACAGCATGTAACTCAGCTTGCTGGGGACAGAATTAATTCTGTCCCCGAATTTACACAGCAAACTCTCATGATCAGGTCTCTGCACACCCCGACGGCATGTAACTCAGCTTGCTGGGGACAGAATTAATTCTGTCCCCGAATTTACACCCCACATATTCTTAAGGTTTCGGTCAAGGAAATCAACTGGTTCATATCAACCACATCGGGTATACTGTCAAACCCATGGACCGCCCGCATCAACGATCGCTCAGTCACCTGCTGCTGGTGCATGAAGCCGCGTTCCTGTTCCTGGTAGCCGTGACCGGCCTGCTCAGCGGGCTGTCCGCTTATTTCTGGCAGAAAACGTCTACGGAATCTGTCCGGATCAATAATTCCATTTATTTGAGCGAGCAGTTGCGCGGGGAGTTATACCGGCAATTGCAGGAAGTCTCAAGCGCGCGCTGGTCGGGTGATGATGCACTGGAAGTATATTATGAATATTCAAGGCGCATCGGCAGGCATTTCAACCAGTTACGGCGTGCATCGCTGACCCGGGATGAGGATGAGGTAGTACAGGGGTTACAACTGGCATACCGCAGGATACAGATAGACATCTACAAGATTTTTGACAACCCCGGCACCTCGAGCAGGGGCGAGCGGGTGGAAATTCTGGATTTTCGTAATGCCGAAACGATGTTCAATGAATTCGAGGAGAAATACCTGGACCTGAAGGCGTTATATACACAACAACTGCGGGAACTGGAACAGACCATTGAACTCTGGACCAGCTACGCGCCTGTCCTTATCCCCATCGTGTTCCTGGTGGCGGCGGTGATTGTAATATTTACCAGCCGGGTTATCCGTAACAGCTTCGTGACGCCCATGGCTACGATCATGGCCGGCGCTACGGAAATCAGCCGCGGCGGTCTCAATCACAAGATACCCGAACAGGGGGTGAACGAGGTAGCGGAACTTGCCGGTTCGATTAACCGTATGGCCGGCGAACTGAAAACCAGCCGTGACGCCCTGGTTGAGCACGAGAGGCAGGCCGCCCTGGGCAGCCTGATACCCGTGGTCGCGCATAACATACGAAACCCTCTCGCCAGCATCAGGGCGGCGGCGCAGGTATTGGACGACGTTGACGACAAGGCCGAGTTAAGAGAAGGCAAGCAGGCCATCGTCGATACCATAGACCGCCTGGGACGCTGGGTGAATGCGCTGGTCTCTTACCTGCATCCGCTGAAGCCTGTGTTCAAGGACGTCAGTATCGTTACGCTGCTGGATGCCGCACTGGAATTGTTACAGGGGAAACTCTCTGAAAAAGGGATGGTTGCAAGACGGGAATACCAGGACCTGTCAACCAGCCTCAGGGTCGACCCCGACCTGATGGAACAGGCCATCTACGGTCTCATGGCCAATGCTATCGAGGCATCGCCGGACGGGGCTGAACTGCTGGTCAGCGCCAGTGAAGATGAGGATAGCGTAACCATCGGCATCAGGGATTACGGCCCGGGCCTGCCGTTCCGGCCTGAACCGGGCAACCTGGAACCCGGCCCGTCCACCAAACGCTTCGGCACCGGGCTGGGAATACCCATAGCGTTTAAAATCTGCCAGAGCCACGGTTGGAACCTGGCTTTTGAAGTGGTGGATGAGGGCGGGACGCTGGTGAAAATTACTGCCCCGAAAAATCACCCCGGCTGAATGAATGATACCTGGGGTCAGAGCAATTGCTCTGACCCCAAAGTATAAACAACAGGATATATATCGGCATGGTTATGCATAGCGGTCCACTGGTCACCGAAACCGAGGTGCCCTTACTGGAAAAACAGATACTGATCATCGAAGACGAGTCCGTGTTTGCCGGTGCGGTGCGCAAAAGACTGAAGCGGGGCGGGTATAACGCTGAAATCGCGGGAACGCTTGCTGAAGGGAAGTCGAGAATAGATGAAAAAACACCTGACCTGTTACTGCTGGACATGCGCCTGCCGGACGGTTCCGGCCTGGATCTTCTGGTTGACCTGCAGGATAGCGATAACGCGTTCCCGGTGCTGGTGATGTCCGCTTACGGCGAGATTGAAGATGCGGTCTCGGCGATGAAGTCAGGCGCATCGGACTACCTGAAAAAGCCGATAGACCTTGATGAACTGGTTATCACCGTCGAGAAAGTCCTGGAAAAGGATGAACTGTCGCAAAAGCTGACCTATTCCAGCAAGCGCGAACAACATGCCCACGAAGGCGTGGAGTTCCTGGGCAACAGTCCTGCGGTCGTCGCCATCAGGCAGCAGATACTGCGTCTGAAACAGGTGACCGGGGCCAATATCCCCCCCACCATCCTGATACTGGGTGAGACCGGTACGGGCAAGGACGTGGTGGCCCGGATGCTGCATGCAAACAGCGCCCGCAGGGAAAAGCCGTTCGTACACGTTGATTGCGCCAGCCTGCCCAAAGACCTGATCGAGGCGGAGTTGTTCGGCCATGAAAAAGGCGCATTCACCAGCGCCCATGCCGCCAGGACGGGCCTGATCGAGGCCGCGGAAGACGGGGTGCTGTTCATGGATGAAATCGGCGAGTTGCCCATGGACTTACAGGCAAAATTGCTGGCAGTACTGGAGCGCAGGACCCTGAGAAAAGTCGGCACCACGAAGGAGCGGCCTGTTGCGGCCTGGATCATTGCCGCCACCAACCGCGATATAGCGGAACTGGTGAAGCGGGGTGAGTTCCGCTCCGACCTGTATTACCGTTTGAACGTCCTGTCGATACCGATTGCCCCGCTGCGGGAACGGGGCGAGGATATCGTTCTGCTGGCCGGGCATTTCATAGAGCAAAGCGCCAAACGCTACGGGATAAATTCCCTGCGCCTGTCAGCGCAGGCGATCCAGGCCCTGAGGTCGTATGACTGGCCGGGTAACGTGCGCGAGATGAAGCACATGATTGAACGCGCCGTATTGTTGTCCGGCGGAGGTGAATTATCGCCCGAAAGCCTGTCCCTGAGCGGGCATGGGCCGGCAGATACCCCGATTGACACTGAATTAACCCTGGATAACGCAGAACTGATGCTGATCAGGAGCGCCCTGGAAAAATGCAACGGCAATGTTTCAAGAGCGGCCCGGGAACTGGGCATCACCCGCATGGCGCTGCGTTACCGGATAAAAAAACACAACCTTGAATAAGCGGAGACGAATATGAACGATGATACAAAACAGGCGGTCGAGGCGGCCACGTTCCGGCACCTGGTCGAATACTTGCGGCAACACACGGAGGTGCAGAACATTGACTTGATGAACCTGGCCGGCTTTTGCCGGAATTGCCTGTCCAAGTGGTATCGCGCCGCGGCCGAGGAACGGGGCGAGGAACTGGACTATGAGCAGGCCAGGGAGATCGTCTACGGTATGCCCTACAGTGAGTGGAAAGACAAACACCAGCAGGAGGCGAGCAAAGAGCAGAAAGAGGCTTATGCCGCCCGCCAGGAACAGGGACAGGTTTCAGGGTAAAAGGGGACAGATTTCAGGGTAAAAGGGGACAGATTTAAATCTGTCCCCTGAGAGTACTGGCCCCTGGTAGTACGTGTTGCTACTCGGGGTCCTGCCCTCTGAGTTCCTCTACGGATTCCTTGATCTTCGCCAGCATGCCCGCAAACATGTCGCTGTCATCCAGGGTCAGGTCGTTAAACAGCTTGTCCAGCAGTTCTTCGTACTCAAGTTCCATTTTCTTGTACGCTTCTCTCCCCTTGCCGGTCAGGGTGACCACAAAAGAGCGGCGGTCCGTAGGGGTGGGTTCCCGCCGGATAAAACCGTCTTCCGATAAGCGTTCCGCGACCCCGGTTACATTGCCTTTGGACACCATCAGCCAGCGCGACAGTTCACCCATGGTCAGGCCGTCCGGGACCCGGTCCAGGGCTGACAATAATTCAAAGCGGGGCAGGGTCGTATCGAACTTTTCCCGCAGCATGGTCCGAATCTCCTGTTCGACCATCTGTGTGCACGATACAATCCTCAACCATAACCTTAACCCCTCTTTTTCGTGAGGGATGTGTTCCAGTCTTTGTTCGACTATGTGTAAATGATTCGCCATTTTCTGTAATTCGGAGACTATGGGGACGGATTTAAATCCGTCCCCGACATTGTACAATTATCCGTTACCAGTTGATATTATCTTAAATCGTACCTGAAAACCAAAAACCGGAAACTGTGATTAAGACGATTACCAATTTAACATATGTAACAGGGATAATATTTCTGTTTTTCACGGGATCGCAGATTACCGATGCAGGAACGCTGGAAGAGGTCAGGGAGCGCGGGAAATTACGCTGCGGCATTGTTGAGAGCAGTCCCGGGTTCAGCAGTGTCAATGATGCAGGGCAGAGGGTCGGGTTTGATATCGACCATTGCAAGACCATATCAGCCGCCGTATTCGGCGAGATCAGGATTGAATATGTACCGGTAACGCCGCATACCGTATTCACCCTGTTGCAGTCCGGCGGGATAGACATTTTTCCCGGCGGAGCCACCTGGTCCTTCATCCGGGACGTGTCCATGGGCCTTGACTATACCGGGGTCTACCTGTATGCCGGGCAAGGCTTCCTGGTGCGCAGGGACGCAGGGGTGAAGTCGGTTGCCGACCTGGACGGGGCGACCATCTGCATTGCCCAGGGCACTACCCTGGAGCAGAACATGGCCGATTATTTCGACGACCATGGAATGAGTTACACGCCGGTCACCTTTGCCGATATGGACAAGGGATTGCAGGCCTACCATGCCGACCGCTGTGATGCGTTTACCAATGAGCGCATGTCCACTGCAGGCCGGATTGCCCTGTGGCCCGACCGCGCCGAGCACCTGATTCTGGACGATGTCATATCCAAGGAACCCTTCGGCGCCCTGGTGCGGCAGGATGACCCGCGCTGGCGCGACATTGCATTATGGTCGTTCAATGCCCGCATCGCCGCCGAGGAACTGGGCGTCAACCAGGAAAACGTTGATGCTGTCAGGGAAAATACCCGTAATGCGGAAATCCAGCGCCTGCTGGGGGTGCACGGTGAGTTTGGCGAGAAACTTGGCCTGTCCAACGACTGGGCTTACCACATCATCAAACTGGTGGGGAATTATAATGACCTGTGGGAAAGGAACTTTACCCCGCTGGGTGTGAGGAGGGGGTTGAATGCAAGCTGGAAAGACGGGGGCCTGCATTCGGCATTGCCGTTCAGGTGACAGTGAACAGGGGCCAGGGGTTAGTATGATGAAACGGGACGTTGTCTACCAGGCAGCACTGTTGTTCATTATCGGGGCAGTGGTGTACCTGGTTGCGCTGACGACTCAGGAAAATCTTGCGCGCCTGGGGGTCGATTCAAGTATCGATTTCCTGTGGAAGAGGGCAGGGTTTGAGATCGGACAGAAACTGATCCCGTTCGATGCCGAATCGACCATTGCGCGCGCATTCATGGTTGCCTTGCTCAACACCTTGTTGCTGGCCGCGGTGTCGATTGTCTGCGCCAGCGTGCTGGGCGCCATCATCGGCCTGGCCCGCCTGTCCGGCAACTGGCTGGTGTCCCGTCTCGCTACCGCTTATATCGAAATATTCCGCAATATTCCCTCCCTGTTACAGATATTTTTCTGGTATTTCGTCGTCTTGCGCACCTTGCCGCGCAGCGATGAGAGCATCGAATTCTTCAATTGCATCTTTCTCAATAACCGCGGGCTGTTTGTGCCGGCGGTCAGCCCGGGTCAGGGTTGGGAGTGGATAGCCGCGGCATTGTTTTTCGGCTGGGCCATGATTTATTTCCTGCGCAGGCAGGAACGGCGCCGGCACGCGGCAGCGGGTTTCAAGCGGGCAGAAACAACTGGGACAAATCCACTGGCGTCATGGAACCTGTTGCTCCTTGCCGGTGTCGCCGGTGTTGTTATCCTGGTTGGCGGCGCACAGTGGGATGTGCCCCGGGAGGCCCGCTTCGGTTACCGCGGCGGGCTTGTCATGATGCCTGAGTTCCTCTCCCTGGTAGTGGGCCTGTCCATGTATAACGCCACCTATATCGGTGAAATCGTCCGGTCGGCTTTTACCTCGTTGCCGCGGGGCCAGACCGAAGCGGCCGCTTCGCTGGGCCTGCCCCGGCACCTCACCATCAGGCTGGTGTTGTTCCCCCAGGCGCTACGCGTCATCGTCCCGCCGCTGACGACTGTTTACCTGAACCTGTTCAAGAGTACGTCGCTGGCCGCAGCCATTGCCTATCCGGAGGTCGTATCGGTATTCGTGGGCACGGTCAACAACCTGGTCGGGCAACCGGTGTTTATCATGGCGATTACCATGGCGGTCTACGTATTCATCTCCCTGTGTATCGCGCTCTTCCTGAACTGGTATAACAGGAAAATTGCCCTGACGGTGGTGTCATGAGCATGAACTGGTTGCGGAATAACCTGTTTTCGTCGCCGCTGAATACCGTGCTGACCCTGGCCTCCGTGTGTCTGATCATCATGATCGGCGTCCCCCTGGTGAACTGGCTGTTCATCAACGCCTACTGGTCCGGGTCAACGCCGGCGGACTGCCCGGACAAATCCGCCGCCTGCTGGCCGTTTGTCCGGGCGCGCTTTGACCAGTTCATGTACGGACTTTATCCGGAGGTGGAACGCTGGCGCATCCACCTCGGCCTGGGCCTGATCATCCTGGCGGCCGTGCCGTTGTTCATTCCCCGTTTCCCCGGTAAACGCTGGTTGCTGCTAGTCCTGGTCATTGCCTGTCCGTTGATCGGGACGGGACTGTTCCTTGGCGGGGTGTTCGGCCTGGAGTACGTCGAGACCGGTAGATGGGGCGGCTTTTTCCTCACTGTAATCACGGCCCTGTTCGTGCTGTCCACTTCCCTGCCGATAGCCGTCATGCTGGCCCTGGGCAGGAGTTCCTCCATACCCCTGGTGCGGGTCTGTTGCGCTACCTGGATCGAGTTATGGCGCAGCGTGCCGGCGCTGGTAGTCCTGTTTGTCGCCATCATCATGTTTCCCTTGTTCATGCCGGAGGAGATTGAAATAGATAAATTGTTGCGCGCGCTCTGCGCGTTGACGGTATTGATGTCCTGTTACATGGCCGAGGCGATACGCGGCGCCCTGCAGTCCATCCCGAAGGGGCAATACGAAGCTGCCGAAGCGCTGGGTCTGGGTTACTGGCGGCGCACATTCCTGGTCATACTGCCCCAGGCTTTCCCGGTTGCTTTGCCGCAGATTACCAGCAACTTCATAGGGTTGTTCAAGGAAACCACCGTCCTGTTGATCATCGGTCTGTTTGACCTCCTGGGAATGGTGCAGAACGCCGCGTCCGACCCGACCTGGATCAGCCCGGGCGTCAGCGCGACGGGATACCTGTTCGTGGCCCTGTTCTTCTGGCTGTTCTGTTTCAGCCTGTCAAGGTACAGCGCCCGGCTGGAACGGAAGTCGTTAACCTATAAAACGCATTGAACCATGGGCTTTAAATCACAGATAATACCAGGCCATGATAGGTCGGGATAACATTTTCAAGACACGCTGTGAATACATCCATGTACGTTCATTGTGCCCATCCTTGGGCGCAACCCTTCGGGCGGCTTACGCCGTGCAAACCGTCTGTCCTGACGATTTGTCATCGCCAGCCATCCATGGCTGTCGACGTTCTTGAAAATGTCATCCCGACCTGCATCTCGACAATACTATAAACGTGACGACTGAACGGCATAAACATCCTCATCCCAGGTCATCTGTCGCCTCGATGACTTCCGCAAAACCGGGCATAGTTCCGCCGGGCGAATCCGGCGGCATGATAAGGCTGTCTCATAACGAATCTGCTTATGGCCCCAGCCCGGAGGCGGTGGCTGCTTACCGGTCCGTCGCCGGCAGGCTGAACCGTTATCCGGACGGCGCCCAGTACGAGTTGCGCCGGGCACTTGCGGACGTCCATAAGCTGGATATTGACAGGATTATCTGCGGCAGCGGGTCGGAAGAACTGCTCGGTTTGCTGATCCGCGCCTACCTGGCGGAAGGGGACGGCCTGCTGTTGACGGAACACCATTTCACCATGTGTTCGGTTTACGGCAGGACACAGGGAGTGAACATTACCCAGGTTCCCGTGGATGATTACCGGATCAACATTGCTGCGATCCTTGAGCAAGTTTCAGCCGGCACCAGGATGGTCATCATCGCCAATCCCAATGTGCCTGCGGGCACCTGCCTGGACGGTGATGAAATCAGGGAACTCCATAACGGCCTGCCGGGAGACGTCCTGCTGGTCATTGACGGCGCTTACATGGAATATGCCGCGCCTGTTGTCGCCGCCGGCTGCATTGACCTCGCCGGCACATCCGGCAACGTCGTTATGACCCGGACGTTTTCAAAGATTTACGGCCTTGCCGGGTTAAGGATTGGATGGGCTTATTGTCCTGCCCCGGTGGCCGGGGTTTTGCAGCGCATCCGCTCGCCGTTCAACACCAACTCCGCCGCGCTTGCCGCAGCCGCAGCCGCCGTCCGCGACAGCGGATACATCGATGGCATCCGTGAGAGAAACGCCGCATCGCTCAGACGGATCAGCACGGCATTAGCTGCCGCAGGGCTTCGGGTTATCCCCGGTGTCGCCAACTTCTATCTGGTGAGTTTTGCCGGCCGCGAAGGCAAGAATGCTGCCGGTGCCGCCGGCTACCTCCAGTCGAGAAACATCATGCCGAGGCCGGTCAACCCCGCAGATAGCGGGAATGTCCTGCGTATTACGGTGGGGAAGGACTCTGAGAATGATGCTGTTATTGCGGCGTTGACTGAGTATATGACAAAAAAGGAATAGGGCTGGGTTCCTGCTTCCGCAGGAACGACGGGCTTAGCTGGAACCACGGGCAGGGATTACTGGCTCCTGTTCCGGGGCAGCAGGATATAAGGCCAGGGGCTTGGCATTCCGGCGCTGGGTATTTCTATCAACACGGGCCCGGTTTCCCTGAATGCCGCCCGCAGGGCTTCCCGCAACTGCTCTGCGGTTTGCACGCGAAAACCCGGGGCCCCGAAGCTTTCCGCAAAGCGTACGAAATCCGGGTTGGTCAGGTTCGAACCGATGACGTTGCCGCCGAATTCTTCCTGCTGGGCTCTTTGCACGTTGCCGTAGGAGTGGTTGTTGAATACGATATTGACCAGGTTCAGGCGGTATTTGACCGCGGTGGCCATTTCCGTTGCCTGGTACATGAAGCCTCCATCGCCTCCCAGGGCGACCACCTTCTTGCCGGGGTTCGCCGCCTGTACTCCCAGGGCTGTCGCATAACCGTATCCCAGGTTACCCTGGTAACCACTGCCGATGAAATGCCGGGGCCGGTAAACCGGGAACCCGTACCACGAGGCATATCCTACCTGGGTTACCTCATCAACCAGGAAACCGTCTTCCGGCAACTCTTCCCGGATCACGTTCAGTATGCGCATCTGCGGCCCGACGTCCTGCTCGAATTTTTTGAACATGGCCGTTTTCAGCGCGCTGAGTTCTTCCTTGCGTGATTTCCTGGCAGTGTTATGACGCGCCAGGGCCGTAACCAGGTCGGACAGGGCGGATTTGGCATCTGCGACTATGCCGATCTCCGGCCTGGCAATGTTCGCGATCTGCGCGGAGTCGATATCGATGCGAATGATTTTCAGGTCATCATCCAGTCCCCATTGCAATTGCGGATTATCCAGTCGGGTCCCGACCGCCAGGACCACGTCTGCAACGGCCCAGAGTTGGTGTCCTGCGCTGTATGGCTGACTGAGATAATGGCGGTCGTCGATGATGCCCTTGCCGCTCCACAATGTAGTGCAGGGGGCCTGCAGGGCATCTGCCACTTGTAACAGTTCTGCTCCGGCATCCACGCAACCGTGGCCGATTACGATTAACGGGTTCTTTGCCTTGCCGAGCAGGCGCGCTGCTGCTTCTGTCAGGTCAGGGTCGGCCTGTACAGGTTCCGGGACAGGGGAAGCAGGGAGCAATTCCACGTCTTCCTGCAGACCCATGATGTCGGGTGACATCTCCAGGGCGACCGGGCGGATACGCCCGGAGTTCAGTTCCCGGAAGGCCCGGCTGACAAGGCGCGGTGCGTCAGCAGGTTTTTCTATTCGTTCCGCCCATTTTGTCAGGCGTTGCAGGATGCCCAGTTGATCGGGTATCTCGTGCAGGAAACCGACTCCCTTGCCTATCCATTGCGATGGGATTTGCCCGGCCAGGCACAGCACCCGTTCGTTTCCCGCGTACGCGGTACACAGGGCTGATGTGGTATTCAGGATACCCGGTCCGGGGACGACCGTATAAACGCCCACCCTGCCTGTTGAACGGGCATACCCGTAAGCCATGTACGCAACGCCCTGTTCGTGGCGGGAGTTGATAACCCGGAGCGAGTCGCCTTCGTTGTGTATGGCGTCGAACAGGTGGTAGGTTTGCCCCCCCGGCAGACCGAAGACAGTATCGACATCGTACCGGCGTATCGATTTGATGATCGCTTCTGCGCCGGTCATCTTGTTCACTGAGTGTCTCCTCCGAATTTTTATAGTATCGTTCCCGTTAACGGAAAGCCCGGACGCTTGTTTGCGGTGCTGTACAAGTGTGTCTCCTTACCCCGGTAGTTCCAATAGGCGCCGGGCGCCACAGGGATCGGCACCGGTGCGGCATTGGCAGCGGGTATTATAATACCGGATAAAATGAAAAGTCCGGCAAAACACTATACGGAAAAATGTGGAATATGTCGTGAAACGGCTAATGGCGCAGGATCTGGCTCAGGAACTCTTTGAGCCGCGCTGACGAGGGGTTGTTAAAGAAGTTTTCCGGGTTGTTTACCTCTATAATCCGGCCTTCATCCATAAAGATGATCCGGTTTGCCACCTGGCGGGCAAAGCCCATTTCATGGGTTACGCATAACATGGTCATGCCGGAGGCAGCCAGTCCCGTCATGGTCTCCAGCACTTCACCGATCATTTCCGGGTCCAGTGCGGACGTAGGTTCATCGAAGAGCATGATCCTGGGCTTCATGCACAGCGCCCGGGCGATAGCTACCCGTTGTTGCTGGCCGCCTGACAACTGGGCCGGGAATTTGTCGGTGTATTCCTGCATCTTGACCCTGTCCAGGTAATGCATGGCCGTTTCATGCGCCTCTTTTTCACTGAGATTGCGTACCCTGACGGGGGCCAGGACCAGGTTCTCCATTACGGTCAAGTGGGGGAACAGGTTGAACTGCTGGAATACCATGCCTACATCTTCCCGCACGGCGCGGGTATCCTTGTTGTCGTTCAGGGTTGTGCCCTGGACCGTCAACGAGCCTGACTGGTAGCTTTCCAGCGCGTTGATACAGCGGATAAGGGTGGATTTGCCGGAACCGGACGGCCCGCAGATGACGATCTTCTCGCCGGCCCTGACCTGCAGGCTGATGTCTTTCAGCACGTGGAATTCGCCGTACCACTTGTTCAGGTTGTCGATATGGATAATATCGGAAACAACGCCAGGTTTGGTTTCAGTCGTTTTCATTGGTCATACCGGAACATAATGTATACTCAACTCAACTGGTCCCGGGTGGGCATGGCTTAAATCATACTCCCAATATCGATCGAATAGCAAAAGAGGGGGCAATGTTGATGATTGCCTGGACGGAATCGGACTGCTGACCCGCGGTCCCTGGACATGACACGGTTATTGGCCCGGTTCAGTCATTTTCCCTGTTCTCGCTCCACCATTCGGTGCCTGAAACCTGGCGCAGGAATGCATCCCGCTCGGAATCGGTCTGGCCGAGCAGCGTACCAAGGACTTTTTTTGCTACGTCACCCGCCGGCCAGCGGAGTTGCGTACCGTCCGAGTTTGCAATATCAACCAACAGTTTGCCGATGATTCCAGGGTCCGGCGCGGCGGGCAACCGCTCCCGCAATTCCCGGAGCCGGTATTCGACCAGGGGGCGATAAGGCGAATCGTCCGGGTAATAGTCCGGTAACCCGGCCTGTTCCGGCAGGCTCCTTGCAAAGATTCCCGTTGCGTACATCCCGGCCTCGACCAGGGCCAGTCTGATACCCCAGCGATCTACCTCGTGCCGTAACGCTTCGGTAGCACCTTCCAGCGCAAATTTGCTGGCAGCGTAAGCGACGTCGCCCGGCAGACCGGCAATGCCGGAGAGTGAACTGACCATGATGATATAACCACTATTCTGCTTGCGCATGTGCGGCAACACCGAACGCGTCAGCAAGAGGGGGCCGAACAGGTTTGTCTCCACGACTTCTCGCAGCATAGCTTCGGACAGGTCCTCGAATGCCCCGGCCCGCAAAATGCCCGCGTTGTTCACCAGGACGTCTATGGAACCTGTTTCATCCAGGATCCCTTCGAGCAGAGAAGGGAAGGAATCCGGTTGGGTGACATCCAGTTGCCTGATTTCAAGTCCAAGTCCTTCACGTTCAGCGACAGCCAGCAACTGCCCTGCGTTGTCCGGGTTGCGCATGGTGGCATACACGGTGTCGCCGTTGCGGGCGAATGCCAGCGCCGCTTCCAGGCCAAAACCACTGCTGCAACCTGTCAGAATAATCGTGGACATTATATTTTTCCGGATAGGGTTTTTTCCAATCCAGGTATTAAAGATGGTTCAAGCGCGCCGCCAATTCGGTATTGCCCAGTTGGCGCCCTATAAATACCAGTTGCGTACTGCGTTCTTCACCAGGCGTCCACGGCCTGCCTCGGGTGACGACGCTGCGCTCGCCGACAAGCTGGAATATATGGCGGTGGTCATCGCCGGCGATGTTCAGGATACCTTTGCCCCGGAATACGTTTTCCGGCAAATCTGCGATAAATGTCCTGAACAGTTCCGGCTCAAACGGTTTAAGCGATTCGAAAGAGATGCTGTCGATTTCCGGCAAGCTGTGTTCCTGGTGGCGGCCATTAGTAAATGGGCTGTTCTCTGCTGCCGGTGTGGTATTCCCATCCTTAATCAGCTTGGAAAGATTTACGTCAAGCAGCAGGCAGGGATCGACGTTGCCGTTGACGCACGTGAGCATCCTGGCGGAGCGGTTGATCTTCTTTATTCCCCGCTGGATCAGTCCCGGTACATGTTCCTCTACCAGGTCGATTTTATTTACCAGTATCAGGTCGGTATTGACCAGTTGGCTGAATGCGACTTCGGCGTGGTCAAGGTTGGCATCGAAATTCCAGGCATCGACAACGGTAACAATGCCGTCAAGCCGAACGGCATCATCCGGTCCGTTACTCAGGATGGAGGCGGCAACGGGCAGGGGATCGGACAAGCCCGAGGTCTCGAGCAGGATGTAGTCCATGTCGCGTGAACTGTCTGTCACCTGGCGTATCGCCCGCAGCAGGTCGCCCTGCATGCTGCAACAGACACAACCGTTCGCCAGTTCGATAATATTCTGCGCCTGGCGGCTGATCAGCTTGTCGTCAATACTGATGTCGCCGAAGTCATTGACGATGACCGCCACCTTCAGCCCGTGCCCGGATGCCAGGATATGGTTGACCAGGGTGGTCTTGCCGCTACCCAGGAAGCCGGTCAGGATCGTGAGCGGAATGGCTGCGCGGCGTCCGTTTTCAAGTTGGTGTGACAGGTCTGTTATTTCTGGACACATGGCCGCTCAATCACTGGTGTCAAATACCAGTTCACCGCCTACGTAAGTCTGCAATACCTGTAAATCCTTAACTTCCTCGTCCGCGCAGTTGAGAATGTCCCTGTCCAGGACAACCATATCAGCGAGTTTGCCTGTCTCAATAGAACCGCGGATGTCTTCCTGCCAGCAGGAATAAGCCACGTTAATGGTATACATGCGCAGCATCTCTGCGCGGGTAACGGTTTGACCCGGCAACAGGACGCCTGCCAGTGTGTTCCCGGTCAGCGCCGAGTACTGGCCCAGGAAGGGCTGCTCCGGGTTATAGACGACGGCAGGGTTGTCCGAACCGCCCGTCACCATCAGCCCTGCGTCCAGCCAGTCCCTGAGCGGCAATCCCCAGTCGCGCACCGTTCGCCTCCACGGGTCCGCCTCCGTCATTTTTGCGATACGTACCTGTTCCATAATCTCGTGCATGCGCATGGAACGGGCAGAGGCGTAGTAAGACAGTACCGGGTTGGCGCCAAAAATGATTTCCAGGTCCCTGGACCTGCGGATGTGATCGGGCCTGCCCAGGCCGAAGCCGTGTTCAAAACTTATCCTGCGGCCGGCAACCGGGTTTTCCCTGTCCGCTTCCTCCAGCGCCGCTATGACCACTTCACTCGAATCGTCGGCGCCGCCGCTGTTGATATGGATGCTCATATTCCAGCCCCGCCTGTTGTATTCCCGGATTAAAAAACGCGCTTTCTCCGGGCTGTAGGCCCACCAGCCGTCATTGACCACAACCAGCTTTATCCCGCCGATTTTGAGCATGTCATCCCCAAGGTGCTGTTTCGGGCCGAAATAACATTCCAGGGAGGTGATGATCTCTTCTTCCGACATGTACCTGGCCGGCAGTCCCAGGATCAGGTCGGTGCGTATCTTGAGCATCCCGCGCCGCTTTGCCTCGATATAAGTGTCCAGTTCGTCTATCGATACCCCCATGTCGCGCACACCGACTACGCCGCAGGCGTGGTATATGGCTTGCTGTGCCTCTATGGCAGCCAGTTGGGTTTCCCGGTCAAAATATAAAAAGTCCCATTTCTTTAGCGGCTGTCCCGCCTGTTCCCACCACAGTTTACGCGCCAGGTCACCGGCCCCGGCTATAAGGTGTCCCGTCGGCAGTCCGTCCTCATCCCTGACGATCCAGCCTTCGGGTTCAACCGGGTTCTGCGTTTCCCTGCCGATGCCCGCCATGTTCATCGCATAGGTGTTGGCGATTATATTCTTGCCCGACTGGAATATGTAAACAGGGTGGTCAGGAGCAACTTTATCCAGGTCGGCGCGGGTTGGGAAACGCCCTTCCTTCAGCGCGCCCCGGTACATGCAGGACGTGCCGATCCATTCGCCTTTCGGGATACGCTGTGCGCGTTCCCGGATAGCTCCCAGTATCTCTTCTATAGACTGGAGCGTGGCAATATTGACTTTGGCGCCTGCTTGCAGGCCGTCGAGCCCGGCCAGCAGGAAATGCACATGGTTGTCCATTTGTCCCGGAACGACGCAGCGGCCATGCAGGTTTACTTTTTTTGTCCTGTTGCCCGCAAGCGCCCGGATATCTGCGCTGTTGCCCACGGCTACAAATTTTCCGTCGTAAACCGCAACGGCCTCCGCTACCGTAAACCGGCTGTCCACGGTGACTATCCTGCCGTTGTAAAGAACCAGGTCGGGTGAAAATTCGATTTTCATTCAATCTATTATAGGATCGACGTTATGCTACTACCAGAATGAACCCGTGGCCGGAGGAGAAGCCGATGAAACTTTACAAGTGGCAGGATGTGGCCGTCGAACAACTCGGCGGCGGAATTACCCGGCAGTTGATCACCACCGACAACATGATGCTGTCACAGATATTTGTTCCGGGCGGCGTAGCGTTTCCCGCACACAGGATGGCCAGCGAACAGATGACGATCTTTGTGAAGGGCAGTGCGACATACCAATCGGAACAAAGCCGGCTGGAGGCTCGCGCAGGCGATATTGTCCACATCCCTGCAGGCATCGAACACAGCGACCGGGTAGTGGAGGATACGATTGTTCTCGATATCTTTTCGCCGCCCCGGCGGGACTGGTTGAAAAACTGATCAGATGACGGTTTATCATTCATCCGCTGGTACACAACCCGGCGTATAACGGCAAAGGGGAGCAATTCGATCCTGTGGTTCTGCTGATCATAATCCTGTTCCTTGTCATTGTCCTGTATCTCGGGATACCCAGGCGTTCTGCTGAAACCACAACGGTAAGCGACCACGTTATCGCCGGGCGCAGCCTGGGGCTCTGGCCCATCTTTTTTATCGGGGTGGCGGAATTTTACAGCGCCGGCACTTTCCTGGGATTCCCGGGCTGGGCCTATGGTTACGGCGCGCCGGTGCTGTTTTCGCTGGTAGCGATCGCGCTCAGTTCCATGATGTCATTCTGGCTCGGCCCAAAGGTATGGCGCATCGGTAAAAAGCTCGGCCTCATGACCCAGGCGCAGTTTTTGTCCAGCCGTTTTCAGAGCCGCTTGCTGGGAGCGACAGCGGCGATTGTTGCAGTCCTTGCGCTTGTCGCCAACCTGCCCCTGCAGATGATCGGCGCCGGTTACATCTTCGAGGTATCGACGCAAGGGCAGGTACCCTATTGGCTGGGAAGCCTGGTTGCATTCGTAGTGGTCACAATCTACGTAGTTCTTGGCGGTCTGCGGTCGATCAGCAGGGTTGCCATTTTCAAGGGAATATTCATGCTTTCCGTACTGGTCGCAATCGCAGTCGTAGTGGTGACACAGTATTTCAACGGCCTGGAAGATATGTACCGCACACTTGTCCGGACAAAACCGACCCACTTGTTACTGTCCGAAACGGATACCGCCTTCGGTTACGCGTTCTGGAGTTCATCCATTCTGGTGAGCTTCCTCGGCATCCACATGGGACCCTACCTGTTTATAAACTTCTACAGCGCGCAGCAACCTGCCCTGATCCGTAAACAGGCTATTATCGCCCCTATCTATGCGCTTGCCGTTTACGCCGTATTGATCATCGGTTTCGCCGGTGCGCTGGTAAAACCCGGGCTGGTGGAAACGGATACCATAATGATCGTAATGATCCTCGAGATCGCGCCACCCTGGCTCGTGGGCCTGCTGTGCGCAGGAGGATTGTCGGCGGCAATGGTCTCGGGTTCGGCCATGAGCCTGGCGGCAGCATCTACAGTCGGCAACGACCTGGTGCGTCCGTATATTAAAATGCAGGAACAGACACTGAAACGAACCATACAGGGTCTGATTTTTTTCGTCATTGCAGTTACTTATGCGCTATCCATCACCAAGCCGGCCACTATTACGTATATTTCCCTGATTGCCCTGGGAGTCGGCGTACAGTATTTGCCGTTGGTACTGAGCGCCTTTTATTTCAGACGATGTACCGGCTGGGGCGCGCTGGCAGGCCTGACGGCCGGTATCGCAACTCTGGCTTGGTTCACTTTCGGCCCGGTTAAAAACCCGTTGGGAATTCATGCGGGCTTGATCGGGTTGGTGGTAAATACGTTTACCCTCTGGTTTGTGAGCATGCTGACGCGGCCGAATAATGAGGATGTCGTTGCTGAATTTGAAGCCGCCACGAAGGAACTGAAACCGGGACCGGGCAAAAGCGGCTGGGAGAAGAAATACCTGCTCGGCGCCATAATACTGGTCAGCGCATCGCTCTGGCCGGCAGTAACCGTTTTTAACCGGATTGAACCATTTATTGCAGGTCAGCCGATGTTTGTGGTTTATAGTGTTTCCTTTGCATTTGCGGTCACCTTGTTTCTTGCGCTCACGTACCGGATATGCCGGTCTGAAACCACGGAATAGTCGCCTGTAAATGCCGGTGTAACCAGCAAACGTGAACAGAATGTCCAAACCGGAAAACCCTGCAGCGGTAATGGCAACGAGTGAAAGATTGGGGCATGCCGTGTCACATCCGGCCTGGCATGGCTATGACGAGATTCCCGGAGAGATCCTGAATGATCCAGCTACCATATTCCTGAACCTTTCAGGCGGCTGGCAACAGGTTCCGGATCACATCCGCCGGGCGGGGATCAATGCAGTCGAGGAAGGTTACCTCAAAATCCAGCCCGTACCCGAATTCAACCGGGCGGTGGCGGATAAATTTCGCATTGATTTCAGTATTGAAGTTGACCCCGCAAGCCAGGTTATACCCTGTAACGGCGCCGGTGACGGCCTGCTCGCCGTGCTGAGTGTCCTGTTGGACCCCGGGGATGAGGTAATCACTTTCGACCCGGGGTATACCTTGTCGTACCTGATCCCGGCCTATCTTGGCGCGACCGTCAGGACCATACCATTAAAAGGGGACGAAGCCTGGTCGGCAGACGCCGGCGTCCTGGAAGAATACCTGGATCGACTCCTTACTCCACGTACCAGGGCGTTTATTCTCGTCAATCCCGATAACCCCACCGGCCACGTATTCAGACGCGAGTTGCTTACACTCCTCGGCCGGCGGCTTCGACAGCACGGCGTAGTCGTCGTCGAAGACCAGGTATACGAAAAAGTGGTTTATCCACCGCAACGGTTTGTTTCCATGGCCGGCCTGCCGGACATGCGCGATCATACTGTCTGCATATCGAGTTTTGCCAAGAGTTACCTGTGCGCCGGGATGAAGACCGGGTATATAACCGGCCCGGCGGAACTCATTGTTGCACTCAGGCACTATTACATGCTGAGCAGTTTCATACCGAATACGATGGCATTGAGGGCAGGGGTCGATATCCTGCGCGGCCCACAGGATTTTCTCGATGGCTGGATCGCGGACTGGGATGAAATGCGGCAGAAAACAACAGCGGCACTGAACAGTATTCCCGGGGTTTCGTGTAACCTGCCCGAGGCCGGCACTTATTGCCTGGCCGATGTCTCCCGCCTGGGAAGCGGCGCACAGGTGGCGAGGCTGTTAATGGAAGATGCGCGTGTACTCGTAACGCCGGGGAATTATTACGGGCCGAGCGGAGACAGGTACATTCGCGTGTGTTACGGGAGGACGAAACCCGATAAGGTTGAGCAAGGGATCAAACGGATTATCGATACCTTGAAGGCGCTGAAGCCAGGCGCCTGAACAAGCTGCAGGTCCCCTATATATTTCGATAGCTGTCGCAAGTCAGCACAAATCTGTCGCATAAATGTTGCGCCTGAACAATAATTTGATTTTAAATTAATTTAGACCTAAAATATAATTTTTCCAGCCTGGGCAGACGTGATGCCTGTTGTGATATAACAGTCTGGAAACTAATTGTTGCAATGCTGGAGAAAAATCATGAAAAAATATAACTGGGTCTTTGTACTGGCGGCTATCGCCCTTTCACCCCCCATAGCTGCACAGGAGTTGGAAGAAATTGTTGTATCTGCACAACGCCGTGAGGAGAGCCTGCAGGAAGTGCCTGTATCGATCACGGCATTCTCAGCGGAAACCCTCGAGCAGCAACATCTCAAAGAGGCGAAGGACTATTTCAAGATCACGCCGAATGTGAATTTCACTGAAGACGGTGAAACCGGCCATCGGTCCGTGGGCATCAGCATGCGCGGCGTCAGTGACTTCGCAAATTCCTTTACCGGCGTTGGCGGGTTATCCAACAGTTTCGGCATTTACCTGGATGAATTCAATATTGCCAATAATGCGACCAAGACCGCGAACCCGCAACTGCAGGACCTGGAGCGCCTGGAAGTGCTGCGTGGCCCCCAGGGCACCTATTTCGGCAGTAACGCGACCGGCGGGGCGCTGAACCTGACGACGAAACTTCCCCATGATGAGACGGAATATGAAATAAACGGCGGGTATTCACGCTTCAATACCTGGGAAGTGGGCGCGACCGTGAATGCGCCGATTACCGATACTCTGTTCGTGCGCGGCAATGTGTACTACGAGGAAAGCGATGGTTTTCTCAGGAACTTAAGTCCGACCGGTAATGATGACGCCTACGATCATGTGAGCTTTCGCGTGGCCGCACGCTGGTTGATGACCGATGCCTTTACCGCGGATGTGTCTTTCATGCGCACCGTAGAAAATGACGGCACCGACACCAACGTCAACTCCGGGATAATGGACTTCGATACGCCTAATTCAACTCCATGGCTGCTGCCGGTTGCACCGGGCGCTGACACCTTCCTGCCATTTTCCGAATTGTTTCCTGTCGACGCCGGCTCGGGTTTTTACCCGGATGAGCGCCGGGTGATCAACAAAGACTTTTACGAGTTTAACAAGAACCGGCAGAACATCTTCAATGCGCGCCTGAATTACCAGGGCGATAACTGGTCTTTACGTTCCATAACAGGTGTCATGAAGACCACGAGCCATCGCCAGTTCGACCAGGACCTGGTGCAGTATTCGCTATACCGGACTTACGGCGGGCGCACCGGCGATACCTTCAGCCAGGAGGTCCGCTTTAACCTTGAGTCTGATACCTGGGACTGGACTGTCGGTGCTTTCTATTCCAACGATGATGCGGATACTTACGGTGTCAGTCCGATCGGCAGTGATAACTTCTATGTCGGAATCCCGGCTTCGTTTGCGCCCGACGGCACAATCGCTACTGTTACCTGTTTCTTCTGCCTGACTGAAGGAGACATCATTGCCGGCTCGAACATTGAGACCTTCGACTCGGAAAGCTGGGCGGTATTTTCCGAGGCTAACTGGCAATTCACCGAACAACTGAAAGCGACGGTTGGCATACGCTACACCGAGCACGATCTCAGGTCACAAAGCTTCCGTTTTGCCCGTGTTCACTTCTCCCAGCAGCCCCTGGACGAATACCGGGATTTCAAGGCGCCGGACCCCGGTGATCCACGTTTGACGAGGGGTTATTTCACCGGCAGTGTCAGTTCGGACTCCATTACACCGCGCTTCGTATTGAACTGGTCGCCTAACGATAACCTGAATGCCTATGCGTCGGTATCGAGAGGCTACAAGCCGGGCGGTCTGACGATCTTTGAAGCCGATGGTTCGACTATTCCTTTCAGCAAGGAATCGTTGTGGAATTACGAGGTAGGCGCCAAGTGGCGCGGCGCAGACGGCCGTTTGCAGGTTAATGGCGCCTTCTTCTTTATGGATTGGGAGGATTTGCAGATACCCTCGGTGGAGATCATAATCAACGAGGATGAGATTCTGAACAACTTCCAGATAATCAACTCCCAGGCAGAATCAATCGGGTTTGAACTGGAAGCCCAGGCGCTGCTTATGGATAATTTCGTGATTGGCGGCGGGGTAGGATACCTCGATGCCGAGTTCAAGGATTTTGGCCCCGACGACCCGTTTGTTGTCAACAATATGGCCTTTGACCTTGACGGTGTAACCGTACCGCGGGCGCCGAAATGGACCGCCAACCTGTTCGGCCAATACGATGTCAATATAGGTGGTCTGGACGGATTCCTGCGGGCGGAGTGGAGTTACCGCAGCAGTATCACGTCTGATGTCGAAGCTACCGTAGCGGGACTACCGATACTGGATAATGCAGTCACCCAGGAGCGCGGGTATGATACCCAGTTTAACGGTGATGGCTTCGGTAACGGTGTTCCTTTCCCTTGGCCCCGGCCCGCCTTTCCGTTCCGGGTCCCCAGTTATGACATCGTTAACCTGCGGGCCGGTATTTCCGGTGACCGCTGGAGTATTACCGGCTATATCGAAAATCTGTTCGATAAAAACTATTACACCGGCACCCAGGAAAACTTCGGGCTTGGCGGCTTCCGTATCCGGCCCCACTTCCGCATTGCCGGCGTAAACCTGCGTCTGTACAGCAAATAGCAGGAAGTGTATTTACGGCTTGATGCGCGGTTACCGTCAAGCCTTGAGGTAAGGTAAACTCTCCCGTTGCATGACGGGAGAGTTTTTTTATCGGCGGCAAATAAAAGCAGAAAGGGGACAGAATTCAATTCTGTCCCCTCACCTGACAGCCAAGCGCGCGGAGAGTCGGCAATGAATCGTAAAACCGGATCAATATTATTACTGCTCCTGATCATTCCGAACCTGTGTAGTTCGGCAGAAACGGCAAACATGAACAGTCAAATTGACCAACGCTCTTATCGATTGGGCGGCTTATCCACCTTCGCGGAGATGGTCAGGGTCGGAGTCAAGACTCTTGCCCTGAGCGCCGCCATGCTCCCTGATGAAATGGATGCTTTCGTGGGTGACGCAGAGCGCATCGCGCAGGATGAAAGTGTAATGCTCTATCGCGAGACGGATTTAATCGTCACCGACCTGTTCCCGGCTGACGTGGCTATGGGCAAACATGTGCTGCTGATCTATAAAGGCGCAACCCTGGACGAGTACCTGGCTTTGAAACAAAGGAAGTCTGAACTGGTGGCTTCCGGTTCCTATGCGGGTGAAGCGCGCCGCGGCATTGCCAGGCAGTTCGGCAAGCTGCTCAGCTATCCCGACGCCAACATCGAAGAATTGATTGATAACAACTCCGGGCTAACTCAACATCAAAAATGAGCGCCACTCCCGTGGTTTCCCCGGTGGAAGCAGGTTAAACCTGAATTTCCCCGGTCAGTCTTCTCTCATGCCGCTTCCTTCCTGCTCTTGACGACCAGGTTCAGGTCGCAATCCAGGACATGCAAAAGCGCAATTAATTGTCTGATGGATTTTCTGGAGTTGGAGGGGTCCAGTAATCTGTATAATTGAGGAACGGATGTAGATAGACGCCGGGCTATTTGTCGTCTGCTCAGCTCACTCTTTTCAACGCGGCGCCTGGCCTCCAAGGATAACTTGTATATCAGCAATTCTGCATAATAGGTCGGATCGTCGTTATATTCGAGTATTTGTTCGATGTGAATCGAACCCTCTTCACCTGATTCAAGGAGATAGGTGAACGCCTCACTCGCAAAATCCTTATCAACAAAAAGTTTTTTGATGCGGTTATCCGGCTTCGGACACGGGTCTGCCTTTGAGTATGGAAGGACATAAACAGAACCCGACCGGGTAGTAACAGTAAACTCGTTTTTTCGATTATTCATTTCAACATTGCGTATTTTCATAGCAAGCCTTCTCTTTCCAATTCATTAATGATTGCCAATAAAGCCCCGGTAATTTTCCCTGTCATAACCTGTCTGTTTTCCAGGTCAAATTTAACTACGAATTTCGCATTCCTATACACATGGACATGGCGGGGGGAGTGGTCACCTTTCCAGGTCAGGAAAATGTAGTTTTTACGACGTATCTTACCCATTGCATGGATGTTACCTTATGCGGTAACAGTTGCAAATGTCAAGGGAATGTTAAGTACAGGGGAAGGGAGCATCGGCGTTGCAACAGGATACCGCAGTAGAAGCCGTCGTTCTTCAAGCACGATTTATGGTCTGGCGTGCAGTTACAAGAGCTTCCTGGAGAGGCTGGTTGGGGGTGAAAGTCTGATCCAGTGCCGTTCTGAATGCGTCGTAATCACGCCGGGTGAGGACGAGTCTGGCCTCCTGAGCAATTACCTCCTGCACTTTTTCTTTTGCAGTAGTACGCATAGAACCTGCCATACTTGATTGATAGTTGAGAAGCGATAACAACCCCGAGTCCGGGGCTAAGCGTCGTATTTTAAAGTATTTGCTGTGTAAATTCGGGGACAGAATTAATTCTGTCCCCAGCAAGCTGAGTTACATGCCGTCGGGGTGTGCAGAGACCTGATCATGAGAGTTTGGTGGTCTTAACAAGAGTTGAAATGTCCTTTGACCCGCTCCGGTTCAATCGGGAGGGCCGGGCGCCGTGCTATTTTTTTAATACCCTCCCAGTCAGCGGCTTCGATCTTCTCCGGTGGAACCAGCCAGCTTCCGCCGATGCAGAACACGTTGTCGAGGCGAAGGTAATCTGCGGCGTTGTTTTCATTCAGTCCGCCGGTAGGGCAGAACCTGACATCGGGGAACAATTCCCGGAACATGCGCAGGGCCCCGATGCCGCCTGCCGACTCTGCCGGGAAAAACTTCAGGTAACCTAATCCCATTTCCCGGGCAGCCATGACCTCTGATACGGTGCTGACACCCGGCAGGTACGGCATGTCCAGTTTCCCGGCAGTATTGACCAGGCGTTCCGTCATGCCCGGGCTGACACAGAATTGGGCGCCTGCCTCCTTTGCCCGCTGCAGTTGTTCGACAGAGGTGACCGTGCCGATGCCCACGTGCATACCGGGGCATTCGTTGATTACGTTTTCAGCGGCCGTAAAAGCGCTTTCCGTTCGCAGGGTGATCTCGATGAAATGGATGCCGCAATCCTGTAACGTCCGGGCCAGGGGCACTGCCCGGTCCGGGTTGTTTATGGTGCAGACGGGAAGAATACTGCCCGCAGGGATAATGTCCGTGATGGATGCCATGCTAATCGCTTAAACTATACTGTCGTGATGATTTTAACCTATTACCGGCCAAAATGATTAACTGGACAACCGGCGGACCTGCCAGGGTCGCGGCAATCGGTGAATGCATGATCGAGCGCCGTGAAGAGGGGACAGATTTAAAATCTGTCCCCGATATTCCCCGGAATTTTTCAGGCGATACGCTCAATACGCTGACCTACGCGGCACGATTGCTCGGCAAGGACAGGGCAGACCTGTTTTATATCACTGCGGTCGGAGAAGATGAGGACAGTAGCGCCATGCTGGCGGCCTGGGAGGCCGAAGGCATCAATACGGGGTTTACCAGACGTTTACGGGATAAATTACCGGGCAGCTATACCATCGCCACCGGACCGGACGGAGAGCGCCGTTTCGATTACGACCGGGACAGGTCCGCTGCGCGTGAGTTGTTCAGGGATGATTTCGCTACGAGCCTGAAAGATTCCCTGAAGGGGTTTCACCTGGTCTACCTGTCCGGCATATCGTTCGCCATACTCAATAATGAATACCGGGAGAGCCTGCTCGACTTATTGAACTCCTTGCGCCAGGCAGGCGTTATTATCGTGTATGATCCGAATTACAGGGCTGCATTATGGAAGTCCCCCCGGGATGCGAGAGACTGGGCCGAACGTATCTACCGCGAAGCGGATGCGGCCTTGCCCGGTTTTGACGATGAGGAAGCGCTATTCAATGATGCCACACCGGAACATACCTGTGCCCGCCTGGCTGACCTCGGGATTACGGAGATCGTTGTGAAAAACGGTTCATCTCCTTGTACGGTAGCAACAGGAAAGGATATCAACCGCTTTCCGGTAACGGGACAGAACCGGGTCGTTGACACCACTGCCGCGGGCGATTCATTTAATGCCGGGTATATTTCAGCGCGCCTGTGCGGCAGAGACATCGCCACCTCCGTCCGGGCAGGGCAATCACTGTCAGAACTTGTCATCCAGTATCCCGGCGCCATTATTCCCCGTAGCGAAACCCCCCAAATATTTAAACTGGTATAGAGTTATCAATAGCTTGCAATCAAAAACCACTAACAACTAAGAACTACCCATGCATTCCACCCCGTCATCCACCAAGACCTGGTCGTCCAGGCTGACGTTCCTGTGCGCAACGGTCGGCGCGTCCATCGGCCTGGGGAATCTATGGCGTTTTCCCTACGTTGCCGGTGAAAACGGCGGCGGCGCCTTCATCATCGTATACCTGGCCATCATCCTGTTATTATGCGTACCCCTGATCATGGTCGAACTGGCCATGGGGCGGCGCGGCGGCAAGAGTCCGGTGATGACGATGATAAGCCTGTGCAGGGAAGGTAAACACTCCGGATTCTGGACGGCCATCGGCTGGCTGAGCGTCATTTCTCCGGTGTGTGCCCTGTGTTTTTATGCCGTGGTCGCCGGCTGGTCCCTTGACTATGTCCTGCATGCCATACGCGGGATTTTCATTTCCATCTCGCCCGGGGATGCAGAGAGACAGTTTAATGACCTGCTTGCTTCGCCGCACCGGTTAATCCTCTGGTATACCCTGTACATTGCCGCCACTGTCTGCGTAATAAGCATGGGTGTCAGGCGCGGGATTGAAGCGGTGACGTCTTTTATGTTGCCGACGCTGTTTTTCATGATCATAGTACTGGTGATATACGGTCATATTGAGGGCGCGCCGGGCGCGGCCTGGAAGTTCATGTTCACCCCTGATTTCTCCAGTCTTACCTGGAAGAGCCTGCTGATGGCCCTGGGGCAGGCCTTGTTCTCCATTACCGTCGGCACCGGCGCATTGCTGACATACGGCGCCTATTTATCCAGGGACATCTCCCTGCCGGGTTCCTCCTGGTTGATAGCGATCAGCGACACCATGGCGGCGCTGCTGGCCGGCCTGGCTGTTTTCACCATCGTGTTTGCCTCCGGGCTGGACCCTGCCGGCGGGCCGGGACTGATGTTCATCTCGCTACCGGTTGCACTGGGCGGCATGCCTGGAGGCTATATTTTCAGCGTGGTGTTTTTCGTGCTGGTATTCTTTGCCGCGTTTACCTCGTCCCTGGCCATGCTGGAGCCGTTCGTAACATTCATGGAAGACAAGGGGTATCAGCGCGTCAAAATGTCGGTGCTCAGCGGTTCGGTGATCTGGCTGGTCGGACTGACTGCGGTGTTGTCGTTCAACCTGATAAAGGATTTCAAGCCGTTGTCGCTCATACCGCTTTACCAGGACAAAAACATGTTCCATATCATCGAGTTCAGCGTATCGAACATTATGCTGCCGCTGACCGCATTCCTGATTGCAGTGTTTGCCGGCTGGGTTATGTCCGCTAAATTGTTGAGAGAGGAAATCGGTATAAGGGACGACACGGCGTTCCTGCTATGGCGTTTACTGACACGCTACGTCGCGCCGGTCGGGGTAGGTTGCGTACTGGTATTCGGGTTGATCTCATAGCGCCCTTTCCCGGGAAAACCCGGGCCAGGTTCGACAGATAACTGCTTGCTTGTTTCAGTTACAGGATAAAGATAACATAAATCCGTCAGTGGATTATGACGAGTCAAATGAAAATCACCGAAGCCAGAGTCATCGTAACCTGCCCGGGAAGAAATTTCGTTACCCTGAAGGTGGAAACTGATGCGGGGGTATACGGCCTGGGTGACGCCACCCTGAACGGGCGCGAACTGGCCGTCGTTTCCTACCTGGAGGATCACGTTGTCCCCTGCCTGATCGGGCGCGACCCGCGCCGGACGGAAGATATCTGGCAGTTTCTCTACCGCGGCTGTTACTGGCGGCGCGGGCCGGTGACCATGACGGCTATCGGCGCGGTGGATACCGCGTTATGGGATATCAAGGCAAAACTGGCGGAGATGCCGCTGTACCAGTTGCTCGGCGGCAGGAGTCGCGACGGGGTCATGGTTTACGGTCATGCCAACGGGGAGGATATCGACCGCACCGTGGACGAGGTAGGGAAGTATATCGACATGGGCTACAAGGCCGTGCGCGCGCAATCGGGCATCCCCGGCCTGGCCTCCACCTACGGCGTGGGTAAAGACCGGTTGTTCTACGAACCGGCGGACCCGGGCCTGCCCGCGGAGCATACCTGGTCCACGGAAAAATACCTGGATCATGTGCCGTTGCTGTTCGACCGGATCAGGCAGCAGTACGGTTTCGGGCCGCACCTGCTGCATGATGTGCACCATCGCCTGACCCCCGTCGAAGCGGCGCGCCTGGGTAAATCCCTGGAGGATTACCGGTTGTTCTGGCTGGAGGATGCGGTACCGGCCGAGAACCAGGAGGGGTTCCGGCTGATCCGGCAGCATACCGTGACCCCGCTGGCCGTCGGCGAGGTATTCAATACCATCTGGGATTGCAAGGACCTGATCCAGGAACAACTCATTGATTATATACGCGCCACGGTAGTCCATGCCGGGGGCATCACCCACCTGCGCCGGGTTGCCGACCTGGCCGCGCTGTACCACGTTCGTACCGGTTGCCACGGGGCAACGGACCTGTCGCCGGTCTGTTTGGGCGCGGCGCTGCATTTCGATACCTGGGTGCCGAACTTCGGGATCCAGGAGTACATGCGCCACAGCAGGGAAACCGGCGAGGTGTTTCCCCATGCCTATACGTTCAACGAAGGCTTTCTTTACCCTGGCGAGACGCCGGGGCACGGGGTCGATATAGATGAAAAACTGGCGGCAAAATTTCCCTATCAACGCGCTTATCTTCCCGTGAACAGGCTGGAAGACGGCACCCTGTGGAATTGGTGATAGCTTCTGGTGCCTGCTCTGCCTGCTGAATTATATACGGCTGCCCAGGTCCGGGAACTGGACCGGATAGCGATTGACGAGAGGGGGATCCCTTCAATCACCCTGATGGAACGGGCAGGGGAGAGCGCTTTTAACGTTTTGACCAGCCGTTACTCCGGAGCAAAAAACCTGGCTGTTGTCTGCGGCGGCGGAAATAACGCCGGCGACGGTTACGTGCTGGCGCGCTTGGCAAAGCAGGCAGGTCTTGACGTCAGCGTGACCGCACTGGTGCAACCCGGCCGGCTCAGGGGCGATGCCTCAGCCTGCGCGCAGAAGTACCTGGAGACAGGCGCCGTTGAGGGTTCACTGGTTCTGGACGGCGCCGACCTGGTTGTCGATGCCCTGCTGGGCAGCGGTCTGAACCGCCGGGTAGACGGCATTTTTGCCGAAGCGGTCAAATTGATCAATTCAGCAGGCGTTCCGGTTCTTGCCCTGGATATTCCTTCCGGTCTGAATGCGGATACGGGTGTGTGCATGGGTACGGCCGTGAAAGCCGATGCCACCGTCACCTTTATTGGTTTGAAACGCGGCCTGTTCAGCGCGGACGGGCCTGAGTTCAGCGGTGAGGTTTTCTTCAGTGACCTGGAAACGCCTGCAGACATCCATGCCGCAGTCAGTGCGGGTGCGCGGCTGGTAGAACCGGAGCAGGTGATGCAAAACCTGCAACGCCGCCCCCGTCATGCCCACAAGGGCCGCTACGGGCACGTCCTGGTTATCGGCGGCGATTACGGCTACCAGGGCGCAGCTATCCTGGCGGGCAGCGCGGCTGCCAGGAGCGGCGCCGGCCTGGTCACGGTGGCGACCCGGACGGAACACGCCAGGAATATACCTCTGTACAGGCCTGAACTGATGACCGCGGCGGTGACCACGGCGCAGGACCTGGACACGGTATTGGGCAGGGCAAGCGTGGTCGCGATTGGACCGGGGCTGGGGCAATCAGACTGGGCAATTTCGTTGTTTGCAAAGGTATTACAGACCCGGTTGCCGCTAGTGGTGGATGCCGACGCCCTGAACCTGCTGGCACAGGAACACCAGCGCCGGGACAACTGGGTGCTGACGCCACACCCGGGTGAGGCTGCCCGCCTGCTGGGCATGACGGCCGGGAACATACAGGCGGACAGGTTTGCCGCGGTGGCTTCGTTACGGGACAGGTTCGACGGTGTTGCCGTCCTCAAGGGGGCAGGCAGCCTGATCATGGACGCGACCGGGCCGGTCTACCTCAACCGCACGGGGAATCCGGGTATGGCCGGCGGCGGGATGGGCGACGTCCTGACCGGCATGATTGCCGGTTTGATGGCCCAGGGTATGGAGCCCGGCGCGGCTGCGGTTGCGGGGGTCTACCTGCACGGCCACGCGGCTGACGTCTGTGCCGGCGAGGGCGAACGGGGGATGCTGGCCGGCGATCTCCTTCCTGTCATACGGTCAGTTGTCAACCCCGGCTGATGCGCCTGGTAATTTCCAGTCCGGGGGAGATGGAAGTTTTCGCGGCCGCTTGCGCCAGGTACCTGCGCAGCGGCTTCAAACTGTACCTGCAGGGAGAACTGGGCGCCGGTAAAACCACGTTTGTCAGAGGTTTGTTGCGGGGGCTTGACTACCGGGGGATCGTCAAAAGTCCGACCTATACACTGGTTGAAAACTACCAGGCTGCTACCTGGAGCATATTCCACTTCGACCTCTACCGGCTTGCTACGCCCTCGGAACTGGCCGATATCGGTTACCGGGACTATTTCGACGGCAACAGTATATGCCTGGTGGAATGGCCGGAACGGGGTAAAGATTGCTTGCCGGGCCCGGATTTACTCATCAATATCGACATCGATCAAACCCGGCGAATCATGGATTGTATTGCGCATAGCGCCGAAGGTGAAGGATATCTAAAGCAACTCATTGTTGCAATACCGCTTGATGGGAAAATATGAACTCTAAAAAAAACAGTTAGATAGCTTGACTTTTTAAAATAATATTGAGATAATTACTGTCAGTGTATTGAAGCGCAAGGGCCCGGTAGATGCTGCGTTTTATCTCAAGTTATTGTTTACTGCTGATTTTTTCATTGTCCGCTGGTGCGGGGGAAGCCGTTCACCTGAAAAACATCCGGATCTGGGCTGCCCCTGATAATACGCGCGTTGTATTTGACGTAACCAGCCCGGTCAAGCACGACTTGAAACTGTTATCCGATCCTTTTCGCGTCGTTATCGACATGGAAAAAACCGAACCATTGGCTGTTCTGCCGCAACCGGTAATACGTGACGGATTTGTCCGGGGCATCAGGAGCGGGCAACACGGTGACTTTCTGAGGATCGTGCTGGATTTGAAAAAACATGCCCGGGCCAAGAGCTTTCTGCTGAAACCGAATGAACACTACGGCCACAGACTGGTGGTTGATGTATACGATGGTCAACAGGAACAGGTCGTAATTAAGGAAGAAACAACAGCGCCCGGTCGTAGAGACTTTGTGGTTGCCATCGATGCAGGTCACGGCGGCGAAGACCCGGGGGCCATAGGGCCTCGGGGGACCCATGAAAAGGCGGTGGTTTTGCAAATTGCGAAGAAACTGGCCCGGTCCCTGGAACGGGAACGCGGAATACGGGCGGTATTGACCAGGACAGGTGATTATTACCTGCCGTTACGCAAGCGCATCGAACTGGCCCGCCGGCACAAGGCTGACCTGTTTATTTCCATCCATGCCGATGCCTTCACCAACCCCCGGGTACACGGTTCATCCGTCTACGTCCTGTCGAGCCGGGGGGCCAGCAGTGAGCATGCCCGCTGGCTGGCTGAGCGGGAAAACGCCTCCGATCTGATCGGCGGGGTCAGCCTGGATGACAAGGACAACCTGCTGGCATCGGTCCTGCTGGACCTGTCCCAGACAGCAAGCCTGGAGGCGAGCATCGATGCGGCAGAGAGGATACTGGATGGTCTGAAACAAGTGGGTAAGCTGCATAAACCCGGGGTCGAATCTGCGGGTTTTGCCGTTCTGAAATCTCCGGATATCCCCTCGCTGCTGGTCGAAACAGCGTTTATTTCAAACCCGCAGGAAGAAAAGAAACTGCGCAGTAACGATTATCAGCAGAAGCTGGTCCGGGCGTTGACCGCCAGCGTCAAGCGTTATTTTGTAGCCAATGCGCCAAATGGGACATTTCTGGCGGCCCGGCAACATACTTTTGAGCGCGGTGATACATTAAGCCGGATTGCGCAACACCACCGTGTCAGCCCGCACAGGCTACGGGTGCTGAACGGTTTCTCCGACGACAGTCTTGTAACAAGCCGGGTATTTGTCCATCCCGGCAACCGTCAGCGGTGGCTGATGGAGAATAAGCCTGCCATGCCCTGTCCAACCGTCAATACCGGGTTCCGGCAAAGAAACCGTTCTGGTACGGGATTGCTGCAAGTCACTACCACCTCAACTGCATTTACCCTTGTTCCTGCATGCCTCTAGTACTCTTTCAACCTGATATTGCCATGTTCAGAGCCACACAGCGGCGTCAAGACAAGGCGCAGCCCGCAGAGAATGGCGCGCCCTTGTCAAGGGCTGCAACGCCGTATTGGCGTCG
>JAPOQU010000058.1 GCA_026710545.1 Gammaproteobacteria bacterium | reverse complement strand
GCGCTGTCTGTTTCAACAGCAGCATAGATTTCGTTAAATCCTGCCAGGATATCTTCCAAAGTGGTCGGTTCGGTCAGGGTAAAATCCATATCTTCTGAAAACCGGTAACCGTCGAACCAGCAACGCCGGAGCGCCGTACCGCCTTTGAAAGCCAGCCTTTCGTGCAATGGATGTTTACCCAGGCCAGCCAGAAACCATGCCAGCACGTAGTCGCGCTCGATGACGGCTTCCGGTATTCGTTTTCCGCTTTCCTTCGCCAGCGAATTTGCTATCAGAGAGATATTTCGTTGCGGTATCATCAGCCATACCTCACGACATCCAGCTCCTCAGGTGATACATTCAGTTGCAGGCGCCAGCGCGCCAAGTGCGGACCTTCAGCCGGCAGCAGCGGATCAAGGCGCTGATACGTCTGCGTCAGCATGGTGCGAAGGTATTCGAGCACACTGGGGTTTGCAAGACCATAACATTCAAGCAGGTAGCCAAGCCGGCGCACGACGGCCCCCACGCCCAGACGGCGGGCATAGTCCACAAGGCACTCCACGTTCAATGCCTCACGCGCCATCCAGATCCCTTTGGCCACCTCCGTGATGCCGCCGGCATGGATCGGGCGCCGCAAACAGTCAATGATCGTACGTTCCATATCGCTGACAATCACAGAGCGCTGTTTATCTACCCAGTGTTTCGTTGTCCCGAAAATCTGTGCATCGTTGACATGAATGAACCTGAACGGGTAACCGCCGATGGTCTGCGGGCGCAACCGTTTCGTACATGTCACATGCATCGTCAGCATAGGCTGCGTCACCATGCGATGTATCTCAAGCGCCGCGCCATGCGAGATGAAGTAGCGGTTTGGCTTCACCATCTCCTGCGCGATAAGATAAGGGTTGTCGACATGCTCACGAGCCCGGCCCAGATGAAACGGCACCAGGTTGTACAGTCCGGGCTTCAGGCGCGTCACCAGCCCCCGCCTGATTGACTTGTGGACAAGATTACTGGCCGCATTGTGTGACAGGCCGGTGATGGACACCACGTCGTCCAGCGTAAACGTAGAACGTCCCCGCTCATTCAGTTCGGTAATCATCTGAGCGGCCCTTGGCCCCAATGTCTTGAACTGTGTATTATACAAATTACTCATTGTATTACTTAAAAAGTAATATACTGTCCATAAAATATAACATAAGTTATATTTATCATCAAAATTATTTCTTTATCGATGATATTCCTATGAATAATTATAACAGACGATGATCCTGTCGTTCCATATAACCATATGTCAAGGTGTGTCGCACAAAATTGAAGTGGGTTTGGCTCAAGATTATTGACATCAGCCAGGCATAACTGAAATCCTGTTAGGGATAATCATAAAGAGCAGCGAAGTGTGAAAATTAACTCTCTATAAGAAATCAATTCCGCTGTAAGGACGGTATCGGTATATTTTTATTAAATTGCTGTGGAATAGGTCTGACCGGAGTTATCCTCTCACCGATACTGCTATGGAACTGAGCTTAGAGAAAGATAAATTATGTCTTCAATCATTTTGCCATGGGATGAACTTGTCGAACGGGAAGACGTCCTCATCCTCGATACCGAAACAACCGGCCGCGGGCAGTACGCTGAGATTATAGAGATTGCCATGATTGATACGACCGGCAATGAGCGATATCGATCATTGTGTAAACCCGAAAGACCTATTCCCATCACAGCTATGCGGGTACACAAGATAACGGACAGGATGGTGGCGGATGCAAAGACGTGGGTGGATATTCACGAGACGGTAGAGAAACTGTTTGAAAAAGCTGACTACGTGCTGGCCTGGAATGCGGATTTTGACCAGAGGATGCTGAGGAAGACGGCAAACCGGTACGGCTTGCAATGGAAAACCAAATACAAACTTCATGACCTGTTCCGCGAGTACCGGGAACTGCGATCTGACAGGCTGGGCCACAGTTTACAGGAGGCCTGTGGCCATGAAGGCGTACCTCGGGATGAAAGCAAGGCACACCGTGCACAACCTGACTGTTATAGTGTTCTTGAGGGCGGGCGTATGTGAGAACTGAGATGTAGCTGTCTATCAAAGGCAAATCGCAATGGCAACCAAAGAAGATATACTTCATAAATCAGTTTTACCGGAAAAATCGGGTATATGAAATATAACAAGGGCGACCGGGTGAAGCACCCCAAAAGAGACGACTGGGGTTTGGGTGAAGTCCTGGCCGACAGCGATGGCGGCGCTGTCAGAATATTCTTTGTTGAAGCAGGTGAGAAAACACTATCGCTGGACATCATTCAGCCCATCCTGGTCGCGGGCTCGGAGGCGGCTGATCCGGTCCTTGATAACCTGAAGATGGACAAATCGGCATCAGGAATAAAATATCAGAGCCTTACTGAATCAATACAGTTCTTTTTGAAGGAGTATCCGGAAGGATTCTACGGGGATAAATACAAAGCGGACGAACGGGATTATAAGCTTGATGCACATGACTTGGCGTCGGAATTATTAAACAAGGAGACCTTTCATTCATTATTGGGGCAGAAAGATCACACGGAAATCAGAAAGCGGGCTCTGAGAGTTATCAATAAAACGAACATCGTTTTCCAACACGAAGTTATGGCATTGAACAATGGATTGGATGATGAGGCTGTGCGAGGAGATTTCTCCATCAGTCTGTATAACCTGCTGTACGGTGAAGGCGCCGGGTTGAAGCAAAGATTCGAAGCGTTCTCGGACGTATTGGGAAAGGCGGGCGCCGATAAATGGCCTGTGATATCGTATTTCCTGTTTATCCGGTTCCCCGACAAATATATGTTTGTCAAGCCCACCATCATGCAGCACTTATCCGACCTGTGCCGGTATGAAATCAACTACAAACCACAACTGAATTGGCTTACCTATAAACGTATTCTGGAATTTTCAGAGCATTTATTTAAGAGACTGTCAGATCTGAAACCAAGGGATATGATTGACATTCAGTCATTCATGTGGTGTATCGCTCCAAAAAGCAACTGAGTTCAGGTTGCCTGCCCTGTAAAGGCGATATACTCAACCTGAATCGTTCGTGGCGGCAAGCAAAGGCTCAGTAAAAAAGGCGCCATAACAGGGTCAACGCCTGTTTACCCGATGATGTCGAAGGCGACGTGACGGTGGCCGCGCCGGATGCGGCAGGTATTGAAATCACCGCGGTCAAGGGTGAAGATTGTTTGCAATGAGTGCGTCTCCGCTGCCGTCACCAGCGAAGCATCGGCGAAATCCATTGGCGCATCGGCGGATTGCACCATCAGTTCAAAGGCGCGCACAAGCGCGTTCTCGTCAGAAAAGATCACCTTCAGGCCCCCTCGGGCGATGAAATCCATCAGGGCGGCGCCGCCGTCCCCTGCCGGTCCCAGCAGGTGGAACGCCTCGGTGAGGACCGGCAGGGTCGTGGCAATCGGCTCGTCCATGTCGTTGAGGGGGGTGATACAGGGGCCGGGGGGGGGGGCGGGGCGGGTGGACAGGGGCACCAAGG
>JAPOQU010000057.1 GCA_026710545.1 Gammaproteobacteria bacterium | reverse complement strand
GGAACCGGATTTGAGAGAATTCGCGCCGCCATGCAGGATCATGGGTTGAGCGCGCACAAGCTAGACCAGCGCGACGGCTACTTCAAAGTCATTCTGCCGGGACCGGATGGGGACTTCGACCGCCTGCGTACACCGGTCGATGTCCAGGGCTTGGCCCCGCCGTCCGTAGAGGCCCAACTGAACCACCGGCAGAAACAAATCATGGTGCAGGTACAGACCGAAGGAAGCGTCAGCACGGCCTGGGTCATTGATAACATGAAGGTTGTCAAGGACACGGCCCGACGGGATTTTGTACTGCTCTTGGACCTGGGGCTGATCGAACGTATCGGCCGGGGTCGGGGGATTCGCTATATCCCCTCCCGCGGGCAAGGCGAACCGACCGGTAATCGACCGACGAAACGGAAAAAATGACCGATGAGATGCCTCCAACAATCGACCGATAATCGACCGACGTTTGCCACAAATCGACCGATCAGCCGCAAGAGGCCAGCTAATGGAGTGATTAAAAAGATGGCTGAACTTTCAGCCATATTGTACGAGCAGTTCGCCGAAACTGCTCAACTCAAAGCCAGCATAAAAAGGAATTTGGAGGTGTTGGGCTATGGGCTTTAAATATCATAGTTTGGCGACGGGTCACTTCGAAATGCCTGATGGGTGGTTGCTATCGACTATTCAAAAAGTCGCCGAAGTCAACGAAAAGGCTATAACGAAAAGAAATGCACCATCGCATATTTACTACATCGATATTGCATCTGTGGATAAAGGGAAGCTCCTGGATATCCAAGAGTTGCCGTTTGAGAAAGCTCCTAGTCGTGCAAGAAGAGTTGTCAGGGATAAAGATTCTCTAATCGCTACTGTCAGGCCAAATCTTGAGCATTATATAGTCTATGGCAATGATCATCTCACTCATCGTCGCCATGGATCGCCGAGGTGTCCGGACGACAGTGGCCCGTAACCTCTCAGCCAGTCCTTTCGCGCCAACCTTGAAGGGTTCCAGATAGACCCGGTTGATAAATACTCCCGGACGCAAGGGATTATGTTGCTCGATACTCATCAGTGATAATCCTCTGATCCTGAATTCAATCGGCGGCCACCAGGTCATCAATGTCTATACGTAGCACAGCCGACAGTTTTTTGAGTGTTTCAATACTTCCGGTTTTCCTGCCGGATTCAATTTGCGCTATGCCCTGTTGAACGCCGGATATGGCTCCAAGTTCTGTCTGGGTCAGACCACGATGCTCACGCCAGATACGCAAACGGTGTTTTTCACCCTGCAGTAGCCTGTGCGCCACCTCTGCAGGAACAAGTTCATCCTGGCCGGCGGCCAGCTCATCCAGGGCATCGTTCGCCGCCCGGATATCTTCCGCGTCTTCAGCAAGCACCAGCAACCGGCGGTACAAATCAATGGGGACAACCGCATGAGTCGGCCGGCCGTCTTTTTCAATGACCTCTACCTGGTTAGTCATCATTTATAAATGTCTCCTCTTGGCCCGACTTTCAATACGAGCAGTAAAAGTTCATCTTTTTCTATCGCACAAATCGCTGGGGTACATACTTACATCAAGATCCCACGGTTGTTCTGGGCTCGGCTTTTTCTTTAGGCCGGAATTAAGTATCGCGTCGCCGGAATTCCTGTCGCGCTTTGACCCAGGGACTGAACGCCTTAAGCAGCTATGGTCCTCCGGACAAACTCAGGATCAGCCTGAATCAGGCGTAGGTAATTTGAGGCAGCCGCATCCGGGGAGCGTTTACCCTGTTCCCATCCTTTCAGCGTGTCAAGGCTCAGATGGTAAGAACGCGCAAACACGGCTTGCGACATGTTTACCTTACGCCGTATCGCCTTGATCGTCGCAGGCGTGATCGCAAAATATGCAGTTTCAGGCGTTATTTTGCCTTTGGCTACGTCAACTGCTCCTTTCAGGTTGGCTTCGAGTTCGTTGAATAATTTGTCGTCCACGTTCAGCCCCTAACCGAATACTTCAATCATCTGATCAACATGCTTTTTCAATTGTGCTTTCTGTCCGGATGTCAGATTTTCCTGCCTGGCCTTGGCATAGATCAACAATAACAATGCCCCTTGGTTTCAAACGTACCGATTGGAACGAGTGTTTGCATCATGCATTCTTTATCCTGTAAACCTTATTGTGGTTCATTGAACCCTTAAAGTCAACAATCTATGCCATAACTGAACCATCTTTCAAATATTATATTTGACCTCCCCCCATCAAACTGGATCACTCCAAACTAGAGATTTCTGGCAATTTACAGGTCAACTCGAGCAGGCAACCATTTGCGTGCGGCGTTATGGTAGTATCGAGGTTCCTTACGTCGGTACGGTCACACCCACTGCAAGAACTAAAGCCAATGTCTAACCCGTTACCCAAAACACCCAGTTTCCGGTTGGATAATCGCAGAGCACTGGTAACCGGTGCTGGTCGCGGCATTGGTTTAGCCTGTGCCGCCGCGCTAGCCGATGCCGGGGCAGAGGTTACACTGATAGCGCGCACCGATAGCGAAATTAAAACGGCTGCCGAAGCGATTATTGAGTGCGGCGGCAAGGCGCAGGCACAAACACTGGATGTAACCAATTTGGATGCGGTAATCCAGTTTTTCACCGAGCGCCCTGCCTTTCATATCTTGGTCAACAATGCTGGCACAAACCGCCCCAAACCAGTAACTGAAGTGACCGAAGACGATTACGATGCCGTGATGGACTTAAATGTCAAAAGCCTGTTTTTTGTGACTCAGGCTTGCGTTAAGCGCCTGATCGAAGAGACCGAGACTGGCTCTATCGTTCATATAGGTTCGCAAATGGGTCATGTCAGTGGGCCTAATCGCTCACTTTATAGCGCGTCTAAATGGAGCCTCGAAGGGCTGAACAAAGGCATGGCTCTTGATCTAGCCAGATATAACATACGCTCAAATATCATTGCCCCCACCTTTATCGAAACACCACTCACAAAACCCTATTTTGAAGACGAGGCATTCAAAGCCTGGGTGCTGAGCAAAATAAAACTGGGGCGTATTGGACAGGTAGAAGACCTGATGGGTGCGGTTGTATTTTTGGCCAGCGAAGCTTCTGCATTAATGACTGGTTCGAGTATGTTAATTGACGGTGGTTGGACTGCCGACTAAGTTTCGAAGCTCATTTTGTAGTACGTAAATTAAAGGCTCCACTTAACTTAAATACCATAGGTTCGACTTAAGGAATATGGGGTCGGACCACTCCGTCCCGCCCAGGCGCACCCGTCCATACCAGCGCTCATCGCGGTTTGATCAGCGAATGGTGTCGTTCGACTCAGACTGATTTTATTTCCCGAAACGCAGACCTGCAGCTTCAGGGCAACTCATCGCCTGTGCGTGGAGGTTTTCCACCGGACCGAAACAGAAGTGAGCGAAAAGCGTCCATATCGGCCTCATTCATCTTATTCAAAAAAAATTGCTCGGTTTCCAGCACCGAAATCTTTTCAGCTACTGCAATGGTAATAAACTGGTTCATGCTGGATCCATCCCGTTTGGCCACCTTGGCCACCTTGTCTTTCAAAGATTTCGGCAGTCTCAGTGGATAGGTTGATAAATCAGCCATTTCTCACGCTCCTCAAGGCTTCCACAGGGTTAATTACTGTAATATTAAACATATCCGACACTTTGGCATAATCGCGCAGGTTAAACGTCACGATGGCGTCTGCCTGAACGTTGACAGCGACCTCAAGCACCATTTTTCCCGCATCTGTAATAGGAATACGGGGTCTGACCAGTCCGACCCTGTTTTAATATCCTATTGCAATGCACATCTCTTTCATCGTCGCCATGTCCCACCGGGGTGTTCAGACGACAGTTCCCTGGAACTACGGCCTCTCTTCAGGCAACTTCCAGTTTTTCAAAATCGTCGAGGTTGATCTTCTGCCGCGCTTCCCATAAATCGAAGTTATCCTGCATAGCCAACCAGCTTTCCGGGGACCTGCCGATGACTTTGGACAGCTTGAGCGCCATGGTCGGTGTGATGCTGTCCTTGGCGTTGAGAATCCGGCTCATCACGGATTCACTGACCCGTAACCTCTCGGCCAGACCTTTCGCACCGATGTTGAAGGGTTCCAGGTAAACCTGTTTGATAAAGACTCCCGGATGCATGGGATTATGTTGCTTGATACTCATCAGTGATAGTCCTCATAATCTACGGTATAGGTGTCGCCGTCCGTGAACTCGAATACGATGCGCCAGCCCCAGAGAGCGGAAAGTCTATTGTCGTTGCGTATTCCGGCGAAAGTGAACACTGATTCCGGTCGAACGTGAACACCTGTTCCGGTTCAAAGTGAACACCTGTTGACGCAACGCATGGCGTGTTTGTGTTTTTTACCTCAAGTGTTCACGATGAGTCAATAGCACCCTGTTTTTTTCGCATGGATTCCCCCTTTAAGGTCAATCGGTGTGCATTATGGATAAGGCGGTCGAGGATGGCATCGGCGAGGGTGTTATCACCGATGACGGCATACCACTGGTCTACCGGCAGTTGGCTGACCATCATCGTCGAGGCGGCCTGGTAGCGGTCGTCCATGATGTGCATCAGGTCATGGCGTTGTGCGCTGGTCAGTGTTTCCATGCCCCAGTCGTCGAGGATGAGCAGCCGGGTGTTGGCAAGCTGGTTGAGGAGTTTATGGTAGCTGCCGTCGGCCTTGGCCTGGGTGAGGGTGAGGAACAGGCGCGCCAGGCGGACGTAGCGGGTGGTATGGCCCTGCAGGCAGGCCTGGTGTCCGAGGGCGCAGGCGATAAAGGTTTTGCCTGAGCCGCAGGGGCCGGTGATGAGCAGGTTATGGGCGCGTTGCAGCCACTCGCCCTGGGCCAGGGTGGCCACCTGTGCCTGTTGCAGGTTGCGGGGGTGTTCATAATCGATAGCCTGGAGGGTGGCGCGCAGTTTGAAGCGCGCCTGGCGGCGGAGGCGGTCCTGTTTGCGTTGTTCCCGTTGCAGGCATTCGGACTCGACCAGGAGGGCGAGGCGGTCGAGGAACGGGAGGGCATCGTAGGTGGCGGGCTGTTCGGTTTGTTGTGTCAGGGCGGTTGCCATGCCGGACAGGTGCAGGTCGCGCAGGCGGGCAAGGGTGAGTGTGGTCGTGGTCATGGTGTCTCTCCGTTAGTTGAAGTGTTGCGGCCCGCGGATATTGTCATGGTCCTGGGGCAGCGGGGTGGTTGAATCGGTGGCCGGCGCGGTGGCGTCGGTGATCTGGTCCTGGTGGGTTTCCAGGAGGTGTTTCATCTGTTTGAGGCGCGTCAGGCCGGCCTGGTTGGCGCGCTGACAGGCGGCGTTGAGGCGGGTGGCGGGGTACTGTTTGCTGAGCTGCAACAGGCCCAGGCAGACGCGGTAGGCCTGCTCCGGGTGGCTGCGGCGTTCGAGTTGTTGGCGCACCCAGGTATCCACCTGTGGCCCCAGTTGTTTGGCCCAGCGCCTGAGGCGCTCGGGGGACCACTGCTGCTGCGCCCGGTGGCGTTCGGGCATATGGGCCGGGTGGGTGGTGAAGCCGTGGCCGTCCCGGCGTGGATGGGTGGCGATGCAGCGTTGGTGGAAGTGCAGTTCAATCAAGGTGTTGGAGGCGTGTAACTCGACTCGTTCGCCGACATACTGGTGCGGCACGGAGTAGTAATGCTGCTGATACTGGACGTGGTAGTCGATATGGACGGTCACCGGCTTGATGTGGATATACTCATACGGTTGCGGGGGCAACGGCTTCAAGGCCGGTTTATCGAGGGTCTCAAAGGCCGTGCGGCGGCAGCCGGGCCGGCGTTTGAAGGGCCGGTTGTTGAGGTCATCGAGCAGGGTGGCGATATGGCGGTTCACCTCGGCCAGGGAGAAGCACCGGTGGCGCCGCAGGCGGGCCAGGATCCAGCGTTGCACCAGCAACACGCCCTGTTCGGCCTTGGCCTTGTCGCGCGGTTTGCGCGGCCGCGCCGGCAGGATCGCCACTTGGTAGTGCTCGGCCCATTGCTGGTAGCTGGGGTTGATGTCGGGGTCATAGCGGCAGGCCCGGCTCACCCCGCTGCGCAGGTTGTCGGGGACGATGAGGGCGGGGACGCCGCCGAAGTAGGTCATGGCCCGGGTGTGGCTGCCCAGCCAGTCGGGGAGCGCCTGGGTCCAGGTGGCCTCGGCGAAGGTGTAGTCCGACGCGCCCAGCACCGCGACAAAGAGTTGCGCCGGTTGTGCCTCGCCGGTGCCGGCATCGATGACGGGCACGGTATCGCCGCCGTAGTCCACAAAGCACTTCTCGCCGGCCGGGTGCGACTGGCGCATGGTGCGTTGTTGCTGGCCGAGCCAGCGCCGGTAGCGCTCGCAGAACTGGGAGTAGCCGTAACACCGGTTCGGATATTGTTGCGTATATTCCTCCCAGACCAGCCGCTTGGTGACATGGGGACGCTTCAACTCCTCGTGCACCGCCGCCCAGTCCGGGACGGCACGACGCGCCCCGGCGTCGGGGTCGGCGCCGGGATAGAACAGCGCGGCCAGACGGGCATCGTCCAGGTCGGCCGGCAGCGGCCAGGTCAGGCTCAGGGCCGCGGCCCGGCTAAGGAGTTTCTGTACCCCGCCGACACTCAGCTTGGTGCTGCGGCTGATGGCGCGGATGGACAGGCCGGCTTGCAGCCGGAGCCGTAAGATCTCTCGTAGTTTACGCATGGTCGTTCTCTTGTTGGACATGGCAGGTTGCTCCCAAAATGAGAAACAACGTACCACCGGGTTACAAGTCCCATGCGTTGGGGCGGATTCCGGTGCAACGTGAACGGTGATTCCGGGCCTGTGAACACCGATTCCGGAAACGCCCGAAAAGTGTTCACGTTCAACCGGAATCGGTGTTCACTTTGAACCGGAACAGGTGTTCACGTTCGACCGGAATCGGTGTTCACTTTGAATCGGAATCCGCGTTCACTTTGAACCGGAATACGCAG
>JAPOQU010000056.1 GCA_026710545.1 Gammaproteobacteria bacterium | reverse complement strand
CTTACTTATCGCGCCGAACTTATCAGCAGCGGCGATCCGATCAACATTCAGCTCAACGCCCAGTCCCTGGAGACCCTGGCCCAGGTGGGGGAACGGATAAAACAGCGCCTGGCGACCTATCCTACGGTGTTTGACATCGAGGATACCCTCTCCGACGGCAAGGAAGAACTGCGCATTGAACTGACCCGCCAGGGTCACGTGCTGGGCCTGACGCGCGCCGCCATCGCGAACCAGGTAAGCCAGGCATTCCGCGGCTTTGAAGCCCAGCGCATACAGCGCGGCCGCGATGACATCCGCGTGATTGTGCGTCTGCCCAGGGAAGAGAGGAGCACCACGGCGACGCTGGATGAATACCTGATCACCGCGCCGGACGGGCGCCGGGTGCCCCTGTCCCACGTGGCAACGCTGACACCGGGCATCGGCCCCTCGACGATTACCCGCATCGACCGGGAACGCACCATGACCATCAAGGCCGACGTCGACAAGGACGAGACCAACATGACGGTATTGCGGGCAGACCTGGAAGACTACCTGCGCACGCTGTTAGCCAGCTATCCCGGGGTGAGCTATACCCTGGAAGGCGAGGCAAAGGAACAGCGCAAGTCGTTTGACAGCCTGCAATGGGGCATGATTGTCATATTATTCGTCATCTACGTGCTGCTGGCATTGCCGCTCAAGTCCTACGTACAGCCGCTGATAGTCATGTCGGTGATCCCGTTCGGCGTCATCGGCGCGGTATGGGGCCACTGGATCATGGGGCGTGACCTGAGCTTCCCGAGCCTGCTCGGCGTGATGGCCCTGGTCGGCGTGGTCGTCAACGACAGCCTGGTCCTGGTGGATTTCATTAACCAGAAAAAAGCGGAAGGCAAGAGCATACCCGAAGCGGTACTGAATGCCGGCGTGGTCCGCTTCCGGCCGGTGATGCTGACCTCGCTGACCACCTTCTTCGGCCTGCTGCCGCTGCTGTTCGAGAAATCGGTACAGGCGCAATTCCTGATCCCCATGGGCATCTCCCTCGGCTTCGGCATCCTGTTCGCAACCACCATCACCCTGATCATGATCCCGGCCAACGTCATCATCGCCGAGGATATCCGAAAATTCCTGCGTCCGTTTTTTGACCCGCTGGCGGAGTGATGCCGACCGCCGGGCGCAAGTGTAGTGGGCCGTCAGGGATTCGAACCCTGGACCTTATCAAATGTACGTCAATTGATGGAGTTAAGTATCTAAATTTGTGAGTTTTCCCACATGCCCACCGACAGGAATGCGCTACTATATAATGAAGATAATATGTTGTTGACACCATGACTGAATGGATACCTTTTCTTGCTCTTGCAAGCCTGATCATCGGGCTGTTCGCCTGGTTGCGCAGTGATATCAACATTCTACGCCGGGAAACCAACGAACATTTTACTGAATTACATAAAGACATCCAGGCCATAGACGTCCGATTACCCTGCATTACCCTGTCCGGGTTCAGCAGACGGACCTGGATACTGTTCGGAGAGTCCTCATGCTTCCTTTAAAAGTACGCGGTTGTCCTGGCTTCCACTCAAAAAAGCACCTGGTTACTCTGTAAAACTCACCGGGAACTGGTTAGAATGCCCGTTCAACCTTTATGGAGCCCTGCGTATGAATTACCTGTTCACCTCGGAATCAGTTTCGGAAGGTCATCCCGACAAGGTTGCCGACCAGGTATCCGATGCGATTCTTGATGCGTTGCTGGAACTGGACACCCGCTCGCGGGTTGCCTGTGAAACACTGGTTACGACAGGCATGGTGATGTTGTCCGGCGAGATTACCTCGCAGGCAAACATTGATTATCCTGAAGTGGCCAGGCAGACCATCAGGGAGATAGGTTATGACTCCTCGGAGATGGGGTTCGACGCAAATGGTTGCGCGGTGCTCATGTCGCTGGATAAGCAGTCGCCGGATATCGCCCAAGGAGTGAACGAGGGGGAGGGGGTTGACCTGGACCAGGGCGCCGGTGACCAGGGCCTCATGTTCGGCTATGCCTGCAACGAAACCGACGTGCTGATGCCGTTCCCCATTACCTACTCGCACCGGCTGGTGAAAAAACAGGCCGAGGTGAGAAAATCCGGCCGGTTGCCCTGGTTGCGGCCCGATGCAAAATCCCAGGTCAGCGTGTTGTACGAGGACGGCAAGCCCGTCGCGGTCGATACGGTCGTCCTGTCCACCCAGCACGATGCCGGCGTCAGCCATGGCGATGTGACCGAAGGGGTTATCGAGGAAATCATCAAACCGGTCCTGCCTGCGGACATGGTCTCCGCCAGGACCCGTTACCTGGTCAATCCCACCGGACGCTTTGTCATCGGCGGTCCGGTAGGCGATACCGGTCTCACCGGCAGGAAGATCATCGTGGATACCTACGGCGGCATCGCCCACCACGGCGGCGGCGCATTTTCCGGCAAGGACCCGTCCAAGGTCGACCGCTCCGCCGCGTACGCGGCGCGCTACGTCGCCAAACATGTCGTCGCCGCCGGCCTCGCCGACAGGTGCGAGATCCAGGTAGCCTATGCCATCGGCGTCGCCAGGCCGGTCAGCCTGATGGTCAACACCTTCGGCACCGGCGTCATCCCGGAGACCCGTCTCGAAGCCCTGGTGCAGGATACGTTTGATTTACGCCCCAAGGCCATCATCCGGGACCTGGACCTGTTACGGCCCATCTACAGGCAGACTGCAGCCTACGGCCATTTCGGCCGCGAGGACGCGGATTTCACCTGGGAGAAAACGGACAAGGTGGAACAGTTGCGGGATGCTGCCGGAGGATGAGAGCCAATACCCGTCCCCTTAAGAGTACAACCAGGAAACGGAGTTTACCCTTATGAAGGATATCAGGTATGCGCAGACTGCGGCTTGCGCCGATGCGCAGGGCTGAACTGGCGAGACAGGGGGTATGAACACGCGAGGGAACTGCCGTTATGGATGTTTTTCGGATGTTATTTGGATGTTTAGCGTGAACAAGATTAAAAATCTGATAGTCACCGGTTATCATACTTCTCTTATTTCCAGGATCGAAAGATTTCAAGGGGCCTTTGAGGCAACGAGGTTTCAAAGGCCTGTTGTCGTTGAAAGTCTTAAGCAGGCATCTGTCATCACTTCTTCCGGCGCATCCACCAGGATTGAAGGCGCCATGCTGACAGATGAGCAGGTCAAAGATCTGGTTGAAAAAGGCTGCAAAATCACAAGGGTTTCCTCGAGGTCGGAAAGAGAGGTAGCCGGATATGTTGAAGCGTTAAATTACATCAATGATTATTTCGAAAAACTTTCCATCTCTGAAAAAACAATCAGGGAGATTCACCAGATACTTACCGGTAAATTAACGGAAGATCAGCTTCCCTCCAAGCAAAGGGGCGCTTACAAGGATATTACCAATGACGTTGTTGAAATCGACAACGCAACAGGTGAAGTGCTCAAAACATGGTTCAAAACAACTCCGCCCGGCCCGGCAACCGAGGCGGCAATGACCAGTCTTATCACTGGATATAATGAGCTTGTCTCCGGAGATGAATGCCACCCTCTCATTCTTATTGGTGGATTTATCGTTCATTTCCTGGCAATACATCCGTTTCGCGATGGCAATGGAAGATTAAGTCGGCTCCTCACGACGCTGCTTTTGTTACATCATGGTTATGGATGGACACAATATACCTCGCACGAAAAGATCATTGAGGATAATAAGGAAAACTATTACATCAGTCTGAGAAAGACACAATCCACACTTGATGATGCACAGCCGGACTATGAAGACTGGCTCAATTTCTTTTTAAAAACCGTTTCAATTCAGGCAGACTTTTTGCACGGTAAAATTATAAAAAAATCACCGGCTACAGTGATGAATGGTAATGAAAAACATATTTATCAAGTCATTGAAAGCGCCGGCGAGTGTAACATTGCTTATATTCAGGAAAATACGGGCATGACCCGTTCCGGACTCAAAACCCTGCTTAAACGACTCGTCGATAAAGGGCTGATTAACAAACAAGGGCAAGGCAAGAGAACAACATATCTGATCAAATAGAAATATCAACCCCGACTTTTTGCTATCAAACTGACAAAAAGTCTTGACTTTCTGTCAGTTTCATGAAAAAATGACAGCATTTTTCAAAAGCGTCTTTTACCGTGGAAAGATACCTCACCCCCGCGCTGTCGGAAGAACTGGGCAAAAAAATCCTGCTGCTGACCGGGCCGCGCCAGTGCGGCAAAACCACCTTGTCCAGGATGTTG
>JAPOQU010000055.1 GCA_026710545.1 Gammaproteobacteria bacterium | reverse complement strand
GTATAGGGTAGGATGTGCATAAGCCTTGCCTGTTGCACCCATTGGGTGATATTGATTGATGACACAAGATATTATACAGGCAGGGCTTTTTTGATTCCTGGGCTTTCTAACGCGGGATCAGGGAACAGGGAACCGGCGCCCGGGCACGCACGTGCAGCCTGCATCATGGTATTATCATTCCATGTTGTCGAAGGTTATCGAACAGTTATGAGTGCAGTGCCACAAAGCGATTCCGGCCTGGAGACAATCCAGGAACTGATCCGGGACGATATGTCCCTTGTGAACGCCCTGATAGAGGAAAAACTGCATTCCGAAATCGGGCTTATAGACCAGTTAAGCCATTACATCGTCAACAGCGGAGGTAAAAGACTGCGGCCGGCGCTGGTGTTGCTCAGCGCCAACAGTTTTGCCTATAGTGGAGACCTGCACGTCAAACTCGCAGCCGTCATAGAATTTATCCACACCGCCACCCTGCTGCACGACGACGTGGTCGATGCCTCCATGCTGCGGCGCGGTCAAGCCACCGCCAACCAGCGCTGGGGTAACGAGGCAAGCGTGTTGGTCGGGGATTTTCTCTATTCCCGCGCCTTCCAGATGATGGTGGAAGCAGGTTCCATGCACGTCATGAAAATCATGGCTGACGCAACCAACACCATTGCCGAAGGAGAGGTACAACAACTCATCAACCGGCATGACCCGGAAACGACTGAGCAGCGCTACCTGCAGGTCATACATAATAAAACGGCAAAATTATTCGAGGCTGCTGCCCGGGTGGGAGCCGTTATCGCCGGACAGGACCAAAAAACGGAACTGGCCATGTCCGGCTATGGCAGGCACCTGGGTATTGCCTATCAACTTATCGACGATGCGCTGGATTACAGCGCTTCCAGCGACAACCTGGGCAAAAACATCGGTGATGACCTGGCAGAAGGCAAACCCACCCTGCCCCTGTTGTATGCCCTCTGGCATTGCCCGGACGAGCAGGCGGCACTGATCAGGCGCGCCGTAAAACAGGGCAGCCTCGATGACATGGAACAGATAAGTGCAGCCATCGCGGCAACCGGAGGGATCCAGTACACCCGTGAACGCGCCCGCCAGGAGGCCGATCTCGCCATGCGTACCCTCGATCACCTGCCCCGGTCAAGATACCTGGACGCGCTGTTCACGCTGGCCCATTTCGCTACCGAGCGGGATTACTGAAGAGAAAGGGGGACGGATTTAAATCCGTCCCCGTCAGTCTTAAGGCTTGTCCCCACATGTAGTAAGCGGGGGGCCGTCCTCTTTGGGTTGTAGACGCAAAGCGTATTGTAAGGTAGAGTTCGCACTTACAACCGGCATACGGGGTTAATCAGTCTGCTGGTCTTTCCGTATTTCCATATCGGGGTGTAGCTCAGCCTGGTAGAGCACTGCCTTCGGGAGGCAGGGGCCGGAGGTTCAAATCCTCTCACCCCGACCAATGAAATCAATAGGTTACCGTTGACACCGAATCCCTGGAACTCACTTATATCTGTACGGCCGTCCAGAAACCCACCTGAAATAGCTGTTCTCCGCCCGACAAATCGGGCTGGAGGCGCGATGCGCAAGAAATCAGCGCTGTCAGGATTGCTTATTGCGGCGCTCTTGCCGATGTACCAGCCAGGCTAACAGCAGCGCGCCGGCAAAAACAATCGCCCCGGTAATCAACAGGGTAGTATTCATGGGTTTGTTTCCAGACGGTCTCAGGACCACGTCTCACCAGGTTTTTTGCGGGAATCAAGCTCATCCAGGCCCAGTTCGGCGCGCATGGCTGCGGTTGCCGCTGCCTTGGCTTCCTCCAGGGGGATGCCCGTAGCATCGGCAATGCGCGGGTAACAGTTAAATGCCGCAATGACCGCCGCGGCATCTATCATCGCCGCCTCACCCATCTCTTCGATGATTTTTTGCCGGACTGTTGCCGTGCGCGCGCCATCACCTGCGCAGACAGCCTCGACAAAGTCATTGAGAAGCTCTCCCTGGGGCAGGCCGCTGTCCCCGGAGCCTTTACCGATCGCGTCTTCAAGCGCGTACTCGTCGCCGGTGTGTTCGCCACTCAAACTGAGCCGCATTGCATGACTGGCAGTTCAGTAAAAACAGTCGAGATAGGCCGAGGTGCGGGTCGCAATGAATTCCATCTGCGCCCGTGTGAGTGCGCGCTCGACCCCCTCGAGTTCGACTCTTAAGGGATTACTCAGGTAGAGTTGGTTCGCAAGCGGCCAAAAACGGCCTGCTTCGCCGGGAACCAGGGTCAGCGCACGTCGAATATAGGCGGCGGGACCTGTCTCGTAAAAATCGCCGAGTTCGGGGCCTGCATCTTCCGGCGCAACCGTTGGCGCCCATCCCGGCCCTGTCTTTGCCCCGCCCGGTCGCCTTCGTGGCGCTGTGCCTTGTTCTCCTGTTGCGGGCAACACCAGCGGTGGAAGCCCGATAGCACGCATGAAGGTGTCCGCCCCGGTGACAATTGTAACGAGACTTAACAGTTCGATGAATTCATCTTCAATGATACCGGCAGCGATGGTTGCATCATACCAACTCTCAGTGATGCGGCCGGAGTCGGTAACTATCCGGTGTACCGCCTCGAGCCAGGCATCGGGGAGCGCGCCGAGGTGCTCATGATCACCCTTGATCGTATAGGGCGACAGGGCTTCCTTGCGCCGTTGGCAGAGTTTGCATTGCCATGCGTTGCGGGCTTCGTTTGCGATTGCAAGACGTTGTTCGCCGCTCAGCCAGGCGCCGGTCTGTGCCACTTCCGACCAGGCCTGGGTCAAGGCCGATTTGAGGTCATCCCGCACTACGAGCGGTGATGTATCTACCATATCAGTATGCCTGTTCTATGATAAGCAACGTATGTAAGTGTCTTTTACCAATGGATATTAACGGGTTATATAATACATTCAAAATGAATCATAACGTATGATATTATTGCATAGCCATGGCAACCCCACCTGCCCGAACCGATGCATAGCACGGATAAACTGCCACCATTTCCCGAGGGGTGGTATTTCATTGCCGAGCGAAAATCCATCCTGAAGAAAAAACTGATCGGGAAAACCTGGATGGGCCAGGAAATCATTGCCTGGTGTGACGCTGAAGGTCAAATCTGCGTGGCCGACGCGATATGCCCGCACATGGGCTCCCACCTGGGTCCGGATGTGGGGACCCGGGTACGCAACGGTTGCCTGGTCTGTCCCTTTCACGGATTTGAGTACGATACAAGCGGCCAGTGCGTTGCCACACCGTATGCAGCGGCGCCCAAAACAGCCAGGTTGAAAACGTATGAAACAAGAGAAGTACTCGGTCTGGTGTTCGCCTGGTGGGGAGTCGGCGGACGGTTGCCCCAATGGCACCTGCCGGACGAACCGGCCACCGGCCCGGACTGGAGCGCTCTGGCACTGGGCTTCTTCCGTTTCCCCGGCCATCCCCAGGAAACGGCTGAGAACTCCGTAGATTTGGCGCACCTGCGTTATATACACGGCTACGACAATGTATGCCAGGTCGGCGAGGTATCGATAGACGGCGCCCATCTGATATCCTGTTTCGACTTCAGACGCAATCGAAAATTTGCGGGGATGATCGATAACATCTACGATGTCTCGGCCATTACACATCTCTACGGGGTCGGTTACTCGTATGTTGAAATTTACGAGAAGACAATTGGTATGGATGCAAGGTTGTGGGTACTCTCAACACCCATTGACGATACACATCTCCAACTGGTGTTGGTGAGCCAGGTGAGGGAGCTTCGCAAACCGAAGCGACCCATCGTGGGTTTGCGCTTTATCCCGATGAGGCTGCGCCACCGGATAATGAACCGCATTATGTTACGGGCGCAGAAACAGGATGTTGCGCAGGATGTAATCATCTGGGGGAAAAAACAATATTGGCCCCGACCCCGGCTGAGTCAGGCAGATGGTGAAGTAATGACATACCGCCGCTATTGCCGCCAGTTCTACCCAGAGACTTATCCGGCGACGGACCGGGACGATCTCCGGTTGAGTTCCGTCACAAGCTAATTCGCATGTTGCCAATACCCAGGTTCGTTTGAGAAAATACCAGGATGTCTCGATCAGAGAAAACGGACATGAGATTCGCTGAAGAACTGCTCCTGTTGCTGCACAGTGACGATTCCGGCTATTTCATTCCCATCCCGGAGTGGAAAATGTCCTGCGCGCTCGCCGGCAGTATCCTCATGGACCTCGCCCTGGATAACCGTATCGACACCGATCTGGAGACGCTTATCCTGGTCGATGCGACTCCCACCGGCGATGAGTTGCTCGACCCCGCGCTGGATGAAATCGCCCGGGAGGAAAAGACGCAATCTCCACAGTTCTGGGTGGAACGCATCGCCAGGCACGCCAATGACATCAACGAATCGGTGATCAACCGCCTGGTGAATAAAGGCATTTTCGAAGCCGATGCCGGCGGGGTCTGGACCCTGTCGGGCAAGGTGTCCCGTTCCGGCCGTTACCCCATGGTGCACGGCAGGACCGGTGAAGAAATAAAGGGCCGGATCATACGCGTCCTGTTCGACGACGAGATTCCCGACCCTCGCGACATGTGCATCATCGGACTGGTGCACAACTGCGGCGGTTTCCGCGCGATGCTGGAACCCGAGGAGTACGAACTCGCCGAGGAGCGCATCGAACTGTTCAGCGGCATGGACCTGATCGGCAGGACCATCGGAAACGCAGTGCGCAGTTCCTATCGGCCACCGGCAAGCATGCGCCCGGTAACACACCCCACCCTGCCGGAAGTGGGGCTTCGGGATATTCTTTTTTCGAAACCGTTCTGGGAAAAAAACATACCCAAGTTCGTCGCGGAAAAAGTCAGGGAGGTAGGACCGGTGTTTAAACTCAAGACCCCCGGCCGCGAGATGGTGGTGCTGGCCGGCGCAAAGTTGAACCACTGGGCCGGCAGGAATGGCCGTAACTACCTGCGCACACGGGATTACCTGGAAAACTTTCAATCCGAATGGGGAACGGAGCGCTCCATCGCCAGCATGAGTGGACCCGAACATTTTCGCATGCGCAAAGCGATGCGGCCGGGCGTTTCCCACAAAGTCGTTGAAGACCGGATGGAAGAATTGTTTGCGATGGGTCGGCGTGCAATTGCACAATGGAGCATCGGCAAGGTGGTGCCGGGCGAGATGGCCTGCCAGAGATTTGTCAGCGACCAGGTCGCTCAACTCTGCGCAAGCATAGAGGCAACCGAGATCCTTGACGACCTGCTCAAGTTCGAATACCGGGCATTACAGGTCCATGTTATGGGATTGCTGCCCAAGTTCACGTTAAAGACGCCAAGGATGAACCGCTACCGCAAACGCGTGCTCGAATTGTATGCCAAGATCCACGCCTCACACACACCGGCGCAGCGAGAGGGCAAACGGCGGGACTTAGTTGACGACCTGATAGAATTGCATCAGTCCGATCCCCAGTTCCTGCCTGAAACCAACCTGGGATTTGCATTTATCGCACCGATTATCGCCGGCCATTATACGGCTAGTGCGATGGCTTTTGCGATCTACGAACTGCTGAAAAACCCACACTACCGGGAACAAATCGTTGCCGAGGCGGACGCACTGTTTGAGAACGGAGACCCGGTCGGGACAGATTTCAATATGTCGGCTATCGATATAACCCACCGCTTCGCCATGGAGGTGTTGCGGTTGCATCCGGTCATACCACTGCATTTGCGCACTGCTATGAACTCGTTCGAGGTCGAGGGTAAGCAAGTGCCGGCGTACAGCACCGTCTGGGTTGTATTTGCTGCGACACACTTTATGGAAGAACACTTCCCGGATCCCGAGAAGTTCGATATTGATCGTTATACGGAGCCCCGTAACGAACACAAGCACACCGGGGCCAATGCCTATGCACCGTTCGGCGTAGACACTCATATCTGTGCCGGATCGCGCTGGACCGAACTGCAACTGGTGGCTAACCTGCTCTTGATCGCCCGTCACCTGGAGTTGGAAATGGTGCCCAAGGACTACCAATTAAAGTTGAATCCGCTACCCAAGACCAGCCCCGACAAGAATTTCAAGTTTCGGGTGACCGGGCACCGGCACCCTATCAAAGGGGTTTCCGAGCCAGGAAACAGTACAACGGCGTAAAGATCCCCGATCTGCCGCCTGCAACATAGGCCTTCGCGGTGCGATCCATGAATTGGACTATTCGCCTCGGCTCCTTCGGAATCAACCTGAACATTTCGCCCAACTTCAGCACCCTTATGAGCCCTGCGCGGCCCCACCGATGAATGTACTGTGCGCTGTTTAATATCCCATGCCGAGTCTCCATAGGTTGATACCAGGGTGTGGATGGACCTTCCTTTATGTCCCTGTCCACCGCCTCGAGGACGCTGAAGCCAACCGCTTCGAGCGCTTGCTCCACTTCCCCTGACGTCGCGATTTCTTTCAGCGCAACGCTGCGCATAAGTTCCTGTTTGATGGCCCGGTGACTTGCGTCATTCGGATCGAATTTATCCGTCATGCACATTTCATGACACCAGAACAAGGCTCCGGGTTTCAACACGCGGAATATCTCTGCATACGCGCCTTCCTTGTCCGGCGCATGGCATGTCGACTCGATTGCATAACCCGCGTCGAAAGTGTTGTCTTCGATGACACCCATATCCATAAAGCTGCACGCAACGTAATTCACCTTGTGGTCAATGCCCGCCTTAGCGTTCAGCATTTTTGCCTTTTCCATCTGGATCTCATTATTGTTGATCCCGACAACCCTCACTCCCCCCTCGCGGACAACACGACGCATCGGGCCGCCAATACCACAACCTACATCGATAACCGTCATACCCGCTTGCAACTCCAGCTTGTCGATCATCAGGCGCTGATGCCGGATGATGGAGTCCTCCAGACTCTCATGAGGCGTCAAGGGCGCGAAATGCAAGGATTCGTTCCAACCGAACACCATGAGCTCGTTGCAAATCTCGTAGTACTCTTTCACCGTTGCGGTATGGTCGTAGCGGTTTGCGTCCACACCTTCCGGCGCCGCTCGTTCCATCCAGTTGTCCAAATGTTCCAGTCGATGGGTGATGTTCGTGCTCTGGCTCGCGCTCTTCAGCGCGCTGAATAGTTTGTGCAATAGCATGCTAACCTACCTCCCTATATGTTTCTGTCACATACGGCCTGGAGAGCCTCACGTTCATCAGTTCCGGCGCACCCGATTGACCCGCAGGTAGATCGCCAACAAAGCAGGCACACAGATCATGAGTATCGCAGTCGTAATAAGGATGCCGACCCCAAGCGTAGCCGCGAACGGGGCCAGGAACTGAGCCTGGATGGCTCGTTCGAGAATGAGGGGCGTGAAGCCGAGAAAGGTGGTCAAAGAAGTCAGCATGATAGGCCGAAAACGCTTCTTGGCGCCATCGATAACCGCTTTGCGCGCGGGAACGCCATCCCGGAGTCGCTGATCAACGAAATCGATCATCACAAGGGAGTCGTTCACGACGACTCCACTCAAGCCGAAGAAGCCTATCATGGACGTGGCACTCACGGGTACTCCCAGCACCCAATGCCCCACGATAGTACCGATGAGCCCGAACGGAATGATGGCCATGACGATAATCGGCTTGCTATAGGAGCGCAGGGGAATGGCCAGCATCGCATACATGAAGAGCAACACGAGGATAAAACTGCGGAACAGCGCGCCCAGCGATTCAATCTGCTGTTGCTGTTCACCTCCGTATATGTAGGTCAGACCGGGGTTGGAGGCTTGCAGGTCCGCAAGGATCGAATTCGCCAGGATGCTGTTTGCTTCGTTAGCGGAAATCACTGCCGAGTCTACTTCCGCGATTACGGTGACGACACGCTGGCCGTCCCTGCGCCGGATTTCCGGAGGGGAAATGCCCGGGGTCAGGCGCGCGACCTGGGTGAGCGGCACTTCCGCTCCGCTCGGGGTACGGATCAGGTATTCCTCAAGATCGGTGATGGCATCGCGTTCATCCTCGGGCAGACGGACATAGACCCGGACTTCTTCCCGGTCCCGCTGTACCCGCAGGGCTTCAGCGCCGAAGAATGCCGCGCGTGCCTGCAGGGCCAGATCTTCCAGCGTGAGTCCGAGTGTGCGCGCCTCCTCACGTAACCCCAGTTGTATCTCCCTGACCCCCGGCGTGTGGTCGGAGCGAATGTCATACACGCCCTCCAGTCCGCGCAGTTCGCTGACCACCGAGTCTGCGATCCGGACAAGACGGCCCGGGTCCGGGTGCGACAGCACCGCCTCAATGGGACTACCAAAGTCGATGACCTCTCCGCTGATATCAATGCCGCGCACATAGGGCAGGATACCCACCTCCTCCCTCCATGCCTGCGCGACATCCACTGTGGAAATATCTCGTTCCTGTGCGCTCACGAGCTTGAGTTCAATAGCAGCAATGTGGGATTTAGGGTTCAGCGTGGGTTTCGCCAGCACGCCCCCACCCTCAACACGCGCTTCCTGGCCGACGGTGACAGTGACTCCCGAAAGCAGCGGAAGCGTTCCCTCGGTCCGGCTCTTGGAGAACCGTGCAATGACTCGCCGCCCTGCCTGCTCCAGTTCCCTGGCCACCTCGTGCGTTCTGCGCGCAGTCGTCCCATCCGGCATCTCAAGGTTCGCTGTCACGAAGTCACCCTCTATCACATCGGCGTAAGTGGTTGCGACGATACCTGCCGGCAACAGAGAGATACTGAGGATAAGCATGCCGACCGCACCCGCCAGCACCACAGCCGGCTGGCGCGTCGCAAAGTGGAGCGATTGATCCAGCGGTCCTTCCACAAACCTGTTCAGTACGCTGTCAACCCAGCGCTGCGTGCGCCAGAAAAACCGCTCAACCGGGCTGGTCGGCGCCCAGTCCGGACCGTGTAAACGGGACAGGTGGTTGGGAAGTATGAACAGTGAATCGACGAGGGAGATAAACAGCATGGCAATGACGACCACCGGTAGCGCTCTCCATATTTCGCCGATGCCCCCGGGCACGAAGAGCACGGGCGTAAACGCGGCGATGGATGTCAGCACAGCAAAAGTCAGCGGTTTCTTGATGCGCCGAACGCCGCGGATCGCAGCGGCAACTCCCGGTCTGCCCTGCTGTCGCTCCTGATGGATATGCTCCGCCACGACGATGGCGTCATCAACTATGATACCGATGGCAAGGACGAACACGAACAGGGAGATATTGTTGAGCGAGAGGTCGAACGCCAGCATGACCGCGAGGGCGCCTATCCCCGAAGTAGCGAGTCCGACCGCGACCCATATAGCGAGTTGGATTTCGAGAAAAAGGGCCAGCGCGACCAGGACGAGCAGGAGCCCCAGCAGACCGTTCTTGAGCAATATCGCGACCCGTTCCGAATAGGTCTGGGAATCGTCGTTCCAGATGGAAATTTCCACGCCTTCAGGCAGGGACGGCGCAATGACATTCGCCACGTGTTCCTGCACCGCCAGGGCGACATCCATCACCGGTTCGCCTTCCACCCGGTAGGCCTCGACAAAGACTGCCGGTTTACCGTTATGGCGTATAATCAGGTTGTCGTCGCGAAAATCGTCGTGCACTTCCGCAATGTCGCCGAGATGCACTACGGTGCCATCACTGCGACTGAGAACAACGATGTTCTCGAAGTCCTGCTGGCTGTATCGCTGGCCGAGGGTGCGCACACGCACTTCGGCAGTTCGGGTCTTGATGCTGCCGGCCGAAAGATCGAGGGACCCGCGACGCACTGCGCCGGCGACATCATCCAGTGTGAGTCCCAAGGCGCGCAAGCGGTACAGCGGCACTTCTATCGATATCTCGTAGTCCGACGTTCCGGTCGTCTCGACATTCGATACCGTGGGCAGAGCAGCAAGCTCATCTTCAATCTGGTAAGCCAGTTCCTTCAGCGACCGCCTGGAGGTATCGCCATACACAATGAGACGGATGATGCTCACCCGGCTGGTCATCTCAGTGATGCGGGGACGCTCGGCCGCGCCGGGAAAGGACTGGATGCGGCTGACCGCAGACTCCACGTCGTCCAATGCCTGGTTGATATCCGTACCCGACTTCACCTCAACGCTTACAGATGCTATACCCGGTGCAGCCACCGACCGAACCGATTTAACATCGTCCAGGGCTTCGACCTGTTCCTCAATCTTGACTATTATAGACTGTTCCACTTCTTCCGGGTTGGCGCCGGGGTAGGCCATCGACACTTCGACCATGTTGAAGGGGACAGGGGGCCATGCCTCCCTCTCAAGGCCGGTCAACGACACCAGCCCTGCTGCCAGTATGGCGACCATTAACAGGTTGGCAGCAACACCGTTGCCCGCCATGTAGGCGATGGGGCCGGGGCGTTCTCCGTGACCGGGATCGACTGAACTCATAATGACTAATCAGCTTCCGTACGCACGCGCATCCCTTCCGTGGCAAACTGTATTCCACCGGTAATCACGGCCTGGCCGCTTTCCAGGTCGCCGGTCACGAACACCTGGTCATCGGCGCGCTGCAGCACCTGTACCGGAACGATACTCAGTCTGCCGCCCGGCTTTACGACCCAGACTTCGTTGCCGGGCTGCAGGGCCGCGCGCGGGGCCCGGAAATAAACCTCCGGCGCAAGTCCCGTGATCTCCACCTCCACGAACTCACCCAGCAGCAAGGGCGGACCAGCGCCGGCAACAGCGGATGCGCCCACCGGAATCCCCACGCTGAACGGGTCAGGCACGCGCACGACCACGTCGATAGTGCGCGTCAGTTCGTCAACGGAAGTTTCGCCCCGGTCCACGTAGCCTTTCCAGGCATATTTTCCTTCGCCGTAGCGGGCGACCACCAGCGCCTGAATACCCTGCTCCCCGTCGCCCGCCTTAAGTTCCCACAAGCCCGGGATCAAGGCTGCCTCGGTATCGGACAGGGGCACGACTACTTCCACGGCAGCGGATGCAAAAAACCGTCCCACGGTCTGGCCGGCACCCACGATCTGTCCCACATCCACCGCCTCTTCACGCACATGGCCGTCGAAGGGCGCAGTGACCCGGGTCCTGGACAGCGCCAGCCTGGCGTCTGCGAGCAGGGCCTCAGCACGTTTCAATTCGGCGCGCGCCGCTTCCAGTTGGGGTTCCCTGAGCGTAAGCGGACTGACGCCGGCCGGTACAGCCGTGTCCCCCTGCCGGTTGGAGTAACGTTCATACTCGGCGCGGGCGATAGCCGCCTGTTCCTGTTCCTCGAGCAAGGCCACGCGGCGCGCCGCGAGATTGGCCTCTGCTTCCTGCACCCGGTACAGGTAGTCCGCTTCTTCTATACGGAAAATCGTCTGCCCCGCCTGTATCCGTCCCCCACTCCGGAAGCCCGCATCAACCCAGACAATCCTGCCGCCGATCTGCGGCGCGATATCGACCTCTGCACCTGGTCTGACCGTTCCCGCCCCGAACACGGGTATGGCACCAAATCCGGCGCTTACCGTATCGGTCTGCGCGTAAGGGATTTGCGGGGGAGGTTCGACGCGTTCCGGTTCCGGCGCCCTTGAAACCAGGAAAGACGCCAATGCCACAGAAGCGCCGATAATGACTACGGCGACCAGGAAACTGGAAATGCGGGACATATTGGTTTACTCCGTGGAGTTCGCGAGGAAACGCGCGGGCCCGGCAGGGGCTGCGTCACCTTGCCTGACGGCTTCCCTGTCCTGTTCGGTCCACGCGCCTCCCAGCGCGCGGTGCAGCGCAAGACGCGCATAACCCAGGTCACGCTCAGCTGCTGCCAGTCCGGATTGCGCCCCCAGGAGGTTTTGCGATGCGGTCAGGTAATCCTCATAGTTACCCACGCCGGAGACATAGCGCTGTTCCTGCAACGCATTTTCGGCCTGCGCCTCATCTGCCAGGGATGCCAGCAGGGAATGGCGGCGGCGGCTGGCCTCAAGCCGCGCCAGGGCAGCCTCAACCTCCTTGACCGCAGTGACGACGCTGCGCCCGTAAGCGGCGGCAGCCTCATTCAACCTGGCCTCGGCAAGGTCGACGTTGCTGCGCAACCGTGAACCCTGGAATACCGGGCCCAGCAGGTTGAAGCTCAGGTTGCGGAACCATTGGTCCGGGTCGAACCATTCTCCTCCCTCGGTACTCTGCAGGCCGATGGAACCGTACAGGGACAGGCTCGGAAACATATCCGCGCGCCGGGCGCCGACCGTGTAGCGGGCCGCCTCCATGCGCTCCCTTGCCGCACTGACGTCCGGCCGCTGTGCCAGGAGATCTGCCGGAATGCCGGCCGGAACCGGTTCGAGCGCAGTGGCGGGCGTCGGGGTATCGGGCAGTAACTCCTCCAGGTCCGAGCGGTAACCGCCCAGCATTACCCAGAGCCGGCCTTCAGCATCCGCCAGCAGCGCTTCGATCTGCGGCAACTCCGCCTCTGCATTGCGCAGCTTCTGGCGCGCAGCGTAAAGCGCGAGCGTGTCGATGCGGCCGCGGTCATAACGAAACCCGGCCAGTGACTCGCGCTGCCGGAAGATTTCCACGTTTTCATCCACCAGCTTGTGCTGCCGGCGCAGGTCGACAATCTCCAGGTAGGTGCGCACGGTTTCGGACAGCACCCCCATGCGGGCGGTCAGGTAGTCCGACTCGGAAGCCGACCGCTGCGCCCCGGCGGCCAGCGCATCGTTGCGGTTGCGTCCCCAGAAGTCGAGTTCATAAGAGAATTCAGCGTTTAACGTATAGGTAGTCAAGTCAAGCCGGTCGGGTAACTCGATGCCGAAGTCACTGTAGACGTCGGCACCCAGCCCGACTTCATCCAGTTGCGCGGCAATACCTGCATTAGTGGGTATATCCGTGTCGGTAATATCCAGCGAAGGTTGGAGCAGCGGAAATGCCGGGGCCTTGACGATGCGCTCCCGCGCCCTGGCCTGTTCGACCCGGGCCACCGCTTCGGCCAGGTCGAAGTTCGACTCCAGCGCCGCGTCGATTATCCTGTCAAGAACCGGGTCTGCGAACGACTTCCACCACTCCAGGGGCTGGTAGGAACCGGCGTCCCCGATCCCGATAAACTCGTCGGGTAACTCCGCAACCGTTTCGTCAGCCTCGGGGACCAGGTCGACCAGGTTCATCTTCAGGGCGCAGGCGGAAGTGAGACAGCAGGCGAAAACTGAAAACAGCAATTTCAGGATCGCCTTCCGGCGCAGGCTTATGACTGATCTCCGTAGAAGTGACACAAATTCCGGGGTGCTGACCGCAAATCCGGTTGGAAGCTCACCGACCCGCAAACCGGCGGTTGGCCTGACAATTTCATGTTTCATCAGATTAAAACCTTATGGTTTCGACTCCCCGGGAATGATTGCAGATTATACCACACTGAAAATCGCGGGCACTGACCCCTGGCCGGGAATTATCTCTTAATTCTCATAACTCAAATAATCAATTTTCCCTGATATATTTAATTCATAGTGATTTTTCCGTATTCATAATGATTTTTCCGGCTTTTACCTGGTGTGTTTAATAACTGTTTTTCCGGCTAATACGTTGTTTACATATATTTTTCCTGTATAATAGCTGTTTTTCCGCAAACTTCTCTGCTCCCGAATGATAATCAAGGCATCAACACGGAAGCCAGCCGGCTACAACTGGTTAAAACAGCATTATCCTGTTCCGGACATACCCCACGATCATGTCTCCTGGCTGGATACTGTAGATGCGCGGAAGCAAACCGGTATTGATGAAGTCTTTCCTTCCCGGAGGTATACCCCGCCCGGGACCTGGGCCGGACACCTGGAGTTTGCCCTGAAGTATGACGGAATAAACCTGCGACTCCTGTTGCAACTTTTTCACCATATCCCCGCCACCGAGCTGGAAGCCTGGATCCAGGCCCAGCCAACCGGGATGTACACGCGCAGGGTCTGGTTTCTGTATGAATTTCTGCGGCAGCCCAGACTGAATATAGACGACCTGAAACTGGGTAACTACATCGACCTTGTTGACCCGACACAATATATGGTAAGGCCGTTTGCAAACCAGGCAACACGCCGCGCCTGCATGTCGAAGCGCCATCGCGTAGTCAACAACCTGCTTGGCAATGCACAATTCTGTCCGATGGTGCGCCTGCGCAACCTGGACTGGCAGGCCCTGCACGATAAAACCAGGCAGTTACTCGATAAGTATGATCATGCCACTATCATCGGCTCCATTAATTATCTCTATACCAAAGAAACCCGATCGTCTTTTGCCATTGAAAACGAAACTCCGAGTAAGGATAAAATTGAGCGTTTCGGTAAAGCCTTGCGTCACGCCGGCAAATGGCCGTCACTGGATAAAAGCGCTTATCTTGAACTGCAGAAAATCATGCTTGCCAACCCGGGAGAAGATTATCGTACAATCCAGAATTATGTCGGTGAAACCATCGGCATGAATGAGTACGTGCACCTGGTGCCTCCCAAACCTGACGATGTGCCTGCGCTGATGGAGGGTTTACAGGCATTCATCGAAGAATCAGCCGACCTGAATCCAGTAATAGTCGCGGCAGTGGCCGCCTTTGGTTTCGTGTTTATTCATCCCTTTGAAGATGGAAATGGCCGAACGCACCGCTTTATGCTGCACTATTTCCTGTCCACGCGCGGCGTGACACCGGAGAACTTTATTTTTCCTGTCTCGGCAACCATACTCGAAGATATGCCGGCTTATGACGCGTGCCTGGAAACCTTTTCTGTCCCCGTCAGAAACCTGGTGGAGTATGACTTTGATGATGATTTCACCATGACTGTAACCAGTGATTCGGCTTACCTGTATCGCTACCCGGACGGGACACCACTGGTTGACTATCTCTACGCCTGTATCAACCAGACGATAGACGTTGTTCTGAAGAACGAATTGGATCTTTTGCACAAATTCAGACAGGTCAAACAAGCTATTGATCGTGAAATGGACATTTCCAATACCGCGCTGGACCGTTTCGTGAATTTTTGCCATCAAAACAAGGGGAGCCTCTCACGGAGAAAACGAGATCGTTTCTTTGAACACTACCCGGATGCACAGGTCGCCAGAATGGAGGAAATTTATCGCTCCTTCTTTAAAGAACAATGAGTCGCAAACCCGTAATTGCAATTACAGCCGATAACATCATGGTAAGAGATATCATGCCGGCTGCGGTCGCATACAGCGTTTATACTGATGCCGTCATCCACGCGGCCGACGCCCTGCCCTGGATAGTGCCGCCTGTTGCGGAATCCCTGGACATCGATGCCCTGCTCGACAGGGTGGACGGCATCATCTTTACCGGCGCGCGCTCCAATATTCAACCACAGCGCTACCAGGGTAAAGTTGCGCCGGAAAATACCGTGCAGGACCCGCACCGGGATGCGACGACCCTCCCCCTGATTCCGAAAGTAATCGACGCCGGCATTCCCATGTTGTGTATCTGCCGCGGCATCCAGGAACTCAACGTAGCCCTGGGGGGCACCCTGCACCAGGATGTACCCAACCTGCCGGGTAAGTTGAACCACTTCCCGCCTGAAGACTGGAGCATCGAACAGCGCTTCGCCAACTACCACGACATTATCTTTGAACCGGACAGCGAACTGGGGAAATTGGCCGCGGCGAAAACAACCAGGGTAAACAGCGTACATGAACAGGGCATAGACCGCCTCGCCGGCGACCTGGCCGTTGAAGCTCGCGCCCCGGACGGGATTATAGAAGCAGTCCGGGTCCGCAACAGCAAGGCATTCGCGGCCGGCGTGCAATGGCATCCGGAATGGGACTGGCGCAGCCATTCACTGAACGCAAAGATATGGGCAGGCTTCGGCGCAGCCTGCCGCGGAATACAGGGGTCAGAATAAAAACCCATGAAGATGTATGATAAAACTGCACATGCCGATGGGTTTTTACCCTGACCCCATTTATCCGAAATGGCCCCATTATTACAGGAGATCGTTTTGAAATTACCGGTTGTTTCAAAGACAATTTTTATTATTGTCATAGCCTTGCCGTATTCCTGGGCGAACGCCGCGGAGTTACCCCCGCCTGTGGATTTCGTCATCAAGGGCCACAGGATACCGTCCGACGCCTACAGCCTTTACGTGAGGGAAATCGGCCGGCAGGACCCGGTGCTGGCGGTTAACCCGGATACACCGTTCAACCCCGCGTCGGTGATCAAGATCATCCCCACGCTGGCTGCCCTGGAACTGCTGGGCCCCGCCTACCGCTGGAAAACCGAGGTTTACACCCTCGGCAACATCAGCAACGGGGTGTTGCACGGTGACCTGCTGTTCAAGGGGTACGGCGACCCGCACCTCGTCATTGAGGATTTTCGCAAGATTCTGGAGGAACTCAGGCGGCGGGGTATCAGGGATATCACCGGCGACTTGCTGATCGACGCTTCCTGGTTCAGTATCGCATACGAAGATCCGGGCGCTTTCGACAATGACCCCTACCGTACCTACAACGTCCTGCCTAACGCCTTCCTGGTTAATTTCAAGGCGGTTTATTTCCATTTTTATCCCGGCCCTGACGGCAGGAACGTCATGGTTCATCCCGAGCCTGAACTGGCCGGTCTGAAAATAGACAACCGGCTGCGGCTGCGTAAACGTTATTGCGGCGGTTTCCAGAGAGGCGTAGCCGTGACCGTGCCCGACAGCAAGGCGGCTGACCAGGTCATATTTTCAGGAAGATTCCCGTCCGGCTGCAGCCATTATATCCTGTCCCGTTCGCTGCTGACCCATGAGACCTATGCTTACGGGGCTTTCAAGTCAATATGGCGGCAACTGGGCGGCACCATCGCCGGGCAGGTCAGGACGGCCGCGGCGCCGGTGACGGGCAAACCCTTCCTGGTGCATCATTCCAAACCCCTGTCGGATATCATCAGGCTCATCAACAAATTCAGCAATAACGTCATGACCCGGCAACTGCTGCTGACCCTGGGCGCTGAACTTCACGAACCACCCGGCACGGTCGGAAAAGGCGTCCGGGCTATCGAAGACTATCTCACCGGACTGGGCCTGGATACGCAGGCCCTGAACATCGACAACGGCTCCGGGCTGTCGAGAGATGCACGCATCCCGGCAAAACTGCTGGCGGATATCCTGGAACATGCCTGGACCATTCCCTACCGTCCGGAGTTTATCTCATCGCTGGCAATCACCGGGGTGGACGGCACCGCAAAATACCGCCTCAGGCACAAGGCGGCTTCCGGCTACGCGCATGTCAAAACCGGCAGTATAGATGATGTCTCCGCCGTCGCGGGATACGTGCATGGCAGGTCCGGGCGGGAGTATGTCGTTGCGGGAATGATGAACCGGAAACTGGCCCACAAAGGCCACGGCAAGGAACTGATGAACGCGCTGGTTGCCTGGGCGCATAACCTTTAGCCACTCTGTGATCTCTGTGTCCTCTGTGGCTGATAACGCGCCTGCCATAGTCTGAACCCGCAGGCAGGCCGGTCAACGGCCAGGGCGGCGGCGTGGGTGTCCGGTACCGGCAGGTTTTTTACCAGCCATCCGGCGGCATCTTCGTCCTGGCTGCGTATGGTCAGGGCCGCATAATCCTCTTTCGGACCGACGCTGACGTCAAATTGTTCAAGGCCGTAGGAGACCCCTGCCCCCAGCGCCTTGACGAAGGCTTCCTTGCGGGTCCAGCAGGCATAAAAGGCCTTCAGGCCATCTCCCTGCGGACGATTTTCCAGGGCCCGGAATTCCGCTTCGGCAAAATAGCGCCCGGCCAGGTCCTGCCACTCAACCTCGGGCCTGATTTTCTCCAGGTCCACGCCCAGTCTGCCTCCCAGTGTGAGAGCCACCAGGGCCAGGCCGTGGGAATGGGATACGTTGAATGCGACGGTCTTGCCGGACACGCGCGCGTCCAGGTAGGGCTTGCCGTGCTCGCCGTACAGGAAATCGACCCCGGCCAGGTCCAGCCCGGCCGTTTCCGACAGTACCTGCCTGAGCAGCCCACGCGTGACGATGTATTCCCTGTGACCTGTCTTCGACCTGAACTTTTGCGCGCGCGCCAGTTCCGCCTGCGACAGGCGCGTTGCGTATGCCCGGACTTGTTCTTCCTCCAGTTGTGTCGATGTCAGCCAGATATCGACATGGCGCGGCGAGATTCCGGGATCATCCGGCGGCGTTTGCCAGTTACCGTTCATGGTCCCGGATTCTATCCCTTTTTTGCCCGTACAGGTGACTAAGGCTGTGATTTTACGTATTATTGAAACTCCTGAATAATGCTGACTAAAATCAAAGGTGACAAATGCTGCAACTGTATAACTACCCCAAAACCCGCGGCTTCAGGGTAACCTGGATGCTGGAGGAACTGGAAACGGAGTATGAGTTCAAACTGGTGCCGTTCGGCGCCAACGGCTTTGCCTCCGAGGACTATGTGAAAATCAACCCGGCCGGGAAAGTGCCGGCACTGCGCGACGGTGACCTGGTGCTCACCGAGTCGGCAGCCATCGTCACCTACCTGGGCGACAAATTCCCGGAGCAACAACTGGTGCCGCCGGCAGGAACGGCCGCGCGCGCGAAATACGACCAGTGGTGCTACTTCGTGCTCTCCGAACTCGAGCAACCCCTCTGGACCAAGGGAAAACATACATTCATATTACCCCCGGACAAGCGCGTGCCGGAGGTAATTGAAACTGCCGGATGGGAATTCCGGAAGGCATTGAACATTCTCAGCCGGGGCCTGGACGGCAACAGGTATATTTTGGGAGACACGTTCAGCGCCGCGGATATCCTGATAGGCCATACCCTGACCTGGGCCGTGACCGCAAAACAACCCATCGAACTTGAGAACGTCAAGGACTACGCCAAACTGGTCCAGGGCCGGGAAGCGGTGCAACGGGCCGTGGCCAGGGAAGCAGCGGCTGCGGAAGGCTGACAGGAGGTATCAAACTCCCTGACGATGAACCTGGACCATTACCCGACAGAAGGATTATACGATGAACTATTGACGCCGCGGTTAAAGTCCCGGGGCGGCCTGGGCCGTATGCTCGATACGCTTAAACGGCTGAGCTACAAGGAACTGGACACGCGCAGGCGGGATGCCGAACACTCCATCTCGACCATGGGCATTACCTTTACCGTCTACAGTGAGGCCGGCAATATTGACAGGGAGTGGCCTTATGATGTGATCCCCCGAATCATCCTCAACACTGAATGGAAACGGATAGAAAAAGGCTTGATTCAGCGGCTTGCCGCGCTCAATCTCTTTGTATCGGACGTTTATAACGAACAAAGGATCATCAAGGATGGAAAATTCCCGGAATACATCCTGAAGACGTCAAAGAATTATCGCCGGGAGTGCGAAGGGATGAAACCGCTCCTGGGGGTATGGGCCCATATCTGCGGCACCGACCTGGTGCGGGACAGCGACGGCGTCATGTACGTGCTGGAAGATAACCTGCGCATCCCCTCCGGCGTGTCCTACATGCTGGAGAACCGCAGGTTGACCAAGCTTACTTTTCCGGAACTGTTCGAGGACTATTCCATCAGTCACATGGACGGTTACACCATGCAGTTGTTTGAAACCCTGAGTTCCATCACGCCGCGTCCGCTGGATTACCCGGAAGTCGTGGTGCTTACTCCGGGCATCTATAATTCGGCCTATTTTGAGCATTCATTCCTCGCCCGCCAACTCGGCGCTGAACTGGTTGAAGGCACGGACCTGGTGGTTGCCGGAGATGACTGCGTGTACATGAAAACCATTGCGGGTCTTGCCCGCGTCGACGTCGTTTATCGCCGGGTTGACGACCTGTTTCTTGATCCAGAGGTATTTCGTAAAGACTCGCTGCTGGGGGTGCCCGGTATCATGCGCGCCTGGAAAAAAGGCAAGGTGGGCCTAGCCAATGCGCCTGGCGTGGGCGTGGCGGATGACAAGCTGGTCTATACTTATGTGCCCGACATGATCCGTTACTACCTGGACGAAGAACCGTTGCTGCCTAACGTTCCAAGTTACCGTTGCAATGATGATAAACAGCGGCGCCACGTCCTTGCCAACCTGGGCAGGCTGGTGGTCAAACCGGTCAACGAGTCCGGCGGATACGGCATCGTCATCGGGCCAGGAGCAAGTAAGCGCGAGTTGGCGCAGGCGGCGGACCGGGTCAAGGCCGCCCCCCGTGATTACATCGCCCAGCCGGTCGTCAACTTATCCACAGTGCCCACTTTGTGCGGCGAGCGCATCGAACCCCGCCACGTCGACCTCAGGCCGTTTATCCTGCAGGGAGGTCATTCATACGTGACTGCTGGCGGGCTCACCCGGGTGGCCCTGGTACGCGACTCCCTGGTGGTAAACTCATCACAGGGAGGCGGCAGCAAGGATACCTGGGTAATCGCCGGGACCAGGGAGTAATCATGCTGTCCCGGGTCGCGGAGCAATTGTACTGGTACGGGCGCCACGTAGAGCGGGCGGAGAATACCGCGCGTCTCGTCAATGTCAACGCCAACCTGCTCATGGACCTGCCGCGCCCTTTCAAACGGACCTGGGCAAACATGATTGACATGACGGGGAGCAATGACGCGTTTTACCGGGCCTACAAGAAAGCCGATGAGAAAAACGTCCTGCAGTTTATGCTGGCCGATGAGGCCAACCCTTCTTCGATGGCCTGTTGCGTGCGTATGGCCCGCGAGAACGCCCGCAGTTCCCGGGAGATCCTCCCGGTAGAAGCCTGGGAGACGATCAACGAATTTTACCTGTACGTGAAAAAGAATCCGGCATCAGACCTGATGCCGGGCCAACGCCACAAATACCTTAACAGCGTTATCCGCTATTGCAGACAGATAATGGGAATGCTGTTCAGCGGCATGAGCCGCGGCAGCGCCTACAGGTTTGTGCGCATCGGCAGGAACCTGGAACGGGCCGATATGAGCACCCGTATCATCGACGCGGGTTGCGTCAATCTTCTGCCTGCCGAAGGCGACACCGGCGCAGCCTTTGCCGAATTGTTGTGGCTGAACGTCCTGAACTCCTTAAGCAGCTACCAGATCTACCGGCAACACGTCAAGGTGCGCCCCAATGGCGAAGACGTGGTTGACTTCCTGCTGAAATACGTCGACGCGCCCCGCAGCGTTTCACATTGCCTGGAAGAAATACACACCCACCTGGTTCGCCTGCCCGGAAATGACCTGCCTTTGCAGACACTTGTACGTACCCGGGACATGGTCGTAGATGCCGATACCATCACCATGATGGAACAGGGGGGGTTACACGGATTTATCGATGAGATACAACTTGGTCTGAATGACATCCATGCGCAGGTGGAACAGGCCTGGTTTAGATATTAAAGTAACCTCTAAAAATGCCATCCTGGGCATTTTTAGAGGTTACTTATTCACTTGGCGCATCGGAACCAATAGAAGGCATCAATCCTGATCTCCGTGTACTCTGTGACCTTACTGCGTGTTCTGTTGCTCGTCCCAGTTGGAGGCCCAGGCGATGGGCGGCAGCTTGTTGAAGGCTTCTTTCAGGTTCCTGTCCCAACTTCTTCTCAATTCCCTTAAATATTCGCTGTGTTCATCGAAACAGTAATACCTGTCCAGGGAAAAACTGTCGGCGGAGTAAATGATCACTTCTATTGGGGGGCCTACCGTTATGTTACTGTTCATGGTTGAATCCATGGAAAGCATGGCGCACAATGCGGCTGTCTCGAGGTTCAGGTCCGGCGCCAGGATCCGGTCCAGGATGGTCTTGCCGTATTTGCCTTCACCGATCTGCAGGTACGGCGTATAGGAAGACGCCGTTATGTAGTTTCCCTGGGGATAGACGAGGTAGATTTCAGGGACGGAACCGGCGATCTGGCCGCCGATTATAAAGTTGGCCTCGTAGTTGACGCCTGAACCGGTGTGTTTCCCCTGCTGCAGGACGTTGACGTGACCGATATAGTCCGCGGCGTCGGTCATGCTCGCCACCGTCATCAGGTTCAACGGCAGACACTGCTGTATTTCCCTGTGCAACTGCTGCACCACGCGCTGGGTGGTCGCGAGATTGCCCGCCGACAATAATACGAAGCTGCGGTCGGTTCCGGATTCAAACCGGTGCATCTTGCTGTAGGAACTGACGTTGTCGACACCCGCATTGGTGCGCGAGTCCGATACGAATACCAGCCCTTTGTCAGTTGTTATGGCTACGCAATAGGTCACTCTGGTTACCTGCCTGGCGCATTCGCCTCATATTGACTTTAGCTGCCCTGACCGGTTCAGGTCAAGGAAAAACCACATATTTCAATTGCACCGACCGGCTCGCCGGGTGGCCTGGCAGGAGACAACAACCCTGAGACTAGTACTCCTTCCAGGCACTGTCAAATCGGATCGGGATCGCGCAACATCGTCAACAGGATTGCAGCAACGAGTGAACCCAAAGCCATAATGAATGCAACCCCCGCCAGCCCCTGACCGCTTTCAAAAAGGATACCTGCTATTATCGGCCCAAGAGCTGCACCGGCGCGACCAACACCTATAACAAAACCAGTTCCCCCTGCGCGTAAATGTGTTGGAAACAATCGGGCAAACAAGGCATACAGACCGACAATCGCCGAATTGGTAAATATCCCTACCAGGCAAGCGGCAAAAGCCAATGTTGCCAGGTCGGACTGACCCTGCCCGAAGATATTGACCATTATCACTGAACCTGCCATTGCAAATATGATCAATCTACGCAACCGAAAATAATGTGTTAACCATCCGAACAGGTACGAACCAGCGGCGCCACCTGCGCTCGCCCAGACCAGTACGCCACCGGCTGCTGAGGCAGCAAAGCCCATATCAACAACAATCTTGGGCACCCATTTAAGAATGAAGTAAAAGGTCATGATATGCGTCAGGTAGCATAGGGTGAGTAGCAGGGTAATGCGGACCAAACCGGGTGAAAACAGGTCCCGCCAACTGGCTTTCGGACCTTCTTCTGCAAGTTCCGGCAGCGCATCAATGATACCGTGTCCCATACGTTTTAATGTGGCGTTTATTTTTTCCAATGCCCCCGGTCCCCGTTTATGTACCAGGTGAGCAATTGATTCGGGCAAAAAGAGCCACACTACAGGTAACATAGCCGCTGTCACTACCGCCCCGAACAGGAACACCGATCGCCAGTCAAAATATGCCAACAGCATCGAGGCGAAGGTACCCCCGATTATGACTCCCAGTGGATACCCGGCTACCATGACTGCAATGCAAAAGTCACGCCGTCTGGCGTTGGAATATTCTGCTACCATGGCGTTAGTCGAGGCGAGCATACCGCCTATTCCGAGGCCCGTGACAAGACGAATCAGTGACAATGTCACGACATCTCCCGCCCATGCAGCTAGAAACATACCCGCCGACATCAATCCCAGACAAAGCAGAATCATCGGTCGGCGCCCAAAGCGATCCGCGAACCCGCCCAGAAAAATAGACCCTATGGACATGCCTATCAACTCCATCGACAGTACGACACCCAGCGCTGCGCGGTTGATTCCCCATTCCGAGGCAATACCTGGCGCAGCGAAACTGATTGCCAGAATATCAAAACCATCCAACCCGTTAAGCAATACACAAATGCAAACGGCGGCGACCTGTAATCGCCCCATGGGCATTTCATCCAGAATCTGCTGAGGGTTATTTCTCATATCGCTCACCTATGAACATTTCTTTAAGCGCGTGCTTCAGAATTTTTCCTGCGCTGTTCCTGGGTATCTTTTCGAGCTTGCGTACTTTACGCGGTAACTTGTAGCGAGCAAGTTTTCCGCCAAGAAAATCTGAAAACTCTTCAATCGTAACAGTTGTCGAATCAGTGACGTAAAAGATACAACCGACATCCCCCCACGTTTTGTCAGGAACACCTGCTACTGTTATTTCCCTCACACCGGGAAATTTGACCAGAAGCGCTTCAATTTCGGCGGGATAGATATTTTCACCTCCAGATATATACATATCCTTTTTTCGATCAATGACTCGATAGAAGCCATCTTCATCGATCATCAGGATATCACCAGTATGGAACCAGCCGTCGTCCGTAAAAAAATCCTGGTAATCACTTTCCCGCCGCCAGTAGCCATCAGTGACATTGTCGCCCCGCAACTGCAATTCGCCTTCAATACCGGTTGGAACAATATTTCCATTGTTGTCCACAAGCCGATGACCGATACGGGGTGTCGGCACGCCAACGGAACCTGCTTTCGCGTCAATGATGGCTCTATCCAAGGACATACCAAAAACAGTGCCTGCTTCGGAACTGCCATAGCCGTCAACAAGTGCGATGCCATCGTTCAACCACTCGCGAATTTGCACCTCCGGATGTGGCGCGCCACCTGTAAAAACTGCTTTAAGGTGACGTAGTTTTTCAGGATCAAAACTTTCCTCGCCGCGTAAGGCAAGAGCCATCTGCGGAACACAAAAATAGTGGCTGATTTTAAGGTCCGGGGCTGACAATCGGCTCAGCGTACGTTCAGGGACAAAACCGTCCGAAATGACAACATGGCCACCTCGCAGGAATGGTGATCGGACTGATGTGATCAATCCGACTATGTGAAACATGGGCGATTCACAAAGGAAACCGCTCTGGCTTTCCACATCCCCCAGTATCGAAAAGTTAATCGCGGTTTCCGTGATATTACGCTCACTGAGCATGACACCCTTGGGTTTCCCGGTGGTACCGGAAGTATAAAGAATCAAAGACGGCAGGTCCGCCGATACTGCAGGCGGAAATGTTGGTTCGCTGCTATTACAGCGCTCGAATAATTCTTCGATAGGCTGGCAATCAATACCGATACCTTCCGCCATACTGTCACCCATCAGCACGGTCGGCATACAGTCATCAATAAGCTGAATAATTTCCGCAGGGGAGAGTCGCCAGTTCAAGGGAACAAATATTGCACCCATCCGAGCGCATGCCAGATGCAGAGCAATCAGCTCTGCCCTGTTTTTCGAAAGACAGGCTACCCTGTCTCCCGTCCCAACGCCGCCCGCTTCAAGTATCGTTACGCAGCGGGCTATGCTTTGATCAAACTGTGAGTAGGTCCAATGACGATTGTGTGCCAAGTCGGAAATCGCCAGCTTGTCCGGCCGAAAACGGGCATGTAACGCTACATAATCCATTGCCCCGGTTCGTCCTCAGTCAGCCTGTTTGGATTTGTCGTACGCTCCCAGACCCGGTTTGTAAGTCTTTTCATCTATAAACTGCTTAATTCCAGCTTTGCGACCCTGATTATCAAAAAAGTTTGCAGATTCCTGGGCTCGAATCAGGAAATCCTCGGCATTGTCATAGGTCATTTCCATCACCCGGCGAATTGCATCCTTGGTAGCTTTCAGCGCTACAGGGTTTTTTTCCAGCAAGGTGTCAGCCACTTCAGTAACACGTTTTTTCAGCGATGCCTGGGGAACCGCCTCATTCACCAATCCCCACTTCGCAGCGGTTTTGCCATCAATATTCTCTCCCATCAGGGCGTGATACATCGCATTCCGCATATTCAGCAAATTGGTGGCAACCTTGGTCGCTCCGCCGCCGGGCAGGATGCCCCAGTTAATTTCGCTAAGGCCGAACTGCGCGTCTTCAGCGGCAAATGCAAGATCGCAGGCATGGAGCGGGCCATAGCCACCGCCGAAACACCAGCCATTAACCATCGCTATCGTGGGTTTCTGGTACCAGCGCAGCTTGCGCCACCAGCCATAGGCTTCGCCCTGAGCTTCCCGGATAGCGCCAAGGCCTTGTGCCTCGGTTGCGCGGAAGTATTCTTTCAAATCCATGCCCGCAGACCATGCTGTTCCTTCACCGGTCAGCACCAGCACGCCAACATCCTCTCGGAACTCAATATCTTTGAGAACACGCATCATCCGGCGGTTCAGTTTGGGACTCATGCAGTTACGCTTTTCGGGACGATTGAACCTGACCCAGGCAATCTGGTTCTCAATCTCGCATACAACAGTATCTTCTTCTTTTCTTTCAGCGCTCATCTAGATAAATTCTCCAGTTTGTAACGTACTGTCAATTATAAAAATCACTGGCGTAATAAACATCAAGTGCCGCGCCGCCATGGATCTCGATCAATTCACTTCGTACACTCTAATAATTACCGCACGCGGTTTTTTTATGGACGTAATCGTTCCAACGAACAGGCTTTTGTTCAGCCAGTCATATTTTCCCCTGGGGGCATGAAATTTTGGGATAGTCCTCCTATAACGTCCATCATCATCCGTGTAACTGATACCCCGGTTGTCCACTATGATGACTTCTCCATCAGATGTCCGGATCGAATACAGGGCGATAATTTTCTTTATTCCGTCTGCACGCACGACCTGCCAGTCCGCACCACCGGGTAGCACCTCCCCGGAAATTCCGTTCCCTATAAAAAAACCGCCAGTGATGGGAACGATATAGCGTTGGCCATCGTCTGTCTGCCCCACGTCAATCGAATCAGTTAAGGTGACATAGAGCTGGAGTACCGGCCCAGTGCCGACGCTGGGCGGTTTGGAAGGGTATTGCTCAAAGATGGTTTCTTTATTTTTATTGGCTGAACACGGAAGTGAAAGAAAAGTCAATAGAAAGAAAATGATCGGAATAATTTTCATTTGTTCATTTCAAAGTAAGTAATCTTGAAAAGATTCAGAGTTACCTTAAATAGTAGCGGCTTTATTGTCTATCACCGGCATCTTGAAAATCCAGGAATAGCGCACATTGCCGGGAAACCCGGCAATGTGCTAAAGGGAAAAACTGAAAACGCGGAATTAGAAGAACCCAGCATTCACGCCAAGGTAGAATGAACGACCAATGCCGTCGTAATATCCCTGGTTGGTATTTGAGAATACAGTGCCGACAGGTTCACCACCAATTTGAGGCGGTAGTTTGTTACTGATGTTGTTGATACCAGCATAGATATCAAACTTATCATTAATATTTACGCGTGCATTCAAATCAAAGTAGTCATATGATTTCGCTCCTTCGATGGTTGTAGCGATTCCTCCAATGGCTGAAATGTCATCCATATCTGAGATGTGGCGCCATACCCCGGTGAGTATCACAGGACCCGTTTCCACAGTCAGGGAGTTGGTCACCCTTAACTCAGGGTAAGCTACGACTGTGTCGACAAAGTCTTCGTCTGAGAAAGCTTGAATTTTATGCTTATCAAGGATGTTAATATATGATGAGAAGTAAATGCCTCCGCCACCGTTGCCCCAGGCCAGCTTCTCAACCGGAAGATTGAAGTTTGCCGAAATGTCGATGCCGGACGTTTTAATACCACCCAGGTTCAGGATCGGTTGATTAACCGGATCAAGATCAAAGGCGGTTGTTGCAGGCGCCAAAACTGGACGGTTGATTTGCTGGCATGGGAAATAGTTATTGTCATACGTCGGGTTAGATGTGCCATCCAGGTTGAAACATTTGGTCATGATCTGCTGTGCTGACAAGGTCTCGATGGCATTGTCAACCTTGATGTTGTAGTAATCGACTGTAATCTGCGCCCCAACATCGCCAAGATCAAGATCAAAGACTGCGCCGATGGTAAAGGTATCGGCTTCTTCAGGAGTCAGAGTGGGGTTGCCGTTTGTGATGGTTGGCGCCGATGAACCACCTTGAGTGTAGCTCCGATCCGAACCTTGAACCGCACATAGCGCTAATTCAGCAGCTCGATCCACACTTACACCTCTATATCGAGAGCTACAGGGATCAAGGAACGGTTGTACACGCAAAAGACTGGCCCTGAAGAATTCCTCAACATTGGGCGCTCGAACAGCATGTTGGAAGCCACCACGCAACATGAAGTTGCTATTCACTCGTGCATCAACTTCAGCCTTATACGTTTCTTGCGAACCCGCAGAGCTATAATCTGAATAACGAGCGCCCAACGTCAGGTTCATGGAATCGAGCATCTCAGTGTCGGATATGAGTGGGAGCAGAACCTCACCTGAAATGTCGATAACATCTATTTCCCCTTCCGTGAAGCCGGCACTCGCGAGATTTGCCAACTCCCCTGCAGCAATATCCGCATCAGGATCAAACTCATAGGTATTTTCGCGGTATGATGCGGACAAGGCAAAACGGGCTTCACCGGCCGGCATATCAGCAAGCCTTCCTTCTAACGTACCTTCCACGACGATCTGTTCCAGAGTCGTATCATTCACAGGTGTACGAGAAACGAATTCCAAACACTCGGTTGAAAGCGGCGCACTTCCTCCGAACGGATTAAAGCCACCCGCACAAAGATGGCTTACACCAGTCGCCGGATCCGTTGTGTTAATAACTTCCTGAACGGCTGCGTAATTCACAGAACCGGAAATAGTTCTGTCAGCTGTTTCTGTTCTGCCGTAAGAGAAGTGAACATCCCAGTTATAGTCGCGCTCTCCAAATCTTCCGCTCAACCCGCCAAGAACCTGATATACATCGTTGTCAGTCTCGTAGATTCGGTTTCCAGCTTGTACAAAACGGATCTGATAGTCGTTGATTCCAGATCCACGGACTAACCCCGCAATGTCTGGAACTTGATTCAGATAGAAATTGTCTCGAGGAATCCTTACGCCCCAAATTCCTGCTGAAATAGGCTCAGCACCAACATTAAAAGCCGTTGAAGACGCGTACAGAAACTGTCCGTAAGCCGTAATACCATTATCAAGCTCAAAGTCGGTCGTACCGAACACGTTTGTTTGTTCCAGCGGCACCTGGATCCAGTTTCTGAACTGACCGTGAGTTCTGAGTGTTCCCCTGCTGTCAATCAGCAATGGAAGCTCAGTAACTCCGTTGAAAGTCGTGCGGCCTGCTCCTGTAGGTGAAGAAGTATTACTCGCGTTGAATGCCGTCCCGTCATTGTTAGCCGAAACCAACTGACCGCGAGGTAATAGACGGGCAGAACCGTAAGCCGTGAACTGACTTGCTTGAGGGTTTACATTGAAGAATTCACGTTCGAAATAACGAACACCACCACGGTCGGTAAACTCTGCTGAAATTAGAAGGTTACCTCTGCCGTCAGCGTAGTCTGTTCCGAAAACTCCACCGATTTTGTAGTTGTCCTGACCGGCCTCATCCAAGGTAGAGTACTGAGCCTGAACCTCAAGGCCGTCAAGATCCGTACGGGTCTTGAAATTCACAACACCGGACAGGGCGTCAGAACCATAAGTCGCCGAGGCCCCACCCGTGATAACTTCGATTTTTCCAATCGCAAGTGATGGAATGGTGTTGATATCAATCGCACCGTCAGTTCCGGAAGATATCAGACGACGACCGTTCATGAGAACAAGGTTACGCTTTGCCCCCAGGTTTCTCAGGTTCAAAGTCGCACGACCCGCAGTTCCACCATTACTGTCATTACTGAAGTCACCACTCCCGGGAGCGAATTGAGGAAGATCCTTCAGATAGTCATCAATCGTTGATCGACCGGAATAGATGATCGATTCCATTTCAGTAGTTACCAAGGGGCTGGGTGATACAAAGTCTTTACGAGCAATGCGCGAACCGGTGACGACAATTTCCTCCAGGCTTTCTCCTTCCTGATCCTGGGCTATTACCAGCTTACCCGGCAGGGTGATAACGGATCCGAACAGTACCATCAAAAGAGTGCGGGCGATGGTAGATTTTGATGCAGTAAGTTGTCGTTTCATTACGATCCCCCAAGTCACTATTAGTAGCGTTGGTTCAAACCAAAGGCGAGACATTTCAGTGAATACCCCCAGTGTCAGTGGCAAACAGGTCCGAAAGTGAAACTCAGTGTATTTCAGAAAACCGGACACCTCCCGATACAGAATTTTATACAAAAAAATGCAATAATAATTCCGCTACCGTCATCCCCAAGAATTTCCAGATCTCCAAGAGTGATATGAAATTACCAAATCCACAGGTTTGTCTCATTATTTTCGCACTCACTTGCCTGGGTAAACCGGGACTGGCAAGCGCCGAAGCCAGGGTTGATTCCAATGTTATCTACGGTATGTATTCGGGCCTTGCATTGTTGATGGATGTCTATTACCCGGAGAAGCCCAATGGCTATGGCATCATTTTCATCTCGGGAAGCGGTTGGACCCGCGAGCTCAGCCTCGATGCAATTCCGCTCACGCAAACCGGTCAGGAGAAGATCTACGCGCAACCGCTGGCGAAAGCGGGCTATACGGTATTTAATATCAATCATAGGGCAGCGCCGCGTTTTCGCTATCCTGCGCCACTTGAGGATGTTCAAAGGGCAGTACGTTATATCCGTTACAATGCGAAAAAGTTTGGAATTGTCCCGACGCGTATCGGAGCGATGGGAGGCTCCTCAGGCGCACACCTGGTCAGCATGCTTGGCGTCATGGACGGTGACGGCGACCAGACTGATCTCAACGAGATAAACCGCGAAAGTGCAAAAGTGCAGGTTGTGGTAACGCGAGCTGCGCCCATGGATCTCCGCGACGACCCCGACGCGCCACTGTTCGGTTTTCGAACAAATGCAGCAAAAAAAGGAAGTGTCGAAGCTCAATTGCTCGCCGAAGCTTCACCGATTACCTACGTCACGCCCGACGACCCTCCCTTCCTTCTGATACATGGAGATGCTGATCCGGTTGTACCATTTGATCGATCCGTCAAAATGCATGCTGCACTTAAGCAGGTCGGTATTGACACCGTACTTTTACCGGTGCACGGTGGCGGACATGGACCACGGTTCGAATCGAGGCAGGTTGTTAACGGCAAAAGCATCAGGCGAGAACCCGACAATCCACCCGACTACATCGGCGCAATGCTTAGCTGGTTCGACAAGCATTTGATTATTAAAAAATAATTTCTCAATTAGAATATCGTTCCAGGTTGTTTTTGATCAAACCCATCAACTTGTCCCGAAACACATCATGAGTTCCTTTTATCCAGGCAGCCGCTAACGGTAATTCCTCGACAGGCTTCCCTGAATTATTTACCAGGGGCCGAAAAACCACTCCCTGAACCACATTTCGACTCGCCCAGTAAGGTACGATTGCAGCGCCAATCTCCGCACCAACCATGTTGATTATGGTCTGCTTTTCTTCTGCCTGCTGGACGATACGAGGCTGTAATGAAGCATCCTGAAAGAGCTGTATGGTGAGGTTGTGACTATGAGGCCGGCTCCTTGGAGATGGTAGTATCAATGGAACGTCTGCAAGGTCATCGACACGCAACGTGTCATATTCTGCCAGTGGGTGATTGGTTGGTAATGCGACAATTATGTGTTGGTTAAGAAGGAACTCAAATTCAATATCGGCAAGTGGCCATATCGGCTGGCTGATGATTGCCACATCGAGCGCACCTGATAATAGCTTCGGTAACAGCTTCGCACTCTTCTCCTCCAGAAGGCGTAATTCCAGTTCGGGTTCCAATTCACGAAAATCATGGATGAGCTGTGGTATCAGCCCGGTCGCGGCACTGTCCATGGCGCCAATTCGAAATACCCGCTCCTTACTGGTAGCAGAACTCCTGACCCGATCGGTAACCTCAGCTGAATATTCGAGCAAAGACTTGGCTTCCAGCGCCAGGGAATGCCCGCTCTGAGTCAGGGCAACGTCGCGTGTCGTGCGGGAAAGCAAGCGTAGTCCCAGTTCCTGTTCAAGGAGGTTGATATTTCTGCTGAGAGAAGAGGGGAGAATGTTCAATCGTCTTGCGGCACGGCCAAAATGAAGCTCCTCCGCTACAACGATATAGCACCGCAAAAGGTTAAGGTTCACCAAGGCACCTATTATTCATAAAATTAATATAATCATCGCAATCAGTGCTGTCAACGATGAAAAAGGCTACTGTAACGGTTTTTTGGTTGACCAGAGAGAAGGATGAAAATTGACCGAAATTCCAATGCAGACCACATCGATTGAACAGCGCGTAATACGCAAACTGACGCGGCGAATCGTGCCTTTCATCATGTTGCTCTATTTTGTCGCTTATCTCGACAGGGTTAATATCGGCTTTGCCGCCCTGACCATGAATGACGATGTTGGCCTGTCGGCAGCCGCTTTCGGCTTCGGCGCGGGTGTCTTTTTTATCGGATATTTTCTGTTTGAAGTACCTTCCAACCTGATCCTGCATCGAGTCGGCGCACGAATCTGGATTGCTCGCATCATGCTGACCTGGGGGATCATTTCCGGTGCGATGGCTTTTGTACAGGGACCAACAAGTTTTTATATATTGCGCTTTCTGCTAGGCGCTGCAGAAGCAGGTTTTTTTCCTGGAATTATTCTGTATCTCAGTTACTGGTTTCCTGCGCAACAGCGCGCGGGGGTGACAGCGCTGTTCATGGCGGCCGTACCGATATCAATTGCACTGGGTTCACCGATTTCCGGGGCTTTACTGACCATGGATGGTGTCCTCGGTCTGCATGGATGGCAGTGGTTATTTCTGGTTGAAGCCTCTCCGGCAGTGCTGTTGGCCGGGGTAGTTCTTGTGTACCTCACGGATAGACCGGAGCAGGCAAAATGGCTGAACGAAGAAGAGCGTAGCTGGTTGATTGCCCAGATGCAGGCTGAAGTAGAGAATGTGTCAAATGAACACAAAACACAATCTGTATTACGCGGCCTTTTCGACCCATGGGTGCTTGCACTGGCGCTGATTTACTTTGGTACCTCCGCAGGGCTTTACGCTGTAAATATCTGGTCTCCACAGATTATCGCCCAGTACGGTATTGGTCCCCTGGCAACAGGGATAATCAATGCAATTCCTCCGTTGTTCGCGGTCTTTGCCATGGTGTTTTGGGCAAGACATTCTGACCGCAGTGGCGAACGATACTGGCACGTAGTGGGCGCCTGTATGGTCGCCGCCATGGGGCTGATACTTGCTGCGTATTCCACCAGCCTTGTCCTGGTGGTTCTGTCACTGGCGCTGGTAAGTGCAGGCGTCAGCTCTGCCAAGCCGCCCCTTTGGAGTATCCCCACTCAATTTCTCGCGGGAGCGGCGGCCGCGACCGGTATCGCAACGATCAACTCGATTGGAAACCTGGGTGGTTTTGCCGGTCCTTTCATCATCGGTTGGATGAAAGAACAAAGCGGAGAATATACTGGTGGGTTGATCAGCGTTGCCGCTGCATTGATCTTTTCAGCTCTACTGGTGCTTCTTCTGGCACGCCTGCGTACGCGGCACAAATACATCAAGTACACTACTCAAGTCAGGAATAGCTAATGAATAAAAATAAATGCGTCTATAAAATTGCAGCAATACCTGCAGATGGTATCGGCATTGAAGTGATTGCTGAAGCAATAGAAGTACTTAACGCAATTCAAACCTGCTTTCCGGAAATAGAATTCAGCGTTGAAACTTTCGACTGGGGCTCGGACTATTACAAAAAACACGGTGTAATGATGCCGGAGGACGGGCTGGAGATACTCAAACCATTCGACGCAATCCTTTTCGGCGCGGTAGGCGCTCCGGATGTGCCCGATCACATTACGCTATGGGGATTACGACTGGAGATTTGCCAGGGATTTGACCAGTACGCCAACGTAAGACCAAGCCGGGTGCTACCGGGGATATCTTCACCGTTGCGCAACTGTGAACCAGGCGACCTCGACTGGGTGATAATACGGGAAAACAGCGAGGGTGAATATTCTGGCCATGGTGGCCGGGCTCACAGGGGTCACCGGGAGGAGATCGGTACAGAGGTAGCTATTTTTACACGGGTGGGTGTTACCCGAATCATGCGCTACGCTTTTCAAATCGCAAGGTCGCGACCAAGAAAACTGTTAACCGTCGTAACCAAATCCAATGCTCAACGACATGGTATGGTAATGTGGGACGAGATAGCGGCAGAAATAGCGGCTGAATTTCCGGACGTCATGTGGGATAAAATGCTCGTTGACGCGATGACTGTGAGAATGACCCTGGACCCCGCAAGCCTGGACACGATAGTCGCCACAAATCTACAAGCGGACATCCTTTCGGATCTTGCCGGCGCGCTTGCCGGTAGCCTCGGCGTCGCGCCTACTGCAAACATTGACCCGGAACGACGTTTTCCTTCCATGTTCGAACCCATTCACGGCTCTGCCTTTGACATCACCGGTAAAGGGGTTGCCAATCCCATTGCCAGCTTCTGGACTGCGGTGCAAATGCTAATTCACCTTGAACAAACAGAAGCTGCCGAAGTATTAATGTCGGCTATTGAACAGACAACAGGCGCTGGAATTCTGACACCGGATGTAGGTGGTACAGCCTCGACAAGCGAAGTAACCCGCAGTGTCGTCGATGCCATCGTTAATAATTGTATGTACAAAAAGGCGGGATAGGGACGAAGCGAATAACTGCTGGCTGGGCCATGTTCAACCTCATGCTGTCTGCCTCCATGCTTCGAGAGGCAGCAATGTCAAGTAATACCGAAATGGAAAAACCACACCGCTTCAGAAATGCAGGTACCCCTGGCTGTCCGGAATATGATCGGAACCGTCCGCGCGGATACAACGTATCCCCCGCTCTGCCGTGACCGCGCCGATACGGTATACCGGCCGGCCGATACGCTCCAGATCCTGTTGTTTTGCCGGCGCAACGGTAAAACACAACTCGTAATCATCGCCGCCGCTGAGTACGTGGCGCCACTTCTCAGGGGGAGCGCAGTCCCTGTCGAGAGAAGTATCGACCGGGATGGTATCGATGTCGATTACGGCGCCCAGGCTGCCGGATTCAAGCAGGTGGCCCAGGTCCGCGAGCAACCCGTCCGATATGTCGATCATGGCGCTCGCAATCCCGCGCAGGGACACGCCTAATTCGACCCTTGGCTCGGGCCGCAGCAAACGCCCGGCACAATCCGGCTGGGGCTCCTGCCCCGATTTGAATATAGCCAGGGCCAGTGACGCGCTACCCAACCGGCCGCTGATGTAGATCAGATCACCCGCATTGGCTCCGGAACGCCGTATTTCCCGGCCTTTCGGGCACTCGCCGATTAACTGTATCGTTACCGCCAGCGGACCTTTACACAGGTCCCCACCGACCAGCGATACGGCATGATTTCCTGCCAGTTGCCCCAGGCCGCGGGCGAACCCGTCCAGCCAGTCATCGTTCATTTCAGCTTCGGAGAGGGTCAGTGCCAGGGTGATCCAGCGCGGTTCGGCGCCCATGGCGGCCATATCGCTGAGGTTTACGGCCAGGGACTTGTAACCGATATCGGCGGGGTCCGCACCAGGGAAAAAATGTACTCCCGAAACCAGGCTGTCGGTCGTTACGACGAGATGAGAGCCCGCATCCGCAGCCAGCAGCGCCGCGTCGTCGCCCACCCCGAGCATGACACCGCGGCCTGCGGGGGTCAGCCCGGCAAAATATTTTTCGATGACGCCAAATTCAGTTAATGACATGACAACCCCGGCGGATTACCGCCCTGCCCTGTTACAGGATATCCCGATCAGCGGCGCCAGGCCATCCCATGGCGGGTCATTACCGGCCTTCAGGGCGGAGTTGCTGTGCGGCCTTGTCCAGTACCCCGTTGATATATTTGTAGGAATCCTCTGCTCCGAACATCCTTGCCAGTTCAATGGACTCATTCAATACCACGCGCAGCGGCAGTGCCGGCTGGTACTTGAGTTCGTAAACGCCCAGGCACAGTACCGCCCTGGTGACGGGGTCCAGTTCATGCATGGCCCGGTCCAGATACGGCGCCAGGGAGTCCCTGATCGCGGTCGAATTACTGGCGTTGCCGGTCAGAATATCCCGGAAATAGTCTGTGTCGGCCTTCTTCAATTCCTTTCTGTCACGCTCAAACTCGTCAATGATCTCCGTCATGGGCTGTTCCGTCAAAAACCACTGGTACAAGGCTTGCACGGCTGAGCGCCTGGCCCGGACCCGCGCACCCATGGACCGGCTGGTTTTACCCGGGTTCTTTTGCGTCATGTATCGAGTAACCTTTCAATAACGCGGTTTGAACACAAAACGCCAGTCCCGGTCAAACCGGCGGAAATCCACCAGGTCCAGCCTGTATCGATCATTCATATCTGTAATTGCGTTAATTTCCATCATGTCCGCGGCATCGGCGCCCAGTATGACCGGCGCCTGGTACACCACCAGTTCATCGACCAGTCTACGCTCCAGCATAGCGCCGGACAACTTTGCTCCTGCCTCCACCAACAGGTCGTTCACTTCATAAGTCGATGCCAGTGCCCGCAAAACGGAGTCCAGGAACTCGTCCTCATCCCCGCTGACGAAGCGGATACGGGCGCCTGCTTGCTCCAGGCCGGCATGCAACCGCTCATCCCCGTTCCTGGTGAACAGGATGGTTGTCCCGTCCTCGCCAAGCATTTTTGCGCTTCCGGGAAACCTCAGATTCCTGTCCAGCACTACCCTCAGGGGTTGCCTCCCATCCGTATCGACGGCGCGTACGTTCAGGCGCGGGTCATCGGCCAGAACGGTATTGATACCGGTCATGACGGCTGAACTCGCCGCCCTCAGTTGCTGCACGTCCTGCCTGGCAGCAGCGCCGGTGATCCAGCGGCTGGCTCCTCCTGCCAGCGCCGTCTTGCCGTCAACACTGACCGCACTCTTGCAGCGTACGTAAGGCCGTGCGCGCGTCATCCGGGAAATAAACCCCTTGTTCAGTTCGTTTGCCGGTTCCGCCATCAGACCGGTTTCCACGCTGATGCCGGCTTCTTTCAACGCCTTTATCCCTGCGCCCGCTACCTGCGGATTCGGATCAGGCGCGGCTATCACGACCCGGCTTATCCCCGACCCGATAATGGCCTCGGTACAAGGCGGCGTCCTGCCGTGATGGGAACAGGGCTCAAGCGAAACGTAGGCAGTCGCGCCGCGCACATCACAGCCAGCATCGTCAAGTGCGTTGATTTCGGCATGGGGGCTGCCGGCTTTCATGTGCCAACCCGTCCCCAGGACCTTGTCATCCCTGGTGATGACGCAGCCTACCCGGGGGTTGGGATGGGTGGTGAACCTGCCTTTCCCGGCCAGTTCCAGGGCGTGCGACATATGGGAGGAATCAGCCTCCGTCCACCTCACGTCACTCGTCCAGCAGGTCCATTTGAGCCTCCCTCAGCTCGGCAGGCACTTCGCCTTCGAGCCTCTCAATCTCTTCCAGGAAGGCCCTGACATCTGCGAAACTCTGGTACACGGAAGCAAACCGGAGGTAGGCTACCTGGTCCACGGACTTTAATTCTTCCATTACCCAGTCCCCTACTTTCCTCGATTTCACTTCCCTTTCACCCAGCGAGCGCAGTTTGTGCTTGATACGGGAGATGGCGATTTCCACCTTCTCCATGGCAACCGGTCTCTTTTCCAGGGCGCGCAAAATGCCGGAACGCAGCTTGTCGTCGGTAAACCGTTCGCGCCGTCCATCGGATTTGATAATCCTGGGATAGTTGAATTCTGCAGACTCGTATGTGGTAAAGCGTTCCCTGCATTCAACACACTCACGCCGGCGCCTGACCTGGTCTCCTTCGTCGGCCAGTCTGGAATCGATGACCCTGGTATCTTCGAATGAACAGAATGGGCAACGCATAATGCCGATTATACGTCAAAAAGAAGGATGCCCATTTGTTTTTACCTCACCCTGGTTGTCACCACCTCGTCATTCCATTTTCTTGTTCATATTGCCTTTTTTTGCGCTTAATCCAAAATCGGGGCAAAATTTGCCAAACTTCGGTATCCGAAATCGTTTCTCTAATATCCGGTTTTTTGAAGGGGCGGGATTGTTTCATGGGTTTGCATCGAATGCCACAAATCCCAGTGCCCTTGCAGGTTTAACCAGAAATCCGGACCGGTATTTAATGCTTCACCGAATGCCAGCGCAGACTCGGCAGAAACGCCTCTCTTGCCGTTAATGATCTCATTGAGCCTTGCATAGGTCCAGCCGAGGTGAACTGCAAATTCCTTCTGGCTGACACCAATGGGTTTCAAAAATTCTTCCAGGAGCATTTCCCCGGGATGTGTCGGCGGTCTGTTTTTGGGCAGCATTTTATATCTCAAAATAACTATTTGTGGTAGTCGGTTATCTGGACGTCGTTCGCGCCATGGTTGACCCACGTAAAAATTACTCTCCATTGATCATTGATCCTTATACTCCAGTGGTCACGAAGAGAACCTTCTAATTTCTCCAGTTGATTGCCGGGCGGCACTCGCAGAACCCCAATATTATTTGCAACGTTTATCTGATCGAGAATACGACGGCTTTTCCTATGTAACTTCCTCGGTATCTTCCGGGAATAACGACTGTCTACTCCGTCATAGATATCTTGTGTTGTCTTGCCCTTGATGTTCCTTATCATTGATAAAATATATCGGATGTCGATATATAAAGTCAAATGAAAAGGTTCAGGGCGACCTAAGGTATACTATGAAGTATATAACTTATTGTTATTGCATAGAAAAACAGATATGTCACACGTTCCTGGCTATCAGAGAAGAAAATCAGGAAGTTTATGATGATTTGACAAACCAACCCCGGGGCGCTACTTTTTTAAAGTCTTGAATGGCCGCATTGAAAAAATCCAGGTACGCCTCACCGAATGAATCTTTACTAACCAATACTTTTTTGCACATTTGCTTCACACAAAGGCCGTCATCCCACCCCATGTGTTGCGGCACCTTAGTCCAGAACCTAATTTGGGGAACCTAATTTGGGACACCCATGAATTAACAAAATGTATAAATTTATGGGTGTCCTAAATTTACCCCTTTCCAGTACGTTCCAAAACTGTCGCTCAGCGCGATTTGAGAAAAGGATTTCAATACCCCATAGTCGCATTCGCGACCTGTTGCAGTCACTATCCGCTCTCATACATCGGAAAACGTTTGCACAAGGCCTTCACTTCGCCTTTAATCCTCTCCACCAATGCCTCGTCGCCCATATTATCTATGATGTCGCATATCCAGGAAGCGACCTGCGCGGCCTGTTCTTCCCCGAAGCCGCGCGTGGTAATCGACGGGGTGCCGATGCGTATGCCGCTGGTGACGAAAGGTGATTGCGGGTCGTTGGGAACTGCATTCTTGTTCACCGTGATGTTGGCGCGGTCCAGGGCCGCGTCCAGGTCCTTGCCCGTTATGCCCTTGCTGATAAGACTGACCAGGAACAGGTGGTTGTCGGTACCGCCGGATACGATGTCTACACCCCGTTGTATAAACACCCCGGCCATGCTGCGCGCATTGTTCATCACCAGTTGCTGGTAATCCCTGAACTCCGGTTCCATGGCTTCCTTGAAGGCAACCGCTTTTGCGGCTATCACATGCATCAGCGGGCCGCCCTGGTAGGAGGGAAACACCGTGAAATTCAGTTTCTTTTCCAGTTCCGGGTTGGCTTTCGCCAGGATCAGGCCTGAACGCGGGCCGCGCAAGGTCTTGTGGGTCGTTGTCGTCGTCACGTCCGCGATCCGGACCGGGCTGGGATACAGTCCGGTGGCGATCAGACCGGCCACATGAGCGATGTCCGACACCAGATACGCATCAACTTTATCGGCAATATCCCTGAACCTCTGCCAGTCCACCCTGCGGGAGTACGCAGAGAAACCGGTCATGATTAATTTTGGCTTGTGCTCCAGCGCAAGCTGTTCCGCTGCGTCATAATCGATTTCACCCGTATCCTCGTTCAGCCCGTACTGTACCGCCTGGTACAACCTGCCCGAGACGCTGACTGACGCGCCATGGGTCAGGTGGCCGCCGTGGGCAAGGCTCATTCCCATGATGGTATCGCCGGGCCGGCACAGCGCCAGGTAAACCGCGCCGTTGGCCTGGGAACCGGAATGGGGCTGGACGTTGGCATAATCCGCCCCGAATAACTCTTTTGCGCGATCGATGGCAAGCTGCTCGACCACATCGACGTATTCACAGCCGCCGTAATAGCGTTTGCCCGGGTAGCCTTCGGCATACTTGTTGGTCAGTACCGAGCCCTGGGCCTCAAGCACCCTGGGACTGACATTATTCTCCGAGGCTATCAGTTCAATATGTTCTTCCTGCCGGGTCCTCTCACCCTGCATGGCCTGGTAGAGCACATCGTCGTACCCGGCAATTTTCATGTCTCTGTCAAACATTCCTCACCTTTCCGGCTGCAAAATAGAAACGGTATTATAAAGATGACACGTATAATTACATCCGGATTTTTTCGAAAAAGCCGGAATCCGTACATCTCGGCGTATAATGGCAACTTTAATAACAGAGACATCATGACTGATACGGATACACGGCTCGGTTCACTGCTGGGCCGCCTGAAATTCAAAAAATCGACCGGGCAACCGGGACAGGCTGCCCCTCTTATGCGCTGGCGCCGTAGCGGCGCGGCATCCCGTCTGGAGGAAATCAGGCATTCCAGGGATATCGGGCTGGATGACCTGCTTTGTATTGAAAGGCAAAAAAACTCGCTGTGCTCGAACACCGAACAGTTCATCAACGGTTATCCTGCCAACAACGTCCTGTTGTGGGGGCCGCGCGGCACCGGCAAGTCATCCCTGGTCAAGGCTATCTTCAGCGAGTACCGCGACCGGGGCCTGTACCTGGTGGAAGTCACGCGGGACAACCTCACCGACCTGACGGATATCTGTGACGAACTGAGCCATTTTTCAGGCAAGTTCATCATTTACTGTGACGACCTGTCATTCGACGTGAACGACCCCAGTTACAAGACGCTGAAAGTCACGCTGGACGGTTCGGTAAGCGACATTCCGGACAATATCCTGATCTACGCCACCTCCAACCGGCGTCACCTGATACCGGAATTCAGGTCGGAGAACCTGGAGTCCAGGATGGTCGACGGCGAAATCCACCATGGCGAAGCCGTAGAAGAGAAACTCTCACTGTCGGAACGTTTCGGGATCTGGCTGTCGTTCCACCCGTTCAACCAGGAACAATACCTGCAGATTGCTTTTCACTGGCTGGACAGGACCGGCGTAAAAGTCGGCGACCACGAGACGGTGAGGGAGGCCGCCCTGCAGTGGGCGCTGGAAAAAGGCACCCGCAGCGGCAGGAGCGCGGCACAATTCGCGCGCAACTGGGCCGGCATGACGTTACTGTCTGAACAGCGATAATTTATCCGCAGATGACGCAGATGGACGCAGATTATATCTTTGATTTATGACACGAAGTTTCCGGTTTAAATACCATATAGCTTCCTCATAACAAAATAATTTTTATTTCATCTGCGGTAATCTGCGTCATCTGCGGATATTATTTTTCTGACCTGAACGATCAGGCCAAACAGGGGATGGTCGAAATAGTGCAGTTCGTCCGGTTTTACTCTCCTGCTCTCCGTTAACCTGACATAATCCGTCGGCAAACGCACGCGGCCGGCAGCTTCATCCCGGGATTCCAGGCCGGGCTGTTCCAGCACGTCGGGGAAATAGGCAAAATCCACGTCAAGGTGCAGGAAACGCGACTTGCGCAGCCGGATAATGCCGTCAAAGACCTTATCCGGAGGGGTGTATTCGGGCTGCTCCCGTTCTGCATCCGCCGGGGCCTCATCCGGCTCAGCGGTTTTTTTCTCAAAGCGGGTATTGTCCAGGTGTATCGCTCTCACGTCCCGGACGCCCAGTCCCGGCTGTTGCCAGGCCACGTGCAGCAAGGGCCGGTATGCGCCGGATAATTCCAGTACCCTCCTGACACCGCCAAGCTGGTAATTCCCTTTTGGCAGGGCAAGATACGGCATCAAATCCGCCTCATCCATAGCGTCAGGCGTCTCTCCGTTCACGGGGGCCGCAGTATCCCTGATCAGTCCGATGGTCTGATGCCGCGGCGGCAACCCCGGGTTTTCATACCACCATTCGTCACCGGCGTCCGGTTCGGTGTATGCAAACAGGACGGCTTCCACTTCGAACCAGTCGGCGCATACCGCGGCGCGCGTTACCGGCAACAGGCAACACGAGATCAGCAATATCCTGGATACGCTTGGAGTGAACCCCGAAAAATTAATCCTTTTGAGCATCTGTGGCAAAATACAAAGATGTCCCGGCAGAATCAAGTCTGTTATTCCATTTCAACGTCATTGCGGCGCGATAACCGGCATTCCGGTGTGGGGAGTGGAATTTCTGATGGAAACTGACAGGAAGGTTGCAGATATGCTCTTCAAGGGAGGGGATATCTTCACCCTGGATGCGGCGAATCCCTGGATCCGCAATGGCGCAATTGCCGTTGCCGGCGCTGAAATACTGGCCGTCGGGACCCCGGCCGGCGTGGAAAATAACATAACCGCAGCGACGCGTACCGTGGATTTTTCCGGCCTGACCGTCATGCCCGGCCTGGTTGACGGCCATAACCACCTGTTCCAGCACCTGGGTAAAACACTGGGGGACGGCCTGTCCCTGCTGCCCTGGCTGTCAGATTACATGATGCCGCTGGCTGCGGAGATCAGCCGGGAGGAAGCCGTGCATGCGGTGCGCCTGGGGGCGCTGAACAGTGTGTTGTGCGGCACAACCGCGATAGTGGACAACCACTACGCCCCGGTGGACGAAGAGACCGTTATCGGCGTCGCCGATGCGCTGGAAGAGATCGGCGTGCGCGGCGTGGTCGCGCGCGGCATTTACGGCCCCATGGTGGAAGGCGGCAGGCGCATGAACAGTGACGCGCGGCTGTTCCGGTACAGTACTGCCGAGGAACTTGAAATTACCCGTGCGTGTATCCGGGAAAAACCTGCGGGTTCGCTGGTAGAGGTCTGGCCTGCGCCTGAAAACGTGGTGTACCTGGACCCTGATCTCATGCTTGCAAGTCACGAACTGGCCGAGGAATTCGACGTTTGCTGGCATTCACACTGCAGTGAATCCAGGTTTGAAGTGGATATCTTCACCTCCATTTACAACATGAGGCCGGCCAGGTGGTTACATGAGCAGGGCATTCTCGACGACCGCATCACGCTGGCGCACGGCATCTGGCTCGATGAAGAAGAAATTGCCCTGCTGGGTGACGCGAGCGCAAGCATCGTACACAACCCCGTCAGCAACCAGTACCTGGCTTCGGGGATTATCCGGCTGGGACCGCTGATTGACGCCGGCGCCAATGTTGCATTAGGTACTGATGGCGCGGCAGTCGCCGGCCAGGACATGTTCGAAGCCATGAAGTCCGCACAGTTGCTGCAACGCATCCGCGGGCTGGACCCGGCATCCACCAATTCGGAACTGGTACTCTGCATGGCTACCAGGAACGGCGGGCGCATGCTCAGGAAAAACCTGGGAGTACTGGCGCCGGGCGCATTGGCGGATTTCATCGTTGTCGATACCAACGGCATACACCATCAACCCGGCAACAGGCCGGTGTGCAACCTCACCTTGTCCGCGCGCGGGTCGGACGTCAGGCACGTTGTAGTCAACGGAGAGATCATCGTGGAAAACGGCCGTTCCACCAGGGTGGACCAGGACAGGATCGTTGCCGACGCGGTACAGGCATCAGGCCGCCTGATCGACCGTGCTGGATTGCGCGGCCTGGTCAAGGGGTGGACGGACCCCGGTCTGCATTGACATAGCCATGTCTGACGCCCGGGAACAAGCCATCCACGGCAAACTGCCGCTGCTGCAGGCGTTGCCCCTGGGACTCCAGCACATGCTGGCTATTTTTGCCGGTACCGTGGCCGCGCCGCTCATTGTGGCTGAAGCGCTGGGTTTGATCCCGGCAGACAAGACCCTGATCATCCAGGCAACATTGTTCATGTCGGGCCTGGGAACCCTGTTGCAATCAGTCGGGATCGGACCGGTGGGAGCAAGGTTGCCGTTAGTGCTGGGCACCAATTTCGCCTTTATCGGCATTGCCGTCACCATTGGCGGACAACTCGGGCTGAGCGCGGTATTTGGCGGCGCGCTGGCGGCCGGCCTGTTCCTGATCTTTGCCGGGTACATCATCAAGTACCTGCGGTTCCTGTTTCCCCCGCTCATTACCGGCCTGTGTATCCTGCTGATCGGCCTCAATCTCCTGCCGCTGGCGTTCAGCCTGGCATTCGGCGGCGCCGATGCGGCCGATTTCGGCGCCACACGGCACTCGCTGCTTGCCATGACAGTGCTTGTCACAGCCATTGTGCTGCATCAATTCGGCAAGGGCTTCCTCTCCCTGGTATCGATCATCATTGCCATGATCGCCGGCTACCTGATCGCCTGGTTCATGGGGTTTGTCGACCTCACCGTATTGGAGCAGGCCAGGTGGGCGGCCACCCCCGCCGTGGTGCCGTTCGGTCTGAGTTTCGAGTTTTCCGCGGTATTCAGTTTTGTGCTGATTTCACTGGTGGCGATTACCGAAACCATCGGTGACATTTCCGGTACGACTATTGCGGGCGTCGACAGGGAGCCCACGGACAAGGAAATGTCCGGCGGGGTAATGGCTGACGGTTGCGCTACCACCCTGGCATCGGCATTCGGTTGCATGCCGCTGGTCACGTACAGCCAGAACGTCGGGCTGATAGCCTTGACCGGAGTAGTGAGCCGTCACGTGGTATCCCTGGCCGGCGTCTTCCTGATCATTACCGGACTGTTCCCGAAACTGGCGGCAATTATCGGAGCCATACCGGCCGCGGTCCTGGGTGGCGTATCGATCCTGTTATTCGGTTCCGTGGTTGCAGCCGGCCTGAAGATGATCGGACTGGCCAGTTTCAATCAACGGAACATGCTGATCATCGGCCTGGCCCTTGCCATCGGCATCGGGCTGCCCGAACAGACCGGGTTTCTTGAACGCCTGCCAGGGCAGTTGCGTATCACAATGGAAACAGGCCTGGTTCCCGCAATCCTGACCGCCATTATCATGAATCTTGTTTTGCCCGGACGCGATTAATAGCGGGCGCTGAATCCAGGCTGTCCAGGAACTCGTCGAGAAACCGGAAACGGGCCTGGGCGTCGGCAAGCTCCTGGCTGACCCTCAATTTGTCTCCTCCTTCGAGTTTATATGAACGGGGGTTTGCCTGGAGCAGGTTTATCAGTTTTCCCGTGTCGATATCGGCGTTTTCCTGAAAGTATATCCTGCCGCCCTTCCCGCCCAGGTCAATCTTGCGTATCCCCAGGGCCTGTGTCCTCTGTTTGAGCCCGGCCAGACGGAACAGGTTCTGCAGGGCTTCCGGCAACAGGCCGAACCGGTCTATACATTCCTCCTTCAAGTCCCACAACGCGGCATCCTGTTCGGCCCCGGCTATGCGCTTGTACATTACCAGCCTGGCATGCACGTCGGGCAGGTAGTCAGCCGGTATCAATGCGGGGATGTGCAGGTCAACTTCGGTGCCGTGGTCCAGGGGGCGGTCCAGTTCCGGCTGCCGCCCGGCCTGCAGCGAAGCTACCGCCCGTTCCAGCAGGCTCATATACAAGCCGAAGCCGATTTCCTGAACCTGGCCGCTTTGCTCGTCACCCAGGATTTCTCCCACCCCGCGTATTTCCATATCATGTGTTGCCAGGGTAAAGCCCATACCCAGTTCTTCCAGCGCTTCCACCGCTTCGAACCGCTTGGCTGCGCTGGCGCTGATCGCCTGTCTTTCCGGTGTGATCAGGTACGCATAGGCCTGGTGATGCGAACGTCCCACCCTGCCGCGTAACTGGTACAGTTGCGCCAGGCCGAACTTGTCCGCCCTGTTGATGATAATGGTATTGGCGCTGGGAACGTCGATGCCGGTCTCAATAATCGTCGTACAGACCAGGACGTTGAACCTGAGGTGGTAAAAGTCCAGCATGACCTGCTCGAGCTCCTTTTCCGGCATCTGTCCGTGCGCTATCCTGATCCTTGCTTCCGGCACCAGGCGCCTGACTTCGGCGGCTGTCTTATCGATGGATTCTATTGCGTTATGTACGAAATAGACCTGCCCCCCGCGCTTGATTTCCCGCAGCAGCGCCTCGGTAACCCACTCACTGTTCCATTCCTGGATAAAAACCTTGATCGGCAGGCGTTTGGATGGCGGCGTGGCGATGATGGACAGGGAACGCAAATCCGACAATGCCAGGTTAAGCGTACGCGGGATCGGGGTCGCGGTCAGCGTCAACACATCCACGTGTGCGCGTGCCGACTTCAGTTTTTCCTTCTGGCGCACCCCGAAGCGATGTTCCTCATCGATGATCACCAGCCCGAGGTTTTTGTAGGCAAGACCACTCTGTAACAGTTTGTGCGTGCCGATGACAATATCCACCTGGCCGGCGCACAGGGCTTCCTCAATCGCAGACTGTTCCTTCCTGGAAACAAACCTGGATAACATTTCTATACGCACGGGCCAGTCCGCAAACCGGTCCCTGAAGTTCTGGTAATGCTGCTGCGCCAGCAAGGTGGTGGGGGCAAGCAGGGCAACCTGCTTGTTGTTTTCCACCGCGACAAAGGCAGCCCGCATGGCGACTTCCGTCTTGCCGAAGCCCGAATCGCCGCATACAAGCCGGTCCATCGGGGCGGCAGCCCGCATGTCCTCCAGCACCCCTTGTATCGCATCCGCCTGGCCCGGAGTCTCTTCAAAAGGGAAATCCTGGGCAAATGCCTGGTAGGCATTGTTGTCAACGGTAAACGCATGGCCGTCAACAGCGGCCCTGCGGGCATGCAGTTCCAGCAGTTCCGCAGCCACGTCATAGACTTTTTTCAGGGCCTTGCGCTTCGCCTTCAGCCACTGGCCGCTGCCAAGGCGGTGCAGCGGCGCATGTTCCGCATCCATGCCGACGAAGCGGCTCACAAGGTCCAGCGCAGCCACCGGTACGTATAACTTGTCACCCTGGTCATACTCCAGGCTGATAAATTCCGCTTCGATGCCGTTCACCGTAAGGGTCACGAGGCCGCGGTAGCGGCCTACGCCGTGTTCTTCGTGAACGACCGGCGCGCCGACGGACAATTCCGTCAAACTGCCGACAATCGAGTCGGTAAGTTGCCGGCGTCTCTTGCGTAAGCGGCGCTGCTGCGCCCGCTCACCGAACAACTGGGATTCACTCAGTATGACGACACTGGGGCGTTCCAGCACCGCCCCCCGTTCCAGGGGGGCAACAGTCAGACCGAACCCAACCTCGTCCGCCATGAACTCATCCCAGTCCCTGCACAGGGCCGGCCTGGTTTTTTCCTCGCGGAACAACTCCATGACGGTTTCCCGGCGGCCGACCGACTCAGCCACGATCAACGCACGCCCACTGAACTCCTCCAGGAAGTGGCGGAAAACAGCCATGGGATCCTGTGCCCGCGCATTGATGGGGAACTTGCGCGGGAAGCCGGTACTGTAGTTGATTGTCTTATCCGCCGCGCTGCCGATGCCGCTGCTGCCGGCATGGACCTGCGGGTACTCAGCCAGCATTCCAAGCGCTTCATCGGCCGGGAAAAACATTTCCTGCGGTGTCAACAAGGGGCGTTCTTCGTTATGTTCTCTCTGTTCATAACGGTTTTCCGCCAGATCCTGGAATTCCCGCGCCGCGTCATATACCCCCTCATCCAGCATGATGACCGGGTTTTCCGGGAAATAATCGACCAGGCTGCCGGTATGCGAGTAAAACAACGGCAGGTAGTATTCAATTCCTGCCGGCGCAATGCCGTTGCTGACATCGGCATAAACCGGGGAGCGGCCGGGGTTTCCCGCAAACCGGAGACGCCAGTTACTCCGGAACAGGTCTATGGCCGGGGCGGTCAGAGGGACTTCCCTGGCAGGTAATATCCTGATTTCATCCGTTTTTTCCAGGGATCTCTGGGTTTCAATGTCGAACACGCGGATACTGTCGATGTCGTTATCGAACAGATCCAGCCGGAACGGAACATCGGAACCCATGGGGTAAATATCAAGAATTGACCCCCTTACGGCCATGTCCCCGTGCTCCATGACCTGGGACACGCTGCGGTAACCCCTGTTGCCCAGGTCCTTCCTGAAATTTTCTGTTTCCAGGGTCTGCCCCGTACGTAACACCAGGCTGTTCGCCAGGAGATAATCCGCCGGCAGCAATCGATGCATCAGGGTGGAAACCGGAACCACCAGGATCCCGCTGTGCATGCTGCGCAATTCCACCAGTGCCGCCAGCCTGTCGGACACAATGTCCTGGTACGGGGAAAACTGGTCATAAGGCAGGGTCTCCCAATCCGGGAACAGCAACACCCTCTGCCCGCTGCCGGCGGGGTTGAAAAAGGCCAGTTCTTCCATGAGACGATGGGCGCCGGACTGGTCGGCAGTGACAACCACAAACATCGCAGCATGCCGCTTTGCTGCAGACGTGATCGCCAATGCCTTGCTGCAACCATGCAGCCGCTCCCACACCACCCGCTGTTCCCTTGACGCGGGGATCTCAGGCTGCAGAGGACTTGCACACATATCAGTTAATTATTTTATCCGCAGATGACGCAGATTAACGCAGATTATATGAAAATTCTTTGATCAAGGATTTTTGTTACTACAAACGGGTAATCATCAAACAAATGGAGAAATCTCTCCGGTGTCCTAAGGGTTGTAGTCTCGAGATTATATGATTTAGCCGCTATACCGGCACATTGCCACACTGCAAGTTATTTTTATTTTATATCTGCGTTAATCTGCGTCATCTGCGGATGAATCATTAATCTGCGGATTGTTCTTCAGAAGCCTGAGAATCCGGTTGGTGTGCTTTGAGTTGCCTGCCCAGTTTTGCCTTGGCGCGTTTCAGTTTCAACCATGACGGCAGACCGGATAAAACTCCCAGGACTGCGCCGCCGAGCAGGGCTATGGCAAGGGCCAGTGATAACGGTATCTCGTAGTTTCCGAGATAGAAATCAACCACGACCAGTTGGTCGTTACGAACGTGGAATGCCAATCCGGCCACGACAACAAGCAGGATCAGCGCAATTCTAACGATGGACATCAAACGGGTTCAGGCAGACCTTGGCTCTGTGTGGTCACAACTAATCCTGGTCCACCCGTTCTCGCATTTGCTTTCCCGGTTTGAAATATGGAACGAACTTGGCCGGCAAGGAAACAGATTCACCGGATTTGGGGTTACGACCGATGCGCGGCGGCCTGTAGTGCAGCGAGAAACTGCCGAACCCCCGAATTTCAATTCTCTCGCCGGTCGCCAGGCTCTGGGCCATGGACTCGAGAATTGTTTTTACTGCCGATTCTATATCTTTAGATGTAAACTGAGGCTGCTGCCTGCTTAAAGCTTCAATCAGTTCAGATTTGGTCATTGTTCTAATCTCGCATTGTTTGTGCGAAAAATCAACCACTTCCTCCGCTATTCAGATGCTTCTTCAGCAGGTCGCCCAACTTGGCGCCGGATGAAGGATCGGGTTTGTATTCCTTGATTGCTGCAGATTCTTCATCTGATTCCTTTGCCTTTACCGAGACGGAAATTGTACGTTTCTTCCTGTCGACTGCAGTAATCTTGACCTCTAGTTCGTCTTCTTCCTTCACCCCACTGCTTTTTGCATCCTTGGCTTTCTTGTCACCTGACAATTCAGACAGTTTTAACTGCCCATCAACTCCCTGGGCCAACTCAACTATAATATTCCTGGTTTCGATGGCTGTGACCTTTCCGAGCACCACCGTACCCTTGGGATTCTCTGCCACATAAGCCGTGAACGGATCTCTTTCCAGTTGTTTAATCCCCAACGAAATGCGCTCTCTCTCGGTGTCTACGGCGAGCACTACGGTCTCAATCTGGGTGCCTTTCTTGTAATTTCGCAGCGCCAGCTCACCCTCATCTACCCAGGACACATCCGATAAATGCACCAAACCGTCTATACCTCCCGGCAAGCCGATGAAGATACCGAAATCGGTAATGGACTTGATCTGGCCGCTGACCTTGTCTCCCTTGTTGTGCAGTGCGGCAAATTCCTCCCAGGGATTCGGTTGACACTGCTTCATCCCCAGCGAGATACGGCGCCGTTCCTGGTCGATATCCAGCACGATTACGTCAACCTCGTCACCCGTCTGCACCAGTTTTGAAGGATGAATATTCTTGTTCGTCCAATCCATTTCCGAAACATGCACCAGTCCCTCGACACCTTCTTCAAGTTCGACAAAACAACCATAATCTGCCAGGTTGGTCACCGTCCCGTGCAAACGCGACCCTTCCGGGAAACGCTTGGTCAAATCACCCCAGGGATCATCTCCCATTTGTTTCAGTCCCAGGGAAACCCGGTTGCGTTCACGGTCGAATTTCAATACCTTGACGTCTATTTCGTCACCGATACTGACAATATCGGACGGGTCCTTGACCCGTTTCCAGGCCATGTCCGTGATATGCAGCAATCCGTCAATACCGCCAAGATCCAGGAACGCGCCGTAATCGGTCAGGTTCTTCACCACGCCTGTTACAGTAACGCCTTCCTTGAGTTTTTCAATCAGGCTTTGCCGCTCTGCGATGTTCTCACTCTCCACCACGGCCCGGCGGGAAACCACAACGTTACTCCGCTTCCGGTCGATCTTGATAACCTTGAAATCGAGCGGCTTGCCTTCGAGGTAGATCGTATCCTTGACAGGCCGCACATCGACAAGCGACCCCGGCAAAAATGCCCTGATACCTTCAACGTCAACGGTAAATCCCCCCTTGACCCGTTCCGTTATCACGCCGTGTACGGTTTTATCCGTTTCGTGGGCCTGTTCCAGGCTGTTCCACGCCAGCAACCGTTTTGCTTTCTCCCTGGACAACCGGGTCTCGCCGTAACCGTCTTCGACCGCATCCAGGGCCACTTCGACCTGATCACCTACGGCAACTTCAAGTTCACCGTTTTCATCGAAAAACTGGTCGATGGGTATCCATGATTCCGATTTCAAACCGGCGCTGACTATGACATTATCCTGGTAAACGTCAACGACGACCCCGTGCAAAATAGCGCCCAGGCGCATTTTTGCCTCTACTTGACTTTGCTCAAATAGTTCCGCAAAACTCTCGCTCATACAATAAGTTATCTCTATATATTAATGTTCAATATCAACTGCGTATAGCCGACAGGTCGAAGCGTTTCTCAATAATTGCCGCCACCTGTGTGAATACATCATCTATACCGCTGTCAGAGGTATCGACTACGACTGCGCCGTCTGCCGGCTTCAAAGGAGAGTGAATACGTTGCTTGTCCCGTTTGTCCCGTTCAGCGATCGACCCTACAAGATCGGCGAATTTAACATTAATCCCTTTAACATTCAACTGTTTATATCGTCTTTTCGCGCGCACCTGCGGATTCGCCGTCAAAAAGACCTTTAATCCTGCGCCTGGAAAAACCACGGTACCCATATCACGTCCATCAGCCACAAGGCCGGGGGGTTGCTGAAAACTCCGCTGCCATCCCAGTATGGCAGCGCGTACAATACCGTGCTCAGCCAGGCTTGAGGCCGCATTGCCGCAATCCTCCTGCCGGATCCGGGAACCGACATCTTTTCCATCCAGTATGACTTTCACCGGTTCGTCGTCAGCAGCCATAAACCGGACATTGAGGTCGCGCGCCAGGGCCGCCACACCGGCAGCATCGGCTACAGGGACCTGTTGCTGTTGCGCCAGCAGGGCCAGGATACGGTACAGCGCGCCGCTGTCCAGCAGGTTCCAGTCCAACCAGCGGCTGATACGGCTGCAAAGCGTGCCCTTGCCGGTCCCGCTCGGTCCATCTATGGTAACGACCGGAATGTCAGCCTGCATGAGCGGCCTTTATCTCCCAGCCGACTTCTGCGGCGCAACCGGTGAAGCCGGGGAAGGAAGTATCGACGTTTTTACAGTTCCGGACGGTGATCGGTCCTGCCGCGCCCAGGCCGGCCAGGGAGAAGGCCATGGCGATACGGTGGTCTCCGTAACTGTCCACCGTAGCTGCACCGGGCCGTCCTCCGGTCACGCTCAGTCCGTCCGGGCGGGTTTCCGCGCCGATACCTGTTCTTTCCAACCCGTGCGCGAGGGCCTGGATGCGGTCGCTTTCCTTCACACGCAGTTCCTGCGCTCCCCTGAGCACGGTTTCGCCTGCTGCATAACAGGCCGCCACCATGATCGCCGGAAATTCATCAATGGCCCCCGGCACCAGGTCGACGGGTATTGAAATCCCCTGCAGCGGCCGGTATTTCACCCGCAGGTCCGCGAGTGGTTCCCCCGCTGCCTCGACAATGTTGGAGGTAGTGATATCCGCCCCCATCAGCTTGAGAATATCCAGCACCGCACGCCGGGTCGGATTAAGTCCGACTCCTTCTATGAGCAGGTCCGAGCCGGGAACGATGCAGCCCGCGACCAGGAAAAACGCCGCAGAAGAAATATCGCCGGGGATATGTATATCGTTCGCCTGCAACACCCCGCTGTCAATCGTTATCCGTTTACCGGAGCGCTTGACCGGGCAGGCAAAATGCGCCAGTAACCTTTCCGTATGATCACGGGTAGGCGCGGGTTCGGTTATCACGGTCCTGCCCTCGGCATACAAACCTGCCAGCAGCAACGCTGATTTCAGCTGGGCGCTGGCAACGGGTAATTCGTAGTCAATCGCGCGCAGACGCCTGTTGCCCGTTATCTGCGCGGGCAGGGTCCCTTGCGGAGTTATCCGCACCTCAGCGTTCATTGCATTGAGCGGGTCGGCAACGCGCCGCATCGGCCTGCGCACCAGCGATTCGTCTCCGCTCAGGGTGGACGCAAAACGCTGCCCGGCCAGCGCTCCCAGCAGCAGGCGCGCAGACGTGCCGGAGTTACCCAGGTCCAGTATATCCGGCGGCGCCGACAAGCCGTGCAGACCTGCCCCATGTATGGACAGGTAGTTATCCTCCTGTATGATCTGCACTCCCATCCGGCGCATGGCAGACACTGTCGCACGGGTATCGGCACTGTCCAGGAAGCCGCTGCAACCACTCACTCCTTCAGCCAGCGACGCGAGTATCACTACCCTGTGCGAGATGGATTTGTCCCCCGGGACGCGTATCCTGCCCTGTAACGGTCTATCCACCGGATTGACAAGGTAATCGACCCTCGAACCGGCGCCGGCGCTGCTGTTGCTCATTATGCCGACGTCAGCGGGGTTAACGCCCCGTGTTCCTGGCAAACGCGTCCCTGGCCTGCTTGGCCCGGGAAAAAACGTCCATTAACCTGCCGCCGTCACCCGCGGCTATCGCCTCCCTTGCTCCATGCAGGTGCTTTTCAAACCGGTCCAGGACGGCCAGTAACGAAGCCTTGTTGGCTATACAGATGTCGCGCCACATTTCCGGGCTGCTGGAAGCTACCCGGGTGAAGTCTGCAAACCCCCCGGCTGCGTAAGTAAATATTTCATTCCTGTCCTGCATCTGCGCCAGGCAATCGATCAAGGTATACACCAGCACATGGGGCAGGTGGCTGGTTGCCGCCAGCACCTCATCGTGGTGTTCGACATCCAGGTCGACAACTGTAGCACCGACGCCGCGCCACAGTGCGGCAACCGTATCCCTGGCGCCGCGGTCCGTCTCGGTGAGCGGCGTAATGATGACGATATGATTTTCGAACAACTCGGCAAAAGACGCCTCCACCCCGCTTTTCTCCGTTCCGGCAATGGGGTGCGCGGGGACAAAATACGCGAGCCGGCCGGCAAGGGCTTTGCGCGCCGCTGCCACTACCACACCCTTGGCGCTACCGACGTCGGTGATGATACATTCCGGTTTCAACACGTCGGAGATCTCGCGCATCAGGGCTTCGGTGGTTGACAACGGTGTTGCCAGCACAACAAGATCGGCGCCGGCAACCGCCTCCCGAAGGTCCAGGCTGTAATCATCGATAACCCCGTCTTCCACGGCTTGTTGCAGTGCCGCCTCACGCCGGCCATAACCCCTGACCGTGTTGCACAGGCCGGCCCGTTTCAGGCCGCGCGCCAGCGATCCCCCAATCAGCCCCAACCCGATAATACTTACGTTTTCAGCCAGCATGTGTTTCTGCCACCGGGGACACAGGGATCAGCCTGCAGCCAGAACCTTGTTCAGGGCATCCAGGAACGCGGCGTTCTCATGTTCCTGGCCGATGGTCACCCGCAGGTGATTGGGCAATCCGTATTCGGCTATCGACCTGACAACGACGCCCTCGCGCATTATGGCCTGGTAAACCGGGTCCGCGGGCCGTTCCAGGTCGAAGCTGACGAAGTTGGCTATGGATTCGAACCATTCCATTCCCAGCCCGGCAAACGCTGCGGTCAGGGTCTGCATGCCCTGGTCATTCATTGCCACACAGCGGCGCAGGTGCTCCTGGTCTTCCAGCGCCACCTCCGCAGCAAGCAGGGCCAGGGAATTCACGTTGAAAGGCTGTCTTACCCGGTTCATTAAATCGGCCAGGTCGGGGTGGCTTACGGCATAGCCGACCCGGAGCCCGGCCAGGCCGTAGGCTTTGGAAAAGGTACGGGTAGTGACCAGGTTGGGAAAATCCGCCAGGAAGCCGATTGAATTCGGATAGTCGGCACACAGGGAAGCGGCATATTCATAATAGGCCTCGTCGACAACGACGACCACGTCTTCAGGCACGGCAGCCAGAAACGAAAGCAACCGGTTCTTGTCGATCCAGCCGCCGGTCGGGTTTCCCGGGTTATCGAGAAAGATCAGTCGCGTACGCCCGGTGACCGCATCCAGCATCGCCGCCAGGTCATGCTTGTGGTCCCTGGTCGGAATGACGACAGGAGTGGCGCCTATCGAATGTGTCGCCAGGTGGTAAACAATGAATGCATTTTCCGAATAAATGACTTCGTGAGCGCTGGTGACGATACTGCGGGCGATCAGTTCCAGCACGTCGTTGGAGCCGTTGCCCAGGGTAATCTGCTCAATACCGACACCGTGGTATTCCCCCAGGGCGCGCTTCAGGGAAATCCCCGAACCGTCCGGGTAACGGCACAGGTCAAAGCCGCCGGATGCCAGCGCCTCCTGCACCTTTTTGCTGGGCCCCAGGGAGTTTTCGTTTGAAGCCAGCTTGATTACATTGGTCAAACCCAGTTCGCGCTGTACTTCCTCAGCGGATTTACCGGGCTTGTAAGCAGGTAAGGATGCTATACCCGGCGCCGCCAGTCTGGTCAGGTTTGTTGTCATTGCCCGGTGTCCGGTTACTGGTACTGAAAACTAATTGCCGGCTGCGGGGTAGGAACCCAGTAATTTCACCATGGCAGCCTTGCTGTCCAGGTCGGACAGGGCTTTTGCAACCGCAGCATCCTCTGCATGGCCGGCAATGTCCACGAAAAACACGTATTCCCATATTCCCTGGCGCGACGGTCTCGATTCTATCTTCGTCATGTTCACCTCATGGTCGGCAAAACATGCAAGCATGTTCATCAAGGCGCCGGGTGTGCTCGGCATGGCGAATAATACCGAAGTCTTGTCGTTGCCGCTGGGGGCAACAGTCTCCTTGCCGAGAACCAGGAAACGGGTGGTATTGTCCGGGTCATTCTCGATGTTTTTGCTGAGAATGGGTAACTGGTAAACCTGTGCCGCGCGCTCACCGGCCACGGCCGCTCTTCTCCTGTCCTTGCCGGCATTCAATGCTGCTTCCGCGTTGCTCGGCACGGGCACGCGCCGCGCCTGCGCCAGGTTTTCGTCGAGCCAGCGGCGGCATTGCGCCAGTGACTGGTCGTGGGAATACACGATCTCGATATCTGCCAGGCTTTCTGCGTGGCTGAGCAGGTGTTGATGGATGCGCAACTCCACCTCACCGCAAAGCTTCAGGTCGGATTCCACCAGCATATCCAGAGTCTGGTTCACCGTGCCTTCGGTTGAATTCTCCACCGCGACTACCCCGTACTGGCAGACACCGGCCTCGACTTCCCGGAATACCTGGTCAATACTGCCCAGCAGGGACAATCCCACGGTTTGTCCGAAGTGTTTCAACGCCGCGGACTGCGAAAATGTTCCTTCCGGTCCCAGGCAGGCAATATCAAGCGGGGCTTCCAGGGCCAGGCAGGCTGACATCACTTCCCGCACCAGCCTGCCGACCTCGTCATCCGACAAGGGCCCGGTATTAAGACTTTTTACCCTGTCCAGCACCCAGGCTTCCCGTTCAGGCCGGTACAACGGGAGCACATCATCTACCAGTTTCTTCACTTCAGCGACATCCAGCGCCAGCCGCGCGCGCCGGTTGAGCAACGCTACCAGTTGCTCATCGACGGCATCTATTTCATGCCGGATTTGTTCCAGCTTCGAGTTGTTCATGATCGGTGCTTCAGTTCAGCCGTAACGGGCGGCAAAATCTGCCATGAAATCAACCAGGGTGTGCGCGCCTGTTTCCGGCATCCCGTTGTACATGCTGGCGCGCATCCCGCCCACGCTGCGGTGGCCTTTCAATTCTATCAAGCCGTTGTGCGCGGCTTCAGCAAGAAATCTACCGTCCAGGCTCGAGTCCGCAAGTATGAACGACACGTTCATCCTCGAGCGGCAGGTTGCGGCTACGGGATTACTGTAAAAATCGTTATTATCGATAAACTCGTACAGTTTGCCCGAACGCAGCAGCGCATTCCTGTGCATCTGTTCTACTCCCCCCTGTTCCCTGACCCAGGCAAACGTCAAACCCGCCATGTACCAGTTAAAGACAGGCGGCGTATTGAACATGGAACCATGCTCGGCCAGTAACTTGAGATCGTACAAAAAAGGCACGTCCGGGCGCGCCCGGCCGAGCAGGTCTTCCCGGACCAGGACGATGGTCAACCCGGCCGGCGCGATATTCTTTTGTGCGCCGGCAAATATAAGCCCGTAGCGCGCCACCGGCACGGGACGGGACAAAAAGTTCGATGTCATGTCGCTGACCAGCACGGTATCTTCGTAACCGTCCGGCAATTCAGGTGCAGACTGGAATTCCACGCCTGCGATCGTCTCATTGTCACAAAAGTACAGGTATGACGGCTGCTCGCTCAGCCGCCATTCGGCAGGGTCGGGAATGGCGGTGAAATTCGTTGCTGCAGACGTAGCCGCAACGTTCATGCCGGTCAGACGGGCAGCCTCTCCGGCGGCCTTTTTCGACCAGTTGCCGGTAACCAGGTAATCGGCGGTGCCGCTGCCGTTACACAGGTTCAACGGCGCCATGCTCATCATATGGGTGGCGCCGCCCTGCAGGAACAGAATTTTGTAATTATCCGGTATGTCGAGCAATGCAGATAAATCCCGGACGGATTGCTCGGCGATACCCGTGAAAGCCCGGCTTCGGTGACTCATTTCAACGATGGAGACGCCGTGACCGTGCCAGTCGAGAAATTCTTCCTGGACCCTCGCCATCACCGCGCCGGGTAACTGCGCGGGACCGGGGCTGAAGTTATAGACCGGGTTTGCCGTCACGTTCAGCCCTCGTCCGGGGTATCCGGGGCTGCTTCACTGTCGACGTCACCGTAGTCAATGATCCGCTCAAGTCCGGCAAGCGTCTCGCCATCATTCAGGTTAACCAGTGTCACACCCATTGTTGCGCGGCCGACAACTGAAACATCGCTGACCGGCATACGGATCAGGGTGCCCTGGTCACTTATCAACATGATCTCATCGTCTTCATCGACCATCAGCGCGCCGATGACCCTGCCATTGCGCTCGTTGGTCTGGATGGATATCACGCCCTGAACGCCGCGGGACGTCAGCCGGTAATCCTCCAGGGAAGTGCGCTTGCCAAAGCCATTCTCGGTCGCGGTCAGTACCGCCATCCCTTCCTTGACGATGATCAGTGATATGACCTTGTCATCCGGACCCAGTTTAATGCCTCTGACACCTCTTGCCGTGCGCCCCATCGGGCGCACGTCGGATTCCCTGAAACGGACTACCTTGCCGGCATCACTGAACAGCATGACTTCGTGCTCTCCGTCCGTCAGTTCAACATTGACCAGTTGATTCCCGTCGGTAAGTTCGATGGCCCTGATCCCGCTGGGCCGGGCGCGGGAAAAACTCTTCAGTGAGGTCTTTTTCACAGTACCGTTCGCGGTGGCCATGAATACGTACAGGTCTTCGCCGAACTCACGTATGGGCAGGATTGCATTGATGCGCTCACCCTCACTCAAGGGCAACAGGTTGACGATGGGTTTACCCTTGGCCAAGCGGCTTGCCTGGGGCAGTTCATACACCTTCAGCCAGTACAACCGGCCCAGGCTGGAAAAGCACAGCAGGGTATCGTGGGTGCTGGCGATGAATAACTTGTCGATAAAGTCCTCATTCTTCACGGCCGTAGCCGACTTCCCCCTGCCGCCGCGCCGCTGCAACCGGTACACATCGGGGGGTTGCGTTTTCGCATACCCTGCATGGGACAGGGTAACTACCACATCCTGCTCGGTAATCAGGTCTTCCATGGTCAGGTTCAACCGGTCTTCGTTAATCTCGGTGCGGCGCTCATCGCCGTACTGCTCCCGGATCTCTTCCAGTTCAACCCTGATTACCTCTATCAGCCGTTGCGGTCGCGACAGCACGTCAAGAAGGTCAATAATTCTCTCAAGTATCTCCTCGTATTCGCTGACAATCTTTTCCTGTTCCAGTCCGGTCAGTTTCTGCAGGCGCATTTCCAGAATGGCCTGGGCCTGAACCTCAGACAGGCGATACCCGTCCGCACCCAGTCCCAACTCCGGCGGCAGGTCATCGGGCCGGGAAATATCCGCGTTCACCCGTTCCAGCAGCGCCACCACCACCCCGGGTTGCCAGGACTCCGCCAGCAGGGCGTGTTTTGCCTCGGCCGGCGTCGAGGACCCTTTGATGAGGGCGATGATCGGGTCGATGTTGGCCAGGGCTGCCGCCAACCCCTCGAGGATATGCGCACGGGCACGCGCCTTGCGCAACTCGAACAGGGTGCGCCGGACTACCACTTCGCGGCGGTGCCTGATAAACGCATCGAGCATGCCTTTCAGCGTCATCAGGCGCGGCTGGCCGTCATCCAGCGCGACCAGGTTGATGCCGAACACGCTCTGTATCGCGGTGAACTGGTACAGGTTGTTCAGGATGACCTCCGGCACCTCGCCGCGGCGCAACTCGATTACCAGGCGCATGCCGTCCTTGTCGGACTCATCGCGCAGTTCGCGAATGCCGGTCAGCTTTTTCTCCTTGACCAGTTCGGCAATCTTTTCCTGGAGCCGGGCCTTGTTCACCTGGTAGGGCAATTCGGTAATGACAATGGTGTTGTCCCCGGACTTGTCATCAGATTCGATATGTGAACGGGCGCGCAGGTAGATACGTCCGCGTCCGGTACGGTAGGCTTCCTGAATGCCCTGGGAACCGTTGATGATGGCGGCAGTGGGAAAATCCGGTCCCGGTATATACTCGATCAGTTTATCTACGCTGAGGTCCTCATTCTCCAGGAGGGCGATACAGGCATTAATGACTTCCGTCAGATTATGCGGCGGGATATTGGTGGCCATACCGACAGCAATACCGCTGGAACCGTTCACCAGGAGGTTGGGCAGGCGCGCGGGCAGAACCGCGGGCTCCCGTTCCGTGCCGTCATAATTGGGTATGTAATCGACGGTTTCCTTGTCGATATCCTCCAATAACTCATGGGCGATCCTGCTCATGCGTATTTCGGTATAGCGCATCGCGGCAGGCGCATCACCGTCTACCGATCCGAAATTGCCTTGCCCGTCCACCAGCACATAGCGCAGTGAAAAATTCTGCGCCATACGCACTATGGTGTCATAGACCGCAGAATCTCCATGAGGGTGGTATTTACCGATGACATCACCAACGATGCGGGCAGATTTCTTGTACGGTTTATTGTAATCATTGCCCATTTCGTTCATGGCATACAGCACGCGCCTGTGCACGGGCTTCAGTCCGTCACGAACGTCCGGCAAGGCCCTGCCGACGATGACACTCATTGCGTAATCCATGTAGGATTGACGCATCTCATCTTCTATGGTTACCGGTAAAACAGACCGGGCAATCTCATTGTTAGTCATGTTTCTCTAATCAGGCACTTGACAGGTTTATTCCCTGCTGTTTCCCACTTGAAATGGAGTTAGATGTAAAAGCGGAAATTTTACCACAATCAGATGGGTAACGACAGATAAAACTGTCATTAAATCGTCATTCCTGCGCAGGAATGGCGGACAGCTGTGAAGTCTAACGAAGTGGCCAGAGATTGACGATACTGCAGAATAACTCGGCCGTGCGTTCCGCATCGTAGAGGGCCGAATGTGCTTCTTCCTCTTCCCAATCCAGTCCCGCCGCCTTCACCGCCCGGGACAATACTGTCTGGCCGTATGCCAGGCCGCCGAGCGTAGCCGTATCAAAAGTGCTGAAGGGGTGAAACGGGTTGCGCGTCAGGCCGGAGCGGCCGGCGGCGGCATTAATGAAGCTCAGGTCAAAGGCCGGGTTGTGCCCCACCAGGATGGCGCGGGTGCATCCGTTCTGCTTCATCATCCTCTTCACGGTCTGAAAAATTTCACGCAATGCCTCTTTCTCGGATACGGCAATCTCCTTGCGGAAAGGATGATCAGGGTCGATACCGGTAAATTCCAGCGCGGCCTTGTCCAGGTTGGCTCCCGGAAAGGGTTGTATATGCTTTGAAATGGTCTCCATTGGGGACCACATGCCGTCCTTGTTTACCTCCAGGAAAACTACTGCAACCTCCAGCAAGGCATCCTTCACGGGGTCAAACCCCGCCGTTTCCACGTCGACGACTACGGGATAGTAGCTCCTGAAGCGGCCGGCGATCAAATTTTCCACGTCATCGTTCATAAAGTAATTTCCATTGGCAGGACTCTCCTGCCCTGAACGGCACGAGCATGTTGCCCGCGAAACTTATCGTATCGGGAATACGCCATCGTTCACGGCGCATGGTGATTGTCTGTGTGTTCAGCGGCAACCCGTAAAACCGGGCGCCGTTCCTGCTGGCAAAGTTTTCCAGGGTATCCAGGCTGTCCATGGAATCGAATACGGATGCATACAACTCAATGGCTGCATAAGCGTTGTAGATGCCTGCGCAGCAGGGTGGCTTTTCCTTCGACCGTACGGGATGGGGAGCGCTGTCGGTGCCGAGGAAAAACTTCGGGTTGCCGCTGGTCGCCGCGTCCACCAGGGCCTGCCGGTGTATCTCTCTTTTCAGGATGGGCAGGCAATAATGGTGTGGATTGATACCGCCGGAGAGCATGGCATTCCGGTTTAACATCAGGTGGTGCGGGGTAATCGTGGCCGCGACCTTTGCCGGTGCGCCGGTTACGAACTGTACCGCATCCCTGGTGGTGGCATGCTCAAAAACGATGCGCAGCGAACCGATATCCTCGACCAGTGGAGACAGAACCTGTTCGATGAATACCTTTTCCCGGTCAAACACATCGACGCCGGCATCCGTCACCTCTCCATGGACCAGCAGCGGCACGTCTCTTTGCGCCATGTATTCCAGCAACGGCATCACTTTGCCGATAGCGGTTACGCCGGAAGCAGAATTGGTCGTGGCGCCGGCCGGGTAATACTTGAACGCACAGACCTGCTCGTTTTCCGCCACACGGTCCACTTCATCCCTGCCGGTGTCATCGGTCAGGTACAGGGTCATCAATGGATTGAACCCCGGGTCTTGCGGCAGGTGTGCGAGTATTCTCCGGCGATAGTCCAGGGCCTGTTCGACGGATACGATCGGCGGAACCAGGTTCGGCATGATTACCGCCCTGGCGAAGCGCCTGGCACTGTCATGTACAACGCTGGCCATTTCCGCCCCGTCACGCAGGTGCAGGTGGAAATCATCAGGCTTAATCAGTGTGATCGTATCCACAGCTTTCAGTTTTCAGCTATTTGGGGTCAGAGTAAAAATACCGTTGAGTTGGCATATGGCAGATATCTGTCTTCAGGTATTTTTACTCTGACCCCAAATATCCACTAAGAACCAAAACTAGTATATCATTCCGTCACATGCAATACCGGAAACTGGGACACACCGATATCGACGTCAGTGTAATCTGCCTTGGCAGCATGACCTGGGGCGAACAGAACACGCCGGCAGAAGCCCGCCGGCAGCTCGATTTTGCCGTAGCACAAGGTATCAACTTCATCGACACCGCGGAACTCTATCCCATGCCGATCCGGGCCGGGACCCAGGGCAGGACGGAAGAATACCTGGGCACATGGCTGAAACAACGCCCGGACCGGGAGCGGCTGATCATTGCCACGAAGATCTGTCCTGCGGCAGCCCACATCAAGTACCTGCGCGGCGGAGATAACCGGCTGGACAGGAAAAACATGCAGATGGCTGTCGACGCCAGTCTCAAACGCCTGCAGACGGACTATATCGACCTGTACCAGGTACACTGGCCGGAACGGGATGCGAATTATTTCGGCCAGCTTGATTACTACCATGCCCCCGTCAAGGACGGGGTACCGTTAGCGGAAACGCTCGAAGCCCTGGATGAACAGATCAGGGCAGGGAAAATCCGCTACGCCGGTGTTTCCAATGAAACCCCCTGGGGACTGTGCGAATACCTCCGTTTGTCGCGGGAATTAAACCTGCCGCGGGTCGTTTCCATACAAAACCCGTACAGTTTGCTTAACCGGAGCTTTGATATCGGCCTTGCAGAAATCGCGCACCGGGAAAAAGTCGGCCTGTTGGCTTATTCACCACTGGGATTCGGTGTATTATCGGGTAAATACCTGAATGGAAACCAACCTGAAGGGGCGCGCCTGACCTTATTCGGTGAAACATACAAACGCTATAACAACAAGGCGGCCGCGCAGTGCACACGGCAATACGCGGCAATCGCCGATGAAAACGGTCTGGACCCGGCGCAGATGGCCCTGGCCTTCGTCAACCGGCGGCCGTTCGTCACCAGCACGATAATCGGCGCCACCTCCATGGAACAGCTTGCCGCCAATATAGCCAGTGTCGATCTTGAACTGGACAAGACCACGATGAAACGGATCGATGAAATCCACCGCTCACAACCCAATCCCAGCCCATGAACACGGGACCTGACAGATGGAATTAAGCCACCTTACCGCAATATCGCCAATAGACGGCCGTTACGGGTCAAGGACAGCAGAACTGCGCAACCTGTTCAGCGAATACGGCCTGTTTCACAAGCGGCTGGAAGTCGAGATACGCTGGCTGCAAGCCCTGGCAAATCATCCCGGCATTACCGGGCCGGACGGATTAAGCCCGGCGGCCGTACAGGCACTCGACGCGATCATCCGCGATTTCTCACAGGCTGATGCCGCCAGGATCAAGCAGCTCGAAAAAACCACAAACCATGACGTGAAAGCGGTGGAATACTTCATCCGGGAAAAAATCAGCGGCGATGACGAACTGCGATCCCTGTCCGAATTCATACACTTTGCCTGTACCTCGGAAGACATCAACAACCTGAGCCAGGGCCTGCAACTGGCGGAAGCCCGGGAAAAACACCTGTGCGCAGCCTTGTCCTCGCTCCTGGATGAGTTGAGTGATCTCGCGGAACGCTGGGCCGCACAGCCCATGTTGTCCAGAACCCACGGACAGCCCGCCTCCCCCACCACCCTGGGCAAGGAACTGGCCGTATTCGTACACCGGTTACAGCGGCAGATCGACCTGTTCAGGCAAGTTGAAATTCTGGGCAAGATGAACGGTGCTGTGGGAAATTTCAATGCGCACCTCGTTGCCTGTCCCGGCGTTGACTGGATGGAGTTTTCCCGCAACTTCGTCGAATCGCTGGGTCTTTCGCACAACCCGCATACCACCCAGGTAGAAGCCCATGACTACCAGGCCGAATACTTCCAGGCGCTCGGCCGCATCAACACGATCCTGGTTGACCTGTGCCGCGATACCTGGGGTTATATCGCCCTGGATTACTTCCGGCTGAAAGCCGTTGCCGGCGAAACAGGCTCGTCAACCATGCCGCACAAGGTGAATCCCATCGACTTCGAGAACGCGGAAGGCAACCTGGGAGTCGCCAATGCCCTGCTCGGCTTCCTGGCGGAAAAACTGCCCGTGTCCCGCTGGCAGCGGGATCTCACCGATTCTACCGTCAACCGGAACACGGGTTCGGCCATCGCCCACTGCCTCATCGCCTACCAGTCATGCCTGAAAGGCCTGGGCAAACTGGAGGCGAACGCGGACCGCATCAACGCCGACCTGGATGACAACCCCGAAGTCCTGGCCGAGGCGATACAGACCGCGATGCGCCGGCACGGTATCGAGGGGTCCTATGAACAACTCAGGGAACTGACCCGGGGACAACGGCTTGACCGGGAAGCCCTGCGGAAATTCACTGCCGGACTCGACCTGCCGGCTGACGTTAAAGCCACCTTGTCGGACCTGGCCCCCCGGGATTACATCGGCAATGCCGTAGAACAAACCGGGCAGATTATTGCCGGTTGGAAAGAGGGCAAAGGCTGAGCGACCTGCAGGATTGGCGGCAATAATGCTCATCGTCCCCGGCCCGGCCGCCGCCTCACAGTTCCGTATCGACAAGAAGCTGGCCGAACTGGCAACGTTCCTGCCGGGCCTGCACAATATACGGACCCGGTTCGTACATATCCTGGATCTTGACGCCCCCCTGGGCGGGCACGAGCAAGCGCGGCTGGGCGAGTTGCTCGCTTACGGCCCGGCTGCGGATATCCCTGACCGCGCAAAACCAGCCTGTATCGTGATCCCGAGACCCGGCATGATCTCGCCCTGGTCCAGCAAAGCCACGGATATCCTGCACCATTGCGGCCTGACGGCGGTGAAACGCATAGAGCGCGGCACCTGCTGGTACCTGGAATACGCAGACGGCCGGCACCCCGGCCAGGGGCTGACGGACGCGGTCAGGCGCTGCCTGCATGACCGGATGACCCAGGTGGTAGTGGAGGACATCAACGAGGCCGCACGCCTGTTTGCTGTCCGTGCCGCGGACGGATTGGCGCATATCCCCCTGGGCACTGGCGGCAAAGCCGCGCTACAGGAAGCTAACATATTGATGGGGCTGGCATTATCGGATGAGGAAATAAATTACCTGTACGCTGCATTCGGCGGGCTTGGGCGCGACCCCACGGACGTGGAACTGATGACGTTTGCCCAGGTCAACTCGGAACACTGCCGCCACAAGACATTCAATGCGCGCTGGACTATCGGGGGAGAAGCCAGGGCTAAAAGCCTGTTCGACCTCATCAGGGATACTCATGCCGCGCATCCCGGCAGGGTCTTGTCCGCCTATTCTGACAATGCCGCGGTCATGCGCGGCCAGCGGGCCGCGCGCTTCTTCGCATCGCCCCTGGATCGCAGCTATCAATATGTACATGAAGATGTACATATACTTATGAAAGTGGAAACCCACAACCACCCTACGGCCATCTCACCGTTTCCCGGCGCAGCCACCGGGTCCGGCGGTGAAATTCGAGATGAGGCTGCGACCGGATGCGGGGCGAAGCCCAGGGCCGGCCTCACGGGTTTCAGCGTTTCCAACCTGAACATACCGGCGCTGCCGCAACCCTGGGAACAGGCTGCAGAGAAGCCCGATCATCTTGCCTCCCCCCTGGATATCATGCTGGAGGGGCCGATAGGCGCGGCATCATACAACAATGAATTCGGCCGCCCCGCCCTCGCCGGTTATTTCCGCACGTTTGAACAGGCAGACAAGGCGCCAGGCAACAGCTGGGGCTACCACAAGCCCATCATGCTTGCCGGCGGTTTCGGTGTGGTCCGCCCCGGTCACGTCAACAAGAACGAACTTCCCGCGGGCAGCAGGATCGTCGTCCTGGGCGGCCCGGCGATGTTGATCGGTCTCGGCGGCGGCGCCGCGTCCTCGATGACCGCGGGCGCCAGCGACCGGGAACTGGACTTTGCATCGGTACAGCGTGATAACGCGGAAATGCAGCGGCGTTGCCAGGAAGTCATCGACCAGTGCTGGGCGCTGGGCGCGGCAAACCCGATCCTGTCCATCCATGACGTAGGCGCCGGCGGCCTGTCCAATGCGCTACCTGAACTGGTTCACCGCAGCGGCGCCGTGTTTGAACTGCGCGCAGTCCACAGCGCGGACCAGGGCATGTCGCCGATGGAATTATGGTGTAACGAAGCCCAGGAAAGGTACGTCCTGGCCATCGCCGCAGACGGGTTGAAACAGTTCGGCGACCTGTGTGAGCGGGAACGGGCGCCCTATGCAGCCATCGGCGAGACCAACGGCAGCGGACGGCTGACCGTGACCGACAGCCGGACCGGTGCGGACCCCATAGACCTGCCCCTGGACCTGATACTCGGCAAAACCCCCGGGCTGTCCATACAGGCAAAGGACTACACGCCTGCCATGGAAACGCGTGAACCTCCTGATCTCAGCCTGGACGAACTCATTTCCAGGGTGTTGCAGGTTCCGTCCGTAGCCGACAAGCGCTTCCTGATAACCATCGGCGACCGTAGTGTTTCCGGCCTGGTGGTGCGCGACCAGATGGTGGGACCCTGGCAAACCCCGGTAGCGGACTGCGCGGTGACCGCTTCCTCGTACGGCGCCTTGACCGGAGAGGCCATGGCCCTTGGCGAACGCCCACCCGTAGCCGTCAGCAACGCGCCGGCATCCGGACGGCTGGCTGTTGCCGAGGCCCTGACAAATATCTGTTCCAGCCGTATCCTGCGCCTGGACGACGTGGCGCTGTCCGCAAACTGGATGGCGGCCGCCGCCGACCCGGATCAGCAGGCCGCCCTGTATGCTACCGTCGAAGCCGTTTCAACGCTGGCGCAGCAGTTGCGTATCCCGATCCCGGTAGGCAAGGATTCGATGTCGATGAGCGTGGCGTGGACACGGCAAGGCCTGGAACGGCGGACAACGGCCCCGGTATCGTTGAACGTCACCGCGTTTGCCCCGGTTGCCGATATCCGCAAGACCCTGACGCCGCAGTTGCAGAGACTGGAAGATTCCACCCTGTTACTGGTCGACCTGGGGATGGGGAAAAACCGCCTGGGCGGCTCTGCCTTGTCCCAGGTAACGCAGCAGACCGGTTTGACCACCCCCGACCTGGACGAGCCGTCCCTGCTGGCCGCCTGTTTCCATGCCGTCCAGTTGTTGAATGAAGCCGGTTATATCCTGGCCTACCACGATCGTTCCGACGGCGGGGTCTTCGCTACCCTGTGCGAGATGGCGTTTGCCGGCCGTTGCGGCCTGGACATGGACGCGGGCAGCGCCGGCCTGGTGGCATACCTGTTCAACGAGGAGCCCGGTATCGTACTCCAGGTCCGCTCGGACCACGTTCAGGAAGTACTGGAAACGTTAATTCAATCCGGCCTTCCCGAAACCTGCCTGCTGCCGGTTGCCCGCCCGAACGCGGACCACCGGGTACGCATCAGGCACCGGCAACGGGAGGTTTATTCAGCAGGGATTGACCACCTGCACCGGCTCTGGTCACTCACTACTTTTCATATGCAATCAATACGGGATAACCCGGCCTGCGCCGCAGAGGAATTTGCAGCCCTGCAGGATCTTTCCGACCCGGGCCTGTCAATCACGGGCCGTCGTTCCCGCGCAAACGGGAACCCGGACACCGTGTCCGCCCCGGCAGGCCTCAAGCCGAAGCCTGCCGTCGGTATCCTGCGCGAACAGGGTGTGAACGGCCACGTCGAGATGGCTGCTGCGTTTGAACGCGCGGGTTTCGAATGCCTGGATATCAACATGAACGACCTGCAACGCGGGTCTGCGTCCCTGGCCGGCCTGGCAGGCCTGGTGGCCTGCGGCGGTTTTTCCTACGGCGACGTCCTGGGCGCCGGCGGCGGCTGGGCAAAATCCATACTCTTCAATGACCGCCTCAGGGATGAATTCGAGCAGTTCTTCAAGCGCACCGACAGCTTCGGCCTGGGCGTCTGTAACGGCTGCCAGATGTTGTCCCGGCTGCGCAGCATCATACCCGGCGCCGCTCACTGGCCGGATTTCGAACGCAACCGCTCGGAGCAATTTGAATCCCGCGTGGTCATGGTCGAGGTCATGGACTCCCCTTCCCTGTTCATGCAAGGCATGGCCGGGGCCAGGTTGCCCATCGTGGTGGCTCACGGGGAGGGGCGCGTGGAGACCGGCGAAGCCCAGGCACACACCCTGCCGGTTTTGCGGTTTGTCGATAACCGCGGTGCAGTGACGAACACTTACCCTTACAATCCCAACGGCTCGAGCGGGGGTCTGACGGGTTTTACCAGTGACGACGGACGCTTTACCATACTGATGCCGCACCCGGAACGGGTATTCCTGAAACAACAGATGTCCTGGATAGACCATGACCAACCCGGCGCCGACAGCCCCTGGATGCAGATGTTCTATAATGCAAGACAATGGGTTGACTGAATACAGAACTTTTCACGCTGGTCCTGGTCAATAATTTAAATGAACGCGAGGCAACCGACATGCTGATAAAAACACCGGATTTGATTAAACCTTCCGAGATCACGGACAGGCAGCTGTACCTGAACAGGCGTAAATTCATCCGCGCCGGCGCAAACCTCGGCATTGCCGGCGCCTTGCTCAACACTCTCACCATATCGGGAGCCCTGGCTGCTACGAAACTGTCCACGGTTAAAAACCGCGACTATTCCACGGACGAGGAGTTGACGCCCTATGACGCAATCACCAGTTACAACAACTTTTACGAATTCGGCACCCATAAGAGCGACCCGTCCGAGAACGCCGGCAAATTCCAGCCGCAACCCTGGTCCGTCGTGGTTGACGGCGAGTGCATGAAACCGGGTACGTACAGCTATGAAGACATCATCAATCCCCATCAACTGGAGGAACGCATCTACCGTCTGCGTTGTGTCGAAGCCTGGTCCATGGTGATTCCCTGGGTCGGGATAGCGCTTGCTGATGTGCTGAAACGGTTTGAACCCACGTCAGAGGCAAAATACGTGGCGTTTACCACCGTCATGCGTCCCGAGGAAATGCCCGGCCTCAGGCGCCGGGTGCTGGACTGGCCCTACCGGGAAGGATTGCGCATTGACGAGGCCATGCATCCCCTGACCCTGCTGACCGTGGGACTGTACGGCGAGGTGCTGCCGAACCAGAACGGCGCGCCCATCCGCCTGGTCGTGCCCTGGAAATACGGCTTCAAAAGCATCAAGTCCATCGTCAGGATTGAATTCACCCGCAAACAACCGAAAACATCCTGGAATATGTCGGCGCCGCAGGAATACGGGTTTTATTCCAACGTCAATCCCGAAGTGGACCACCCGCGCTGGAGCCAGCGCAAGGAACGCCGTATCGGGGACTTCCTGAAACGCGAGACCCTGATGTTCAACGGCTACGGCGAGCAGGTTGCTTCACTCTACCGCGGCATGGATTTGCGGAAACATTATTGATGACCTCGCGCTGGTCCAAGCCGCTGCTGTTCCTGCTCTGTACGATCCCGTTCTGCGTACTGGTCTACAACGGCTTCACCAATAACCTGACGGCCAACCCGATCAAGGAGATCACCCATTTCACCGGTGAATGGGCGCTGAACTTCCTGCTTGTTACCCTGTCGATCACACCATTACGGACACTCACCCGCAAGAACGCGCTGATCCGGTTCCGGAGAATGCTGGGCCTGTTTGCATTTTTTTACGCCTGCCTGCACTTTTCCACCTACCTGGTGCTGGACCAGTTCTTCGACTGGGACGAAATCGTGCGCGATGTGGCGAAACGGCCGTACATCACCGTCGGCTTCACGGCATTTGTGTTACTGATCCCCCTGGCAGTCACGTCTACGAATAAGATGGTGCAGCGCCTGGGAAACAACTGGCGCAGACTCCACTCCCTGATCTACCCCATCGCGGTCCTGGTCATCTTCCACTACCTGTGGCTGGTCAAGGCGGATATCCTGCCCCCGGTAATCTACGGCCTCATCCTTTGCCTGTTACTCGCCCTGCGCTCTCCCAGGCTGAAACCAGGTAAAAGGCCGGTATTGAGACCTACATAACCATGCCATGCAACGGCTGAGCCGGCCAAGGGGGATACCAATGAAACACCGTAAGACCGCACTTGGTGAGAACGAACTGTTCCGGCGCTCGGTCGGCGATGTTACCCCGGTTACAAACGACAAGGTGATACCGCAAACCAGAAAACCTGCGCCTGAAGCGACACAGCGAATGGCCGACGAAGCAGCGGTCATCAAGGAGATGGCTGATGGCTTTTTCGACACCGAGGCTGCGGAAACCGGAGACGAACTCCTGTACAAAAAACCGGGCATCCAGGACAAGGTGTTCAGAAAACTGCGCCGGGGACAATTTGCCATCGCCGCGGAACTGGACCTGCACGGCTACACCGTCCAACAGGCCAAGGACAGCCTGTCCGATTTTCTCCGGGAATGCACAACCCGCAACCGGCGTTGCGTACGCATCATCCACGGCAAGGGCCTGCGTTCCAGACAAGGCAGGCCGACCATAAAAAGCCGGATAGGAAAATGGTTGCAGCAACGGCAGGAAGTGCTGGCCTATTGCTCGGCGCGGCAGGTCGACGGCGGCACCGGGGCTATTTACGTGCTGCTCAAGAATTACCGGGTGTAAGCAGGAATACCTGATCGCCGATCAGGCGCGGCGCAAATACGCAGCGGCGTCATTGACTTGTCATACCGGGACCTTTTCCGGCACCCCGCCCTTCAGCATGACCGTCTTGTCTGCGGCAAAATTTGAATAAAACGGTAGCATTGCGCCTCCTACGGCAATGGCATCGATACCGACCTTGCCTGGTAGAATTTCCGGAATGAAGGTACCCGATCGCGGCGCATTTTGCCGGATCCGCCGGGAAATAATTTCTACCAGTTCAATTAACAGGTACCGGGGCAAATGCGCATCGATTACGATGGATTCAAAATCCAGTATCCCTATCGCCGACATAAATACATAAACCAAAGCGTCCGCACAATCTTCCAGCCATTCCTGGATCAACGGTCTTGCCTGGTCCATTACCGCGTCCAACCCGTTTATATCGTTGATTTCAATCCCATGACCGCTTAAATGGCGGATCAAACAGAACAGCGAGGCGCGGTCCAGCAACATCTCGTAACTCCCGCTATGCCCGGGGGCTGTGTCGAGTGTGGACCCGGGCACAGGCATCGTACCCAGCGAGCAGGCGTTGCCGTATATCCCCGTTTCTACATTGCCGTGCAGCACCAGCCCCCCACCGACAAAAGTACCGATGAATACATACAGGAAATTCGATTTTTGATTGCCGACTCCAAACTGCAATTCTGCGACTGCGGCGGCAGAGCAATCATTCTCAATGAACAGGGGCAGATCCACCACTTTGGCAAGTTCATCAGAAAAATTGATTTCATCCCATTTCCGGGTAATTTCCTTTTTCATGAAAGGTTCTTTGGTCCATGCGCCCATAAACCAGGGCATCGCCACACCCACACCAATTAATTTTCCTGCGTTTCCAGGACGCAGGACAGATACCAGTTGCGCGATACTGTCTGCAATTTTCCGTAACATGAAGTCAGGGTCCGGATAGTCGAACCTGTGCCGTAATTTTTCAACAATTGACCCGCCAAAATCCATTAGCAGAAGTTCCAGGTCCTGCCGTCCCACCTTGACGCCGATTGAATAAGCGCCCGCAGGGTTGATGACATACATCGTCGAGGGTTGGCCAATCTTGCCCAGACGGCGTCCTCCCTTCGCAACCAGTCCGGTGTGTTCCAGGTCATCAACAATACGTGTTATTGCTTGCGGAGTCAGGTTGCTCGCACGCGCCAAATCCGATTTGGATGCTGTTTCCATCTTCCGTAGCGCCGTCAGGACGGCGCGTTCGTTGTAACGCCGCAGGCCGCTGGAATTGCTGCCTTTACCCATAGCCTCTATCTGCCTTTACAGGCTCGATTCTCCCCGAGCTAATTCGGTGCCTGATTATACAAGTTATTACAACGGGCAGCAATACTGCTGGTTATATAAGATTCTATAGTAAATTTAAATCTTTATTTTTACGTTATTATTTGTATAATATGATTGCTATTGTAATTATTAAACCACATTTATTATTTTATATTCCCGGTATCTCGCAAACCCGCATATGGGGCGCGAATTATTCACCTGCTTCCGCGCCAATACGGGTAGCGCCGAGGAAGGCGCCGGTATTTTCCGGCATGATGGTTTCACAGGGTACCGGTAACCAGGATCTTTCCTTTGCCGCTGATTAAATCTTCTCCTTCCGGTTCATGAAAATCATGGTTTTTCAACTTTATATCCAGATCCCGGCTATGTCATACCGACCTACCATTACGATTTACTGACATAGCGTAATCCTGCAAAATCAGAACGTTCAGTGTAGAGAGTTTGCATAAAACACTCTGAATGAGCTTGAAACGTGGCAACTGCTCCTGAAAACAACGGTAATGCCGGCACCGTACAGCGCGTAACGGGTCTATTGATCGCCGCCAACTCCAGCAACAGGGCAATGCCTCTTCCGGATTTTTGTTCAGTTTATCCAGGGTATTTTGTATTGTTATCAGGTTAGGAGATTCAGACGGGGTGTCAGTCTGCAGATTGAAGCATGAGTCCCACAATTTTCAGAGCGCATGGATACCGGTTTTTCTTTTTTCAAGAGAAGAAGCGCAAGCACGTACATGTCCTGTCAGCGGAAGGTGAAGCCAAATTTTGGCTGGAACCGGAAATTGAACTTGCGAAAAATTAATTGAGGAATATTACCATGAGTTCATCAGCGCTTGGGAGCGACACTTCAGCGGTTGAGGTTACACATGTTTCCCTACATGGAATATGGCTGTTCGCGCATAATGAGGAATTTTTCATGTCCTATGAGGACTTCCCCTGGTTCAAAAAACAATCCATTGAGGCAGTGCTGAATGTAGAGGAGTTATCTCCAGATCATTATTACTGGCCGGCGATTGACGTGGATTTGACCAAAGAGATTATTAAAAACCCCGGCAGGTTTCCGCTCAAGGCAAAAGTAAGCTGATTAGGACAACAAAATTTGAATGCCGATGGCCAGATTCGAAACTATAATGTAACTTATTGTTTTATCTAAATATCATGTGGAGCATGTTGTCTATTCCAACATTTTTTCCTACATTATTTAGGGGCTGTATTCATGACGATCCCTGTCGGCGATGGTTTCAGGTGTCGTCCGGGGATATTTGCGTCCAGCAGTTGCGCACCGTATCTATGCTGATGAACATTCTTAATGGGCGCGTTGGCAGCGCCTGAAATCCCATAGCAAGATAAAATGCCGGGCGTTTTTCCGTGATATCGGGACCGCCGTCCTCAATCACATCGAGCACCACGGCCTTCAGTCCGATTTGATTGGCAGCGCCTACCACGCACCCTAATGCGTCAGCAAGTAACAAACGTCCGATGCCGTGACGCTGATGGCGCTGGTCCACGGCGATCATTGAGAGGTAGGCTGTCGGGATACTTCCGGACCGGGGAGCGTGTTTCGTCAGGTTGGACGGGATCCCCTCTCCTTCCAGCGAGTGCGCGTTCAGTGCGTAATAACCCAGAATTTCATCTCGCCCACCTTCAGTAGCAACCCACACCCGTGTAAAGTCCCCCGACTGGTGTTTCCTGGCGCTGCGTTTGAGAAAGTTGTCGAGCCGGGAGGTCCCGCATGAGAAAGACGCCCTGTCGTGTTTCTCCGGGTCAAGCGGTGTGATGGATATCCGCCGTGGGTTCAGCCCGGCTTCAGTCACCCGGCGCCACTCGGGCATCGTGCATCGCCATGACCTCCCGCAGTGCGTCGGTCGGCGGCGCCGGCGTTTCCAAGGCGGCCAGAACCATGTCACGGTCTGCGGCAGACAGGATCGTACGTTCGTGGTCGGCAATCGTTGCCTGGGCGCGCTCAAGCGCTACGCTTGTCACGAAAGTTGTCTCATCGATACCGAGCAGGGCCGCCGCTCGTTGTATTTGCGCCTTGACATGCGGTTTGGTGCGCTGTTCCATCCGCGCCGTTTTCGATTCGTCAATAGCAGCCGCATAATCGTCGAAATTCAGCATGATTGTTTCAGCCATAAATCCAGCCATATTCGGCCATAATAAACCGTTAAAACCCGGAAATGGTGCCGATGGCCGGAGTCGAAGCTATAATGTTCCAGAAGCCATTGATTAATCTTCATTACTGGTTTGAAAGTTTTGGCAAGAGCCTTTCCAATTGCGGCCAAAGATAGGCAACCACAAATTACAGCAACAATAGAAGGTACCGTTATCCATAATGGACTGCTTGTAGTTGGTATAACGTCTTTGTTTATTAGCACGACAATAAGTACGCACGCAAGTGCTAATGCGGCCGTTTGCCACCCTTAAGTATTTCTAGCCATTTAGGATCACTAGGATTTACAGACATCATTAGTCCCCCTACTATTTTATTGAGAAGAATATATGAGCCCATTATTTTCTAGAACCACGTTTAAAGAGAAGATAAATATAAAATAGCTTAATTATCTATATCCCAAATAAACGCCATATCGCCCAGTACAGGACCAGCCTGTTTTGGTCTTGTGTGGCCTGAGTTTATTATTTTGTTTTATACGAGAGAATATTTTACCGCAGTGCGAACATTGGTAACGGTACTTTAACTCACCAATTGAACGACTGTGTTGACTCGTTTGAAGCGCTCTTCTAATCGGCGGCATTGAGATTATACCGGTTGAGCTGATTTCGACCGGATATCTTTCAGTATACGGCTGTTCTGTAATATCAACTGATTGTATCTTTGACAAGGTATAAGCTTTGACGTGACCTGCTTCTCGTTCATACCCATAAAACAGACGGTTCCCAGCACTGGATGTACGAAATGATAAGGGTTCAATAGTGCGATTCTTATTATTATATTGCACATATACACATAAACGATTGGCTGAAGCAAACTGGATATTATGCAAAATTTTGTTAACGGTAAAGGCACTAGTTACACGCCCTGGCTGAAATAATGTTTCACCAACTCTGGCATAATTGCTTATGGCTGGCGATACATTTAACTGGTTTGTTAACCATTCAAAAAATAGTGGCAAGTCATCCCAGAAAGCCTGCATCGGCGGCAAATGAGCTAATTGATGAGCCAACATGTTTTCCCATTGAGTTTCTAACTCGTCAATTTTTTCGTGTGCCTCGATATGCTGAAATGTTGGGACTTCAATGGCTTTATAGTCACATTTTTTTTGCAGCACTTTATAAACTAACTTTGGCTCTTGAATCAGGTTTCGGTTACGGAAAAAGTGGACTACATCATATAAATCACGCGGTCGTGCACGTTCGCTGAGGGCGCGTATCTTTTCTGCAACCACCTCTTCAAAAGCATAACAATTAACGTGAATACCATCATCAGGTTTATCGGTATAGGGATGATGTACGCTTTTACGCACTGGACTTAGTACTAATATTTCATCGGTAGTTAAATCCAACTTTATCGATGCAACTCCCTGTGTTCTTCGCAACGGGCCGTTATAGTGAATTTTCGCCTGTGCAGATACTTGACCGTTATCTTTTGGAATAATCTTGAAATTGAATCTGTCCGGAAAAAATTCTATTCCAACTTCATCATCATAGAGAAACTTAGTAATTTCATCGAACGCTGATTGTAAAAACTCTTGCGTTAATTGACTCGGATCTGTGACAGTAAAATCTAAATCTTCTGAAAACCGATAGGTTTCAAAAAAACACTTTTTCAGGCTTGTTCCACCTTTAAACACCCATGACGATATTTTTCCATGATGGTAAATCCCGTATAAAAACCAACCCAGGACATAATCTTTCTCCACTGTGTCCGGGCGTAGACTCAGTGCGGTTGCTAGTCTCAGGACTTCATTTTTTTCTATCATATTCGTCTTTCCATGACGCTGATATTTTTAACCGCCATTTTGCAATACTGTGATGTGACTGGATAGTGGGATCAAGATGGGAGTAGCTTTCAGAGACGTTTGTCAGTAATTCTTCTGATAATTCTTTGTCAAGCGAAAATCTGGTTTCAAGTAAGAAACCTAATCGTTTGAAAATAGTTTTATTATTCATTCTCCTTGCATATGTGATTATTGCATCTGGTTCATAATGCGTTGACTCCATGTATTCTGCCAGCACATCACTGACGATGGATATCCCGCCTACAATCTTGGGATCATCCAGAATATCAACCAGGGTTTTTGTTGGATCGCTAATCATGACTTTTTTGGATCCAAACCAAAGTGGTTTTAAACCGAATAATTTATAAGCTTTAATAGTTTTTAATTGGTACTTCACACCACCGTGGGATGGATATCTATTTTTAATCTTACGCGTAGTAAAGTAGGTCGTTGTTTCAAAAATTTGTTCAGAAAAATCCCAATGTTTTATAGCGCTATAACCCGCTATATAACCAGGCGCATACAACGCATCGACGATCAATAAGGGTTCCTCTGCAACTACTTCACTGCTAGTCGCCTCTAATGGCACTGGCACGTATGCACCTCGAGTCAGTCTTTTTAACCAACCGTTTTTACACCAACGAGACAGTAGCCTGCCAGCTTCTTGATGATGCACATTCAGTGTCTCTGCAACCCGATCCACAGTAATTACGGCAAAATTATGCTCTAAAACCATACTGAGTTTATTACGATAGGATTTTCCAATCCCTGCTAGTGACACCATGATATATATTTCTCCGCTATGGCCTGATATTGGCAATAATAGCATAAAAAATATAATTCAGGTGAGAATGCCGGTATTTAGCTAAAGATAAATAACGGCTAGGAGATCGTCACTACATCCTGAAGGTTATCAAAATTCGTCTTAGATAAAAATAATATGAAATGGTGCCGATGGCCGGAGTCGAACCGGCACGCCTTTTGGGCACTGCCCCCTCAAGACAGCGTGTCTACCAATTCCACCACATCGGCACAGTCAGGAATTACAACTTTCTTATTCGGGTATAGACGGGATATCCGAATCAGGAACATCCTGCGGAACTTCGTCCAGGATAACTTCGATATCCTCAACAGGTTGCTCCATTGCTTCCGGCACGACGATATTCAACTCCCTTGCCTCCATGCTGCGCTCCTTGGCCATCCAGGCCAGGGCCAGGCTGTTGAGCAGGAACACAAAGGCCAGCGCTGTAGTTGTCTTGGTAAGGAAGTTACTGGAGCCTGACGCGCCGAAGACGGTGGCGGACGCGCCGCTGCCGAACGCCACACCGGCATCCGCGCCCTTACCGCGCTGGACCAGGATGAAACAGATCAATGCGAAAGCGCAGATCACCTGCACTACCAGTAATAGAGCCTGTAATGTCTCCATATCTACCCCGCTGCCCGGCAGATTGCCAGGAAATCATCAACTTTTAAAGATGCGCCGCCTATCAGTCCGCCATCGACGTCCGCCATGGCAAACAGTCCCGCGGCATTGTCCGCTTTTACGCTGCCTCCGTAGAGGATACGCAACTCGTCGGCAATCCGGTCATCGTGCCTGGCCACCTGCAGCCTGATAAAACTGTGTGCTGCCTGGGCCTGTTCCGGCGTTGCGGTAAGCCCGGTCCCGATTGCCCATACCGGCTCATACGCGATCACTGCGCCGTCAAAGGCAGCTATGCCGGCCCTGGCAATGACTGCTTCCAGTTGTTCGGACAATACCTGCTCCGTCATGCCCGCCTCCCTTTCCTCGAGCCGTTCGCCCAGGCACAGTATTACCTCCAGCCCCTGCTCCCTGGCGTGGCAAAACTTGTTTGCCACCGTCTCGTTGGTTTCGGCAAAGATATGGCGCCGCTCCGAGTGGCCAATAATAACATACCGGCAACCGTAATCTTTCAGCATGTCCGCCGATATCTCACCGGTGTAGGCGCCGTTGGCGTATTCCGATACCGTTTGCGCGCCCAGTCCGATGTTGCTGCCGGCCAGTTCATCCGCCGCCAGGGGGATGTAGATGGACGGCGCGCAGACCAGGACGTCCACACCGTCTGCCGGCAGTCCCTGCCTGAACCCGTCCAGCAACGCCGCTACGGACTCACGGCTGCCGTTCATCTTCCAGTTGGCTGCCACCAGGGGTTGTCTGTTACTCATAACGGATGGTTTACCGGCTTGATAAAAAAAGGGATGCCAAGATTAACGGAAATTGCTCAAAAGTCAAAGCTACGATGAGAGAAGAGCATCCACCTCCTCCTGCTTCAACTCCCAGAACTGACCCGGGCGCTTGTTGCGGGGCAGGCTGCAAGAGCCGTACCGAATCCGGATCAGGCGGCTGGCCGACAGGCCCTGGGATTCCCAAAGGCGCCGGACTTCCCGGTTCCGGCCTTCCATGATGACTACGTGATACCAGTGATTCCTGCCCTTGCCTCCGCCATCCTTGATACTGGCAAAGCGGGCTATGCCATCCTCAAGCCGGACGCCTTTCAGCAAGGCATTGAGCTGTTCCTGGCGGGCCCGGCCCGATACGCGCACGGCATACTCCCGTTCCACCTGGTTACGCGGGTGCATCAGGTTATTCGCCAGGGCGCCATTGTCGGTGAACAGCAGCAGGCCGCTGGAGTTGATATCGAGACGGCCGATACTGATCCAGCGCCCCCGGCGCAGTTTCGGCAGGCCTGCAAAAACCGTACGGCGGCCCTGTGGGTCTTTGGTGGAGCAGATTTCACCTTCAGGCTTGTAGTAGGCCAGTACTTTCGGCCGTGATCCGGCTGTGCCCTCTTGCAGCGGGCGTAACCCGATCCTGCGCCGGTCGATTGTTACCCGGTCGTTGTCACTGAGCCTGTCTCCCGGTTGCGCCACGCTGCCATTGACGCGTATGCGGCCCGCCTTGATCAGGCCGTCGATATGGCGGCGCGAGCCCACGCCCAGGGCCGCCAGGACTTTCTGAATCCGCTCAGGCACCGCCGTTATGGTAGTCTGGTTCAGTCAGCCGCGGCCGGGCTGGTGAAAGGAATAACGTTGTCCTCTTCGAAGACGCCATCCGCAGATCCCTCCCCATCCGCAGTCTCAGGGGCAGGCTGTATTTCTCCATCCTGGACCTGGTCCATGTTCTGAAACAGGTCGGGTTCGATTTGATCAAGATCCTTCAACTCTCCCAGTAACGGCAGTTCCGCCAGTTCCTTCAGGTTGAAATAATCAAGAAACCGGCTCGTCGTTGCCAACAGCTCCGGATGACCGGGAACGTCCCGGTGACCCACCACCTTGATCCATTCACGTTCGAACAGGGTGCGGACAATACTCGTACTGAGGCTGACGCCGCGGATATCTTCAATTTCTCCCCGGGTCACCGGTTGCCGGTAGGCAATAATGGCCAGCGTCTCCAGCAGCGCCTGGGAATAACGCTGCGGCCTCTCCTCGTACAGCCGGTTAACCCAGTCGGCCAGTTCCGAACGCACCTGGAAACGGAAACCGCTGGCAACCTCTTTCAGTTCCACGCCGCGCTCGGCGTAGTCTTCCTGCAATTCATGCAGCGCTTTCCTGATTGCCTGGCGGTTGGGTTTGTCCGGCTCATCCTCAAACATGGACAACAGTTCAGTCAAGCTCAGGGGGCCGTCCAGGGCAAGCAGCGCTGCTTCCACGATCTTTTTCAGTTCAGCGTGGTTCATGAAACTCCCTTGATATAGATGGGGCCGTTGGTTTCATTCTGCACCAGTTCAACCAGCGCTTCCTTGGCAAGTTCGAGCAGCGCCAGCAAAACGACGATGACGCCGGCCCTGCCCTCCTCCACGACAAACAAATCCTTGAAGTCGGTAAATTCGTCCGCACTGACCCTGTCCAGTATCGTCACCATGCGTTCCCTGACGGATAACGGTTCCCGCTGGATATGGTGGTGGGAAAATACTTCTGCGCGCCGCAGTACCTCGGCAAAGGTCTGCATGATCGCATCAAGCGACACCTCGGGAGGCTGGCTGCGAATGCTCTTGTCCGGAAAATCGATGATGGCGGCATAGCAGTCACGGCCGATGCGCGGTAATTCGTCGATATCCTGCGCGGCCTGTTTGAATATCTCGTATTCCTGCAAACGGCGCACCAGCTCGGCCCGCGGGTCGTCCTCCTCCTCATCCGCTTCGGGGCGCGGCAGCAGCATCCTCGATTTTATCTCGGCCAGCATGGCCGCCATGACCAGGTATTCTCCCGCCAGTTCCAGGTGCAGTTCCTCCATCAGTTCAATATAAGTCATATATTGTTCCGTGACCCTGGCGATGGGAATGTCGAGAATGTCCAGGTTCTGGCGCTTGATCAGGTACAGCAACAGGTCAAGCGGGCCTGCGAAGGCCTCCAGGAATACTTCCAGGGCATCCGGCGGGATGTACAGGTCCTTGGGGATCTCGCTTAAGGGCACACCCTGCACGACGGCAAAAGGCATTTCCTCCTGCGTGGCGCTACCCTGCAGTTGATCCGATTCCGGGTCAGCCATAATCCAGTCCCATGGCTTCGCGCACCTCCATCAGGGTTTCCCTGGCCAGGTCGCGCGCAGTTTCGCAACCCTCGTTAATGATCGCCCGTACCGTTTCCGGGTCGTTCAGGTACTCGTCGGCCCGCTCCCTGATGGGCCCCTGCTCCTTGAGGATGGCGTCTATCAGGGGTTTTTTACAGTCCAGGCATCCTATGCCGGCGCTGCGGCAACCTTCCTGTACCCAGGTCCTCACATCCTCGCCTGAATAGACCTTGTGCAGGTCCCACACCGGGCATTTTTCCGGGTCGCCCGGGTCTTTGCGCCTGATCCGGGCCGGGTCGGTGGGCATGGTTCTGACCTTGCCTTCCACACTGCGGGCATTCTCCCGCAGCGAGATAGTATTATTGTACGACTTGGACATCTTCTGCCCGTCCGTTCCGGGCATTTTCGGCGCCTCGGTCAACAGCGCGCGGGGTTCGGGGAAGATCATCTTCCCGCCGCCTTCCAGGTATCCGACCAGGCGTTCGCGATCGCCGATACTGATATTCTGCTGCGCTTCCACCAGCGCCCTGGCCCGTTCCAGCGCCTGCACGTTGCCCTGTTCCTGGTATTTTTTTAACAGATCGAAATACATCCTGTTGTTTTTCTTGCCCATTTTCCCGGCGGCCTTCTCCGCCTTCTTCTCAAACCCGGGGTCGCGGCCGTACAGGTAATTGAAACGCCGGGCCACTTCCCGGGCCATCTCCACGTGGGCGACCTGGTCCTCACCCACCGGGACATAGCTGGCCTTGAAGATGATGATATCCGCGGTCTGAAGCAGCGGGTAACCGAGGAAGCCGTAGGTAGTCAGGTCCTTGTCGTGCAACCGCTCCTGCTGCTCCTTGTACGAGGGTACCCGTTCAAGCCAGCTTTGCGGGGTGATCATGGACAGCAGCAGGTGCAGTTCCGCATGTTCGGGGATGCGGGACTGTATGTACAACTTCGCCGATCCGGGATTGATGCCGACCGCCAGCCAGTCGATGATCATCTCCCAGACGTTTTTCTCGATGGTGTCGGGAGTTTCGTACTCCGTCGTCAGGGCATGCCAGTCAACGACACTGTAGAAACATTCGTATTCGTTCTGTAACCTGACCCAGTTCTTTAGCACGCCGTGGTAATGGCCAAGGTGCAAAGCGCCGGTCGGCCTCATGCCGGACATCACCCGCTGGTTAGCTGAGATTGCCAAAATAATCCTCTTGGTATGTTATTTATCCACAGATGACGCAGATTATCGCAGATTATTCTTGTTAAAACGACAAGGTAAAACGAAGCCTGTTAACCAGGCTGCACAAAATCTTTAATCCTTAACTCTGTGATCTACGTGTCCTCTCTGGCTTAACCCGGAATATCCTGTAAAAAGCCTATGCCTTGCCGGACGATTTCAACCGTGTCGGAAGTCAGGTCAATGACCGTAGTCAACTCACCTCCACAGGGGCCGGCGTCAATTACCAGGTCGACCTCGCGGCCCAGTTTACTGCTGATCTCCTCCGGGTCGGTCTCGGGCGTATCCTTGTCCGGCAATACCAGGCTGGTGCTCAATATCGGCTGCGCGACCAGGTCCAGCAACGCCAACAGCGTTTCATGCGCCGGGATCCTCAGCCCTATTGTCTTCTTTTTCGGGTGCTGGATGTACCGGGGCACCTGGTGGGACGCTCGCAACAGAAACGTATACGGCCCGGGGGTCAGCCGTTTTATCAGGCGAAACGCGGTATTATCCGTTTTCGCCAGTGCACCCACGGTTGCCATGGACGAACACAACAGCGTGAAATTATGCTTGTGGTTCAAGCGGCGTATGGCGAGTATCCTATCGAACGCGCTCTTGTTGCCGGGCAGGCAGCCCAGGGCCAGGCAGGAGTCGGTGGGGTAGACAATGACGCCGCCTTGCTGCAGGATGTGCGAAGCCTGGTTTAACAATCGCACTTGTGGATTGTCAGGGTGGATTTTAAAATACTGGGCCATACACGGACTATGATATTACTTCTGACTCGATAACATGAAATTTTTCCTCGATTTTTTCCCCGGACTGGCGTTCCTGGTTGCGCTGTTCATCCCTGAGGACCGGACCCAGGGGATATACCTGGCCACCAAGGTCCTGATAGCCGCGACATTCCTGCAGATATTCCTGGGCTGGCTTATCACCAGAAAGATCGAAAGGCAATACGTCGTCATTTTCCTGGTGGTGCTGGTACTGGGCACTGCGACCCTGCTGTTGAAGGACGAGCGGTTTATCAAATGGAAACCGACCATCGTCTTCTGGATCTTCTCCCTGTCCTTCCTGGCGAGCGATTACATCGGCAGCCGGAACCTGTCGGCACGGTTAATGGGACAGTTGTTCGACGCGCCGGGGAATGTATGGCGCCAGGTCAATTTATCCTTTGTGGCCTTCTTCCTGCTCTGTGGCTTTATCAATTTGTTTGTCGCCTATAATTTCAGCACGGAGGCCTGGGCCACCTTCAAACTGTTCGGTTTTCTGCTGTTGAACATCGTTTATATTGTCGGTCTCACCCTGTACCTGTCGCGCTACGCGATAGAGCAACCGGAAACGGATAAATAACGCTATGGACCGGGTCAAAACCATAACGGAAAAACTCGAACTGGCCCTGGCGCCTGAACACCTGGAGATAACGGATGATTCTCACCTGCACGCGGGTCATGCGGGCGCGGCGGGCGGGGGCGGCCACTTTTCCGTGAAAATCGTCAGTTCCCGTTTCCGGGGCTGCGCCACCCTGGCGCGTCATCGCCTGGTCTACCAGGCCGTCGGCGACATGATGCCCGGAGAAATTCATGCGCTGAGCATCAGGGCGCGCACTCCGGAAGAAGAGACAGCGGCAGACAGCGACCTGGTGAGAAATGCGGGCTGAGCCTCTGCCTGCATCCGGGCGTACCGGTGACAAATCCAGGCCGGACATCAGGCCGTTTTTAAAATGGCCCGGGGGGAAATACCGGCTTCTCTCGAGGATACGCAATGCCCTGCATCCGGGGAAACGGCTGATAGAACCGTTTGTCGGCTCGGGCGCGGTATTTCTCAATACGGATTACGGCGCATACCTGCTCGCCGACGCCAACCCGGACCTGATCGGCCTGTACCGCCGGTTGTGTGAAGAAGGCGCTGCTTTCATCAGCTATTGCCGCAGGTTTTTTAACGGCGCGGCCAATACCCGCGAGGCCTATTATGCTTATCGCGATGAATTCAATGAAACCCGGCGCGCCAGGAGGAAGTCAGCACTGTTTCTGTACCTGAACCGGCACGGCTATAACGGCTTGTGCCGCTACAACGGCAAGGGCGGTTTCAATACGCCGTTCGGCCGCTATGACAAACCCTACTTCCCTGAAAAAGAAATGCTGGCCTTCGTCGGGCGCGCACAGAACACCACGCTGCTGCAGGCACGCTTCGATGAGAGCATGCCGTTGGCGCGTCCCGGCGATGCGGTCTATTGCGACCCGCCGTATGTTCCGTTATCGGAGACAGCACATTTTACCGATTACCACGCGGGAGGTTTCACCTGGGACGACCAGGTGCGCCTGGCCGATATTGCCTGCGAACTGGCGCACAACCGGGTCCAGGTCGTCATTTCAAACCACGACACCAGGCAGGTGCGCGAGTTATACCGCGTGAGAGACGCAGAAATTACCGGTTTCAAGGTCAGGAGAAACATCAGCAGCGACGCCGGCAACCGCGGGGAAGTCCGCGAACTGCTTGCCGTGTTCAACCCGAGGTAAGAAGTTCGTCATTCCTGCGAAAGCAGGAACGACGGGGTAGAGGGCTTGTCCACATTATGGGTTTATACCGATATCCCTCAGAAATTCCCGTGTCAGCGCGGCGCACTCGTCCGGTTTCTCCAGAATGAGAAGATGCGACGTTTCGGGGATAAAATCATAGTCCACATGAATAATGGTATTGAGATCCCTGCTTGGGATAAACGAGTAATGCTCGCTCGGGTCACCACCGATAACCTTCACCCGGCAGGTAAGCTTCTCCAACTCTGAGTATTCAACCCAGCAGGAGAAATATTCCCAGGCGCGGGCCTCGTGTTCGACCGGACAGCACAATTCATAACCCGTACCATCGGCGCTGGAACGCAACACTGTCCGGGCAAACAGGTCTGTCACGCCGGGCGCCAGTCGTGCAAAGGCGGACTTGCCATGAAGTTTCTCAGCAAACTCTCCCCTGGTTTTGAACCTGTCCCGACGTTTCAGTGTGTGCGAACTCATCTTGTCCTCCATCGCTTCCATATGCAGAAAAGTGCCCCTGGGAAGTCTGAGTGGCGGGTCGAACAGGATCATGGTAGTGAATACGCCCTCCATTTGTTCATGAATGATGGCCATTAATGCCGACATGGAATGGTACACGCCGATTTTCGGTTTCTCCCCGAAGTGTCTATCGATTGCCTGGAGAACATGCGCATTGTCGCTGATGAACGTCCAGAAATTCTGCGCCTGAAGATCGCTTGCCGGGTTCCAGCCATGGCTGCGAATATCATAGATGACGAGGTCGAACTGGTCGGTCAACAGGGACCAGAACGGATAATACAGGTCGGCCGATAAACCGTTGCCGTGGCTTAATACGATGCGCGGGCCTTCCGGGTTGCCGTGCCGGCGGATAATAATCAGCGCGCCATCGTCCATGCGGACCTCTGCCGTAGCCAGGGGTACGGGCAATTTCCAATCGTCAACCATTTCCTGCAGGTGCGCGTGGGGCTCTGGTACTCTTTCCAGGGGTGAACGTCACACTTCCCTTTCTGATAACGCCTCGACCCCGAATCGTTCGACCGCGTCCAGGGTCTCCCGCACGTCATCCCAGGTCGTATTGTGGTTGATGATACAGAGGCGGAGCGCAAATACCCCCTGGAGAGACGTTGACGATATGAACGCGGGATCTTCCCAGAATATACGAGCGAGAATAGTCCTGTTGACCTGTTCCAGGCCGTCCGCCTCCATATCGGTATTGCCCGGGTTGAAACGGAAGCACACGATTCCCAACGACGCCGGATTCAACATCTCCAGGTGCGGGCTTTTCCGTACATACTCCTCGGCGCGGGCGGCAAGCTCCATCCCCCCGGATATGGCTTGCCGGAACGCGGCCATGCCGAAGGTTTGTACCGACATCCAGACTTTCAATGCCCGGAATGAACGGCTCAACTGCAGGCCCCGGTCCGAAATGTTCGGATGGTCCGCACCCCATATCGTATCCTGCAGGACATCGTGCTTGACTCCGAATGCCCGCTCAAGCGTGGCCGCATCCCTGACCAGCAGGCATCCCACCTCGTAAGGCTGAAAGAACCACTTGTGTGCGTCAAGACCGACTGAATCGGCGCGCTCAATTCCGCTTAAGAGTTTTTTTCCCTTCCCGGTCACAGTTGCAAAGCCGCCGTACGCGGCGTCTACGTGCAGCCAGATACCCTCCGCCGCGCAGTAATCCGCCATCGCTTCCAACGGGTCGATAGCTCCCGTGCTGGCGGCCCCGGCGTTGGCACATACCGCGATGGGACTGAACCCGGCTGCGCGTTCGTCAGCAACGGCGCGGGCAAGTGCGTCCATATCCAGACGGAACTGCTCATCGACCGGGATCATACGAATTCCTTCCGGACGAATACCCACAATCCTGGCTGCACGGATATGCGCACTGTGGCTCTGGTTGCTCACGTATACGGTCGCCCGTTCCGGATGGCCGGCATTTTCCCGGGCTGCAACAAAGGCGTCGACACTGGCCGCCGAACCGCCGCTCGTTAACAGTCCGCCCGCATTATCAGGATAGCCAAGCCAGCGCCGGAACCAGTCTATGACTACCAGTTCAAGCTGGATTGGACCGCTCGCAACCAGCCAGGTGCAGGCATTGACGTTGTACCCGGCGGCAATAAAATCGGCCAGCACCCCCGGCCAGGTGGGTGACGAAGGAATAAACCCGAAACAGCGCGGGTGGTCCAGGCGGGTTGTGAATGGCAGGATAGTTTGCGCGACCTGCTCAAGAACCTCTGCTGCGGGCCGTCCGTCCTCGGGTGGGGCTTCCATCAGCTGATCCGACAGAATCTGCCGGAACTCTCCGTCCCAGGCATTTTCCTCAGGCAGGCTCTCGATTCGCTGCACCACAAGTTCTGCTGTCTTACGCGCAAGATCGAGCATAACTTCCGGCGTCATCGAGAGATTTGCAGTCATTTCAGCCTGTTTTTCTTATTAGTCTGAAGAGCTGGTACTCTTTCCAGTTAATATTTAAACAGCAATGCAAAATCCCTTGTCTGCACAACAGGCTGCAGTCATCACCGTAGTCGGCCTATGGGGGTATATATAAGACTTGCGAAGATGTTATCACACACTATTGCCGGAAGTACACTGCTGCACAGGAGCTGCTCCCTGCCCCGCGCAAGCGGGGGAACGGCGAGGCGCGGTAATGGCATCTTATTCGCCCATTCTATAGCGAATACCGACCTTGAACGTACGTCCGTACGGGTCGTGGGTAAACGGATCGTAGTTCATCTCCCGGGGTACAAACGGCGGGTCTTCATCCAGCAGGTTGACGACCGAAACCCAGAGTTCCAGCCGGTCCTGCAACAGCCTGTAGTTTGCGTGTATATCGTGGGTGACGTGGCTGTCGATTTTCCTGTCAATGTCTACATAATCGTCTGCATAACTGACGCCGTAGCGCATATTTAACGATTTCCAGGCGTAGTTCAGGAAACCCCGCAACTTCAGCTTGACCAGGGTACGCGCCAGGGACGTGGTGTAGTTCAACCGGCCGAGTGCGTTGTAGGCCTCTCCCAGTTCCCAGGCGTCGATGTCGTAGCCCAGGATTCTCGTGCCGTTGAAACCGGCGCTGAACTGACCGGGGCCCACCGGTGCGGAGTAAAGTCCGCTGAAGTCGATGCCGTCGGTCTTGATATCGGGGCCGTTGATGATGTTGATGTCGATAATCTCGACATTGGCGGCGACCGGACTGCCGGCGAAGGACAGCCGCTCGAAATAGGGACTGGATACATCGCAGGGGTCGGTAACAGCGCCGGGGCAGCCGCGCTCAAGCACCGCGTTATAGGGTTCGGTCACCAGCGGTTTTTCAAAGTCGTATGACCAGTAATCGGCACTGAGTGTCAGGTAGTCCCCGTCGTGGAAGAGATTGTCGTGGTCGATTAATACCCCCGCATTGATCGTGATGGCTTCTTCGGGATCAAGCTGTGGATTGCCCTTGGTGTCTATGCGCTTGAAAGCAGCGGTCGAGGCCACGTATTGAAATGAATTCGAAGAATTGGAAGAAACAATCTGGTTCAGCGTGGGTCCGCGGAAGGTTGTGCCGACAGAGGCGCGCAAACCGATGCCGGGCAATGCCTGCCAGTGTACGTGTACCTTCGGGTCGATGCTTGCGCCGACTGAACCGCCATAATCCTCGTAGCGCAGGAAAAAATGAGCTTCCAGGTCATCGGTCACGGGCGCCTGCAGTTCGCCGAAGAAGGAATAGATATCACGTTCTTCATCGATGGGAAACCCGGGAGCCAGGAAACTGTAGAGGCCGTTGCGATCGATCGTACAGTCAGCTATCTCGGGACCTGCCGCACAGGGGAACAGCTCGAAATTACTGAATCCGAGGGGGTTGGTTTTATAGGTTTCGCTACGCCACTGGAACCCGGCCGCAAAGTTCAAGCCGCCACCCGGCAGACTCCACCAGGGCAGGATGCCTGAAAACACGGCATCCAGCACCAACAGCGACGTCTTGCCGCGGTTGCCGTAATCGTCGTTCACAATGTAGTCGTAGATTTCCTGGTTATTCAATGCCGGGTTATAGTCGGGGTTTGCTGCAAGACCGTCGGGAACACGCGGGTGTGAACCTGCCATGGAATTGGAAAAAGGCGTCCAGTACCGGCAGGGCCCCTGCCCGGCATGGGTCATGAGTGTTTCCAGCGAAAAAAATATCCTGCCGTCCTCGTCATACTGGTTGGGCGCCAGTTGCTCGCACTCCGCACCGGCAAGTCCCTGGCGCGCCCTGGCGTCCCGGTACACCATCGTATCGCCGGCATGGAATGTTCTTTTCGATCCGGACCAGGTAGCCGCCACAGTCCAGTCGTAGTCGGCGAACGAACCGTCCAGGGCCAGGTTCGCCCGCCACAACCCGGTCTGCTGATCGGTGCCGCGCACCGGACCATCCTGACCGTAGGAGCGGCCGAAGAACCAGGCCACCTCCTGCCAGGCCGGGGGAATACCTGCCAGAGACTGCTCCGGATCCCCGTCCCAGCGACAATAGTCCCTGTCGCACCAGGCATAGTCGCCGTACAGGTCCGGGTATTTGCTTGCCATGTCGACCAGTCCGGGATGATTTGCGCGTATGGTCCGGTTCTCGTCGATCAACCGGTTGGGCGGATAAGACGGTGAGGTATGCAGCGAGGGCACGCGGCTGTCCGTCATGAGCAATTCAGCGGACAGCGTAGTGGAATCATTCACCTCCAGGGAGAGTTCCGTGAACCACTGCCAGCGCTCTGTTTTCTCGGCCAGGCTGTAGAACGGCGTATACTGGAAATGGCAGAAACCACCGTCCGGATTACCCAGCACACCCTGGTGGGTACGGGCGCCGCCGAGTTTTTCGCAGTTCGGGTCGACGATACCGCTTGCCAGCATACCGGTGAAACCACCCACGGGCGCTGCCTGCCAGCGCTCCAGGGGCACTACAACTGACGGCCGGCCGATGCTGGACCAGCCGCCCAGGGGACTCTGCTCATAGGGCACTACCGCCCAGTCACGTTTGATGAGTTCGAGCCGGCTGCGCCTCATATAACCGAAGGAGCTGACCGCGTGACCCCGGTTTTGCAGCAGGTCGGCACCGAGGATAATGCCTGCTGCAGCATCGCCGGCAGAACCATCGATGCCCTTGTAGTCAGCCGAGACCTCCACCCCCGAAAAATCGCTGCGGGTGATGTAGTTCATTACTCCTGCTATAGCATCGGAACCATAGGTGGATGCGGCGCCTTCGCGTAATATCTCGACCCGTTCCAGGGCGACCGACGGCAGCATATTCACGTCCACCAGTAACTGGGCCTGGGCGCTGATCGCATGGGGCGACCATGTGGTGCGGCGCCCGTTGAGCAACACCAGGGTGCGGCTGGGTCCGAGCCCGCGCAGGTTCGCCGTTGCCCGGTCGGGTCCGGCGCCGGCCTGGAAGAAGTCGGATTCGCCGTCCGCTCCCTGGCTGAAAGACAGGTTCTTGATGAGGTCGATTATGGTGGGAGAGCCTTCGTAAGCCAGGTCATCCCTCGCCAGGCTGGTGACCGGCAGGGACTCATCCGCGTGGGCGCCCTTGATGTGGGAACCGGTTACCACAACTTCCTCAATGACCTCATCCGCTGCTAACCCGATAGCAGGCAGTATCAACGTAGCCAATACATAAACCAGAATCTTGAAGAAAGTGGTAATCAAATTGCGAACTTCTTCTTTAATTTATGCTGATTACTTGCTGGGTCAAATTCTCTTTGCACATCATCCCTGTCTTTGTGGCCTAAACGAGTCCAGGTCGTTGTTGAATTTTGCATAATTGTTGTATCGAGACTATTAAGGAGCGCAATTCCTACTAGATTACTTAAGACATATCTGTCATGAAAATCATCCCAGACAAAAATTTCAGCAGTCAAGCCCACTCTCTGCAGTGGTTGGGTAAGTTCATTTCTGAAACTAGCCTCCAATTGTTGAAGATCTAATATCTTCCTATGTTGTCCCGAGCCACGATAACAAACTCGATGAATCTCAATCAATGGTAATGGGTTGCGATTGCCCGCTCTCTTTATCAATTCAATAAAATCATTGTACTTGGGCTGAGTCGGATCTATATGCGGGTCAATAAACATAATGGAGTTGGCATGTCTCAGTACCAATGACAATGCGTTTAGATAATCTGTAAATGTTCTATTGAGGCGCATGGATGGTTTTCTTCCGCTCCACCATGGAGCGCTGTTCAATCTATCGACCCTTGAAACAAGGGGATTCCCTATGTAGCCGTCTGAAATCGTGTCCGTTACAATGATACCTGTCAAGGGTTCGATCCCATGAGTAACCAACGCCTCATCACACCACTCTGAATCTACGGATGGCTTCACTGCCAGCTGTGGCACAAAGGGTCTTAATCTATTTTGTGAGGCTAGCTTTTTGGCAAGCTCCTTAGCTCTACGATGCCAGGAGCGATGGTCACTTCTGAACAAGTTAGACCAGCTTCCATTTCTAAGATCGCGTATCACGCCCTCATTTAACATTACCTCGCGAATGAGCTCCAATCGTGCAGCACATAGATCCTCGTTGACATAGGACGTCGCATCAAATACGTCTGGAGTTATCGCATACTCAGCGAGCAACATCCTTAGAATATCTCCCGTAGACCTTCTTCGAAGAAACCGCCTGGCCACGCTTTTACCAGTTCGCCCCGGGCATTCAATGGCATCTCGCGCACAATACTACGACCACCATCTGGCTCGACGTAAAGAACCATCACATCTTCAGGATGTATCGGCTTAGTGCCTTCCGGTAACATTTGTTCATCTGTTTCTCGCATACGACGCATAATACGTAAAAGGAGGTGCTCACTGTGAGTTTCCAGTATGAATCGATTGCCGCGCCCTCCCAACGCCGAATTAATGAATACGTCACCTAACTCTGCCTGTAGCGCAGGGTGTAGGTGAATTTCCGGCTGCTCCATGGCGATCAATTTGTCTGTAGATGCATAGGCCAACACAAGCACAGGCAGTACCTGGGTAATACCGATCCCCACATCACGGTGTGACACCACCGTATTGGATCGTCTGTCAATAAGGACCAGCTCCTTGAGCTTTTTCAAATCGGACGTCTGGATCAACTCTTGAAGACGACGTGCCTCTGCCTCCGAATCCCGGAGTATCGGATAGGCTCCGCCACCCGTATACTCGGACTCCGGCTCATGCTCAATTTCCACCCCGTCATCAATGATCGTCTCAAGGCCTTCCTCCAATACAGGATCTAAATCGCTGATACCCACCAACTGACGGACTACAAGTTCATACGGTGTCTTCAATACCTCCGATCCCAGCCATTCATTGACCGCAGAGCGAACCGTGTCGTCCCTGCGTACAATATCCCAAGCGTAACCGCCACCTGCGTACCAGTTTGCGTCCTCGTGTTCCGAAAAGGCCAAGTGCCGGGGCGGAAAAGAACGGAGAGGACCAAGGTATTGCAGTTTCTTGAGTTCCTGCGCCAGAATCTGGCTAGTCCCCATGATGAGTTCATCAAGTGTCTTTGGCAGAAAGAAATTGATCGCATTAGCAAGGTCCTCACTCCGATTGCCCTTGCTAACCGGAAACAATGTGGCTTGCTCCTGTTCCTCATTATCGACACGCCGATCAGTCAGCCCTTCGGGGAACAGTTTAGTCACCCCTATACTCAGTCGAGGCACCATAACGTTGATGACGTCGTCAATCCCCTCGAAATCCTCCTTTGTAACAGTGTTCGTTGTGGTTGCAGTAGTGACGATAGCCTTAAGAACCTCACGAAAGACCAAGTGCTCGTGGTTCAGCCGGTCCAGCCGCAGTTTCCCATCCGGCCGACGACTCATGCGCAATAGGAGTTGGTCATCTCCGAATAACTCGTATCCTGTAACAGCCGGTTCGGCGCTTACTAACGGTCGTTCTTCGTTGTCCAGTGCCACACCTGTGAACATAACCACTTTGAGCGTATTGACTGGAGCCAGAAGTTCCTCTAGCCGACCCTGAAGTGATGACACATCTAACTCTGCACCCCATTCCATTCGACGCTTTGCCTCGCCACGATGGATGTACTGCCGGAATCCACCCAGGTCGATGGCACTACCGCCGACCTCAGTTTTGAATACATCCAACCGTCCGGTACGCTCGGCTTCGCTCGCTAGCGCTAAGCTATGGATGAAGCTCGATTTACCAGCGCTATTTGGACCAAAGATCATTGTAATCGGTCTGATTGGAATTCGTTGGGTCTCGGCGAAGGCTTTGAAGTTGCCGGTGAAGAGCGTTTTTATCATTATCAAATCCTCAAAAATTCCTTAAGTACCTGCTCTCGCTTGGTGCTCTATTTCTTGGAACTCCTCCTTCAGGTGGGCTCTTCGCCAGCCTTCAGTCAGCTTTCCTGAAAACGCATGATGCATTGTTATTTGAACTAACTGTGAAATTCTTTTTTCTGCCTCTCGCCTATAATCGTTCTCTTGAAGAAGCTCGCGCACAACAATTGAAAATTTTTCTATTAATTTTTTTGGAGGGAGAGGAACGCGAAAACTGCGCAAAAAGTCAGCGGGTACTCGCTGTTGGCCCACCGAACCGATAAAATTTCCTTTTGCGACATTTCTAAAAATGTCCAGTCTAGTCAACCCATAAATCCATTCTGGGGTAACCAGGTCTCCTGCTCGCAATACATGAAATTCTGTGGAACCATAACCCAATCCGTTACCGAGTCCTCTAGCTATGGCAGCCTTTCCATTTTCCATACAGGGTGTGATTTTGGCAAATAGAACATCGTTCTCCAAAAAAGAAGTAAATCCTTTCTTAACTTCACCTAGCTCCTTAATTTGGCAACCAGTAATCTGCCCCCAATCCTCATTTACATCAGCCATTGGAACGAAGCTAACTTCCAGATCATTAGGTAAGTCTCGGGATGGTGCCCGAGGATTGATCTCAGCAATACCAGCGTCGCCAAGGCAAACTCTTTCAAAGTCCTTGGTATTCAATAACGGATCGCCAAACATCTGATAGAACAATGCAGGTAGGATGCGGACAGCTTTAGTGTCAGCGTTTGTGCGACTCTTACGCAGAGCATGGGCCTGATCGAGAATTTCGACGATGCGATGTTGTTCGGCTATCGTAGGCAATGGAAGCTCAACATTCTTTACATCAGTATCTGAAACTGCAGGGTAATGGGCTCCTCTTACTTTCGACGTCAAAGCATCAATAAAACCAGACGTCTGGACAAAATAAAACAGATAACGTCCATTTATAAGATCACTTTCCGGACGCAGGACTGAAAAACCAGTAGAAGCGATTTGGCTGTCCAATTCAGGCGGTACGATTGCCACAGCATTCAAGTTTGGCCTGACAGTGGATACTAAGATGTCACCCGCATTTACTTCTTTCCGTGCGCGACTTGGGGCCTTGGCTCCCTTTATTTCAGGTGCCTGCGAAATAATTTTTTTATCGCGGTCAATTGATGATATATCTATATACTTAAACAGACTTTCTTGACGTTCCCGAGGATTACACACTTGTGTTTGTTGCGAAACTCGCTGTATTGTTGTAGTAGTCCACTTCACTGGGATGCTTCCAATTCTTGCAACAATCTTTCAAGCCCTCGGGTTAGCTCCTTTTCGACTATTAAAGTATCTTTTATTAATTCTAGCGGATCTTCTTCTGGTACCGCTTCTGCGACCTGCGGCTTGTAACGCCCCGCTGCCAAATGAAAATCATTAATCGCCAATGTCTTCACGTCCGCCCACCAACATCGCGGTATTTCATTCCCCGGTTCCAGAATTCTATTGGCTTCCACACCAGGCGGATTATCGAACTTAGATGCTTTGTACTCCTGCCATTTGGCGAGTAGGTCAGGAATCTCGTTGAGGTTGGGGGTTTCCACACGACCACCATCAGAGATCTTGTCGGGGTCATAGCCGTCGTTGCAAACCTCATAGAACCAAATCTTCTCTGCTTTCTCTATCTTGCCTCCGTTTTGGGGTTTGCAGAAAACCAGCACGCTGGTCTTTACTCCCGCATAAGGTCTAAACACACCCGCTGGCAGAGAAACCACGGCGAGCAGAGCGAAATCCTCAACAAGTTTCTTTCGGAGATTCTTATGCGCGCTGGTAGAGCCGAACAGCAAACCTTCCGGCACCACAACAGCGCAACGGCCACCTGGGGCGAGATGTTCCATCATTAAGCCCAGAAAGAGCAATTCACTTTTCCTGGAACTAGTGTAGAGGTCTGAGCGGATGGAATCCTTCGGGATCTGTCCAGCGAAGGGCGGATTGGACAGTATCACTTTGTAGCGACGCGATAAATCCTCCTCCGTAAGTCCTCCGTGGTCCGACAATGAATTGCCGCGTTTAAGCCTTGCTCGACGTACGCTGTGTAGTATGAGATTCATCATGCTTATGCGCATCATCTGACGAGAAACATCCACGCCAAAAATCGAGGCTTCGAGCATGCTCCAGTCTGGAATTTTTTCACCTGTACCCTTGCGATAGGTTTGGAGATTTGGTATTTCTTTTCTAGCTTCAGCGAGAGTCTGTCCACGCTTCTCCAACCAGTCTTCGCCGTAGATAGGATATTCTTGTACTGTCTCGCTGTACTTAGCAAGCAGATAGTCTACTGTGTCTATAAGAAAACCGGCTGTTCCACATGCTGGATCGAAAACGGAATCACCCAGTTCTGGATCGACCATTTCCACCATGAAAGAACGGATCTGGCGCGGTGTGCGAAACTGTCCATTCAGGGACGACTGACCAAGATGGGTTAATAAATATTCGAAGATATCGCCTTTGACGTCTGGCCCAAGCTTGCGAAATTCGAAAGTATCGATCTCGTCCACCACCTGCTTCAGCACATTAGGGTCTACAATCTCCAACACGGCATCGCGGAAATACTCGGCCACTTCAGGCTCATCTTTGGCTATCGATGCCAAGTAAGGGAATACTTCGTCCCGGATGAAGTCGCGAAGCTCTGGTCCGCTCATGAAACGCCACTTGGACCAGCGATAACGTTCGGCCTGCTGGGGGAACAACAGTTTAGCGTTGCCACTAGCGGCTCTGAGGCGAACGCGCAGTTCACGGTCCTGTTCCTCCTCATCCAACAACTTCAGAAAGATCAAATAAGAGATCTGCTCAATATAGGTAACCGGATTAGTAACACCACCTGCCCAGAGGACATCAGTGATGTGATCCAGCTTTCTTCGTAAACTGCGGTTCATGCGTTGTTACCACCTTCTGTCATCTATTGTCGCTGCTAAATAATGTATCGTTCATTTCATCAACGACCTTTTTCAGTCCCTGCTCGCCAAAGAATTCTATTCCGAGGTTTGCGGCATTGAGTATGGAGAGTGGCGGTTGAAACAGATCGTCCAGCGCTAGCTTGCCACGTGCAATACCACGGTTTTTCAGCATAGCCAGGTACTGTGCCTGCTCGGCACTGAGGTTGCGGGTAACCAGCCAGGCTCGGAAGTTCTCGTCCACTGTTTCTTCGCGGCTCTTGATCTTCTGCTGGCCCAGCGCTGCACGAATGAAGTCCACCAGCGAGCCGCCCGGATTGCGATAGGCACGACGCAGGTTTTCTTCATTGAAGTAGCGTTCGGGTTGGTTGAGTCGGACAGCAAGTTGCTGCTCTTCACCATCACTGAGCAAATTGCCCGATCGAATTTTCCTGATAATCGGATCGTGCACAACGGCATCACGAACGGTATTTTCCCAGTCGGTGACGTATTGACGCTTGTCGATGCGCTCTCCTTGGGGCCCCACTTCGACATAGTTAACTGCTTCCAACCATTCATCTTCGAGCCCCAGTTCAATGAGATCACGTTGGGACATGCTCTTTGGTTTACGGATCGTCGGAACATGGCCTGTACCCGTACCGATAAAGATATCTGTATCGCTATCGTTGAAGTACTGATGGTTACGAAAGAAGTCGTAAATCACAAACTTCCCCTTACTGATATGCGGTGCTGTGCGCGTACCTCGCCCGCGCATCTGCTGATAGAGAATGGGACTACGCACACGTCGACACATCACTAAGTGGAGGATCTCACGGCAATCGAAACCAGTATCCAGCATACCGACACTCACGGCTACTTGCGGGTAATCCTCGCGCTTGAACTTGCGGATCAGTTCATCCGTATTCTGCACATCACTGGTGATCACCTCAGCATAGTGTCCGTTGTATTCTGGATGCAAGTCGTTGAGATACTGAGCCAGACGTGCGGCATGGTGTTTGGTGATGGCAAATACAATGGACTTCCCCGGTGCGGGTTTCTGGCCTGGCGCCAGGCTTTGATAGTTCTGCCAAGCCAGCTTGTCAAACTCCTCCATCATCAGACGATTGGTCTTTTCGTTGGTCCACTTACGCTCGAACTCGGCGGGGTCATAGTGCTCCTCATCGACGTCCGCGCCTTCTGCGATTATCTCGGTAATACCTTCGGCGAAGCGGTAGGGTACTAGATAATCATTTTGGAAAGCGTCTTGGATAGGATAAGAAAAATCTGGCGTATTATCTTTGCACTGGTAGAAACTGAAGGTATTGCGCTCGATATATGCTGCCGGTGTAGCAGTTAAACCGATATGAATGGCATCGAAATGGGTCAATACCGACTGCCAGGTACCATATATGGAACGGTGGCATTCGTCCGCGATGACGATATCGAAATAACCACTAGTGTATTCATGGTAACGGCCGATCATGGTTTGCAACAGGCAAACAGTGATCTGCTGCTCGGTGCGTACTATGCCGGGCTTGAGCCAATAGTGACTGTAATGACCAAGCAGATCGGTGATTGCCTCAAGAGCCTGTTTAGCAAGCTGTTCCCGGTCAACCAGAAACAGGACGCGTTCCGCATGTCCTGCCTGCATCAGCCGTTGAATGTACTGACAAATGAGGTCGGTCTTGCCCGTACCAGTGGGCAACTCGATCAGAAAACGGCGCTTTCCAAGTTCCAATGCGCGATCCATAGCCCGCATAGCATCCCGCTGATATGGGCGTAATTCGCGAGTTTCACCTTGGCGGGTAAAGTAGTCAGGGATATCAATCGTCGCGAGCGGCATGCGTTCACTACGCATATGCACAAGTCGCTCCATGTCACGACGGGAGAAGAATGAGTTGACGATGCGGGCATCATCGTTCTGATAATCCCAGAAGTAGATCAGTTCACCGTTGGTCAGAAAGATGAACGGCGCACCAAGTTGTTTGGCATAGGGGAGCGCTTGTTGTTTGGCTACATAGGGATGGATGGCCTTCCTTTTTGCCTCGACCACCGCAAGGGGCTGCCCGCGCTGGTCGAGCAAAACGTAGTCAGCACGGCCGCTAAGCAAAACATCCCCATCAGATGTATGTAGAGCGCCAGGTTCGCTAGCGCTCCCAGGATCAGCTATACCACCGAAACCACCACTGGCCTTTACCTCGGTCTGGACCTGAGACTTATCTGAAGGCTCCCAACCTGCCTGACGTAGCCAGTCATCAATGGCGATCCTAGCATCGGTTTCTTTGGTGGTGTCTTTCGTCATATCCCTCGCGAGAGTTATTGATACTCTCTGAAATAGTCCGCCAAATTACGACCATTATAATACACGACGCAGACAATACGGCCACGGTCAATCCTATAAGCCTCTCCAAAACTAACTATCTCACCCTGGATTAATCTTGTGAGCTTTTGTTTCGCCAACTGCCCGGCAGCGGTATGTAACTCCGGGGCGTTATATCCGGTAGGCCGCACCCTTGAGCCGGTTTTGCCATGCCACTCCCAGCCCTCTGCCACTTCGAATGTATCCCCGTCAATTATTTTTGAAACTCTAAACTGTGTCATCGCTTTTCTCCTCTGGGCTAAGATGTCATACCCTGATAAAGCAAATGCTATGCCACATTTCGCAACAAATATTTATTTCATTTATTTTCAAGTAGTTATCTAAACAAAGCTTATTTTTGGATATCACCCATTTTCAATGGAAGTTTAAATTATTTAAACCTTGGTTAAAATCATGTTCTATTCTTCTGTACATATTTGTGTACGGCTTGGGGGGTCAATCCAAGAAGGAGCGCTGCCTTACTCTGATTACCACCGCTAATCTTCAGCGCCCGCATCACAATCTGCTTTCGCGCATCAGATAGAAAATTCTCCAATGAAAAACCCTCGGCTGGCTCTGGTAATGTTGACCAAGGCTCCGCATGGATTACTGGTTCGCCAAATATGAGATCGTCTGTATCTAAGACCGCAGAGCGTGTTAGTCGTGCGGTACGCTCAATTGTGTTCGACAGATCTCGAATGTTTCCAGGCCAATCATGCGCCTGTAATCGCTGTAGCGCGCCTGTGGTCAGTCGTTTCGGCGCTTTCAGACTTGTATTTACCTTATCTAGCAATGTGAGTGCGATTTTCGGAATATCGCTACGGCGTTCCCTGAGCGGTGGCAAGCGGATCTCGCCAACATTCAAGCGGTAATAGAGATCCTCACGAAAGTTACCCTGCTTTATGGATCGAGGCAGGTCGACATTTGTTGCACCAATCAATCGTACATCTACGTTATGAGGTTCACCAGTGCCGACAGGTTCAATCTGCCCTTCTTGTAAAACACGTAGCAACTTCGCTTGTGTATCTAACGGTAGTTCCCCAAGTTCATCCAGAAACAACGTGCCACCATCTGCTTGTGCAAATTTGCCCTTCTGGTCGGATACTGCTCCCGTGAAGGCGCCTTTACAGTGACCAAATAGTATGCTCTCAACCAAGTCTCTAGGAATTGCTGCGCAGTTGATTGCTACGAAGCAATCCTTAGGTCGGCCACTGGCCAAGTGGATGAATCTGGCCAGTAACTCTTTGCCAGTTCCGGTCTCTCCAAGTAATAGAATTGGCACACTCGAGGAGGCGAGCGTAGCTGATATATCAAGCGCTTTCGAGAGTTCAGGGTGGTCACCCACAATTCCTAACGATTGGATGAGTTTGTTGACATCTAGTGCCGTGTCGGGAGACTCCAGTCTCGACAAGCTAATACTCCGAACCTCAGGAAACTCTTTCGATGAAAGGTCGATTTCACTTACGAGAGGTTTATCCGTGGTTACAAATCGAGCTGGTCTGATATGCAAAATTCGAGCAGGTATTTCGCCGCTTGATACCAAGAGTAACCATGCTGCGTGCATTTGTGGTGTACCAGACGCAACAGCAACAAAGAGGTTTATCTGTGTTTCAAATAAATTTAATTTTGGCAAAAGTTTGGTGCGAAGTAAATTTAATATTTCTGCATAATCCGTAGGGTCGCTCAAACCAGCTTCGATGATTAAGATACCCACTTCAGGATTCAACTCTTTGAGTACAGATTCCGTCGCTGTCGTGTTTTCCTTCGTATTCAGCGTAGAAATCAATATTACATGGTCGAATGATTTTGCACTTACCAAGGAAACGATCGGGCCAGCCTGTTGCTCCTCCCCAACTAACCCTAGGCTGTATGGATCATGGAACCCTGTGAAAGTAACTAAAACATTCATAGAAATAATTTGCTTCTCGGCATCTATGAAATTTCGATTGGGATAACTTTTTTTGTTACTGCAAGGTGAGCAGCAAATTGATGACGAGTAGTAAATCCACATTTTTTCTGCTCCAGCACCCAAATGTATCGTTCCGATAATTTACCTGATTGTGTGCGCGTCATTACACGTTTGACTAATAATAAATACGCAGCAAATACTGATAAATCGTTAAGTGATGACATGACTATCATCAAGCATGTATCATTTCGCATGAAGCTTACGTATTTAGACACTACAAAGTTTCCTAATACCAAAGATAAAATTAGAATGCGGACGTTGATCAAAGCTGTGAGAATTGATAGATTGGCCACGGTTAACTGTATCATATCATCAACAAGCTGACACTCCAGCACTGTCTAATCTTCTAAGTTCTTCATGACACCTTTAGATAATGTATCCTGGGTCGGAAAAACCTTCGACGACTTCCTGTTTCGCCCGCAAAAAGGGATGGCGGGCTCGCGCCGGGACATCAGTCTGGCTAGTGTACTGACCGGCCATATCTCCCTGGAACTGCCCATCGTCTCGTCCAATATGGACAGCGTGACCGGCGCGGACATGGCCAGGGCGATGGCGATGGAAGGCGGTATCGGCGTGATCCATCGCGCCATGACCATCGAGAGACAGGCGCGCAAGGTAGCGCAGATAAAACGCAGCCAGAGCGCGGTCATCAATCAGCCCTTGTGCCTGCCGCTGGGCACTACCATTCAGCAGGCCAGGAATTTCGCTCATAATCATTCAATTACCGGCATTCTGATCGAGACGGAACCCGGCAGCAATATCCTGGCCGGCCTGCTGTCGCAGCGGGATATGCCCTGGAACAGCGACTACGATGACCAGCCTGTGGAGCGTTTCATGACTTCTTTCGACCGGCTGGTTGTCGACAAACCCGGGATTTCCATCGAACAGGCCTCGAAGATACTGTTTGAACATCGCATCGAGCGCCTGCCGCTGGTAGATGCCGAGCGACGCATCCACGGATTGATCACGCGTCGCGATATCTTTTCCCTGCGGGAACGTCCCTACTCCAGCAAGGATGACAAGGGACACCTGCTGGTTGCTGCCGCGATCGGCGCACGGGGCGATTACCTCGACCGTAGTGCGGCACTGCTGGAAGCAGGAGCTGACTGCCTGTTCATCGACATTGCCCACGGCCATTCGACGGTGATGGAAGAGGCCGTTGAACGATTCCGCGGCCGCTTCGGCGGCGTACCCCTGGTGTGCGGCAACGTGGCCACCGCCGAGGGGGCGCGCTTCATGCGGGACATCGGCGCGGACGCGGTCAAGGTCGGCGTGGGGCCGGGCCGCGGCTGCCGTACCCGCCTGGAAACCGCAGCCGGCGTGCCGCAGTTACAGGCGATACGCGAAACCTGGAAGGCACTGGGCGATTCAATCCCCATCATGGCCGATGGCGGCATCAAGACGGACAAGGACATCTTTCTCGCCCTGGTGTGCGGTGCAACTACGGTCATGCTGGGCAGCGCATTGTCCGGCACCGACGAGGCGCCCGGCAGGGTCATCGAAGACCCCGTCACCCATACCAAGAAGAAGATTTACCGCGGCATGACCTCACCGGAAGCGGTGCTGGAATCACTCTATGACCCGGAGAACGCGGAAGCGACCGACGCCGCGCTCGATACCCCGCCCGAAGGCCAGGAAATACAGGTGCCGTACAAAGGCAGCGTCAACGACATCCTGCACCGCGTGCGCGGCCACCTGCGCTCGTCCGTCAGCTATGCGGGCGAAGCCACGCTGCAGGCAGCGCGCGCGAAGATACTCAGCAACCCGGAGAAATACCTGGTACCCCTGTCCGAATCCTCCCGCCGGGAATCCTACGAACGCTGAAAACAGAATGTCAGCTACACCTGGCCTGGCACTAACTCAGGGAAGTACCAGGGTTCCGCATGTTCAGGGATTGACCACTTGAGCGGTGACCGTGATGATGTTTCAGTCAACAGGCCTTCTTCCTTTAATTGCGCAAGCAACCTGCGGGCGCTTCGCTCAGACATGCCGCACAGTTCATACGCCATTTGCCGTTCCAATTCCCCGTGTATAAACGCCTGGTACAGGACCAGTGATGCTATTTCCTTGATTTCAGCGCTGATTGCCGGGACCCGGTTGTCATTTCGCGCTTGTATGTATCTGGAAATCCTTTTTTGTATCTGTCCCAGGTCAAGCAACCTGGTCATGTACGTTATCTGGTCAATCGCGGCAGCAAGCATGAATCGACAAAAATCCACCAGGTTTTCCTGACTTAACAAACCGCGACCATCATGCATACCTTGACGGGGGAAATCGGCGCGCGCCAGTAACCCCTTATAACCATTTGCTGCCCTGGCTACGCCTCGGCTGATATACCATACGCCTACACTGTTCAATCCGAGACTGGAGAGCGCAGCGTCCGTAAATAACCTGGCGACTCTTCCATTTCCGTCAAGGAACGGGTGAACCCAGACAAACCTGTGATGCGCACACATAAGAGCGATATATTTTCTCTCTCCGGAGTACCTTCGGGGATGGTATATCTCGCAAAACTGTTGCATCAGTGATTCCAGATTGTCTGCAGACGGGGGGACGTGCAGGCCAACCTTGACAGTATCCGTACGCCATTCTCCCGGTATGATCTTTCCCTTTGTGTTTCCTTCATCATCCTTGATTTCCCACATGCGTTCAGGGAGTTGTGTATAAAATTCCCTGTGCAGGGCCTTTAGAAAATCGCTCGAATATATCGTATTCTGGTCTAGGACTTGTTGCTTGATCCACTTCTGAACGTGTATATGCGCAACGGACTCCTTCTGTAAATCTCTTTTGATCGGATCATCGTGATACTTACCTCTTTGTGCGGCGCGGATTTCGTACGGTTGCGTATGATTACCTTCAATCAGGTTCGAATAATATGAATTTATAACTTCCATATATTGACGAATCGTTGCTTTTGTCACTTCCGTCAAATGTCCAGCCAGTTGCGCATCAGCGCCCACCATTGATATCACTAAATCCGGCAAGTCAGACCGGTTTAATGCCACATCGTCAGGAATAAAGGGTGTGAAATTATGACTTGTTGTAACCATTCATGGTCAACGCATATTTTGGCCACTTTGTTGGCCGATTAAAACTCAACTAACTGTCTGTTTTATAACTTATAATATAGAATAAATCAAGAATATTACAAATTTTTGGCCAATATATTGGCCGCTACAAACGCCTGACCTACCTGTCCGGGTCCTCCCGCCGGGAGTCCTGCGAACGCCAGGCTGGGTAATCATAAGCATCAACTCGGTGGTGAAGCGATGATTGTAACGGCTTTGCTTCTATTCTATTTCGGCGCCGGTTTTATACCAACGAGCCACCAGCAGGCGTTCTTCATCGGTCATCTGCGTCAGGTTCGCCAGCGGCATGGTCCTGGTGGTGACGGTCCTGTCGTGAATGCGTTGTGCCCATTGTGCGATTTGTTCCGGGGTGTCGAACATCACGGCGTTGGGAGCGACCGGCGCGGTGGGATGGTTCGGTTCAATCGAATGGCAATTATTGCAGCGCTGGACGATTACCTGTCTGACTTGCGCAAATGAAACGGGTTCAACGGGTTGCTCGGCACGCGGCGCCACATCCCGGTCAGGGATTGCCCTGGATTTCGGCGCAGCCATGAACGCAGCCAGGATGATAATAACAAGTGCGATAAACAGCAGCAGGGGCTCTGCTTTCCCCTGGTTTCTGAGGTTGAAGAAATGCCGGATCAGCACCCCGGCGATGAAGATGGCGATGAGGAGCAACCAGTTGTATTCATGCCCGTAGGTCATGGGATAGTGCGGGCTCAACATGACAAACAGCACCGGCAGGGTGATGTAATTGTTATGCACCGAGCGCTGCTTGCCCCTGATTCCGGGCAACGGGTCCGGGTCTTCACCACGGAGTTTGGCTTCCACCAGTTCGCGCTGGCCCGGAATGATCACCATGAACACGTTGGCGACCATGATGGTGCCCAGCATGGAGCCTGTTTGTATATACGCGCCGCGCCCGCTGAACAGGTCCGTCAGGAGGTACACTGCGGCAACCAGGAATAAAAAACCGACCAGTCCAATCCAGGCGTCGCTCAGACCGGTTCTGCACAGCAGGTCGTAAACCACCCAGGACGCCACGATGAAACCGATGCTGATTGCTATGGCCTGGCCGCCCGTTAAATCGGCAACGCTTTTATCGACCAGGTACACATCGGCATTGACGTAATACATCAGCACCAGTAAGGCAAACCCGGTCAACCAGGTGGTATAGGCCTCCCACTTGAACCAGTGCAGCGGTTCAGGCAACTCACCCGGGGCGACCTTGTATTTCTGCGCATGGTAAAACCCGCCGCCATGCACCGCCCACAGGTCGCCGGCCACCGCGTCGTCCTCCGGGTCCCGGGGAGGGACGTTGAGGTTCATATCCAGCCAGACGAAATAAAAGGACGAGCCGATCCAGGCGATGCCCACGATCAGGTGCGCCCAGCGCAGCAACAGGTTCAGCCATTCAAGGATATACGCTTCCATCATTGATTCATCCGCAGATGACGCAGATTATCGCAGATATAAGAGAAATTTGAATTTGGAACAAGGATAGAATTCAGGAATCTGATTAAATTTGAGTTTGTTTAATATAATCATCTGCGTCATCTGCGGATTTTATTTTAAGCAACTGGGCTGCAACGGCGAGGGCTATGACGCCGGGTTCTTTTGCTTCGATGCCGGGGATACCGATGGGACAGGTGAGCCGCGCCAGTTGCTCATCATCCATTCCTTTTTCTTTCAGCCTGTGTATAAAACGCCGGCGCTTGGTTGCGGACCCGATTAATCCGAGGAAAGCGAAACCATTGCGCTGCAACAGGGCCTCGCACAGGTCCTGGTCGAGATCGTGGCTGTGGGTCATGACCAGGCAGTATGCCCCATCAGACAATCCGGCAGCTTCCCCTGCCGGGTCATCGGTGAGCCTGGGTTCCACGTTGTACGGCAGGTTATCCGGAAACTGCCCCGCCCTGCTGTCCACCCAGGTAATCCGGCAGGCAGTAGCCTCGGTAAGGGCATTCACCAGCGCCCGGCCTACATGGCCCGCGCCAAACAGTACGACGTGGAAGTCACAGGGTGAAATCTCTTCGTATAACAGGACGTCCGTTGTGTCGGGCAGGGTCGATTGCGTTTCGACCAGGGAGTGCAACAGGACCGTTTCCCCGGTGCGGGGGGAAGAGAGGAGTGTCGCCGCTTTTGCTGATGCAAGTTCATCGAGGCTGTTATCGCCGAGGGTTCCTGTGGCGCTTGAGGTGGTGAAGAGCATTTTGCCGGTACAGGGACTATGCGGGAATGCTGTGGGTGGAGTTCGGCTCACCAGCAATGTCCGGGTGTTGTTCCGTTCATTCTCTGCGGCCGCGGCGACCCAGTCGGGTTTGCCGTTTGCCAATACCTCAAAATGCAGGAATACGGCGCCGCCGCAGCATTGTTGCAGCATGGACCCAAGGGGAAACAACTCGATAAAACGCGTATCCGCCGGTTCATCCAGCCGTGTCCGTGCGATGCGGATGGCTTCATGTTCGAGATTTCCGCCGCCGATTGTGCCCATTATCCCGCCGGCGGTCACGATCATGCGGGCGCCCGGTTCACGCGGCGCAGATCCCGCAATATGGGCAACCGTCACCAGTGCGCATGGCTGCCCGCTGTCTGCGACCTCATGCAGCGTCGAAAAACACCGGTTCATGCGGCTGCCCGGCGCTTGCCGTTTGCAGTCCCGGGCTTCTGCCCCGACAGGTTCCCGATACTGTTCAAAACCTGTTCCGGGGTAGCCGGCGCAGACAATACAGGCCGGGCCCTAACGCCTCCCAGCGCGGCAATGGCGTCTTTCAGCGCATGATATACCGAAATCGCCAGCATGAGAGGAGGCTCGCCCACCGCTTTGGAGCGGTAGATGGTCTCTTCCCGGTTCCTGCCCCAGTCGACCAACTCGACATTGCATTCCCGCGGCCAGTCACTGCAGGCCGGAATCTTGTAGGTGGACGGGGAATGGGTCATGAGTGTGCCCTGAGGGTCCCACCACAGTTCCTCGCCGGTCAACCAGCCGACTCCCTGCAGGTAACCGCCCTCCACCTGCCCCATGTCAATGGCCGGGTTCAACGATTCCCCGGCATCGTGCAGGATGTCCGTACGCAGTATCCTGTGCTCGCCTGTCAGGGTATCCAGCACCACCTCTGATACCGCGGCGCCGTAGGCAAAATAGAAGAACGGGCGGCCGCTCAGGGTTTCCTGGTCATAATTGATTTTGGGGGTGCGGTAATACCCGGTGGAGGACAGGGAGATACGCGCCAGGTAGGCCTGGTTGGCCAACTCGGCAAAATCTATCAGCTCCCTGCCTGCCTGCACCCCTGCCCGGGTAAAGCGTACCTGTTCCAACGGCGCCCCGTAGTGTTGCGCCGCAAACTCAGCCATGCGCCGTTTGATTACTACGGCGGCAGCCCTTGCCGCCATACCGTTGAGGTCACTGCCGGAAGAGGCAGCCGTCGCAGAGGTGTTAGGCACTTTCCCGGTGTTGGCGGCGGTGCATTTTATCCTGTCCCGGTCCACCTGGAACTCCTCGGCTATCACCTGGGATACCTTGGTATACAGCCCCTGCCCCATCTCGGTGCCTCCGTGGTTCAACATGATGCTGCCGTCGCGGTAAACGTGCAGCAAGGCGCCGGCCTGGTTATAGAACGTTGCGGTAAACGAAATCCCGAACTTGACCGGGGTCAGGGCGATACCGCGTTTGAGTATGCCGCCGGAGTCGTTGAATTCATCTACCTGCCGGCGTCTTTCCCGGTAGCCGGATTTTATCTCCAGTTCATCCACCAGTTCATGGATGATGTTGTCTTCCACCGTCATGCCGTACGGCGTTACGTTACTGTCATTTTTTCCGTAGAAGTTGATTTTCCGCACGTCAAGGGGGTCTTTATCAAGATAGCGGGCAATCTCGTCGATGACATTCTCGATCCCCATCATCCCCTGGGGGCCGCCAAAACCCCGGAAGGCCACGTTTGACGCCTTGTGGGTTTTGCAGCGGTGGGAGGTAATGCGCACGTGCTCCAGGAAATAGCAGTTGTCGCTGTGGAACATGGCGCGCACGTTGATGGGACCCGATAAATCGGTCGAGCGGCCGCAGTCCGAGGCCAGCTCCAGGTCTATGCCCCGTATCAGTCCGCGCGCATCAAAGCCTGCCTTGTAATCGATACGGAAGCCGTGACGCTTGCCGGTGATCATCATGTCGGCATCACGGTCCACGCGTAATTTTACCGGCCGGCCCGTCCGGTGCGCGGCTACCGCCGCAATCACCGCGAACAGGGCCGGTGTGGTTTCCTTGCCGCCGAAACCGCCTCCCATGCGCCGGCATTCAACCACCACATCCTTGGACGATTTACCCAGCGCAGCGGCAACCAGGTGTTGTACCTCCGTCGGGTGCTGGGTGGAAACATGGACCAGCGTGGCGCCATCTTCACGCGGATACGCCACGGCAATCTGCCCTTCCAGGTAAAAATGGTCCTGCCCGCCGACCCTCAGGCGGCCCTGCAACTGGTGGGATGCCCCGGCAATCGCTTGATCCGGTTGGCCGCGTTCAATGGTCTGGGAGGGAAGCACGAAGGAACCCTGCGCCACGGCGCTGTCTATATCCAGAATTGCCGGCAGTTCCTCATAATCTATCCTGGCCATGCGTGCGGCCTTGCGGGCATTGTTCGCGGTATCGGCCAGCACGGCAAACACCGATTGGCCGACGTATTCGACCAGGCCGTCGGCAAACACCGGATCGTCCGCTATCACGGGACCGTGATTGTTGGCGCCGGGAATATCCCCGGCGCTGATGATCTCCACCACGCCGGGTGCTGCGCGGACCGCAGAGAAGTCTATGTGCCTGATACGGGCATGGGCCCGGTCGCTGCAGCCGATGGCGGCATACAGCAGACCCCTGGGCTCAGGCTGGTCGTCCACGTACCCGGCTTCCCCGCTCACGTGCAGGTGGGCGCTCTCATGGGGCAGCGCCTTGCCGACAGCAAGATTGTCCTGTTTGTCAGCCATGCTGTGCCCAGACCGAGGTTTCAACACCTGTTGTTTCAAGATAGAAGCGTTTTAACAGATTGCCGGCCACACGCCGGCGGTAACCGGACGTGGCCCGCATATCAGTCAATGGCTGATAGTCCTCAACCATGGCTTTTATCGCCGCTTCGACGGTTGCCTGATCCCAATGCCGGCCGCGCAATGAATCTTCGCATTGTCTTGCCCGTTGCGGGACCGCGGCCATACCGCCGTAACAGATGCGCGCATCGGCAACGACGCCTGACTCCAGGCGCAGGTAATAGGCGCCGCATACTGCGGAGATGTCCTGGTCATAACGCTTGGCAATCTTGTAGGAGCGGAAATGGACACCCGCGCCGCGCCGCAACGGCACCTGCACTGCCTGGACAAACTCGGACTCCTGCAGGGCAGTTTCCCGGTAGCCCGGGTAGAATTCATCCAGGGGCAGTTCGCGCACCTGGCTGCCGCGCCGCAGAACCAGTACCGCGCCCAGGCTGATCAGCGCAGGCATCGTATCGCCGATGGGCGAACCGTTGGCTATGTTGCCGCACAAGGTACCGGCATTGCGGATGGGCGGCGAGGCAAACCGGCGCATGATTTCAAACAGGTCGGGATAGTACTTGTCCAGGACTGCAAACGCATCGGTGAGGCTGACCGCGGCGCCGATTTCCAGGCGGTCTGCGGTCTCATCGATATAATCCAGGTCGCCGACCTGGCCGATGTAGATGATGACAGGCAAGTCGCGGTATTCTTTGGTAAACCACAATCCAATATCGGTACCGCCGGCCAGGATGGTGGCGCCGGGGTGGCGTACCAGTAAATCCGCCAGTTCGGACAGGCCTGCCGGCGCGAAGTACCTGTCCCGTACTTCGACACGGGAACTGTTCTCCACAGACAACTCCAGGGACTCGCCGGGTCGGATTTTATCAAGCCGGCGCCCCAGTTCCGCCTCATCGACAAGGTCCTGTCCATAGTCGTACATCCTGCGCGCCGCACGGATGATCGGCTGGTAACCGGTACAGCGGCAAAGGTTACCCGACAGCGCGTCGTCAATCTCATCCCGCGTGGGAGCGGCGCTATTCCTGTACAGGGCAAACAGCGACATGACGAAACCCGGGGTACAGAATCCGCACTGGGAACCGTGACAGTCCACCATGGCCTGCTGCACCGGGTGTAAACCGCCGTTGCTGATCTTCTTCAGGCTTTCCACGGTGTACAACGCCTTGCCGTTCAGTGTGGGAAGGAACTGGATACAGGAGTTGATGGAACGGAAACGCACCCCCTGTGTGTCCGGTTCGGCAACGACGACGGTACAGGCGCCGCAATCCCCTTCGGCACAACCTTCCTTGGTGCCTGTGCGTTGCAGGTACTCCCTCAGGTAGTTCAATACCGTGGTCGTCGGCGCAACGTCTGTGACTTCGTGTACGTTGTCATCCAGCAGGAAACGTATCGTCCCGTTATCCGCGCCTGTGTGTTCTGTTGCGGACATTTAGTCAGCTTCCGCGGTAGGTACTGTAACTCCAGGGCGAAGCCAGCAATGGTACGTGGTAGTGAGCCGTGGCGTCGGCTATGCCGAAACGCAGCGTCACATGGTCGAGGAAAGGCGGATCAGGCAACTCGACCTCCAGCGCGGCAAAATACCCGGCTACGTGAAACACCAGCTCCCAGACGCCAGCCCTGAAATCCTCGCCTTCAAGCAGGGGACTGTCGCATCTGCCGTCGGCGTTGGTGACGGTGGACTTCACCAGGCTGCGCTGATCACCATCTACCGAAAACAACTCGATAGCCATGCCCGCCGCGGGCACACCATGCGCGGTATCCAGAACATGTGTAGTTAAAAAGCCCATAATATCAAGGATATTCTAGCAGAACCTGCACTTGAACTGTAGGACATGAATACCTTCAAACATAGCGTGGAGTAAAGTGGTGACAGGTTGGGATAGTATTTTCAAGAACGTCGCCAGCCAGGGAAGGCTGGCGATGAGCGTACAGGGACGTATTTACAGCGTGTCTTGAAAATACTATCCCAACCTGCCGCGTTGAAACGTATTCACACCGGGTCTTGAAAAGCTCATCCAAATCTGTGCACGGCTGTATCCAATTCCGCATGGAGTACTGATTTGGCTTCACTATCCAGCAGCGATGCGTCAATGGAATTCCCTGCAAGTTGAGCCAGTTCCGTCCTGCCCAGGTCCAGGGCTTCGGCAACCGCAATATAGTTCTCGTTGACGTAGCCGCCGAAATAGGCGGGATCATCGGAATTGACGGTAACGAACAGGCCGAGGTCGAGCATCCGTTTCAAAGGGTGGCGGGCGATGTCGTCCACGACACGGAGTTTCACATTGCTGAGCGGGCAGACGGTCAGCGGAATGCGCCTTTGCGCCAGTTCCGCGACCAGGCCGGCATCATCCAGCGCGTTATTGCCGTGGTCGATACGCACTACCTCCAGTACATCCAGGGCTTCCCGGACATACTCCGCAGGACCTTCCTCCCCGGCATGGGCCACGGCAATAAAACCCGCGGCCCGGGCGCGCCGGAACACTTCACGGAATTTACCGGGCGGGTTGCCGCGCTCGGACGAATCGAGTCCGACCCCGGCAATACGGTCCCGGCAGGCCATGGCCTCATCCAGGGTTCGCAACGCGTCCGCTTCGTCCAGGTGACGCAGAAAACACATGATCAGACGCGAACTGATCCCGAGCCTGGCCTGTGCATCATCAAGAGCCCGGCTGATACCGTCGACAACCGTGGCAAACGCCACCCCGCGTCCGGTGTGGGTCTGCGGGTCGAAAAAGATCTCTGCATGACGTACGTTCTGGGTAAATGCCTTTTCCAGGTAAGCCCAGGTCAGGTCGTAGAAATCCTGCAATTCCAGCAACGCGTTGGCGCCGGCATAATAAATGTCGAGAAAATCCTGCAGGCTGGAGAACTCGTAAGCTGCCCGCACTTCCTCTACCGAGGAATAAGGCAACCTGACGCCGTTGCGCGCGGCAATGGCGAACATCAACTCCGGTTCCAGCGTCCCTTCTATATGCAGGTGCAACTCGGCCTTCGGCAGGGCAGCAACAAAGGTGGCAATACTGCCATTATCAGCGGACGGGGAGCGGACAGGCAGAATTTTACTCATATAGCTTTATCCGGTGTTAATAAGATACAGGCCAGTATCGGACAAACCTGTAGTTTCAGTCAAACTGTAACCATATTTCTTATGAGAAATGGAAATAATACAACAATATTGTTGACATCAATTTTGTTGTATATTAAAATACAACATATTCGCTGTATCAGGAGCAGTAAATCATGAGATCATCAACAGGCCGGTGGGTAAATGGGAATGACTTTTTCAACCGCGAAACAGAATTAATGATTCTGGAAAATTACGTTATGGAGCAGAACCACGTGTTACTCACGGGACAACGGCGGATGGGAAAAACCAGTGTCGTTCAGGAACTTGGACGAAGGCTTGAAGAAAAAGGCTGGACTTTTCTTTTTGCCGATGTCGAAGGAGCAATCTGCCCGGAAGATGTAATTGCAGATATAGCCCGTTCAGCGTACAGAATCCGCTCGATAATATCCCGATTCTGTACCGGAATGACACGATTATTCATCGATAGAATCGAGGAAATCAGTGCTCATGATATTCACCTGAAGATTCGTGCCGGATTGGATGCCGGTAGCTGGCAACGTCATGGAGAGCAGCTTTTTCATATTTGCGCCACACATGACAAGCCGGTACTACTTGTGATTGACGAACTACCTATTTTCCTGAAACGGATGCTACAACATGATGGTAACGCGCAGCGGGTTGACGAATTCCTGAGCTGGTTGCGCAGAGTACTTCAGTCTCTCGGTGACAATTCACCTACCCTCATCATATCAGGGAGTATTGGACTTGAACCTCTAGTACGCCGCCTGGGCATACCTGACCGTATCAACCACCTTTTTCCTTATCGCCTTGCCCCCTGGGATCGTGATACAAGCGTCGAATGTTTCGCCCTTCTTGCAGAAAGCCATCAGTTGATTGTAGAGGACGACGTGGCAGAAAAAGTGTACGAAATACTGGGAGTTGGTATCCCCCATCACGTTCAGTCCTTTTTCGCACGTCTGCGAGATTTCGCCATCATGCATGGCCGGGACCGTATTACCGTGGAGGATGTAAGCACTGTCTATCGTACCGAGCTTCTTGGACCTCCGGGTCAGAATGACCTCGTACATTACGAGACACGTTTGAACGAAGCCCTGGAAGGTGAAAGCTACTCTATAGCGATGGAGGTACTTGCCGAGGCGGCTACTCAGGATGTATTCACTACCGATGCACAATTCTGTCTTCAGCAGTTATATGCAGATGTGATTCACGACATCGACGAACGTATCTCGGATACCCTTGGAGTCCTGGTACACGATGGCTACCTCATACCCTCTGATGATGGTTACCGCTTTCCGTCACGACTGCTCAAAGACTGGTGGTCAGCACGTTTTCGTGGTCATCATGTACCGCTCGAAAGCCGCCGATCAGACGATTAATATTCGAGACGAGTCAAATGAATAAATCACCCGATCTCCCGATACGCAAGTTCAATCCAGGAACTTTTCAGTCCGATGAAGAAGTGGTAGAGCAATTCGTAGTCAGGGTACGTGAGTATGATAGCGTCATGGAGGTGCTGCGAGGGAATATTGATTCTGCTTCTTGTCAGCATGTCTTGGTTACAGCCCCGCGAGGTCGGGGGAAAACCATGTTACTGGCTCGTATTGCTGCCGAACTACGTACAAATGGCATGCTTTCTGATCGTTTGTTGCCTGTTCGTTTTATGGAAGAAAATCAGGAGATTTACACTATGGCTGATTTCTGGCTGGAGACACTGTTCCACCTCGCCAGGGAGAGTGCAGCATCTGACCCCACCCTGGCGACTGAATTACGATACTCATACGATGACCTGAACAAGCATTGGCGGGAGCAAACTATTGAGGAGCGAGCTCGCGCCATCGTTCTTGGAACTGCAGACCGATTAGGCAAGAAACTTGTTCTTATGGTAGAGAACCTGCAATCACTATGTGAAAGTGTAGATAGCTATTTTGGCTGGAAACTGCGCGGTGTACTGCAGTCAGAACCACAGATCATATTGATAGCATCCTCTACTAATCGATTTAAAGGGTTGGACGATGCCGGTCAACCATTCTTCGAATTATTCCGGATAATTGAACTGGCACCGTTGAGTAACAAAGAATGTGGCTACTTGTGGCGAGTGGTCAGTGGCGATACGGTTGACGGGCGCGAGATCAGGCCGCTTCAAATACTCACCGGGGGCAATCCTCGCCTACTGGTGATTATTGCCGGCTTCGCACAGCACCATTCCCTGCGCCAATTGATGGAGGAACTGGTCGCGCTTGTGGACGAGCACACTGAATATTTTCGTGGCCACCTGGAGGTTCTGGCGAGGACCGAACGGCGGGGATATGTTGCAGTACTCGATCTCTGGCAACCATCCAGGGCAGGCGAAATTGCGGAGCGCGCGCGCATGGACGTTCGGGCTGTATCGACGATGCTTGGTCGTCTGGTTGATCGTGGTGCTGTGCTGGTAGAGGGGAGCGGTAAGAAGCGCTTATATAGTGCTGTAGAACGCCTCTACAGCATCTATTACAAACTGAGGCGTGAACGCGATGAAGCCGCGATTGTGCAAAACCTGATTCGGTTCATGGTGGCATTCTACAGTGAAACGGAACAGACTGAGATTTTCCATAAGATGAGCAAAGAAGCGATGGAAGCGGAGTCTATTCAAGAGGGTATTAAGAGGGCGGTTGCCGAACTTCCGCAATTCAGCAACCTGTATTCAAAGATGTGGTCTGATATCAATAAACCACAACAGAATAAGATTTCTTTACCGGCCCAACCTGTATCGGCTACGGGTATGCTCACTGAACCAGTCGGAACAAGTAAACAGCAATACGAAAATTTGTCTCAGGAGATCAACGACGCGGTCTATTCAGGCTCAACCGAAATGATTATCCAACTCACGGATCAACTTATAAATTTGCCTGACGTGTCCGATTCGTCTATCGCTTGGGCATTACTAGAGAAAGCAAATGCTTATGCACGGCAAAAGAATCATGAAAAAGAGATTGAGCTCTATGGCGAAGTGATCGAACGTTTTGGCGACAGCAATAACCCAGATATTCAAGAATGGATCGCTATTGCCTTGTACAAAAAAGGTGAGAGACAAGGAAAACAAGGCAAATATGAGGCCGCCATTACCTCCTATGATGAGATGGTTGAGCGTTTTAGCTCAAATGACGTACACGATATTCAATGGTGGGTTGCCGTTGCGTTAAGCTACAAAGGATACGCACTCGAGAAGATCGGTGATTTTGACGCTGCAATTTTTGCCTATGACGAGGTTCTTGAGCGTTTCAGTGCCATTGACGTACCAAATATTCAACGGCGGATTGCCATGACGTTGGTGGATAAGGGAGAAGTGCAGGCTAAGCTTGGTAATTTTGGATCTGCTGTCACTAACTATAATGAGGCGGTTAAACGTCTTAACGCCAGTGATGTACCTCAAAATCAACAAACGGTTGCCGTCGCGTTGGTCGCCAAGGGAAATGCTCTTGGGGAGCTTGATGATTTTGAGGCTGCCATTGCTGCATACGGTGAGGTTGTTGATCGTTATAGTTCCAGCAACGTGCCTGATATTCAACGGTGGGTTGCCGTTGCGCTACTTAAAAAAGGAGATGCTCTAGGGACGATTGCAGAATTTGAAGCTGCTATTACCACTTACGATGAGATAGTTGGACGTTTTCGCACCAACGTCAATGCGGATATGCAGATGTGGGTTGCCAAAGCAATGAATAATAAAATCAAGAATCTAATTCAAATCGATAATCCGGATAAAGCTCTGCAAACATGTGAAGAGCTTGAACAAAGACTCGGGATATTCCTGAAAGGCGGGCCGGAAACCGAAATCAGGTGGCGTGTGCTATGCCTGCGCACAGAGGCATTGCAGTTACGGGGAGAAACACAGGCTGCTATGGAATTATTTCGTCTGACTTATGCTACATTTGTGCCCGAAAATGAATATATGATGCACGAGATAATTCGCGTTGTGCCGAACTTGATTGCATCCGGTGCATCAGAGTATGATTTAGTCGAAATTCTGTCTGGCGACAACGTAAAATCAGCCCGGTTGGAACCCCTGATTATCGCCCTGCGACAATGTGCCGGCGAGGCAGTTCGCGCTCCAGCAGAAATGCTTGAGGTGGCCGAGGATATTCGTAATCAAATCAATGAAAAGCAGTTGCAGAATATGAAACAAACAGGACCGACATGATAGAGAGTACAAAAATAATGCCCGCAGACAAACACAAAGGCACCCTGATCATCATTGCCGCGCCCTCCGGCGCCGGCAAGACCTCCCTGGTTCGGGCGCTGGTGGAGAACATTCCCGGTTTATCGGTTTCCATATCCCATACGACACGGCCGGCCCGGCCCCATGAGAAGCACGGAGTCGATTACTATTTTGTCAGCGAAGAGGAATTTCAGGCACTGCTGGACCAGAACCTGTTCCTCGAACATGCCGCCGTTTTCGACCACCGCTACGGCACCTCGCGCGCCTGGGTGGAAGAACAACTGGCCGAAGGGATGGACATCATCCTGGAGATTGACTGGCAGGGCGCGCAACAGGCCCGTTCCATCATTAAAGACGCGATCAGTATCTTTATCCTGCCCCCTTCTCTGGCAGCCCTGGAAGAGCGCCTGAAGGGACGGGGCGATGACGAACGGAATATACGTCGGCGTATGCGTGATGCCGTCAGCGAGATCGAACACTACGCCGAGTACGACTACCTGGTGGTCAATGAGTTCTTTGATAAAACCCTGAAACAGTTGACAGCAATTATTGCCGGCATCCGGCACGACTATCGCCGCCACCAGGAATATTTTGAGACCTTTCTCAAGCGCCTGTTGCGTTAAAGCGGAACATTACGGTAAACTGTCGGGCATTCCGGATGCCGCAGGTTACCTGCCGACGGGTTTCTTCAGCGGCGCACCTTCTCCCTGGAACACAACATTTCGCAGGAACTGACATGGCTAGACTGACTGTAGAAGATTGTTTGGAAAATATTGAAAACCGCTATGACCTGGTTTTGCTGGCAAGCAAACGTACCCGGCAACTGCTTATGGGCTCCGACCCCCTTATCGAGGATCAATCGGACAAGCCTACCGTGATGGCGCTGCGGGAAATTGCTGCAGGAGTAGTTACGTACGAGAATATCGAATCTATCGGCCGGTCGCAGTTTGATGCTGATATTGATGAAATTGAATTCCAGCCGGTGGATTCCGGCGAACCGCCAATCGAAGACACATTCTGAAACGGGTTTCCGGCTGACCCCGGGCCGACCCCGGACAGCGGTTTTGTCCGCAAATTACAGCCTGTAGTTCGTCCCTGTACACCCGGGTATCCAGTTACAGTGTAGCCCCGCTTATCCATCCGCCTTCCGTGGGCGCGGCCATGTTTTGGTCCATTTTCCGGAAATGCAGGTTATAATTTCCCTTATGACGACCATTTCTGAACTGGAAAAAAGGATAGGCGGTTACCTTACCTCCGATGAGGTTGAAAAGGTGCGCCGCGCCTATGAGTTCAGCGCTTCCGCCCACGAAGGCCAGCATCGCAAAAGCGGCGAACCGTATATCAACCACCCCCTGGAAGTGGCAGGCATTCTTGGCGATATGCACATGGACCACCAGACCCTGGCCGCGGCGATACTGCACGACGTTATCGAAGACACCGGCACCGATAAAAAAGAAATCGTGCGCAGGTTCGGCAAAGGCATTGCAGAACTGGTCGACGGCGTCAGCAAGCTGACACAGGTTGAGTTTGATTCACACGCAGAGGCCCAGGCCCAGAACTTTCGCAAAATGCTGATGGCCATGAGCAACGATATCCGCGTGATCATCGTGAAACTGGCAGACCGGCTGCATAACATGCGTACCCTGGGCGCTCTCGCACCGGAAAAGCGGCGGCGGATAGCCAGGGAAACCCTTGAGATTTATGCCCCCATAGCACAGCGCCTGGGCATAAACAGCATTCGCCTGGAACTTGAGGACCTGGGTTTTGCAACACTCTATCCCATGCGCTACCGCATCCTGAACGAACAGGTCATCAAGGCCAGGGGACATCGCAAGGAAATCATCGCCAAGATCAAAAACTCGATAAAACGCCGGTTAAGACAGGAAAAAGTCCCGGCCAAGGTGATCGGCAGGGAAAAACACCTGTACGGCATATATCAAAAGATGCTGGAGAAGGACCTCTCCTTCAGTGAGGTGCACGATGTTTATGCATTCCGGATCATTGTCGACGATGTGGATACCTGTTACCGCGTGGTCGGCACCGTACACAGCCTGTACCGCCCTGTTCCGGGAAAATTCAAGGATTACGTGGCCATACCCAAGTCAAACGGCTACCAGTCGTTGCATACCGTGCTGTTCGGCCCTTTCGGCGTGCCCCTGGAAGTACAGATCAGGACCAATGACATGAACGACGTCGCCGAAGTCGGCATTGCTGCCCATTGGCTGTACAAGTCAGGTCCCTCCACCGATCGGACCGGCGCCCATAAACGCGCCCGGGAATGGTTGCAGCACATTATAGAAATGCAGACTGCGGCAGGTAATCCCCAGGACTTCCTGGAACACGTTAAAATAGACCTGTTCCCGGAATCCGTTTATGCGTTTACACCCAAGGGAGATATCTTCGAACTGCAGAAAGGCGCCACCGCGGTGGATTTTGCCTATGCGATACACACTGACGTGGGCAACAGTTGCGTGGGGGTCAGGATCGACCGGCGTCTGGCTCCCTTGAGCACCCACCTCGTAACGGGGCAGACCATAGAAGTCATCACTGCGCCTGGGGCAAAGCCCGACCCTGCCTGGCTGAATTTTGCCGTTACGGCAAAGGCCAGGGCAAACATCAGGCACTATCTCAAAAACCTCCGCAAGAGTGAAGCGCGGGCACTGGGCAAACGCCTGCTGGTCAGGGAATTCAAAACGTACTCAACCAGCTACGATGAGATCAAGCCGGCCCAGTGGAACAAGTTACTGAAGGAATTCAACCTGGAAAACCAGAGTGAATTACTCCAGGAAGTGGGGTTGGGTAACCGGATTGCCACCATCGTGGCAAGGCAACTGATAGAGAAGCCGCTACAGGCAAAAAGAAGAACCCGTAGAAATAACGCCCCCCTGACGATTAAGGGCACCGAAGGCATGATAGTCAACTTCCCCAAGTGCTGCCTGCCCATACCCGGTGATCCTATCCTGGGGTTTGTCACGGCCGGACGCGGAATTGTCGTGCATCACCAGACCTGCCCGAACGTGACGGAATTCAGGAATCACCCGGACAAATGGCTGGATGTTGCCTGGGAAGAGGATATCGGCAACAGCTTTCCGACCAATATAAGGGTGGATGTAACCAACCAGCGCGGTGTTCTGGCCAAGATTGCAACAGAAATAGCCGCGCGTAACGCCAATATTGTAAGTGTGGAAATGCATGACAAGGATGATCGCTATACCACATTGAAGTTCATCGTGGAAGTCAGCGACCGGCAGCATCTAGCCAGCATTATCAGGCGCATCAGGAATATTCCCCACGTATCAAAAATCAGCAGAAGATAACTCCGCAGCACAAGCGCAGTTGATTTATCCGCAGATTGGCGCAGATAAAAATAATCTGCGGTAATCTGCGTCATCTGCGGATAAAATAATATCTGTGGATAAACTTAAAACTGGTCAACTACCTGCCCTCAGCGATCCCACAGGCAAATTGAAAGGGGTTGGCCCGCGCATCGGCGAACGCTTGCAACACCTTGGCATCCGCCAGGTACAGGACCTGCTGTTTCACCTGCCCCATCGTTATATCGACCGTACCAGGCTGATCCCGATAGGCGCGCTCAGATCGGGCGATACCGCCCTGTGCCAGGGGACGGTCGAGCTTGTCCAGGTGCTGTTTGGCCGGCGCCGCAGCCTGGTTTGCCGCATCAGTGACGGGACCGGCGCCATAACCCTGAGGTTTTTTCATTTTTCCCGCGCGCAGCAGGCCAACCTGCGGCAGGGTATGACCGTGCGCTGCTGGGGACAGATAAGGACGATTAATCATGCCCTGGAAATGGTCCATCCCGAATACAGCAGGGTTGATGCGGATGAAGATATTACGCTGGAACAAACACTGACCCCGGTATATTCATTGACCCAGGGGCTCTCCCAATTCAAGCTGCGCAACCTGACCGGGCAGGCACTCGAGACCTTGTCCCGGGACAAGGCCGGCCTGACCGAGTTGTTGCCGGACAGGGTATCAACTCAATTCGGCCGGCTCAGCCTGGGACAGGCGCTGCGGTTTGTCCACAGACCGCCCCGGGATGCGGATTTGGACAGCCTGATGGACGGTACGCATCCGGCGCAGCAACGTCTTGTTTTCGAAGAGTTGCTGGCGCATCACCTGAGCCTGCGCCTGCTCAGAAAAAGGGCGCAGGCGCGCGCCGCGTTTCCGGTCGGCAAAGATGCCGACGGCAGGGTCAAGGAGTTCCTTGGCAATCTCCCATTTGAGTTGACCGGAGCCCAGCAGCGGGTCCTGGCTGAAATCCGGAAAGACATGGCGCATCCTCTGCCGATGCTCCGGCTTGTCCAGGGCGATGTCGGCTCCGGCAAAACCGTGGTAGCCGCGACTGCCGCGCTCCAGGTAATCCATTCCGGTTTCCAGGTTGCCCTGATGGCGCCCACGGAAATACTCGCGGACCAGCACTTTTTCAATATCAAGCAATGGTTTTTGCCCATCGGTATCCCGGTGTTGCTGTTAACGGGCAAACAGGCGCGTGCGGAAAAAGATGACGTGTTGGCACGGCTCAATTCGGCACAGCCCAGCGTCGTTGTCGGCACCCATGCCTTATTCCAGGAGCAGGTCGCTTTCAGTAACATGGGATTGATTATTATCGACGAGCAGCACCGTTTCGGGGTTGACCAGCGGCTTGCCCTGCTGGAAAAGGGAGCGGCAGAAACCCGGCAACCGCACCAGTTGATAATGACTGCAACGCCTATCCCCAGGACACTTGCCATGACCCTGTTTGCAGACCTGGATATTTCCGTCATCGACCAACTGCCTCCAGGGCGTCGGCCGATCAAGACAACCGTACTGTCAAATGAAAAAAGGGAAGAAGTCATCGAACGTATCCATGATGTCTGCAAACAGGGTCGGCAGGCGTACTGGGTATGTACCCTTATTGAGAACTCTGAAACACTGCAGCTGCAGGCTGCTGAAGACATCCAGGAACACCTGGCGCGGCAATTGAGTGAATTGAATGTCGGACTTATCCACGGCAGGATGAAAAGCGCCGCGAAGGAGGCGATAATGGATGACTTTAAAGCCGGACGCATAGACCTGCTGGTGGCAACGACGGTCATTGAGGTGGGCGTTGATGTAGCCAATGCCAGCCTGATGATCATCGAGAATGCCGAACGGCTGGGACTGTCCCAGTTGCACCAGTTGCGCGGCAGGGTTGGCCGGGGCTCCCAGGCGAGTGATTGCGTCCTGCTGTACCAGACCCCGCTATCCGGGAATGCCCGTGTGAGGCTGAACAGGATGCGGGAAACCGGTGACGGGTTTGCCATAGCTGAAAGCGACCTTGAGTTGCGCGGTCCGGGTGAGATACTGGGTAAGAAACAGACCGGGGTGCCGGAACTCCATATCGCAGATTTCGTGCGGGATGCACACTTGATACCGCGGGTCCGGCAGACTGCTGATCACATCCTGGAACAATACCCTCAACAGGTAAACAAACTGATATCGAGATGGCTGAGTACAAAGATCGACTTCGGCAAAGTCTGACCCGGATAGTGCAGCAGTGGACTGGTGCGGTATCCGGGTTGACGCGACACCGGCAGACATTAAGAACAAAGTCGGGGCTTTACGCACAACTTATCAGGCTGGATAAACCCATCGGCTGGCTGTTGCTGTTATGGCCCACCATGTGGGCCTTGTGGCTCGCTAACGAGGGAACGCCGTCCCTGCATCTGCTGCTGGTATTCGTACTGGGGGTATTTGTTACCCGCTCTGCCGGCGTGGTCGTCAATGACCTGGTGGACCGGGATTTTGATCCGTTTGTCGAACGCACAAAAACCCGCCCTCTTGCTGCCGGCAAGGTCTCGACGACGGAAGCCTGCGCGGTCGCCGCCGTTTTAATGCTCTGTGCTTTCCTGCTGGTGCTGACAACCAACCGGCTGACAGTGTTGTTGTCGCTCTTTGCAGTCAGCATCACCCTGCTCTATCCTTTCATGAAACGCTATACCTACCTGCCGCAGGTTTTTCTCGGGTTCGCATTCAGTTGGGGTATCCCCATGGCATATGCCGCATCGACCGGGGACGTGCCGGTCATCGCCTGGTTAATCTTTGCCGCGAACATGCTGTGGGTATTAATCTTTGACACGATATACGCCATGGTGGACCGCGAGGATGACTTGCGGGTTGGACTTAAGTCCACCGCTATCCTGCTGGACGATGCTGATCGCATTGTTATAGGTATCATCCAGGTCATGTTTATTGCAGCCCTGTACAGCATAGGCCGCCAATACGGACTTGGCGCTGCCTATCATATTGCCCTGCTGTCTGCCGCGGGCCTTCTCGCGTACCAGCAATACCTGATTTATGACCGATCGCCCGGAAAGTGTTTCAGGGCTTTTCTGAATAATAACTGGGTGGGGCTGGTTATTTTTACCGGTATCGTGCTGACCTACAGTTGACGGCGAACGGGTAGTAATACCCGGGTCGGCCGGGAGCGCTCGAGACTGCTCTTCAACTCCGGCATGCCGGTCTTCTTATCGATGATTTTCAGCGCCGTAGTCCCGGCAGGGGTTATCAACGCCGGACTGCTGTTTGCCACAAGCGCTTTTGCCTCGCGGTCAAGTTCCCAGCCCAGATATATGACGTTGCTTACCAGCAACAATAAAACAACCAATCTCATGTGCAACCTGTCAACTAATCCACAAAACCTCTTATGCGCTCCGCACTGTATGCCGGATAATACCGTATACCGGCAACAAGGTCTCGTCCTGTCAACCGGCAGGCGGCTGCATCCGGTATCGCTACGAAATGAGACTGAGACCCTCCAGGACAAGATGAGGCTCATGGGAATAATGACCAGGTAAGAATGGCAGCGCCTGTTCGGCCCACCCTCCCGTAATAACAAACGACAATTCCACGCCTTCCTCTTCCCTGGTTTTTGCTGCACACCGTTCTACCAGGCCTGCAAGCGCAAAAGCGAAACCATTACTGATGCAGTCCGACGTAGAACGGCCGAACTCCAGTTCCGGGGTCATTTCGTGATGTTCCTGAATACCATGGGTTTTCCGTTCCAGAGTCGAGGCCGTAAGCAACAGGCCGGGGAGAATGAAACCTCCTGCATGCCGGCCGTCTCCCAGGATGACATCAACGGTGATCGCGGTGCCGCAGTCAATGACGCAAACGGGCCTCTTATACCTGGTCCAGGCTGCCAGCATCGCCAGCCAGCGGTCCACCCCCATGGCTGATACTTGCGCATACGCGTTGGTAAGTCCTGCCCGTTCCTTTTCGGTCACCGCCTGCCGCGGTTCCAGAGACCATGTCTTCCTGGTATATACAAGGACTTCAGCAGTTGTTCCGGTATCGGCCACACTGGCGATGCACACCTGCTCTGGTTGCGCCAATGAACGCCAGTGGCTTGCAAGCAATCCGGCAAGCGTATCCCGCGTGTATGTAAACCCGTCATGGCCGGACAGGGTGTCACCCTCAGCACACGCCCATTTGACCCGGGTATTGCCGATATCGACCAGTAACTTCAATCTATTGCCCTCACCCGAATTTCGCCGCTGCTGAACTTTTCGATCCCGGTGGAGGTCTCCAGCAGCAACAGACCGTTATCATCCACACCTGTGACGCGGCCCGGCATTACCTGTCCCGGCATGAACAACTCCACCTGTCTGCCTGCCAGGTAGTCAAGACCGCGCCATTCCGACACGTATTCATCCATTCTCCCGTCAGCTACCTGGTTTAACATCAACAACTGCTCCTTGATGACCTTCCCCGCGAGCGTATTCCTTACAGGCAGTTTTTGATAATGACTGGCCAGGTCTGTTACCGGTTGGTCCAGGCTGGATTTTAACTCTTCCGTCAGGCAGGTATTGATGCCGATACCGATTACCACGTCACAGGAGGCCGCTGTTTCACTGCGTGCCTCGAGCAGGATCCCGCCCATTTTCTTACCGGCGCAAACCAGGTCATTGGGCCATTTGAGTAACGTCCCGGTCAAGCCCAGTCCGTCCAGCGCCCGCACCAATGCCACACCCGATGCCAGCGACAAGGCATTCAGCGATGCCGGGGACAGCGCGAAATGCCAGCCCAGGGACAGGTACAGGCCCCGGGCGAACGGAGATGCCCAGGTTCTGCCGCGCCGTCCCTTGCCGCCGTGCTGGCCTTCGGCGAGGACGATATGCTTATGCAGATCAGGTTGACCGAAGCGATCGGTCAGACACTTGTTGGTTGAAGCGGTGTCAAACAGGATGTCAATCCGGCACCCGCTTGCAGACAGACCCGGTTCCCTGAATATTTCCGTCTCATCCAGCAGGTCAATCTCATCCCGGAGGCGGTAGCCCATGCCGTGTCTGGCGTCTATCGCCAGGCCAAACCCCCGCAGTTGCTTGATCCCCTTCCAGACAACCGTACGACTGACCCCCAGGCGTGCCGACAGCCTGCTGCCCGAATGGTACTCGTTATCCAGAAGACAACTTAACAGCGTGATGTTATTCACCGGATCCAACCTGGCCGCCCGGCACAGGCAGGCTCTCGGTACCGACTGCAACGGGCCGCGACGGGTCCGAAGACCATTCACTCCACGATCCGGCATACAACCTGGAAAGCGGGTGGCCGGCATGGACCGCCGCCAGCAGGTTATGGCAGGCAGAAACACCTGAGCCGCAGTAAAACGTGATTTCATGCGCGCGCACACCGGCATACAGTTCCTGAAATCCCTGCCGCAGGCGCTCCGGCGTCAAAAATCTTCCATGCTCGTCGAGATTGTTTTTCCAATGATGGTTTACCGCGCCGGGTATGTGCCCGGCAACCGAATCAACAGGCTCCACTTTGCCGGCATACCTGTCAGGCTCGCGTGAATCCACCAGGCGCGGAACAGTTTCCACTTCGTTCAACCTGACCAGGGCCCCTGCATCAGGGACGGCGTTGAAACTCCCCGCATCGGCCCGGTTTTCTCCGGTTTCCAATCGGTAACCTTCCTGGTTCCACGCATCCATGCCTCCGTCCAGAACCGCCACCCGGTCATGACCGGCATAGTTCAACAGCCACCACAGGCGTGCGGCAAATGTACCGCCGGAATTATCATACGCTACCACCTGTTTATGACCGGCTATCCCCAGCGCGGTTAATTTCAGCGCCAACTCCCCGGGTGACGGTACGGGATGCCTGCCGCAATCGGTAGCAGGCTTGCCGCTGAGGTCCCTGTGCAGGTCGGCATATACGGCGCCGGGTATATGTCCCGACAGGTAGGATTGATGGCCCGCGTCTTTATCCACCAGGTCATACCGGCAATCCACAATCGACCAGTCTGGCCCGGAAAGATGCCTGAACAGGGTTTGCGCATCAATTAACGTCTTGTACATGGCTGAATGTTACCTATAATAAATTTTATGGCCACCGGGTGGCTGCGAATCGAAATGTATCATAAATTTACAGGTACCATACTGCCAGGCAGGAAACTCCGTCGCGTAGCGGCGGCTTTTTTGGTATTCCTCCTGCTGCCGGGCGTGAGTATGGTGATCCAGGCAGAACAGGCCGGGCACTTGATGCGCCAGGCCGATTACTACTCGCTGAAACAGGAAACGCCCGGAATAAATCAACAGGTCAGGCTTGCCCGGGGAGTTCTCCTTGTTGCCCGGAAGTCAATGACGGACCCCAACTTTTCCGGCACGGTGCTGTTGATCACGGAATACGAGGAAACGGGAACCGTCGGTCTCGTCCTGAACCGTCCGCTGGACAATCCTGCTGTGGAAATACTGCCCCAATTAAAGGATCTGGGCCTTGCTTCATACAATCTTTACCTCGGCGGGCCGGTCAGGCTGAGCAGCCTGCGTCTGCTGGTACAAAGCGATGCCGGCCTTGAAGATTATTACCATGTTGTCGACAACATTTTTCAAATCTCGGACCTGCAGGGCGTGAAGGACTTGCTGGAACAGGAGACAGGACAGTTTCGCGTTCGTTTGTACGCGGGTTATGCCGGCTGGTATCCGGGTCAACTGGAACAGGAACTCCTGCGCGGCGGCTGGCATTTATACAGCTCGGATAACAGCCTGGTATTCACCGACGACCCTGCATCCTTATGGGAAAGACTGATAGATCAGATAGAGATGCAATGGGTGGAATTAAATTACGAATTAGGAATTACGAATTAGGAATTACGAATTGGGATTCCCGGGCAAAAGTATCCGGTTGCTCTTTCTTATATCAAAAAATTATATAAATAGAATTAGTTATTATTGATTGGAATAAGTATTGTTGATAGTGTAGCCGCTTTTTAAGGGTATTTCCTGCTCCAGGAAGCAATCCTTCGGACTACATTATGAACAATACATTTGACATTGAAACCCATGCCAGGACATTCAGGGACAAAGGCCCGGACGAAGTACTGGATTTTGCCTACCGGAATTTTGACAGCATAGCCATCTCTTTCAGCGGCGCGGAAGATGTGGTGCTCGTCGATATGGCGAGCCGGATAAACCCGGACCTCCAGGTGTTTTCCCTGGATACGGGCCGCCTGCATATCGAGACTTATCGTTTTCTGGAACAGGTCAGGGAACGCTATAACATCAGATTGGAAGTATTGTCGCCTGATACCGCACAACTGGAAAAATTCGTCAGTGAAAAAGGCCTCTACAGTTTCTACAAGGACGGGCACAAGGAGTGCTGCGGGGTTCGTAAAATCGTACCGTTACGCCGGAAACTGCATACCGTTGATGCCTGGATCACAGGTCAGCGTAAAGACCAGAGCCCGACCAGGGCGAACGTGCCCGTGATGGAGGCCGACGCTGCATTCTCGACTGCCGGACATACGCTGTATAAATTCAATCCCCTGGCGAACTGGACTTCGGAGCAGGTCTGGACCTATATCCGGGAAAATGGAGTACCGTACAACGAGTTGCATAACAGGGGTTATATCAGTATCGGTTGCGAACCCTGCACCCGTCCGGTATTGCCGAACCAGCATGAGCGCGCCGGCCGCTGGTGGTGGGAAGAGGCAACCAGGAAGGAATGCGGCCTGCACGCAGGTAATTTCGGCAACCGCGGATAACGCTGTATGTCACTTTCGTAAAGAAACTCACTGCCGGCGGCGCCGTGCTGTGGTCCGGCGACTGCGCATATATTCAAAGAACGGGCAATGCCAGCCCCTGGAACAGTTGATCCAGTTGTCTCTTGTTATCCGTCTGCGCCGCTTGTTGTACCACGTGCCGCGTCAGGTGGGGCGCAAACAGTTCAATGAAATCATACATGTAATTTCGCAGGAATATCCCCCGCCGAAAGCCGATCCGGGTGGTGGCGTGTTCAAACAAATGGCTGGCGTCAATGGATACAAGGTCGGCGTCCTGAACTGCATCGTAAGCCATGCTTGCCATGATGCCTGCTCCCATACCTGTCCTCACATAGGTCTTGATTACGTCTGAATCAGCTGCAGTGAAGACGACCTGTGGCCGCAGACCGGCTTCGTCAAACGCCCGGTCCAGTTGTGACCGGCCGGTAAAACCGAACACATAAGTGACGATGGGATAGGCGGCAATAGCCTCCAGGGTCAACTCGTCAAGCCGGGTCAACGGGTGGTCCTGTGGAACGATAACGCTGCGGTTCCAGTGGTAACAGGGCATCATGACCAGGTTCTCAAATAATTCCAGGGCTTCTGTTGCAATGGCAAACTCTACCGTGCCCTTGGAGGCCAGTTCGGATATCTGCATCGGCGTGCCCTGGTGCATGTGCAATGCTACCTGCGGGTACTTCCCGCGGAAGTGCCGAACTATGGGGGGCAAAACATAGCGCGCCTGGGTGTGGGTCGTGGCGATCGAAAGCGTGCCCTTGTTTTCGTCGGTAAATTCGAGGGCTACCTGTTTCAGTTTATCAACTTTATCCAGGATCTCGCCGGCAAGAGAGATAATCACCTGGCCGGCCTGGGTAATTTCGGTCAGGTGCTTACCGCCGCGCTGGAATATCTTCAAGCCCAACTCATCCTCCAGCATGCGGATCTGTTTGCTGATCCCTGACTGGGAAGTATAAAGCCTGTCGGCAGTGGCAGACACGTTAAGTCCGTGTTTGGCAACTTCCCGGATATAGTGCAACTGCTGCAATTTCATCTTTGCTACTCCTGCATTTCAGGTTTCTTATGACGTTAAGTTCTAAAAATATGGGAAATAATTACTTTTAAGTATAGATGATTACACGTAGACTGGCATCCTTTTGTTGAATGCGGGTATTTTCGTTGTTCTGATGGATATTGGTTTTACCTTTGCCGGGTTTGTCGTCGGTTTTATTATTGGTCTTACCGGAGTAGGCGGCGGCTCCCTGATGACGCCCATCCTTGTGCTGGTATTCAGCATTAAACCATCGATAGCGGTCGGTACCGACCTGTTATATGCTGCAATTACCAAGGCAGGTGGTATTTTCCCCCACCAGAAACAGGGGACTATTGACTGGAGGGTGGTCAGGTTATTATCCACCGGCAGTATCCCGGCTACGCTGGCTGCCGTATTCATACTTAAGCAACTGGCGAAAATGGGTATCAACTATGAACCCATCATTACCTCTACGCTCAGTATCGCCCTGATCCTGACGTCTCTGGTCATCCTGTTTAAAAGCCGGTTACAGTCCCTGGGCCGAACTGAGCCATTCCAGTTTATACGTACAATTCACAGGAAATTACGCACTCCGATGACGATCCTTGCCGGTGTAATCATCGGCATACTGGTAACCCTCTCTTCGGTCGGGGCCGGCGCTCTTGGCGCAGCATTTCTGTTTTTTCTCTACCCGAGGTTCAGCACGGTCAGGATCGTCGGTACGGACCTCGCCCACGCGATCCCCATTACCGCGATAGCGGGCCTGGGCCACTGGCACCTGGGATCAGTGGATTTCCAGTTACTGCTCAGCCTGATAATCGGTTCGCTTCCGGGCATCTACCTGGGCAGCCATACCGGCGTGCAGTTGCCGGAAAAACTCATGCGTATGCTGCTTGCCTTGATGCTGCTGCTCATTGGCGGGCGGCTGGCGCTGGTATAAAAAAACCCCGCTGTTGCGGGGTTGTTCATACAAGCGGGTTTTTGGTATTTGACTATTGTCGCGGGAAGCTCAGTTGAGGCGGTTTTGACGATAATGATTTATGATAGCCGCCATTTGATCCTTAACGTGCAATTTTTCTTTTTTCAGGTTATCTAACGCGTAGCCATCCAATGGTGCAATTCCTGAATTGGCATCCTTTACTTTCTCCTTCAATTCGCCATGTCTTGAATGCAGTCGCTTAAAATTTTCATTTTCACTCAGTAATACATTGACGATCTCCTGCTCATATTCGAACATAAAATCCTCCGGAAAGTTAGGTAAAATCGAATTGAATAGAACACAATCTAAAGTTAGTCTAAATTTCCAAAGACTACAAGCAAAATGTTGCTTATGATTAACAGCGTGCCGTATTGGTGCCTGATGACTAAACTGACCGGCGTGAATAAATCAATGAATGTTAACCCATACACCTTGAAATCAGCCTGTACGTTCTCCTGGGCATGGTTGCCGCTGGTATTGCTGGGCAGCATTACCTGTGCTTCTCCCGGCAACAATGCGGCGTTCAACCTGACCGAGATCAGCGCGGGGGTTTACGTCCACCAGGGCAAACACGTTGAACTGGAACATGCTGACCACGACGATATCGCCAACATCGGCTTTATCATCGGGGATGAATGTATCGCCGTTATCGATACGGGTGGCTCCATCGGTATCGGCGGCAAGCTCAGGGAAGCCGTAAAAAAAATATCTTCCCTCCCCGTCTGTTACGTAATCAATACCCACATCCACTACGACCACGTACTGGGCAACGCCGCCTTTAAAGACGATCAGGCCAGGTTTGTCGGCCATGAAAACCTGGTCCAGGAAATGGAGTATAACCGTCCATTCTTTTTGTCTGAATTTACTGCCGATCTGGGAGAAAACCCCGGGGACGGTTCTATTATCGGCCCTGATATCGCGGTATCCGGCGAACTGGACCTGGACCTTGGCAACCGGGTAATTACGCTCACGGCGCACCCCCCATCCCACTCCTATACCGACTTGTCGGTTTACGATAAAAAAACCGGGACCCTGTGGCTCTCCGACCTGCTTTTTATCGACAGAATACCGGTCCTGGACGCCAGCCTGAAGGGCTGGTTGAAGACCATGGAAAAACTGAAATCAGTGGAGGCGAATCACGTCATACCCGGGCACGGTACGATAACCATGCCCTGGCCGGAAGCGGCACGCGCACAGGACGATTACCTTGCTATGCTGTTAAACGATACCAGGAGTGAAATCAACAAGGGGACGTTCATGGAAGACGTGGTGGAAAACGTAGGCAAGGACGAAAAAACCAGGTGGCTGCTGCATGAACAGAACCACAGGCGTAACGTCACCAAAGCCTTTTCCGAACTGGAGTGGGAGTGAAGTAATAATTACGAATTACGAATTAGGAATTACGAATTAGGAATTAGGAACCCTCCTTATAATTCGTAATTCCTAATTCGTAATTGAATCACATCCCCGGATAGTTCGGCCCTCCCCCGCCTTCGGGGGCAACCCAGACGATGTTCTGGGTCGGGTCCTTGATATCACAGGTTTTACAGTGCACGCAGTTCTGGGCATTGATCTGCAGCCGCGGATGATTGTCGTCGGTGACAATCTCGTAAACGCCTGCCGGGCAGTAGCGCTGCTCGGGTGCAGCGTACAGCTTTAAATTCGTCTCAACAGGGACCTTGTCGTCCTTCAGCGTCAGGTGGCAAGGCTGGTCCTCTTCGTGGTTGGTGTTGGAAATGAATACCGAGGAGAGTTTGTCAAAACTCAGTACGCCATCCGGTTTCGGATAGTGGATTTCCTTGCAGTCCGCGGCAGGTTTCAGGCATTCGTTGTCCGCCTTCCTGTCATGCAAGGTCAGCGGTAACCTGCCGGAGAAGACTGACTGGTCGAACAGGTTGAATGCGGCCCCCAGGTACATCCCGAGTTTGTGCAGGACCGAGCCGAAATTCCGTGACCGGTAGATATCAGTGTAAGCCCAGGAAGCAAGGAAATTCTCGCGATAGGCAACCAGGTCCTTGCCGCCCGCTCCTTCCGTATTGAGTTCCGCTATCAGGGTTTCTGCGGCCACCATACCCGATTTCATGGCTGTGTGGGTGCCCTTGATCTTGGCAAAATTCAGCGTCCCCGCGTCACACCCGACGAGCAATGCGCCGGGCATGGACATTTTCGGCAGTGAATTCAACCCGCCCTTGGTGATTGACCGGGCGCCGTATGCCAGGCGGCTGCCGCCGGCCAGGGTTTTCGCTACCACGGGGTGGTGTTTGAAACGTTGAAACTCATCAAAAGGACTGATGTACGGGTTGGAGTAATTCAGGTCTATGATCAATCCCACTACAACCTGGTTCTGATCCAGGTGATAAAGGAAAAAACCGCCGGACGCCTCACTGGTCAAAGGCCAGCCCGAACCATGCACCACCAGGCCTGCCTGGAAGTTCTCCGGCGCGACCTCCCACAGTTCCTTGATGCCCAGACCGTAATGTTGCGGATCGCAGTCCGCGTCCAGCTTGTAGCGGTCGATGAGCTGCCTGCCCAGGTGCCCCCGGCTGCCCTCCGCAAAAACCGTATACCCGGCGCGCAGTTCCATCCCCGGCTCAAAGGAGTCCTTATGCTGTCCCGCTGCGGATATGCCCATATCTCCCGTTGCAACGCCTGCCACGCTTCCTGCTTCGTCGAAGAGGATTTCAGTGGCCGGGAAGCCGGGATATATCTCGACCTCCAGCGCCTCCGCCTGCTCCGCCAGCCAGCGGCAAACATTCCCCAGGCTGACGATATAATTACCCCGGTTATGCATGCTTGCCGGTACGAAGGGAGCGGGCACCCTGATGGCGGATTTTTCGCCGGTCAGGAAATACATAAGGTCCTTACTGACTGGTGTATTTAATGGCGCCCCCCGCTGTTTCCAGTCAGGAATCAGTTCGTCCAGGGCGCGCGTCTCGACCACGGCGCCGGAAAGAATGTGAGCCCCGATCTCGGAACCTTTTTCCAGCAGGCACACACTGATGTCCCGTTCCATCTGTTGCGCCAGTGTCTTGAGATGGATGGCTGTGGCCAGTCCTGCCGGGCCGCCGCCGACAATGACCACGTCATATTCCATGGATTCGCGTTGTACTGACTCAGTCATGATTATGGGATTATATCCGCTCACATACGAACTACAGACATCAGTTCGTTTGAGTAAATGTCGGGACTATTCGGCTAAAACTTTCGCAAGAAAAATAATCTGCGAAAATCTGCGGATTATATCAGCTGCGGCGTTGTTGCAGACTTTCTTCGAGTTGTTTCTTTCTTTGTTTCTCGCTGGTTACGTAGCCCAGCCAGGTCTCCGCAGCCTTGCGGCTCCGCTTGTCTTTGCTGGCTGCACGGAAGGCTTCCAGGGAGTCATCAAAATTCTGTGTCTCAAACAGGGCCAGGCCCAGCATGATATTTGCCTGGTCGGGCCGTTTCAGGCCGCCTTTCTTGAATGCTGTCCGCAGTGATTTAATGGCCTCATCATACCTGTAAAGATTGATATAAGCCTGGGCCAGGCGCATGTCAAGTTCGCCGTCCTTGGTCAGCTTTGCCGCCTGTATTAAAGGCGGAAGTGATTTCTCATTCTCCTGGGCCTGCAGCCACGCCTGTGACAGCAATCTCAGGTTCCTGATGTTTTCCTCGATCTTACCTTCGCCCATTCCCTTTTCCAGCAACACCGCTGCCTTGTAGGGGGCCTCATGCAGCATATACAGGTTGGCCAGGTTCAGTTGCTGGTTGCCTCTCTGCAGTGATCCTGCCTCGTACATCATCTCCAGGATGGACATCTGCTTGTCCAGCCGTTTCAATTCGGAATAAGTACCGGCCATGGTCAGCCAGTACTCCACCTTCGGGTATAACTCGACCAGTTCCTTTAATATCTCGAGCATATTCTCGTAATCGCCGAGATTGTAATAGTCCACCCGCAGCAGCAGCAACAGGTTCTGTTTCGGTATATCGCCGCGGCCCTTGACCATGGCATAAGCCTTCTTCAGCGGGACCAGGGAATTTTCGTACTGCTCCAGTTGATAGTAGCCCTGTCCCAGCAGCATGTAGGCGTTTTCAGTCGGCTTCTCGGTCACGGTGAACCACCTGTTGATGATATCGACCGCCTTTTGATAATCTTCGATGATGAAATAAAGCTGTGCGAGGGTGTATAAGGAATTGGTCTCCAGCGCCTCGGGCAGATCCGGTTGCGCCAGCACCTGTTCATAAGAAGCGATAGCGTCCTCGTATCTCTCCAGGGTGAAATAGGTATAGGCAAAATAATTATATAGCTGCGCCTTTTCGTAGTTCGACAGCTTCGGTTCACTGGCCAGGTCTGACAGCGCCGCCAGCCCCGCAACGTAATCTTTTGCCTCTATCAGCTCCTGTGCTTCCGTCAGTTTCTTATACACCTTCTCGCTCATGGAGGGCGTTTTCCGGGTTTTGCGCTTTTCTCCCGAATCCGATGAATCCTGTGCGGATACGGCCGGAATTGTGGATACAACGAATACAGGGGTAATGACAAACGTTAACGCCAGTAATACGTTGCAGAGAAAAGTAGATTTGGTCATTGCGCTGCGAGTACTCATGAGTATCTGGCTCCGGAACTAATCTTCCAGTTCGAAAGTGATCTTGTTTTGTACGCCGGGAACCTCGATCGGCTGGCCGTCTACGACGCGGGGTTTATACTTGAACTTGGCCGCTGCCGCCATGGATGCCTTGTCAAAAACACCCGGGGGTACTGCCTCGACTATGCGGATATCCTTGGTGGTACCGGATTTGGTCACCGTGAACTCAACAATGACATAACCTTCGATACCCCGGGACTGCGCCCGCCTGGGATAGATAGGCTGCACCTTGACGATGGGCAGGTATTCTCCGTCACTGGGCGCCAGTCCGAAACCGCTGGCATCCAGGTTGATATTCGTATTCACCGGGGCTGCCGACACCTGTACGGACTGCGCTTCAGGAGTTATGTTGTCCATGGAGGGAGGCGGCGGTTCCGGCGGTGGCTGGTCCGGTGGCGGCGGTTTTCTCGGCGGCGGTTTGCGCCGGTTGACCACCTCTTCCGGATTGACCCGGACAAACTCCAGCATCCTGCCCGCCTCATCCTGGTCCAGTTCACGGTCGGCTATATTAATCAGGTACTGCATAAGCCAGAACAGGCCGAACACAACAATAAGCGCAGAGCCCCCTGCAATGACATACCGGCCAACAAGTAGAGTACGGGCAACCATTAAAACACGCCGTTATTTTTCGGCTGCAAGCGCGATATTGGTCACGCCTGCCTGGCGCGCCGCGTCCATGACCTCGACCAGCATTTTATTCTTGGATTCTTCATCCGCCTGAATGACAACGGAACCCTCCGGGTTCTCGGAGCGCAGACGCTTGATATTCGGAATAACGGAACGGACATCGATCTTCCTGCGATCCAGCCAGATATTGTTGTTGGCATCGATGGCTATCAGGATATTCGCTTTTTTCTTCACTTCGGCAGTCGGCGCGTCAGGTTTGTTCACGTCGATACCGGCCTCCTTGACGAAGGTCGCCGTTACGATGAAGAAAATCAGCATGATGAATACGATATCTATCAGGGGAGTGATGTTGACCTCTGATTCATCGTCAGTAGTTACACTGGTGATTCTACGCATGGTTAACCTTCCTCACAGCAGATACGTTAATGGTCCATAGTCAAGTGCTCACTCAATTTCTCGACCTCTGAATCAGCCTTGCTCTGCAACCAGACACTGATGAAATAACCGGACAGCGCCGCGACCATGCCGGACATGGTCGGCACCGTGGCCTGCGACACCCCGGCCGCCATGGCCCTGGCGTTGCCGGTGCCAAGAAATGCCATCACCTCGAAAACCGTGACCATCCCTGTCACCGTTCCCAGCAAACCTACCAGAGGACACAGGGCGACACATACCTTGATGGTTCCCAGGAATTGGTTTGCCTGGATCTTGACATCCGATATCATGGCTTCCCGCACCCGGTGGGCATTCCAGGATTTTCTTTCCGGGCGCGTGTCCCAGCGCTTGACGGCATCCTCGGACAGCCGCGGCTGGCGCAGTGAGAAATAAATAAATCTTTCTACTATGCACAGCCACATAATGGCCAGCACCAGGGCTACCAGGTATAAAACAGGTCCTCCCAGTTCCAGGAAATCACGTATGGATTCCCACATATCGATGAAACCCTGTTCGAGACCGAACAGGGAAGTAATGCCGCGCAGGATTGAATAGATGATATCAACCATTTATCTTTATCGACTACGCACTCTGGTGCTGTTGTTCGGACGCCTCGGCGACAAAACCGGTTGCCTGACCTTCCAGCGTCTCGATGATCTTCCGGCTCTGGCCGGCCATCATACTGTGCAGGAACACCGTCGGAATAGCAACGCACAAGCCCAGCATGGTGGTAATCAAAGCCTGGGAGATACCGCCGGCCATGAGTTTCGGGTCGCCGGTACCGAACAGGGTGATGGACTGGAACGTCACGATCATGCCGATAACCGTTCCCAGCAACCCGAGCAACGGAGCAACCACGGAGATGACCTTGATCAAGGTGTTTAACCGGCTCAGCTTCGGGACCTCGCGTAATACCGCCTCGCCCATCTTCAATTCCAGGGATTCCACATCGATATCCTTGTTCTCGTGGTAGGCAAGCAATACCCGGCCGAGTGGATTATTAGTGGACGGATTACTCAGGTTGCGTACCTGTTTGGCAACCGACATGCCGACACCCATCATGTAAAGTATCCTGAGCAGGGCGACCGTGATGCCGAAGATACCCAGGCCGATGATAATCCAGCCTACCGTCCCGCCCTGGGTCGTGGATCGTTCATACCAGCTGGGCACGTTGACCAGTTGGCCCAGCAACTGGCCCTTGGTCGGGTCCAGGCCGAACGGGACAAAGCCGCCTTCAGCTTCATCCAGGTCTTCGGCGCCGTTGACGAAGCGATCTTCCGGCTGGCGCAGCAGTTCGGAAATCTTCTGCGTTTCCGGGTCATATTTCAGGTATTTGCCGTCGCCAACCAGGTTGAATACGCCTACCCTGATGATGTCCTGTTCCACTTCCTGCCCATCAGGCAGGACGACATTTCCCCTGAAGCGCTTCACCTTGCCGGTTTCGGTCATTTCCCGCTGGATCTCAAACCAGAGCTCTTCGATCTCTTCCAGGGATGCCAACTCACTACCGGAGCCCATCTTCTCCGCCAGTTCGGTCATGAAATCGCCGCGATGGGGGTATTCAATATTGGTCAGCGAAGAGTCAAATGTAGCCCGGGAATCGCCGGCAGCAGTCTGCAGCACCCCAAACAGTTCCTTTAATGAACCCAGGGCTTCCTGCAGGTCTTGCTTGAGGATGTCTATATCGTCCTGGTTGGCCTCGAACTCCTTCTCCAGCCGCTCACTGACAGCTTCCAGGTTAGCCCGCTCCCGGTTGGCTTTCTGCATTAACGCAGCCTGGTTTGCCTTGTCACGCTGAAACGCCTCCTCCCTGGCCACGTTATCCTTGGATTCATCGATCCTGCCCTGCTGCACCTGGTCCAGCAGCGTGTCGAGCGACATGGCGTCATCGGCGGCAACGGCAGGAGACAGGTAACCTGAAAGTAATGCAACAACGATTAGGTGTTTGTAATATTTCACGTCTGGCTCTCCTCTGTTACTGCGCCGCGCTGACCGGCAGGATGAATATGTCGGGCGGTAGCTGCTTCCTGGCGATCTTCAGCCCCTGGCGGATGTAATTTCGATATTCCGCCGAATCCAGGGGCACCCACTGGCGCATCTCCTGATCCCAGACGCCGTTTTCCTTGCCGTCGTCGGTCTGGTAGGCCAGCACAAGACGACCGAAGCGCAGTACGTTCACCGGTCGTTCCTGACCATTGATCTCGATTACGTCGCTGTATTCATCCAGGTCACCGCCGAAACTCGTCTCGATTCGATAGGCTTCAAGCACCAGGCGTAATTTTTCCGCTGCGGTAATACCGGCATCACCGATATACGCTTTCACATCCGCTACCCTTTTGCGGCGTTCCTCCATGTGAAAGGGGCGGTCAAGCTCGACAAACTGTTCCAGGGTATTTGCCATTCTGAGCATGAGGGGGAAGATCTGGCGTTCCACGACTGCTATTTCATCAATGGATTCTGCTATCGTGCGTTTTTCCCGGTTTTGATCGTCAACCTGCTTCTGTAACAGCGCGTTATAGACCTTCAATCCGTCTATGACTTTCAGTTCACGCCGGTATCTCGATGCAATCTTCTCCGCCTCACTCGATGTTGCATCAATGCGTTTCTGTGACTCTGCCGCCTCCTGGCTACGGGCAACGCCTTCGTCCACAACCTGGTCAATCGCATCCTGGCTGTATATGGCCGAACTGAATCCAAATACAAGACTCAACATTAATAACTTGCTGAAAGTTACTAATATTTTCATAGTATCCATAAGGAAATAACCTCCCCAGCGGTGATGATGTAAGGCAAACTTCAAAAATCCCTGCAGCCAGGCTGCATGGTCCAATTCAATCAGAACAGTTTTTCGATATCCACCTGTTTTTGTTTTAGTATTCTGCCTGTTCCGGCGAGAGTCAAGCCGACAACGGCAAATTATACAACAGGAAACATTAAATCAATATGAAATTCTTAAAATCGGTCATGTTCCGGTCGGCACATTATTCTATTACAAGAACCGGACACGCGCAAATACCGTTTTTGTTCATGTTTTTGTTCACCTGACCGCAGTTTAACCAGGTCCTGACGGTTGGAGGGCTGCCTCTTAAACCTGCCGTCCTGCTGTGACCGTAAAGCAGGAATTGCGCGAATTGTGCCGGTATGAGATTCTCTCGGTCCATGAATGCGCCGATCCCTGAACAGATCCGGGATGTCCTTGCGGCTTATGACATCATCCCTGCCCGGGTGCATCCGGTCAAATCCGGCCTGATCAACAGGACTTATCACGTTACGGATGTTAACGGCCCGGATTATATCCTGCAGGCGGTAAACGGGATGTTTCCTCCCGGTATCAACCTGGATATCGACGTGGTAACCCGCCATCTGGAGGAAGCAGGACTGTTGACCCCGAGGATACTGCCCGCCCGGGACGGGATGGTGTTTCACCGGGAACACAGCCGCATCTGGCGACTGTTCAATTACATCAGCGGCAATATCCATCAACAGGTACGGCACCCGGACCTGGCCAGGGCGGCCGGCGCCATGCTGGGCCGTATGCACGGGGCACTGGCGCTGCTGGATTACGAGTTACAGACCTCCCGCCCGGGTACTCATGATACCCCCCGCCATACACGTCACCTGGAAGATACCCTGGAGAACAGCAAGGGCCATGACAGGTATGATGCCGTCAAGCCACTGGGTAATGCTATCCTGGCGCGCCTGGAGCAATTGCCGCCATTGCCTGCAGTTGCCGAACGCCTGGTTCACGGTGATCCGAAAATATCCAATTTCATCTTTACCGGCGACGACCGGGACGTGAAGTGCATGGTCGATTTTGACACCCTCGCCAGGATGCCGGTCTACCTGGAAATCGGCGATGCCCTGCGCTCCTGGTGCAACCCGCCCGGGGAAGATACGGTTGACGGATGCTTCTCCGTGGCCCATTGCCGCGCCGCGCTTGACGGTTATGCCGGTCATGCAGGAGATTTGCTCACCCGTGAGGAATGGCAGGCCATCCCGCAGGCAACGCTGACGATTTACCTCGAACTGGCCGCCCGTTTCTGTGCCGATGCCCTGAACGAGGATTATTTTTCGTGGGATGCGGGCAGGGTCGGCAGCCACAGTGAACACAGTGAGATCAGGGCCAGGGGACAACTCAGTGCGGCAACCTCCTTGCAGAACCAATTCAGTGAATTCGATGATGCGGTCGCTAAGGCATTCTATGGCTGACCGGGGCGGCAAATAACGGATAACCGGGAATTGACAGTAACAGATGTCTGGTTTAGGCTGTACCCTTTATAAGCCACAACATGACTAACAAGTGGTTCTGGTAGTAAGTTTGTAAATGGAAAAGTCTAATTCGGATCTCTCGGGATTGGAACAGCGATGGATCGTTTTGTATCATTTCTGACCACGGCCCAGTCTTATCCGCCATCGGGCCCGTCTCCGTTGTTGCTGTAATGGACGACACTCTTCCACGTTTCACAAGCCATAACCAGCGATCTTTCTGCTCACGGTGCGGAACTTCACTGGTACTGCAGTACCGCGGCTACGCCTCAGGCCGGGAACCGAATTCCCGGTTGTGCGGGAGTTGCAGGAGCCCGCTGCCCGGGATGGCCGGAAAAGACGATGCCTGTTACCGTCGGGGTAACGGCTTTGAACTACCGGATACCACCGACCCTATCAACCGGGTTGAACGCCGCTACCTCTCCATCATGTTCTGCGATCTGGTTAATTCGACCGGCCTGGCCACAAGGCTGGACCCGGAAGACCTGTTGCAACTGATACAGACATACCGGAATCTTTGCGTTGAAACCATCAAATTCTATGGCGGCTTCACGGCAGGCTATGTGGGTGACGGAACCATGAGCTGTTTCGGATATCCCCAGGCCCATGAAGATGACGCGGAACGAGCGGTGTATGCTGCCCTGGATCTGCTTAATTCATTTAAAACACGTAAAACAGGACTGACGGACGGGGCAGGCAACAGTATTTCCGTTCGAATAGGGATTGCCTCCGGACTGGTCGTCGTCGGGAACTCTGCAGGAACCGGTTCTGTGCCGGAGAAAACCGTAATCGGCCAGGCTCCAAACCTGGCTGCAAGATTACAGTCGATGGCACAACCCGGAACAGTCATCGTCAGTACCGAGACCCGTAACCTCGTACAAAACCGTTTCAGGTTGAAAAAAATCGGTCTGCGCTCGTTAGCGGGATTTGAAAAAACACAGATGCTGTGGCAGGTGACCGATGAAACCGATTCGAGTGCGCGCTTCCACAACGGCAGAAAAATCAACGGGTCGGAACTGGTTGGCAGGGACGGGGAATTCAAACACGTTATCCGGCAGTGGAACCGGGCCCGGCGCCGGGACGGCAGGGTTATACTGATTTGCGGCGAGACAGGTATTGGAAAATCAAAACTGCTGGAGACGGTATGCGCACATGTTCCCCCGGAAAGCTGCAACCGGCTCATTTACCAGTGTTCCCCATTGCACGGGAACGATGATATACGCGCCTGCCTGGCGCGTATGCAGGCAACTGTCAGATCACTTTCCGGTGATGCCGGTGCAAGGCAAAGCCTGACCGGGAACCCTGATGAAACGAGACCCTGTCTTATCATCCTGGAAGATGCACAATGGTTAACCCCGTGGGCTCTGGAACTGCTTACTGAATTGATCATGCAGATCCCCGGCAAGCCGGTGCTGCTGGCAATCTCCTGCCGGCTTCAATTCAGGCCACCCGTCTCATGGCTCGAACGCGATCACGTGGAAAGAATTTCCCTGTCACCCATTAACCGATCTGCTGCAGAATTGTTGATTCGCCGGATATCGGGAGAAATACGTATTCCTGCCAGTCTCGTATCCCGAATTGTTGATAAAGCTGACGGCATCCCCTTCTTCCTGGAAGAATTAACCGGAACCGCGCTGCTGGCATGGCGCCCGGGAAGCAGGAATCTTCCGCAACTCCTTGAAGATACTGAAATACCTGGAAAAGTGCGCACCGTGTTAATGACGCGGCTGGACCAGGATTCATCCTCTCGCGAAGTGGCGCAGATATGTGCCGCACTGGGTCGTGAATTCAGCTATGACATGCTGGCAAAGGTCTGGGCTCATCATCCGAAGAAGCTCTATCCCGCATTGAATTCCCTGTGCAGGTCAGGGTTACTGTTAAGGACAGGAAATGGAAATGACGCCAGGTACGCATTCAAATGGACATTGATGCGCGCGGTCGCGTACCAGAGCATGTTAAAACGTGTAAGGCAGAAATTGCACCGGCGCATCAGCAGGATAATGCTGGAACACTTTCCTGACTATGCCAGGCTCCATCCTGAAATACTGAACCATCATTCTTCACTTGCCGGGGGCCGGGAAAACCACTGAGCGACAGCGTACACGGAATGGAACACGAGGACATATCTCAGCCGGGTACATACACGGAATATTTGACAGGAGCATAACAAATGGCAAAAACATCCATTGAGATAAGTGCGGGTTCATTGTCTGCGATTGAATTATTTTATGACCTCTCCTTCAATGAACGTAACGTAGTTGCGGATAAATGCCGGGGAATGAAGTTCGCTGCCGGAGATACCATTACCTCCCACGATGATGTTGATAACGATGTTTACTTCATCATCAGCGGCAGGGTCAGGATTGCAACTTGTTCCGCTTCGGGAAAGGAGATTAGTTTCCGTGACCAGGCCGCGGGGGAAATGTTCGGTGAGATTGCGGCTGTCGATAACCAATCCAGGTCCGCGTACGTTTCAGCCTTGAGTGAGACTGTCCTCGCAGCCATCTCGGCAGAGTGTTTTTTATGGCTCGTAGACCTTTACCCTTCGATCATGACCAGGACACTGGCGCGAATTGCCCGCCTGGTCAGGCTGTTATCAGAGCGTGTGGTTGAATTCAGTTCATTGGATGTCAGGAACAGAATCCATGCCGAGCTGCTGAGAATGGCCTGGCAGAATATGGATGATGCCAATACCGCGACGATTTCGCCCGCGCCAAGGCACGTTGACCTTGCCAGCCGTATCAGTACTCACCGGGAAGCAATAACGCGTGAGTTGACTCAACTCTCATCATCCGGCCTGGTCCATAAAGGGAAAAACTCATTACGGATTAACGACGTGGTAAAGCTTGAAAACATGGTCCAGGATACGGCTGGTACTTATAAAAAATAGCCGTCCTGCAGGCTGCATTCATTTATCTGAATTATTTTTATCAAAATGTGATATTTCTCACATTCTTCACCCTCCTGCCCCGGTATACTTCCCATGCCTGTCCAACAAGATGAAGTCTGTTACGTGAACATTTCATTCTATTGGACCGAATCAGTACAGGAAGTACTGTGCTGATGGTGGAGGGACATGGTCAGAACCGAAACCATCACGTGAGTGGCCTGTCCGGGCATCTGGCAGGACGTCATTTGCCCGGACAACTTGTCAATTACGAATTAGGAATTACGAATTAGGAATTAGGAATTGGGGATGTTACGTAACTGTGTGCTTTGACCCAACTTGCGAAAGACATAAGATGCATTGAAAAACCGCCGCCACCGGCGGCACATTCATTCCTAATTCCTAATTCGTAATTCCTAATTCGTAATTCTAAAAATCGCTGGCAGCGGTTTTTCTCCTGAATAATAGGGCCGCCAGAACCTGATGGTGACCGGCACCGAGACGTTAAGCCAGAATATGGTAATCATGAGGGTGTAAAATACTTCCTCGGTGAAGATGCCGTGTTGCGTGTAGGCTATATTCATCACCACAAACGCCAGTTCCGCCCGGCCCAGCATGCCGAACCCGATCATGACGGAGTCCTGCAAGTTAAAATTACCCGTGTAACGCGCTGCGGCAGAGGCTGAGATCACCTGGGCAATAAACACGCTGCCAAGCAGGATCAGGGCCTCATCAAGGACGGAAGTGAAAATGTCCGCATTGAATACCAAATTAGTGCCGAGGTTAACGAAAAAGATTGGACCGATCCACGAGAAGGCCACATCATCGATGATCCTCCGGGTATCCTGGTACAGCGCGCGCTTGTTTTCTGTTTTGCCGAAATGAAAGTATTCCTCCTTGATGATCAGACCTGCCATGTAGGCGCCGATGGCCGGATGCAGGCCCAGGTAATGGGCCAGCAGGCTGATTGCTATGGCAACCAGTAAAATGCCCAGGGTGGCCTTACTGCCGTTATCTACCGCGAGCAGGTTGATCATTCCGAAACGGCGCAGAATCGGGTAGCGGGCCAGTAATCCCTTCTCCGCGCTGTGCGGCATGATCCAGATCGCGATAATGACAATCAGGATAAAAAACAGCAGCGCCTTGGATACAATTATTCCTATCCCGGTGACGGATAACTCCCCTGCGCCCGTGGCTATCGGTATCAGGATCGCAACCAGGGCCAGGGAGGCAATATCATCTATTATTGCCGAAGTCATGATGCCGGTGGCTGCCCCCGACAGGTGCAGCCCTTCACTTTTCAGTGACACCATGGTGAGCGATACGGCTGTCGCGGTCATGGTCAGGCCACACAACAGGGCGATTTTGCCATCTCCCCAGAAATACTGCGCACAGGAATACGCGGCGATGAACGGGGCCAGGGCGCCGAACAGGGCAATGCCCCAACTGCGTTTCATGCTACGCACAAAGTGCCCCGGGTTTGCCTCGAACCCCAGCGCGAACATGATCAGGATGATACCCACTTCGGAAATCCCTGCGATGAAAGGGGTACTGTGGCCGGGCAACCAGCCTAGGTTGACCATAACGCAACCCGCGGCAAGGAAATACAGCACCGGTGTAAGCTTGGTCTTTGCCGCCAGCCACGAAGCGATGAAAACGCTGGCCCAGATCAAGGCCAGTTGTTGCAGATCATGCATGGTCAGGATTCAATCGGTTATTTTTTACCGGGATTCTATCCGCGTAACACCGCGGCTAATCTTTCTGAATGGAGTCATCGTCGCCCAGTATCCGGTGGCGCGGGCCTTCCAGGTCGTCATACTGACCGCTTTTCACTGCCCAGAAAAATACACAGGAAATTACCAGGACCAGGACCAGGGAGATGATAACCAGCAAATAAATTATTTCCAATTGCCTGACCCCTTACTAGGCTGTACGCGGTGGATTTTTTGTTGCGATCAACCGCAATGCATTGAGGACCACCAGGAGTGAACTCAGGGACATCCCGATGGCAGCCATCCACGGTGCCAGCAACCCCATGCAGGCAGCGGGCAACGCGACCAGGTTATACCCCACCGCCCACGAGATGTTCTGTTTGATTATGTTCATGGTCTTGTTCGCCAGCACAACGATAAAGCCGACATTTTCCATGTTGTCATTCAAAATGACAATATCGGAATGAACCTTGGCCAGGTCCGTGGCATCATTCATGGAAACGGCCACATCAGCGGCGGCCATCACCGGAACATCGTTGATACCGTCTCCCAGCATAACTGTCGTGCGGCCTGCCCTGGCTTTGCGCTGGAGAAATTCCAGTTTGTCGCCGGGGTCCAGTTCGCAGCGGACTTCGTCAAACTCCAGTTGCGCCGCAATGTCAGCTACCGCCTCACTGCGGTCCCCGCTGAGTAATATGGTTTTTTTTCCGCCGTTCCTGACAAGTTTTATCAGCCCGGCAGCTTCAGGCCGAAGTTCGTCAACAAAGGAAAAAGCAGCCAGAATTCCATTTGCATCCGCCAGGAACGCGGTCGGTGCGGCGCCGGTTCCACGGTTATCCTGCGCTCCCGCAATCCCTGCCTGCGCCTCAATATAACGCCGGCTGCCGACAAAATATTGATGCCCGCCGACGCGTCCGGACATGCCGCCACCCGGATGATTCAACAGGTCGTCAGCAGAAATGTATTCATCTGCGCCGGCCCGTGCCAGCGCCTTGCCGACCGGATGTTCGGAATCCTTTTCCAGGGCAGCGGCGATCGCCAGGCAGCGCTGCGCATCCATGCCGGAATAAGGCATCACACCACCCAGTTTCAGTTTTCCCGTCGTCAAGGTCCCCGTTTTGTCGAAAATTACATCGTCGGCCCTGGCAAGCTGTTCCAGCGCGTCGGAAGATTTACAGGCACACCCTCGTTTCATCAATGCCGCTGACGCCGAAGTGACGGCGCTGGGTGTCGCCAGCGCCAGCGCGCAGGGACAGGTGACAACCAGAACCGAAATTGTCACGGGTAGCACCAGCGCCGGGTCAACCTGCCACCAGTACAGCCCGACCGCTGCAGCAAGCGCCAGGACACAGACGATGAAACAGGATGCGACCCGGTCGGTGAACCCCGTCAGCCGGGATTTGTGGGCCTGCGCGCGTTCCGCCATCCCGGTAATATCCACCAGGACAGACCCCGGCCCGACCTTTTCCACCAGCATCTGCAAGGGTGATGTGATATTTGTACTCCCGCCTATCAGGCGCGCGCCCGGTCCTTTGCTGACCGGCAGACTCTCGCCCGTGATTATCGCTTCGTTGACCTCAGTTTGCCCACGGAGCACCGTACCGTCTGCCGGAATAACTTCTCCCGGACGCACCGCAACGCAGTCACCGGGCCGCAGTTCCGCCACCGGGATGGTTGCGCGGCTTTGTCCGGCGCCTTCGTCCACCAGCCTGACGGCAGTAGCCGGGATAATTTTTTTCAACCCCGCAAGCTGCCCGTTTGCCTTGTGTCTTGCCATGAACTCCAGGTGGCGGCTGAGCGAAAGAAAAAACACCAGCATGACAACGGAATCGTAATAGATGTGTTCCGACTGCGCCCACGTTGCCCATACGCTGCCGGCAAACGCAATGCTGATACCCAGGCTGACCGGCACGTCCATTCCCGGCGTCAGCCTGCGCAGACCATAAAACGCGCCGGAATAAAACGGCCTTGCGCAATAGACGAGAACCGGCAAAGTCAAAACCCCGGCAACCCAGCGCAGAAAGTCCCTGAGATTCTCGTCGATACCGGACTCCTGCCCGGCATAGAGACCAAAAGATATCATCATTACCTGCATGGCCAATACGCCTGCCAGGCCGATCCGCAGCAAACCGGAACGGCGCTGTTCGTTAAACAACGCCTGTTCGCGCTGCCCCCCGCAGGGATAGGCCCGGTATCCCAGCCTTGCTATCCTGTCCAGGATTTCACTGAAGCGCACAGTTTCGGCATCCCAGCGCACACTGGCCTGATGACTGGTAAAATTAATCGTGCATTCGGACACTCCGGGCAGTCCGCCGAGACCCTGTTCTATTTTCCGGATGCAGGACGGACAGGTAATTCCCTCAACGAGCAAGGTAGTCTCCCTGGCGGCGGCGTCCACGTTGCGGACAAAGCTTTCCTGCATGCGTTCACTGTCATAGGCGAGGAACTGCGCAGATGCCATTATATGTTTTTCCGTGGGCTTGCTCATACCCGGTAGAATACTCCAAATTTAAACGCGGCAGTGAATCAGGTGAGAGGGATTTGTGTATCACAAGTAGTCATAAAAATGAAAAATAACTGATATACTGTCATCCGACCCATGATTGTGAGAACGATGGCCGCGCTGATTGACACTCTCCACCAGGATCACAAGAACTATGCAGTTCTGCTGAACCTGTTAAGTGCGGAAGCGGACAAACTTGAACGAGGACAAGAACCCGACTTCGTACGCATGTACGACATAGCGAACTACATGGTCAGTTATCCTGATACTTACCACCATCCCCACGAAGAACTTATTTTCGATGTACTGGGCGCGCTGGAGCCCGACTGTTCGGAACAGGTGCTCGAACTCAACAACGAACACAGGCAACTGGCGGTTACCGGACAAACCTTGAAAGCTGCGGTTAATGGTGTAATCAACGGGGCGATAATTCCCATGGACAGGATTCTGGAGAACGCCAGAGCCTATATTGATTTGTTGTGGAAACACATGGATATGGAGGAAGGGTCTATTTTCCCGAAGGCAAAAAATACGCTTGAAGACTCTGAATGGCAGCTGATCAACGACAAGATTTCCCAGGTGGAAGACCCGTTATTCGGCGACGTGGTTCTCACCCAATACCAAAAACTATACGAAGGCATCATTCGGAACTCCGACACCTGATCGACACTAAAAATGGATGGAAATGACGTACAAACAACAGGAGAAACGTATAACTACAAGGTAGTGCGGCAGTTCGCCATCATGACCGTCGTCTGGGGCATTGTGGGAATGGCGGTCGGTGTTCTGATTGCCGCGCAAATGGTCTGGCCCGCGCTCAATTTCGATGTTCCCTGGCTGACCTTCGGCCGGCTGCGGCCGCTCCATACCAACGCGGTAATCTTCGCTTTCGGCGGCAGCGCCCTGTTTGCGACTTCCTATTACATCGTTCAGCGCACCTGCCACGTCAGACTCTGCAGCGACGGCCTGGCCGCGTTCACCTTCTGGGGCTGGCAGGCGGTCATCGTGCTCGCGGCCATTACCCTGCCCCTGGGGATCACCACTTCGAAGGAATACGCCGAGCTGGAATGGCCCATAGACGTGTTAATCACCATCGTCTGGGTTGCTTACGCCCTGGTGTTCTTCGGCACCCTCAAACGCCGCCGGATCAAGCACATCTACGTCGCCAACTGGTTTTATGCCTCCTTCATCATTACCATCGCGATCCTGCATGTCTTCAACAGCCTCGCCATCCCGGTCAGTCTCACCAAGTCCTATTCCATCTACGCCGGCGTACAGGACGCCATGGTGCAGTGGTGGTACGGCCATAATGCCGTCGGTTTCTTCCTTACCGCCGGTTTCCTGGGAATGATGTACTACTTCATCCCCAAACAGGTCAACCGTCCGGTGTATTCCTACCGGTTGTCCATCGTGCATTTCTGGTCGCTCATTTTTACCTATATCTGGGCCGGCCCCCACCACCTGCATTACTCCGCCCTGCCGGAATGGACGCAGACACTGGGCATGCTGATGTCGGTGATTCTGCTGGCCCCATCCTGGGGCGGCATGATCAACGGCATCATGACCTTGTCCGGCGCCTGGCATAAATTACGCACCGACCCGGTTCTGCGGTTCCTGATCATCGCCGTATCCTTTTACGGCATGTCCACGTTTGAAGGGCCGATGATGTCCATCAAGACGGTCAATGCCCTGTCACATTACACGGACTGGACCGTGGGACACGTCCATTCGGGCGCGCTGGGATGGGTGGCAATGATCTCACTGGGCGCCATCTATTATCTCATTCCCCGTCTATTCGGCCGGGAGATCTACAGCGTCAGGTTGATCGAGGTTCATTTCTGGACCTCAACCATCGGTGTCGTGCTGTACATCACTTCCATGTGGGTGGCCGGCATCATGCAGGGCCTCATGTGGCGGGCAGTCAATGACGACGGCACCCTGACCTACAATTTCGTCGAGACGGTACAGGCGATGCACCCGTTTTACCTGATCCGCTTCCTGGGCGGCGGCCTGTTCCTGCTGGGAGTGATAATCATGGCCTATAACCTTTGGAAAACCATTGCCGGCGCAAAACCCGTGGAGGCTCCCATACCCCTGCCGGCAAGCACCTGACAGGAAGGTTGAATTGTGAAGATTTCTCAAGAAAAAGTAGAAACCCATATCGGTTACATGATCATCCTGATCCTGATCGTGATCAGCATCGGCGGACTGGTACAGATCGTGCCGCTGTTTTTCATGCATTCCACCACGGAACCGGTCGCGGGGCTGAAACCGTACACCGCGCTGCAACTTGCCGGGCGGGATGTTTATATCAAGGAAGGCTGCTACGTGTGCCATTCACAGATGATCCGCCCGTTTCGCGCTGAAACGGAACGTTACGGGCATTATTCCCTGGCCGGCGAGTTTGTGTATGACCATCCCTTCCAGTGGGGATCCAAACGGACCGGTCCCGACCTGCACCGCGTCGGCGGACGTTATAACGACGAATGGCACCGAATACACCTGATCAACCCCAGGGACCTGGTGCCGGAATCCATTATGCCGGGCTATCCGTGGCTGGAGGACGTTCCGCTGGATCACACCAGCATCAGGACAAGGATGAAGGCGATGCAGCGGATGGGGGTGCCGTATACTGACGAGGACCTGGAGGATGCCCCGGAACAGGTGCGCGGACGAACTGAAATGGATGCACTGATAGCTTACATGCAGGTACTGGGTACCGCAGTAAAAACCAGGCGTTGACAACGATGGATATTGCGTTAATCCAGACAATCTGGACGCTGGTGATAGCGGCGCTGTTCGTGGCGGTCGTCATCTGGGCTTTCGGCGGCAAGCGCAAGAAATCCTTCGAAGAGGCCGGCAATATCCCGCTTGAAGAAGATGGGGACGATATCCATGGCTGATTTTACCGGACCATTCTGGGGTATTTTTATCATGGTCACGACCATTGCCTCCATTGTCGCGTTAATTATACTGTTCGTCAGGTACACCGGAGGAAAGACGACCCGCGCCGATGGAGAACCGGACACCACGGGCCATGTGTGGGACGTGGACCTGCGGGAATACAACAACCCGATGCCGCGCTGGTGGCTGAACCTGTTTTACATCACTCTTATCTTCAGCATTATCTACCTGGTACTCTACCCCGGCCTGGGCGCATTCGGCGGAATTCTGGGATGGAGTCAAATCAGTCAATACGAGGCGGAAATGCAGGCAGCGGAACAAAACTACGGTCCCTTGTTCAATCAGTTTCTGAATGAAGACCTGGAAACCCTGGCCGGCAACCCGGCCGCGCTGGAAGTGGGCAAACGGCTGTTTTCCAATTACTGCAGCACCTGTCACGGCTCCGATGCGCGCGGCGCCCGGGGTTTCCCGAATCTGCGGGATAATGACTGGCTCTACGGCGGCGACCCCGAAGCCATCAAGACTACCATCCTCAAAGGCAGGGAGGGTCTGATGCCCGGTTGGCAGGACATCATCAGCGATCAGGATATTGACGACGTGACCCATCACGTCCTGTCCCTGAGCGATCGCCTGTTCGATCCGGTCGCGGCCGGACGGGGCGGACCGATCTACCAGTCATATTGCGCGGTTTGCCACGCCGAAGACGGTACCGGCAATCCGCTGTTCGGCGCGCCGAACCTGGCGGATGATATCTGGCTGCACGGCGCTTCGAAACATCGCATAGTCGAAGGTATCGCCAACGGATTTGAAAACGTCATGCCTCCCCACGAGGAGTTTCTCGGCGAAGCCAAGGCCCACCTGCTGGCCGCCTATGTCTACAGCCTGTCCCGGAACTAGTACCCTTGCCCGGATGTCTCACCAGGAAACGCAATGACAAATCGGCAGGACAGCCGATTTGCACAGCAAGGCTGCCCGCAGGGTTGCGTACAGGGACGTATGCAATGACAAATCGGCAGGACAGCCGATTTGCACAGCAAGGCTGCCCGCAGGGTTGCGTACAGGGACGT
>JAPOQU010000054.1 GCA_026710545.1 Gammaproteobacteria bacterium | reverse complement strand
TTACAAAGTACACAAACAACAAAAAATCCGACCAAGAATAACCGCCCGTCAGCTGAATAAACGTCCCCGACAGGCCGCAGCTTCCAGAACAACCGCACTACCACCACAGAACCCGCGGGCATTATAGTCCCACCCGAGCAGTTACAAACTTATTTGTTCGCACACAAATCGATGAACGCGTAACAAATATGGATCATCGCCTTGAAGAGATGGATGTGCTGAACCTGAATTCATTCGGCAGCCAACTCATCCAGAGCTTTGTTTGCCGCCCGGATATCTTCCGCATCTTCGGCCAGCGCCAGTGGTCTTTACTCTCCCCGGTAACTGTATGGATCAACAGCAATCTTGACCAATTCGCTTTTACATCGAGAACCGAAGCTTGACGCCGCAGGCGGCTGATACCTTTGCGAGTGTGTCGAGGCGCGGATTTCTTAGGCCGGACAAGGCCCGGGACAGGGCGACCCTGTCAAGCCGGGACTGACGCGCAAGCGCTGAAATGCCGCCCTGCGCTTCGGCAACGTTGCGAAAGGCTTTCATCAACAGGCGCGGGTCGTCCCCCATGTCCTCGACGGCAGCATTCAGGTAAGCAACGATATCTTCCTGTGTTTTAAGATAATCGCTTGCCTTGTGTTCTTTAATTGGCATTTCGTTTCTCCTGCCTGTAAGTGTCCCAATGGATTTGGGCTTGTGCTATATCGCGGGATTGTCGTTTCTTTGTCCCGCCGCCCAACACTATCACAAGGTCATCACCGTCCCGGCCAAAATACAACCTGTATCCAGGACCGAAGTCAATCCTGAGCTCAAACACGCCTCTACCAACGCTCTTGCAATCTCCGAAGTTACCGATCTCCACTCGATCAATACGTGTCTGAATTCGGGACCGCGCTTGCAGAGACAGACTACGAAACCAAATATCAAAGTAATCTTTTCCATCTTCCGAGACGTAATGGACAACCCTGACCATGATTATTATTGTAGCCAATTGACTACAGCTAATCAAGCTATATATCCAGAGATGATGGTATGTTTCAGGTTTTTTTACAGTAAATCGATGGTCTGTCTTCAGACTCTGAAGTTGCCCGAAGCGATTTGGCTAAAAACCTGGATGTCACTAAAGCGTTCAACATCGCCTCCTATTCCCTGCTCACCCTGATGATGGCCCAGGTCACCAGGCGCACCCGTCCATACCGGCGCCGATTGCGGTTTGAGCTTATATTCATGATTTACAATCAAACATCACGGCCTTCAGACTACAGCACCGATAACTGGAAAAAGTTGAGTGATGTTATGAAAAAGCAAAAGATGTTTGTGCGCTTTCACGATCTTTACTGAATGATGCCGGTAGTCTGTTCTTCTTACTGATCATCTCAAGTGTTTTCGGCGCACACTTGCTTAAGATGAGATCGATGTCGTCGATAGTATTCAGATCGTAAAATTCTTTTTCCGGCCCGAAGTAAAGTACAACATTCTTGTTCGATTTCAGGAGTTCAAATACGTTTGTTATCGACCCGTAACTCTTTCCATCCCACAGCACAAAACCAGAATCGGCCTGCCTTGCCATTTCCCTGTCTTTTTGCTCATAGAATTCGCGGCCTTTGATGTTTGGTTTTACTTCTACCTTTTTTGTAGCCCACCCCCCGACATTATTGCGACAGCGAGTTCCTGCACAATAAACAGTCACGTCACTGTAACCCGCTTCAGCGAAATAGGACTGCATAGCCCTGTCCGCGCCATTAGCGTCACCCACAATTATGTAAAGCCGTCGAGAGATCAAATTATCTAAATGCTTGCGGATTACATCATTGGTCCGGCTAATGCTCCTGGAACCTGATAAGAAAACAGTGGTCATGCGTTACTCCGAGTTTTTGTCAGTGTTAGTACGCAAACTAACGGATCTCGGGGATTCCTGGGGTTCTTCGTTGACCGTGATAGGGTTAAGTTGTGTTAAAGTATAAAGATATTGCGTGGAAACCGCCCTTAAAAAATAGCGCCAGGATTGATGTACTACCGACGAAAAATACTGCTCGCATTATTGGGGGCACTTAACCGCGAGGTTACAAAGACTGCATTTCAAAAGTATTTATTCCTTGTCAGTGATGAACAGGAAAAACCTGCATATGACTTCGTCCCATACCGCTTTGGATGTTTCTCTTTTCAGGCAGATGCAGATAAAAAAACTCTAACGAAATATGGCTATCTAAAGGATCAAGATAATTGGGAACTCAGTCGCCGGCAACATTTCTTGCACTTACTTAAAGGTAATGACGGAGAGGCAATATACCGTGTGTTGGATCGAGTAGGTAAGCTATCCAACCGAAATTTGATCCGCTATGTATATCGTAAATTCCCGTACTACGCTATCAACAGTGAAATACACCGAGACATCTTAAACCAACATGAGCAAAAGCAAGTAGACTCGGCACGGCCAGCACCTCACAAATCTGCGCGTTTATTTACAATTGGATATGAAGGTCAGTCGCTGGAACGTTATTTAAACCGTTTGATTGAGGAGAATATAGGGGTATTGTGTGACGTTCGCCGTAACCCAGTGAGCATGAAATTCGGCTTTAGTAAACGGCAATTGCAGAATGCCGTTCAAGGGCTTGGCATTAGATACGTGCATATACCAGAATTAGGTATCGAATCAAGCAAAAGGCGTGAACTCAACTCGCCTGATGATTACCAAATTCTCTTTAAAGAGTACACAGAGACAACGCTAGCGAAAAGTACTGGCTCACTTCAAGATATCATGGAACTTGTAAAGAAATACCACCGTGTAGCACTAACTTGTTTCGAAGCAGATCACAAGTCTTGTCATCGATGTTGTGTTGCAGATGCATTGATGCGACATAAAGACTTTCATTATCAAGTAACGCATATTTGGTAATAATGGCAAAATTCCGTGTACTCATCACTGTTACTACATATCCGTTACCCTCGCGCTCTTATGATGAACTTGTCTGCACAGCAGGAGTCCTGGAAGACGGCTCTCTAATCAGAATTTATCCCGTACCTTTCCATTTCCTCGAATATCACAAATGGGAGTGGGTTGAACTGGAACTCATTAAGCACAAACATACACATGACTTTCGGCCCGAGAGCTATCGACCTAAGCGGCACGATCTCAGCGACCTTGTAGTTGTCCAAAAAATTGGAACGGAGCAAGCTTGGTATGTACGTAAGCAAGCTTGTTTGAAAAACGTTTACACGAACCTTACTACTCTAATCCATGATTCCAAAGATCCGAAAAATGTTTCCCTTGCGACTTTTAAACCGAAGCGATTGATAAAATTTATCGTAGAGGATGACGAACGGGAGTGGAAAGAACAGTGGCTTGAACAGCTTAAGCAGGTAAATTTGTTCACTGGTGGAGCAAATGCTACTGAAGGCCCGCGTGTTCCAGTAGACAAAATACCATACAAATTCAAATACCAGTTTGAGGATGAAGCAGGTAAAGTCTCAACAATGGCAATCGAGGATTGGGAAATTGGCGCTCTGTTTCGGAATTGTTTAGCCGCGGCAGAAGGAGATGAAGTTATTGCGGTCGAAAAAGTGCGAGAGAAGTACGAAAAGGACTTTATGCAAAATAAGGACATTGCTCTATTCTTGGGTACCACACTTAAGCATCATCGCGCGAGACACACTAATCCGTTTACAATCGTAGGAGTGTTTTACCCGCCTCGGCAACCACAACAACAGCTCCTTTGACTAAACAGTTATTATTCATGTCGATATAACTGCAACAAGAGTAACGTTTCAGAATATTGGATCATCCGGAAGAAATTAGTTTCTTGTTTTAGTAAAAGTGATATTCAGAATTGCCCGAAGTGATTTGCCTAAAAACATGGATGTCACTAAACCCTTCAACATCGCCTCCTACTCCCTGCTCACCCTGATGATGGCCCAGGTGACCGGCCTGAAACCCGGCGAGTTCGTGCATACCCTGGGAGACGCCCACCTGTATTTAAACCACCTGGAGCAGGCCGACACACAGTTGACCCGGGAACCACTCCCACCGCCGCAGATGCGGCTTAACCCCGGCGTGGACGATATCTTCGGCTTCCGCTACGAGGATTTTGAGCTACAGAACTACCAGGCACATCCGTCCATACGGGCGCCTATTGCGGTTTGAGTCATTCACAACCCCCGGGTTTTAATCTTTGGCTTCTGGCCGTGTTTTGGGCAACGCGTAGAGCCAATTAACTACCCATCGAATACCTCATTCAGTTCCTGCCGGATTTTGTAAGAGTGAGATTTTAGAATGCCCGGCACATCTCGAGTTTGCCTGATCAGGGCGACAATGATGACTTTATCAGTGTCCAGAGGCGTATAAATGACATAGTGTTCCCGGACAGGATGCACGCAAAGACCGGTCTCTCCGGTGAGATCATCGCGTTCTCGCAATGAGCGGTGGTTTTGTGCAATGTATTCTGCCCCTTTGTGCAAATCCTTAAAATATTGATGGGTCAGCTCGGCGCCCCACCGTTTCAGCGACCATGTTTTTGCATCCCTGAAATCCCGTTCTGCCGTTTTCGTCAGAATATAGTGCTTGCGCTGTCTCACGAAGCTCAGAATTCATCAGCTATGTCAAGAATGGATTTCTCTGACATTTGTCCTTGTTTAATATCTTCAAGGCCGGCCAATACATGTTTGAGTGTTATGTCGGCTTCCATATCATGGCGGATCAAGTCGCGTATATATTCGCTGGGTGTTGCGTAGACGCCGGAGTCACCCGTTCGACTATCGACGAATGCCCGCAGTTCATTTGTCAAAGATAAATTCAAGCTGCTTGCCATGGTTCTTTCTCAAACTGTTTTCTGGGGGTAGGTCAAGTTTAAAATTAATGCCATATATTGTCAATATTCGACAAGCGCCTGATTTCCGTATTCCGGGTTTCCCCGATATGGGGTCGGACCACTCCGGCCCGCTATAACGTACAGATAATAAAGGAAAACTGTCAAAAAAGACGCGCTATTACAGGCTTAAACTGCGGTTTTCATGCGTCAAAACAACACGTTAAGGTATTTGTGTTTGATTACTTGCGGACTTTTATCGAGTCCGTCTCAGTGAGGTGTGACAATCAGTTTCTCATTTACTGAATCATGCACAACACGCCCGTCCACCATGGTCAACACCGGTTTGAGGTCCGCTAATTGCCTGATATCACAGGTCAGGGGATCGGTGTCGAACACCGCCAGTTCAGCCGCCATTCCCCCGGCAATCATGCCACGGCTGTCTTCCTCCCGGTTCAGGTAATGGGGCGCCTGGCAACTGATACGTAATACTTCCTCGCGGGTCAAACGGCTTTCTCCGAGCCGCCGTTGCCCTATCTCGTCCCATCGCTCCAGTGCCTCCCAGGCCGTAAACAGCATGGAAGGTGGTACGTTGTCCGAACCGAGCGCCACGGGTATGCCGGCATCGAGCAACTCGCGTATCGGGAAGGCAGCCCGGCCCAGCTTGTCCAAACGGAGAGCCGCCGTCTGGGAATAGATGAACGATGGAGTGAAGGTAACCACTAAACCGAGATCCCGGATGCGGCGAATCTGCTTCGGTGTCGCGCGGAGCATGTGAAAGCCGACACAACGCAAGTCACGGATTGGCGCCTGCCGGTCAATTTCCTCGAGCATGTCAAGCGTATTGTCAACGCTGTATCGGGGTGGCGCCTCGGCGATCAAACAATGCAGCCGGAGTTTCTGCCTTGCAGCTTCGATTCCCACCTCGATAAATTCCTGTTTTGTCAGCGCCTGGTAAAAATGTCCGGCCCACTGGACGTAGGGATAATCCCGGGCAATGGGGGTGGCGATATTCGGATCGGCATAATCGAGCGTCACCCCGGATACACGAAATTTCCCGGTCGGCACAGCGCGCCCGGCGGCCGACGGCGCCCACTGTCTCAGTAATTTATTGAGATCGCGGCGGCTCAAGGCAGAGGAAGGCAGGCTGAGAGGGGCGGACATCCGCACCTTGAGTTGTCCCCGTTCATCGATCTCGCGGTAGGCGCGTAACAATGCGGGTGTCAGCCCGTGCGTTTCGTAAGCCGAGGTGGTGCCCAGCGCACTGTATATCTCCGATCCCACCCGTACCGACTCGAGCCGGTCCGCATAGGTGAACCGGGGCACATTCCGAAACAGCGTAAACTCCAGCAGCGGTGTGCGATTGGTTTCAAGAAACACGCCGGTGGGGTTGCCGCCGCTGTCGCGCACGATCTCAATATTGTAGGGATCAGTGGTAGCGGCAGTGATACCGCAACGGCGCATGGCTTCGCTGTTGGCGACCGCCGGAAACGGAGGCCGGGTCCACCAGCCCCAGACACTTCGAATGTAAACGGGATTGTCAGGCGCAACCCGATCAAGATCGCGCCGGTCCGGGAAACGTCCCTCCTTCAGCATGTTTGCATCGTTGACATAGTCAAACGGCGGCGCTCCCATGGGCATGAAGACAATCCACTCGCCGGGCCTGGCCTTGCGCGCCGCGTCCGCAACGCGCTCGACGATGGCGGACACCGAATCGGCGCCCGCCAGCGACTCGCCGCCAAGTGCCTTCAATCCTTCCCGGTCCATGTGCGGATGGGTATCAAAAAAGCCGGGCAGGACCGTCCGGCCCTGCAGGTCGATGCGCCGGGTTTCAGGCGAGACTCGCTTTTTCAGATCGGCATCTTCTCCCACGGCAAGGATTCCGGTTCCGCGGACAGCCACGGCCTCGCTGATCCGCGAACTCCTGTCCAACGTGATTACCCTGCCGTTGTAAAACAGCAGATCGGCATGCAAGGTGGAACCGGTACCCGGTGAAACTGCTGCAGGAGAGGTCGAATCCTTTTGTCTGCCGTGGGCTAATCGTGGTAAAAGTGCGTTTGCACCGAAGATGGCCAGCAGCAGTCGCAGTAACCGGCGCCGCAGGCGTGAATGGCTGTTTTCACTCATTGTCAGCTCACGGGGGATGTTCAATCATGTCCGGTATCAGGAGGAAATATGTTTAATATAACTGAAAATCGTAGTTATCGTTTCACCGGGTATGTTTCACTATACCTGTTGCTGACACTATGTTGTGCCATCGAGATCGCCGCAGAGGAATCCTGGCATCCCTCGAAATACGGCGAAACCGACAGGTTGGGCGCCATAAACAACCTGTCACCGTTACTGGTAAAAAAGGCGGCAGCCCTTATTGAGTCAGGCACCGTTTATTCGCTCGCAATGAATACCGGACCGGACACCCCCGCTTTTGGTTACCGGAATTACCAGTTACTTACCAAACAGATTCCTGATGCCGATAATAACCAGGCCGGTCCGGCCAACAACGTTACCGGGTTTGATGACCTGTTGATTTCCTGGCTCGGAATTGGCACGCAAATTGACGGGTTCGGTCATGTGGCCATCGACGGCCTGCATTATAACGGTGTCCCGGTTGCTGAAGTTTTTCATCCCCATGGGAGCCCGGTGTACGGCATACATCATTTGCCTCCTATAGTCACCCGTGGAATATTGCTCGATATGGCGGGCCTTATGGACATGGAAATGCTGGATGCAGGAACGGTATTTAACGAGCCGGAATTAAAATCCGCCATGGACCGTCAAAAAGTAACCGTCATGGCAGGTGATGTGGTGTTACTGCATACGGGATGGATGGCAACGACGGAGCGCGACCCGGAAAATTCACTCAGGACAACACCGGGTCTGGGGGTGCAGGGGGCAGAATACCTGGCAAGCCAGGGTGTTGTTGCAATTGGTTCAGATACCTGGGCACTTGAGGTATTACCGCCGGAAAATCCGCAGGAATTATTTCCGGTGCATGGCGCGCTCCTGGTAAAACATGGCGTTTACATTCTGGAAAATATCAGGACCGGCCAGTTGGCCGAAGACCAGGCGTATGAGTTTTTCTTCATGCTTGCAGCGCCAAAATTTGTCGGCGCGCTGCAATCTTCGGTCCACCCGGTTGCCATCCGTTGATATAGAAATTTGGGAAAATGAACTCAAGAATCGCCCGAGACCAGGAACCGCCTCCCGAGGGCGATGGCTGCAACGAGGAACTGGCTTGGTGGTTCACCGACGAAGCGTGGCTTGACTCTGAAAACGATGCCCCATATGATAGGTGTATAAGTGTTTATACTCCTAAGCGCAAGAATTTAAGTCATGACTCGATGGAATCTATCTATCCCTGAAGAAACAGACCGGACAGTCCGAATCTTCCTTGGCCGGAATGGCGGCAAGAAAGGGGACCTGTCCCGTTTCGTTGATGAAGCAGTGCGACGCCGCGTGTTTGATCTTACTGTTCAACAGGTCAAGGACCGTAATGCCGGATATGACCAACAGGAGCTTCTCAAACTGATAGATGATGAAGTGGACGTCGTGCGTGCGGGTCGTTCTTGATACCAACATATTGATCAGCGCTCTGATCACCAGGAATACTCCACCTGACAAGCTGTACCAGGCATGGTTACGTGGGGAGATCGAACTTGTAATTTCCGATACGCAAGTTGCCGAGATTTACGATGTTCTTTCACGGCCTCGGTTACGCAGGTTTCTTGATGCAGATGAAGCAGATGCGAT
>JAPOQU010000053.1 GCA_026710545.1 Gammaproteobacteria bacterium | reverse complement strand
CTTGCATTCCACCAGGGCATTGTCGTTGCTGTGCCGGGCGCGGGATTTGGTGAGTTCAATGCGCAGCTTCTCCAGCAGCCGGGCCACCTGTTTGTTGATGTATTCCGAGCCGTTGTCGGCGTGGAACCCCAGGACGACGAACGGGAAGCTCTCCAGCAGGAGTTCCAGCGCCGGGATGAGGTAGGTCTCGCTGATGCGCTCGACGCTGACCACCACCTCGAACTGGGTCACTTCATCCACCGCATTGATGTGATAAACCCCTTTTTCCCCGTCTAAATCGCCCTGGTGCACGGTATCGATGCGGATATAGCCCGGTTGCCCGTCCGGCTGCGGCTTGCGCCTCTCACCGATGGGCAGGCTGACCGGACGGGTCTTGTCCACTGTATGGCGCTGACGCCGGTAGGTCTCGGACTGCCGCAGGTTGTACAGGTGCGACACCGAGATACCGGCCAAGCGCTCGTACTCGGCCTGGCCGAAGACTGAATAAGCCCGTTCACAGAGCTTCTTCAGGGTCAACCCGTTGGGCGTGTTGTGGCGCTCGTCCATGGCTGCCAGCAGGCGCATATCGGCCTTCGTGTAGCGCCGGGCAAAGCCCCGCGCCGTACACTGCCGCGGCGTCAACCCACCGGTTTCCCGGTAGCGTTTAATCAACCGCTTCACCTGCGCCCGGGAATACCCGCTCACCTTCATCAGATACCTCATCAGCGTCCCTTTGTCCGCCTTGTTACACCTCAAATAATCAAACTTCACCAACGTGCGCCGTATCCAATCGTACCGGCTCTGCTTGTCGCCGGCCACCTCAAAGGCCACCCGTTGGGTCCCCGACAGAAAGCCGCGTACCTGGTCGATGCGCGTTAAGTCATTTGCATTCATGATCGTTTTCATCCTCGTATCATGAACGGAAACACGGGCTATTTCAGGCTCATTTCATGTTGGAATCACGTCCGCCCTTCAGGCTCATTTCATATTGGAAAACACTTTTCCTTGACAACAGTTGTATGGCCCCCTATTCTGTCCTTGCCATACGACCAGCGATGGAAACGTTAGAAGGAGAATAATTATGACTACGGAAAACACGGTTATAACAGTGCATGACCTCGAAGGCGCGCGTGAGTTGGGGCGCCTGTCCGGGGAAGTGCGTGTACTGAAGTGGGGCGCGGCTATCGTGGTTACCATGATGTTTGCCTACCTCACTTTTCTTTCCCAGCAAATCAGCGGGGTTCGTGGCGACCTGACGCGGCAGCTCAACGCCGTGCAAGAGGGCCAGGCGGCTATCCGTGAACGAATATCGGCCGTTGAACGAACGCTGTTAGCCGATTCGTCATAGCTGACGTCGGGCGCGGGCTCACCGGCAGTAGTTTTCCAGCAGTTGCTGCTGGGTGTTCCTGGGTTTCTGGCTGCCCGGCTGGATTTTTTTGTAGCTGCCGTCGCTTTGCAGAATCCAGGCCTGGGTGTTGTCATTCAGGTAATTCATCAGGCCGTACTTGATGACCTGGTCCTTGGTCCGCTTCTCCTCGATGGGAAAACAGGCTTCCACGCGGTGACGCAGGTTGCGGGGCATCCAGTCGGCGGAGGAGCAAAGCACAAGTTCTTCTCCCCCGTTGAGGAAATAGAATACCCGGGTGTGTTCCAGGAAGCGGCCGACAATGGAACGCACATGGATGTTCTCCGACAGGCCCTTGACCCCGGGACGCAGGCAGCAGATGCCGCGTATGATGAGGTCTATGCGCACGCCTGCCATGGATGCGTTGTACAGGGCGCGGATTATTTCTGGGTCCACCAGGGCATTCATCTTGGCGATGATATGCGCTTTCTTGCCGTCACCGGCGTTGGCGGCCTCGCGTTCTATGTACGCAAGCAGGGACTTGTAGAGGGTAAAGGGTGACTGCAGCAGTTTCTTCAGCTTTGACGCCCGGCCCAGGCCGGTCAACTGCAGGAACAGCATGTTGACATCTTCCGCCACGGCCTTGTCGCAGGTCAGCAACCCGTAATCGGTATACAGCCTGGCGGTGCGGGCATGGTAATTGCCCGTTCCCAGGTGGACATAGCGGCGCAGGCTCCTGCCTTCCCGGCGCACGACCATCACCATTTTT
>JAPOQU010000052.1 GCA_026710545.1 Gammaproteobacteria bacterium | reverse complement strand
TAATTGTTCAGATCTTCATTGCTGGCCTGGAAACTGATCTGGATATGGTCAAGGCCCGCCTCCTTGAATTTCTCCACGCGATCGGCGTCCATACCCACCCCGGAGGTAATCAGGTTGGTGTAGTAACCGAGACGCCGGGCCTCGCGGATGAGGTCCTCCAGGTCCTTCCGTACCAAGGGTTCACCCCCTGAGAAACCCAGTTGGGTCGCACCCATCTTGCGCGCCTGCTGCAGGACCCTTATCCAGTCTTCGGTGCTGAGTTCGTTGTTGTATTTGGCGATCTCCACCGGGTTGGAGCAGTAAGGACACTGCAACGGGCAGCGGTAAGTGAGCTCGGCCAGCAGCCAAAGCGGTTTGCTACGGTTTGTATCTGATCCAGCCATTGTCTCTTGCATTCTCTATAAAGTTACGCACGTCGTCTTCCAGGTCTACCCCCGGAAATGCGGTTTCAAGTTCGGCGATAATCTCACCGGTGCTTTTGTTGCCGTCGCAGCGTTTCATGATCTCGCCGGCGCTGCCGCTGAGTTTCACCATGCCCTCAGGATACAGGATAACGTAACAATCCTGGGCCTCTTCCCACTGGAAGCGGAACGTGGGGGCAATTTCCAGGATCTCGCTCATGATATTTGCTGTGTAAATTCGGGGACAGAATTAATTCTGTCCCCAGCAAGCTGAGTTACATGCTGTCGGGGTGTGCAGAGATCTGATCATGAGAGTTTGGGGTCAGAGTAAAAATACAATCAGGTTATCAAGGTGGCGCTGTTTATTGTCAAGTATTTTTACTCTGACCCCAAATTTCCCGTTTTGACACAGTAATAGGGCGGCCTGTTCTCAATATACGCCATCCACATGGCGTCCAGCATGGTCCAGAGTATGTCCAGCTTCAGTTGCAGTATATTCAGGGCCCGTTCCTGGTCTGCCCGGGTCCTGAAATAATCCAGCGTCACGTCCAGGCCGTGCTGTACGTCCCGTCTTGCCTCGCTCAAGCGCTTGCGGAAATAGTTGTATCCGTTCGCGTCAATCCAGGTGTAATGCTGCGGCCAGTTGTCCAGCCGTTTCTGGTGGATTTTGGGGGCAAACAGTTCGGTCAGCGATGAGCAGGCCGCTTCCTGCCAGGTGGCCGTGCGGGCAAAGTTGTAATAGGCATCGATGGCGAAGCGCACACCCGGCAGTACATGTTCCTCCGAGATTAGTTCATTCCGGTCCATGCCCACGGCTTCGCCCAGTTGCAGCCATGCCTCGATGCCGCCGTCCTCACCTTCCTGGCCATCGTGGTCGATTATGCGTTGTACCCATTGACGCCTGACGTCGCGTTCGCGGCAGTTGGCCATGATGGCGGCATCCTTCACCGGGATGCTGGTCTGGTAGTAGAACCGGTTGGCTACCCAGCCCTGTATCGCCGGCTTGTCCAGTTTCCCGGAATTCATCAGAACGTGAAACGGGTGATGGATATGGTAATACTTCTCCTTGTCGCGCAAGCGCTGTTCAAATTTCTGCCGGGGCCAGGGAGCCGGTGTTTCAGTCTTTCCCATTAATGTCTCGTTGTCTTTGGTCTTCGGTAATATAGAGCGAAAAGTGTGCCAGATTCTGCGGGACTCCCCACGTCAAAATAATATCGTTACAAAACAAAAGGTTATTAGTTTCGTAACCAGACGATTATATCAGTAATAGTCATTATATTAAACCATTCTGCAGCGGCACTGGTTGATAACAACCAATTATTAATCGATCTTCCAGCTTTTATGTTTATTCCATCTGCGCTAATCTGCGTAATCTGCGGATATATCACATAAGAAATGACCGAACACATTCTCTTCCTGACCGGCAAGCTTGCAGAAAAGCGCCTGCGGCGTGTCCTTGGGGACATGCAACCGGTCGAGTTTACCTGGGAGGCAAGAGAGATTGGTGTCAGCGTCGCCGCGCTGATGACCGCGCAGATGATCGGACGCCGGTTGCATGACGTTGACGGAGTGAACAGGATCATCGTCCCGGGACTGTGCCAGGGCGACCTGCAATCGTTGAGCGAGTCGCTGGGCATAGCGGTGCAACGGGGTCCGGTGGACGTCAAGGACCTGCCCGCTTTTTTCGGAAGGGAAGCAGAACCGGTCAACCTGGACAAACACAGTGTCGGTATTTTTGCGGAGATTGTGGAGGCCCCGCAGATCAGTGTCGACGACATCCTTGCCAGGGCCGCCAGGTATAAACGGGACGGGGCGGACGTGATTGACATAGGCTGCCTGCCGGATACGCCTTTTCCGCACCTTGAAGAGGCCGTTCAGGCCTTGCATGAAGCGGGTTACAAGGTCAGCGTCGATTCACTGGAAGACGATGAGTTGCTGCGCGGGGTAAGGGCAGGCGCAGACTTCCTGCTGAGCCTGCATGAGAGCAGCGCCTGGATTGCGGAAGAAACGGACGCCATCCCCATCCTGATCCCGGAACAACACACCGACATGCCCTCCCTGTACCGGCTGATCGATAAATTCATGGCGCAGGACAAGCCGTTCATTGCCGACAGTATCCTGGACCCTGTCCATTTCGGCTTTACCGACTCCATTATCCGTTATCACGCCTTGAGGGAACGTTACCCCGGTATCGAGATCATGATGGGCACCGGCAACCTGACCGAATTGACCGAGGCGGATACCAGCGGGATCAACGCCATGCTGTGCGGGATCATATCGGAACTGGACATCAACCACGTGCTGGCGACCGAAGTCAGCCCCCATGCCTGTTCCGTCGTGCGTGAACTGGACCTGGCCCGGCGTATCATGTATGCCGCAAAACAGGATGAAGGGTTGCCGAAGGGGGTTGACGGCGGTTTGCTCACGGGCCACTCGCGCAAACCGTTTCCCTACACCCTCGGCGAGATCAGGGAAGTGGCCGCGCAGGTCAAGGACCCCAGCTACCGGGTTGAGATTACGCCGGAAGGCATTCATGTCTATAATCGGGACGGTCTGGTGACGGGCCAGGACCCCTTTGAACTGTTCCCGGCGCTGGAATCGCTGCAGGAGGATGCCCCCCATGCCTTTTACATGGGGGTTGAACTGGCAAAGGCCGAGACGGCGCTGAGACTCGGCAAGCGTTACATGCAGGATGAAGACCTGGATTGGGGTGTGGCGATCGTTCCGGGAACGTCCGGGGAACAGGCGGCGCGGACGAAATCCGCACACGGCCTGAAAGATGGGAATACAGGGGAATATAAACCCGCAGGCACCACCCTGCAGGCCAGGAAACGCAAATCCTGATGATATACGAAACGGTCATTACCACGATGAACAAGGACGGGAGCGTGCACATCGCGCCCATGGGGATCCGCCGTGAAAACGAAAATTACCTGATCGCGCCGTTCAAACCGTCAAAGACCCTGGATAACCTGCTAAACTCCGGCGTGGTGGTGATTAACGCAACCACGGATGTCATGATCATTGCCGGGTGTTTAACCGGCAGGCATGACTGGCCGGTCGTGGATGCAACCCATATCACCTGTAAACGTCTGGCTGCGGCCCATGCCCACGTTGAAGCCAGGGTAGATAACCACAAGGATGACGAGTTACGCCCGGTGTTTACCTGCCGGGCGGTCTATGCAGCAAGCCATGCGCCGTTCGAGGGTTTCAACCGCGCCCAGGCCGCGGTGGTTGAGGCGGCTATCCTGGTAAGCCGGTTACACATGCTGCCGGAACAGAAGATCCGCTCGGAACTGGAATACCTGGACATCGCAATCAAAAAGACCGCTGGCGATAAGGAGCGGACGGCATGGCAGTGGTTGATGGAGAAGGTTGATGGTTATTATTCGTAGGACGGTAAAAACGTGACAGGCTTCCTTGCCAGCGTCTCGTCCGTCGAGGAAGCGCGGCTGGTCTGCTCCCTGGGGGCGGACGTGATAGATTTGAAAGATCCGAACCGGGGCGCGCTGGGCGCGCTGGAGCAGGACAAGGTACGATTGATCACGGCCCTGGTTGGTAAAACAACCACGCTCAGCGCGACCATCGGCGACCTGCCGGCCTGTGCCGCAGAACTGGAGGGCGCCGTACTCGGTATGCACGCCAGCGGCGTGGATATCGTCAAGGTGGGTGTGTTTGCCAGGTCCCTGTCCCCTTTTACCTTGTCTGCGCTGGACAGGCTCACACACAGGAATATCCGGATCGTGCTGGTCTTCTTCGCAGAGTTCTCCCCTGTTGAGGCCGACTTCGAGAAGTTGAAGAGCACAGGCGTCATGGGCGTGATGCTGGATACCTGCGACAAGGCAAGCGGGAACCTGAGAGAGAAAATGGAAGACGAGGCATTGGCGCAATTCGTGAACAACGCCAAACGGGCCGGGCTCGTAACCGGCCTGGCCGGGGCGCTCACCGGCGAGGACATCCCGCCGTTACTTCGGATTAACCCGGATTACCTGGGATTTCGCGGCGCCTTGTGCAGACAACATGAACGGACCATGCAGATTGACAGTACGAAGGTTACTGAAATCAGAAAATTAATTCCGGAAAATACATCCATCAGCAAACACCGGGACAGGTTGGTATAGTCCTGATATCGTTCACCGATTTGCTACAATATCAATGTTAAGACGTATTTCTATAGTGAGGAAAGTTTATGGCTAAGTGGCGCAAAGAAACAAAAGATGCCACCTACGAGGTGGAAGAGATAGAACAGCGACTGCAGGACGAATTGCCGGACTGGTATTACGAGGGCGGCTGGATCCGCCGCCGCTACAAGACCAGCGGCTGGAAGGGTACTCTCATGGTGATCAATACGGTCGGCCACCTGGCTGAAGCGGCCTGGCATCACCCCGACCTGACCGCCAGTTATGCATTCGTCATTGTCAAACTGATGAACCACGCGGCAAAAGGCGTGACCGACAAGGATTTTGAACTGGCAAAGAAGATAGAAGATGTGGTCATGTGGCAGCCCGGGGTGGAAGAAGACAGCGCCCTGGATGGTACGCCGGATGATCAAAGGTTCAAATATATAAAATACAGCTAGCCCTCGTCACCTGGTGAGAAATGGGGGCTGGAAATCAGCGAGTCCTGCGCGCGTCGCCATTCCCGCTTGCGCAGGACTGACGGTATCTTATCTGGCCCACTCGCCGGATTTCCCCCCTGATTTTTTCACAAGCCGGACCGTCTCGATGCTCATGCCCCGGTCGACGGCCTTGCACATGTCATAGATCGTCAGCAGGGTGACCTGGACCGCGTTCAACGCCTCCATTTCGACTCCCGTAGGGCCGATGGTTTCGACCCGCGCCTGGCAGTAAACCGCACTTTCTCCAGGCCTGGGGTCCAGCGCGATATCGATATGGTTGATGGACAGGGGATGGCACAGCGGGATGAGTTCCGCGGTTTTTTTTGCCGCCATGATGCCTGCTACCCGGGCGATTCCCAGCACGTCTCCTTTCTTATGTCCACCGTCCATGATCAGGGCCAGCGTTTTGTCCTGCATCCTGATCGTGCCTTCAGCCACGGCAATGCGGTGGGTCGCATCCTTGGCGGAGACGTCGACCATATGCGCTTCTCCGGTTTCATTGAAATGTGTCAATTTCGACATATGCTCATACCGTTTTCATAAAATGCCTGCAGGCATGTCCGCAATTTTCATATAATATACCAGAACCGGACAGGTTGATTAGCAAGACAGAATACGATGTTGATAAAAGTAAAATTTTTCGCCCGTATCCGAGAGGAAATGGGGCGCGCTGAGGACCAGGTGGAATTCAGGGCCGGATTGACGGTTTCAGATGTCTGGCAGACAACCTCCGGCGGCAAGCCGATGCCGGACTCGCTGCTCGTCGCCGTCAACATGGAGCACGTCAAGGGCGACCCCGAACTCAAGGAGGGAGATGAAGTCGCTTTTTTCCCGCCTGTAACCGGGGGTTGAAGCGGCCGTCATGCTGATAGAATTAAGGCTGGCGCCTTTCGATGCCCTGGCAGAGGTGAAAAACTACCAGGCATTGCCCGCCAACCCGGGAAAAATCGGCGCCGGTTGTATATTTGTCGGCACGATGCGCGATTTCAACGAAGGCGAGGAAGTCCGCAGCATGACCCTGGAGCATTATCCGGGCATGACGGAAAAACACCTGGAAGAGATATGCGAGCAGGCGGAAAACCAGTGGGCGGTACACGATATCCTGCTCCTGCATCGCACCGGGGACATCGAAGTAGGCGAAGATATCGTACTGGTAGCGACCTGGTCAGCCCACCGGGGCGATGCCATCGACGCGACCCGTTTCATCATCGAGGACCTGAAACACAGGGCGCCGTTCTGGAAAAAGGAAGCGGTCAAGAGCGGGGAACGCTGGGTTGACCGGAACACAGCGGGTTACGCATCGAGTTAGATAAGGGGACAGGCTTAAGCCGGTCCCCGCTTGCCATCAAGTTAAATATGGGGACAGACTTAAGTCTGTCCCCGTTGGTTTAATATCAATACAAAGAGGAGTTCATGTCACCATGCGTATCAGGGTATTAGGCGCGGCCGCGGGCGGCGGCTATCCACAGTGGAACTGTAACCACCCGAACAGCAGGCGGGCCAGGCTGGATGATCCGGCGGCGCCGCAGCGGACGCAGTCGTCCATCGCAATCAGCGCCGACGGGGAGGACTGGTACCTGTTTAATGCGTCGCCGGACCTGCGCCAGCAAATCAACGATAATGACATCCTGCACCCGAAAAAAGACCTGCGGCACAGTCCCATAATGGGCGCGATACTGACCAATGCCGACGTGGACCATGTTGCGGGGCTGCTGAACCTGCGTGAATCGCAACCCCTGCGCATCTATGCAACCCAGAGAGTGCTGGGCGTACTGCAGGCCAATACGATATTCAACGTGTTGAACCCGAAATTCGTCAGCCGGGAAGCCATGGCATTGAATGAACCCCTGGAGTTGATGAAACCGGACGGCAGTTCCATGGGAATACGCATTACGCCGTTTGCCGTACCGGGCAAGGTGGCCCTGTGGCTGGAGGACGAGAGCAAGGGCAAGGACTTCGGCTCGGTGGATGAAGACACGATCGCCCTCTACGTTGAAGATATCAACAACGGGAAGTCTTTTTACTACATGCCGGCCTGCGCGCGGGTGACAGCGGAACTGGCGCAGAGGATCAGCGGCGCCGACCTGATTTTCTTCGACGGTACCTTGTGGGTGGATGATGAGATGATCCGTGACGGCGTCGGGGTAAAGACAGGGCAGAGAATGGGACACATCAGCGTCTCCGGAGAGGACGGCACCCTCGCCGCGTTAAAACACCTGGGAATTAAAAGAAAAGTCTTTATCCACATCAACACCACCAACCCGATCCTGTTTGCCAACAGCGAGGAACGCCGGACGGTAGAGGCTGCGGGCTGGGAGGTGTCCTACGACGGGATGGATATTCAATTATAAAATTGTGCCGCCGCAGGCGGCGATTTAGTTCGCCGGGTTCCCGCGTGCGCGGGAACCACGGATTAAACCAGTCCGGAGAAAGGCTGAATATCTACGACTGTTCCCGGCTCCACGCCGCCTGATTCAATCGGCAGGATGATAAAGCAGTTCGCCTGCGACATGGATCGCAGGATCCCGGAGCCCTGCGCGCCGGTCTTGGCGACCACCAGGTTCCCATCCTCATCACTCTGCAAAATACCGCGCTGGTATTCCACCCGGCCGGGACGTTTTTTCAACCTGGAGTCGCAACGGGCTTTCAGGGTCAGGATGCCGGTATCGTCCTCGCCTGTCATTTTTCGCAATGCCGGCTGGACAAACTCGTAAAAGGTCACCATGACGGACACGGGATTTCCCGGCAGCCCGAAAAAGACGGCATCGCCAACATGGCCGAAGGCAAGCGGGCGCCCGGGTTTGATGGCTACTTTCCAGAAGTCTACCTTGCCCAGTTTCGCCAGGATTTCCTTGATGTAATCCGCCTCGCCGACGGAAACCCCGCCCGATGTGATCAAAACATCGGCATTGGCGGCAGCGATGGAAAAGGCCTCCTCCAGGGCGTCCAGGTCGTCCTTTATCACGCCCATGTCGATAATATCGGCGCCCATCTTCTCCAGCATGCCGTACAAGGTGTAGCGGTTGCTGTCGTATATGGCGCCGTTGCCGAGGGGCTCTCCGATGGAACGCAATTCATCGCCCGTCGAGAAAAACGCCACCCGCAAGCGGCGCACCACGCAGACTTCGGCGATGCCGAGAGAAGCAATCAGGCCGATATCTGCAGGGTTCAGGCGCCGGCCCCGGCTCAACACGAGATCGCCGACGGCGATGTCCTCGCCAGCCTGGCGCACGTTGTCGCCTTTCCTGGTGGAAGCGTCGATTGTTATGCCGGAGTCGTTGACCTGGACATCTTCCTGGATGATCACGGTGTCGGCGCCGTCCGGCATGATTGCCCCGGTCATGATGCGGACGCAGTTCCCCGGGGTTAAATTGCCGTTGAAAGGTTTGCCGGCCCACGCCGTGCCCAGCACATCCAGTGCGGCTGTACCGCCGGATGGGATATCAGCGCTGTTGACCGCATAACCGTCCATGGCTGAGTTGGTCCCGGAAGGCACGTTGATACCGGATTGGATCTCTTCCGCCAGGATCCGGTTCAACGCATCGCGAATAGCGATTTTCTCAATGCCTTTGACGCGGTCGACCCCGGATATTACCTGTTCCAGGGCGGCATCGGCAGACAGTGACTTCGGGTCGAAGTCATCCCTGCAACTCGGATCTTTCTCTACCTTCATGTCTCAATGATTCCGGGGACAGATTCAAATCTGTCCCCTGGTTAAATTGTAACGGTCAATTATAAACTGCGCGATCTGCTGCGGGTCATTCAAGTTCAGGACCGGTAATTCCGTATCTTCGGATAACCCGGCGTCAGTTGCAATCGCTATGATACTCTCATCATCCGGATACAGTAAATTGCGACCCAGGCTTGGGCGATGCAGCTCAATCTTGGGGATGACCTCGGGTTTGAAGCCTTCCACCAGGATCAGGTCCAGCTTATCCAGGTCCAGGTTCCTGACATGGTATTCCAGCGGCTTGTCATCGGCATCCCTGTTTTCAACCAGCAGCGCCCAGCGCTGCCTGGATCCGATCAACACCTGGCTGGCGCCGGCCTTTCTCAGTTCGTAGCTGTCTTTGCCCGGGTAATCAATCTCAAACGTATGGTGCGCGTGTTTTATGACACCGACACGCAACTTGAGCGAAGTAAAGATACCCAGCAGGTTGACCAGCAGGGTCGTTTTCCCGGTGCCGCTCCAGGCGGCAAAGCCGATCAGCGGGACTGTCCGGTTTTCAGGCATCCAACTCAGCTTCCATACGCGCCAGATCAGCCGGTTTGTTGATATTCCTGAAGCAGTCGGGTTTGTCGGAAAAATCCGTCAGCGCCAGCCTGTGCTGAGCGAACCACTTGTCGATCTTGCGGCCGCCCCCATCCAGGAATGCCTGCATGGAAGGCGCCAGGGAGGCGGACATGAGCGTAAACACCGGCTGGACCCTGTCGCCGTTATGGGCAACGCTGATTTCCGCCTCCTCATCGCTCAGTTGCCTGAACAGGCGGGCTACCAGGTCATCCGGCAATAACGGCGAGTCGCAGGGGACCGAAACCATGAACTCCGTTTCAGCCGCTTGCATGCAACTCAGCATACCGGCAAGCGGGCCTTGAAAACCCTGCCTGCCGTCTGCTATGACAGGATGGCCATAGACACAGTAACGGTCCCGGTTGCGGTTGGCATTGATAATGACCGCGTTGACCTGCGGGCTTAGCGCCGTCAGCGCATGCTCGATCAGCGGTTTGCCGCGCAATTCCACCAGGCCCTTGTCACCGCCGCCCATGCGCCTGGCCTCACCCCCGGCCAGGACAATGCCCGTTATTTCGGCTTTCTGCACCTTGTGATCCGCAGAGTTATTCAGCCGGCGCTTTTCAGGTTGGCAACCGCGCGCTTCGGCGGCAGGGACACGTCAAAATCAATATGTTCCGCCCCGTTGTAGATGAGGAAATGGTTCCCCTTGGCGCGGGAGAACAGGGTCACGCCGAAGTCTTTTGCCAGCTTGAGCCCCATTTGGGTAATGCCGGAACGGGATACCAGAGCCGGAATACCCATTTGCGCCACTTTCATGACCATCTCCGAGGTCAACCGGCCGGTGGTGTAGAACAGCTTGTCATGGCCGGACGTCCCTTCAAGCCACATCTGCCCGGCAATGGCGTCGACCGCGTTGTGGCGGCCCACGTCCTCGATGAAAACGGCCACTTCGATGCCGGTGCACAAGGCGCAGCCGTGCACGGCGCCGGCGCTCTTGTAGACGTCGTTATAGTGGGCAAGGTTTTTCAGCAGGGCATAGATATCCGACTGCCTGAGCCGTGTAACGGGCAGTTCTATCTCGTTGAGTTGCTCCAGGATATTACCGTACACAGTCCCCTGGCCGCAGCCCGTAGTCACGATTCTCGGTCCCAGGCGGTCTTTCCAGTCGTCCCTTCCGGACCAGGTGACCACCGCCGCGGCATTCACCTCCCAGTCGACCTGTACCGAGCGTATTTCATTGATATCCTCGACAATGCCCTGGTTTTTCAAATAACCCAGGGTCAGCAGTTCAGGGGTTTTACCGAGTGTCATCAGGGTGACGATCTCGTAGCTGTCGACGTAGATGGTCAGGGGCCGTTCATCGGCGATGTGCATTTCCCGGATATTGCGGAACTCGTCGACCGCCTCGACAGCGATGGTTGGCTGGATGCCGGCATCGGTCATTTCCGGCCGGTATGATTTGGAAGGCATTTAACCTCCCGTCATATTCATGTGGCGAAAAATGACGGGCTTGACTGAGAGGTCGAAATCATGTCCCTTGGGTTTGATATCCATGGATGCGCGCAGCGCCTGTTTCAGTTTGTCCTTGTCGCCGGGATGGGTCCTGATGACCTGGCGCAGGTCCACCGAGTGTTCCTGCCCCAGGCAGAGCAGCAGGCGGCCTTCGCAGGTGAGCCTGACCCGGTTGCAACTGTCGCAGAAGTTATGGCTGTGGGGCGAGATGAAGCCCACCCTGGTGCCGGTTTCGACAATCCTGTAATAACGCGAGGGACCGCCGGTGGATTCGGTGGTGGGAAGCAGCGAATAGCGCTGTTCCAGGTCGGCCCTGATCTCGTCACTCGAGTAATAGGCTTCCTCACGGTCATGGTCGCCGATTACCCCGAGAGGCATCTCTTCGATGAAACTGATGTCCATGCCCCGCGCTGAAGCAAACCCGACCAGGTCCAGTATTTCATCGTCGTTGCGGTTTTTCAGGATGACCGAGTTGATCTTGATCTTTTCAAACCCGGCGGCCTCGGCCGCATCGATACCGGCCAGCACCTTGCCCAGTTCGCCGACGCGGGTCAGGCGCCTGAACTTGTCCGGATCGAGGGAGTCCAGGCTGATGTTGATGCGCTTCACCCCGGCATCTTTCAGTTCGCCCGCCAGTTTCGGCAGTTGCGAACCGTTGGTAGTGAGCAGCAGTTCCTCCAGGCCGTCCAGTTCACCTATATCCCGGAACAGTTTGGCGATATTGCGCCGGATCAGCGGTTCACCGCCGGTAATACGGATTTTCCCGACACCCAGTTCGGTGAAAGCCTCGGCAATTATTGCAATCTCTTCCAGCGACAACAGCTTGGCCCTGGGCACGAACTGCATTTCCTCGTCCATGCAGTAGACGCAACGAAAGTCGCAACGGTCCGTTACCGAAATACGGACATAATTGACCGTGCGGCCGAAATTGTCGACTAATATGTCGCTTTCCTGTCTCATTGCGTTGCTCTTGGCATTCCTCCGCAAGCGAGCACCTCATGCAGCTTCCCGCTCCTTGGCTGCGCAGGGACAAGCTTCGCAGAAAGGGTCAGAAAACCGCTGGATGCTGGTTTTGCTGATGAATAATACTACTATGGACTGTTACTTTACGTAATACCATAGACTAGGCGAATTTTTCGATAATTTCAATTCTATTCACGTTACAATAATGAACTTTCCATCCCGGTCTGACCAGGCGATGAAGGTGTCCGGGTAGTTGGCTAACAGACAACAATAACAAGAGGTAAGTCATGCCGGGCATACTGTCCAAGCAACACATCATCGCAGAACCCGGATTCAATCGCTGGAAGATCGTCCCCGCGGCCCTCGGCATACACCTGTGTATCGGCTCGGTGTATGCCTGGAGCATCTTTAATCCCGCCCTGGTAAAGCAGCTCGGTGTGGTGGTGAGCGCTGCCGATGACTGGACCCTGAAGAGTGTGGTGTGGATTTTCACCGTGTCGATTGTAGCCCTGGGACTGGCGGCGGCTATCGCCGGCAGGTGGCTGGAGACGGTGGGTCCGCGCATGGTGGGCGTCGTCTCGGCCTGTTGCTGGGGTGGCGGTTTTATCGTGGGTGGTATCGGCATTATCACCCACCAGTTGTGGTTGCTGTACCTGGGTTACGGCGTGCTGGGAGGGTGCGGCCTGGGGCTGGGTTATGTCTCACCCGTGAGCACGTTGATCCGCTGGTTCCCTGACCGGCGCGGGATGGCTACCGGGATGGCGATAATGGGTTTCGGCGGCGGCGCCATGATCGGCGCCCCCCTGAAGGAGTATTTCATACAGTTTTTCTACCGGGCTCCCGACTACCTCGGCGCGGTTGCCGATCTCGAACTGGTTACCCGGGCGGGCCGGCGTTTTGTGGAAGTCGCCGGCGAACTGCGCGAGGTCGTCGTTGTCGGCGCCAACGAGGTCGCGCAGATGGTGATACCGGGGCCCGAAGGGGTTTACCTGGTAGGCACCGGATCGGTCGGCGTCGCCCAGACGTTCTTCACCATGGGCGCGATTTATTTTGTCGTCATGATGATCGCCGCGTTCTCCTACCGGTTGCCGGCTCCGGACTGGCAACCCGCCGGCTGGACGCCACCGGATGAGGCGCACGCAGAAAAGAGGATGATGACCCGCAACCACGTTGACATTGACCAGGCATTGAAGACGCGGCAATTCTACCAGTTGTGGATCGTACTCTGTTTCAACGTCACCGCCGGTATCGGCGTGCTGGGCGTTGCCAAGACCATGATGACCGAGATCTTCGGTTCCACCCTCCCGCATATCGTCGACGGTGCGTTTGCCGCGACATACGTCGTCATGATCAGCGTGTTCAACATGATAGGACGGTTTATCTGGGCCAGTACGTCGGATTACATCGGGCGGCGCAATACCTACTGGATCTTCTTTGCGCTGGGTATCCTGCTGTATTGTTCCATCCCCTATACCGCGCAACAGGTCAGCGTCAACCCCGTGGCCGTCTGGCTGGTGTACTTCTACGCCGCCACCATGATCATCTTCACCATGTACGGCGGCGGCTTCGCCACGATACCGGCGTACCTGGCGGACATCTTCGGGACGAAATACGTCGGAGGCATTCACGGCCGCCTGTTGACCGCCTGGAGTACAGCCGGTGTACTGGGTCCCCTGGCGATAACCTCGCTACGGGAAAACGCCGTAACCCGGGCCATAGATGATCTGGTGACAAAGATTGACCCGGCAGTATTTGCCGAGTCATTCGGCGCCGGTCTTGACCAGTTGCCGGCGCTGGTGCAGGCAAAGACCGTGACAATCGCCAGCCTGATGGATATCGCGCCGGCAGGAACCGTTGACCCGACACCGAACCTGTATAACAGCACCATGTACCTCATGGCCCTGTTGCTGGCTATCGCACTGGTCAGCAATGCCTTCATGCGCCCGGTCCATCCCAGGCACCACATGCCGGATGGGTCGGACCAGGATAAATCACCATAACTCATTGATTATTAGATAAATAATTACTAATGCATGGCTATAAGTGGGCTTAAAAAAGTCAATTTTCGGGTAAAATGGGGGCTCCAGGGCCTCACCGATATAAGCTTGTGAATGTACAGCGGCGTGATTGATAAACCCGGCAGAGACTGGCGTGATGCACTGGCGGTATACACCCGGCCCCGCGTCATCGCCATGTGTTTCCTGGGATTTTCTGCGGGGTTGCCCTTCCTCCTGGTCTTCTCGACGCTGTCGGCCTGGTTGCGGGACGTCGGCCTGGCTTTATCCACCATCGGTTTTTTCAGCTGGATCGGCATTACCTACTCGATCAAGGTGTTCTGGGCGCCCGTGGTCGACCGGGTACCAATCTTTGTCCTGACCCGGCGGCTGGGTAAAAGGCGCTCTTGGATGTTGTCGGCACAGTTCCTGATCGCCCTGGGCCTGGCAGGGATGGCCTTGTCCGATCCCCTGTCACAGTTGCAGCTTATCGCGATCTTTGCCTTGCTGGTCGCGTTCGGATCCGCGACCCAGGATATAACCATAGATGCCTATCGCATCGAAGCCGTGGACAGGTTGTTGCAAGGAGCGATGGCAGCCAGCTATGTATTCGGTTACCGGGTGGCGCTGCTCGTTGCCGGCGCCGGCGCGTTTTACATTGCCGCGGCCCAGAGCTGGCAATACGCTTATTTCACCATGGCCTGCCTGATGGGTATAGGCATAGTAACAACCCTGGTCATTGCCGAGCCGGCCCATTCGGAATCCGCCGCTGCCGGGGAGCTGGAAAGTGAACTGGGGCGGAAGTTGGGAGTGGCGGAGGGAACCCATAGGTTCGCCAGGCTTACTGCCTGGTTTGCCGGCGCCGTCATCAGCCCTTTTGTAGAGTTCTTCCGCAGGAACGGGGTGCTGGCCCTGGTGATCCTGCTGCTCATCGGCACATTCCGGCTCAGCGATATCACCATGGGTGTCATGGCCAATCCGTTTTACCTGGACCTGGGTTTCAGCAAGGTCGATATTGCCAACGTTACCAAGGTGTTCGGGTTTTTCATGACCATCCTCGGCGCAGGGCTGGGCGGAATATTCGTCATGCGCTACGGGATTTACCGACCGCTGCTGCTGGGCGCCGTGCTGGTGCCCGTGACCAACCTGTTCTTTGTCTGGCTGGCCATGAGCGACCCCGATCTCGTGAGCCTGGCTGTTGTGATCAGTTTCGATAACCTGAGCGGCGGTTTTGCCACCTCGGCCTTCATCGCCTACCTCTCCAGCCTGACCAATACCACGTACACCGCCACCCAGTATGCCCTGTTTTCCTCCCTGATGACCCTGCCCGCAAAAATCATCGGCGGTTTTTCCGGTATTGTGGTTGAGGCCGCCGGTTATGCCTGGTTCTTCCTCTACGCCGGATTGCTGGGTGCGCCGGCGTTGTTGCTCATCATCTACCTGATGAAAAAACCACTGCTATCCGCAGATGAAAGATGAAAATATATCCGCAGATGACGCAGATTAGCGCAGATAAAAATTCGTTTTGTATATTGAAGTTGTTTTACGCTGAAGTTAATTCATAAATTTCGGTTCATTACGGAGTCTTAAAAATAATTATCACTTGAGACGCTTTATGTCATTCCATGCAGCCACTGCCATACCAATCTGATATTAGTCTCCAGATTGTTTTTGATCTTATCTGCGCTAATCTGCGTCATCTGCGGATAATCGTGATAATTTATATCTCATGGCGGCTGTTCACGAAATAGAGTTTTCGATCTTCCTGATTTTTACCGGCGCTGCGATACTTGCTACGCTGGCCCTGTACGCGCGCCAGGCCATAATCGTTGCGTATATCATACTCGGCGTCATCCTGGGACCGTGGGGCGCAGGTCTGGTCGACGATCCGGAGTTGATTGCCGATATCTCGCACATAGGCATCGTTTTCCTGCTCTACCTGCTCGGCCTGGACCTGTTTCCCCAGGAATTATGGAAAATGCTGGGCGAGGCCTTGTGGGTAACGTTACTCAGTTCGCTCTTATTTTTTGCGGCGGGTTTTGCTATTGCCTGGGGTTTCAGCTACCCGTTGCCGGAAGCGCTGCTGATCGGTTCCATCATGATGTTCTCCAGCACCATCATCGGTGTGAAACTGTTGCCCACCACTGCGCTGCACCATCGCCATACGGGACAGATGATCATCAGCGTACTGTTAATCCAGGACCTGATAGCGATTATTATTCTGCTGATGCTGCAGGGATACGGGAAGGATGACATGCTGCTGGTGGATATCACCATGCAACTATTGACGCTGCCGCTTTTGATCCTTGTTTCCTGGTTCTTTGAACGTTACGTTATCGTCCGGTTAATCAACCGGTTTGATCAAATTCACGAATATATCTTTTTACTGGCCATTGCCTGGTGCCTGGCGGTCGCCGAGGTGGCCGTACTGATGGGCCTGTCCCGCGAGATCGGCGCGTTCATCGCCGGGATCACCTTAGCCTCCAGCCCAATCGCCCTGTTCATCACCATGAAACTGAAGCCGTTGCGGGATTTCTTCCTGGTGTTGTTCTTTTTCTCCATGGGCGCCAGTTTTAACCTGGATATTATTTCCCAGATCATCCTCCCGGCAGCAATTCTTGCTGCCTGTGCCCTGGTCATCAAGCCCTTTGTCTTTGAGAAGCTGTTCGTCAAGGCCCATGAAAAACGGGCAATCTCCAGGGAAGTAGGTTACCGGCTGGGACAGATCAGCGAGTTTTCCTTCCTGATTGCGCTTCTCGCGGCTGAAGCGCATTTTATCCGGCAGGAGACCTCGTACTTGATCCAGCTCGCCACATTGATTACTTTTATCGTTTCGTCCTGTATAGTCGTCCTTAAATACCGTACTCCCATCGCAACCTCCGACCGCATGCGCCGGGACTGATCCGGCAGCAACTCCCGTTCCCTGGTTTGATACCGTGCCAACAGCCGGCCCAGACGATATAATGATTAGAAATTCGAAACCAACGTTGGAAAACAATAATGTTTGAGAAAAAAGCGCAATCTACAGTTCCTATTAATGACTTGCTGGCGCGGCGCTGGAGCGGGGTCTCGTACGACCCCGGCCGGCCGGTGGAAGCTGAAAAACTTACCAGCTGTATAGAGGCAGCAAGATGGTCCATGTCCTGTTACGGCGCCCAGCCCTGGAATTTCATCATCTGTGACCGGTCCAGGGACGAGGCGGCCTGGAACACGGCCCTGGAATGTCTTGCAGAGGGCAACATTGCCTGGGCGCAAAATGCCCCGGTTCTTATCCTGGCGGTGGCGGCGGAACACTTCGCGCACAACGGCGAACCGAACCGGTGGGCGCAGTACGATACCGGTTCCGCAGGCATCAGTCTGTGTCTTCAGGCTACCGACCTTGGCCTTATGGCGCACCAGATGGGCGGGTTCGACGCGCATCAATCCAGGCAGGTTTTCGGCATCCCGGAAGGGCATACGCCAATGGCCATGATCGCCATAGGCTATCAAACGGCACGGGAGGATGTACCTGAAGAACGGCGGGAGAGAGAATTTGCCCCGAGACGGCGAAACCCTGGCGCTGAGCACTTCTTTTTCGGCAAATGGGGAGCCGGGGATAATAACGATTAACATCGATATACAGGATTTACCCAGTCAATATCCTGTCCATCCATGTTAAAACATAATACCCGCCTGCTGCGGCTGGCGGTGCCGCTGATCCTGTCCAACCTGACGATCGCCCTGCAGGGAATGGTGGATACGGCCGTCGTCGGACACCTGGACACCCCTGTCTATATCGGCGCCGTGGCAGTGGCCGCGGTGATTTTCAATTTCCTCTACTGGGGCATGGGCTTTCTGCGCATGAGTACTGTCGGCATCATCGCCCAGTTCAAGGGAGATGAAAATCATGAGCGCCTGAGGTCCGCCCTGCTGCACAGTTGTTTCCTGGGAGTGGTTATAGCCCTGGTCATCCTGTTGCTCCAGACCCCGATTATTACCCTCGGGCTCGATCTTGTCGGCGGCTCCGCGGACATCAGGAAGCATGCCGGGGTCTACTTCTACTGGGCAGTCTGGGGCGCGCCCGCGGTATTACTGAACATGACCTGCATCGGCTGGTTGCTGGGCATGCAGAATGCCCGGGCCACGCTGTACGTTACCCTGTTGATCGGCATCCTGAATATCGTTCTTGATTTTGTCTTCGTCTTCGGCCTGGGTCTGGACGTGCGCGGCGTGGCCCTGGCTTCCGTCATATCCCAGTATTCCGGTTCCGGACTGGCGGCCTTTTTCATCTACGGCGAACTGAAGCGCCACCCCGGCCGCTGGCGCAGGCAGGTTATCCTCGATACGAAGGATTTTGCCGCCCTGCTGCTACTGAACCAGGACATCTTTATCAGGACCATGTGCCTGATTTTCGCCTTTGCATTTTTTACCCGGCAGGGCGCAAGCCAGGGAGAACTGATCCTCGCGGCCAATGCCGTCCTGCTGCACTTCCAGATGCTGGTTGCCCTGGGCCTGGACGGTTTCGCCAATGCCGCCGAGGCCCTGGTCGGCAAGGCCGTCGGCGCAAGAGACCACAGGCAGTTTCGCGAGTCCGTGCGCTCGGTGATGACCTGGGGGGGAGGCGTCGCATTGCTGTATTCACTGCTGTTTATCATCGCCGGCGCCGGGATGGTCAACCTGATGACAAATATCGAGGCTGTCAGGGAGACTGCCTACCAGTACCTGCCCTGGATGATCGCATCGCCGGTTATTTCCGTCTGGTGTTTTATGTTCGACGGTATTTTCATCGGCGCCACGCGGGGCAGGGAACTCAGGAACGGCATGCTGTTTTCCACGTTCGTGGTCTATCTTCCGTGCTGGTACCTGCTGCTCGGCCTGGGCAACCACGGTCTGTGGCTGGCCCTGATGGGGTTTTTCATCGCGCGCGCGTTAAGCCTGCTCTGGTATTACCGGGGCGCCGGCAACTGGATAAGTGAAATTTAACATGGATGTGCAGGATTTTTTCCGTCATGAAATAGGCAGGAGCCAGGGAATACGTTTTTCATTTTTATCCTGTATATCCTGTGCATCCATGTTAGTTTATACTGTGCCCATTTGCTGTGAGTAGAACGTGTCTGACAGAGAATTCAAGCCGCTGAATATAGCCGTACTGGTCATTTCCGATTCACGCACGGAGAAAACCGACAAATCCGGCAAACTCCTGGTTCGCAGGCTGGAAGAGGCCGGTCACCGGCTCTATGAAAAGGCCATCGTACCGGATGATATTTCCCGGATTCGCGCGACGGTATCCCGGTGGTGCGCTGATGCCGACGCGGATGCGGTCCTGGCCACGGGCGGGACGGGAGTGACCGGCCGTGACGGCACGCCCGAGGCGGTTTCCGTGTTGTTTGACAAGGAAATTGAAGGCTTCGGTGAGTTGTTCCGGTACCTGTCTTACCAGGAGATTGGCACTTCGTCGCTGCAATCCCGCGCGCTTGCCGGGGTCGCCAACGGCACGTATATTTTTTGTCTGCCGGGATCATCGGGCGCCTGCGCTACGGGCTGGGACAACATCATCTCACAGCAGCTAGATTACCGGACCCGGCCCTGCAACCTGGTTGAATTGATGCCGAGGCTGAAGGAATCCTGATGCGGAAAATTACATTCACAAGCTTGCACGGGCTCGTGCTTATGTTGGCAATCGCAATCATTTTCACGCCGGCCCGGGCAACGGTTTCCTTCATGCTGGAGAATCCGGGTGATTCGTTGATGGGCGCCGTGGATAAAATCCATGCCGAACACGAAGATACACTCCCGGACATAGCCAGGGCCAACGGACTGGGTTTCCAGGAAATCAAGCTGGCTAACCCGGGCGTGGATACCTGGTTGCCGGGTGAGGGGACGGAAATTGTACTGCCGAACCTGTATGTTCTGCCCGGCGCCCCCCATGCCGGCATCGTGCTGAATATACCGGAAATGCGTCTTTACTATTTCCCTGCGCAGGAAACTAACCAGCTACCTGAGGTAATTACCCACCCGGTCGGAGTCGGCCGTCAGGGCTGGTCAACGCCGTATATGAATACCCGCATCATCCAGAAGAAAACCCGTCCTTCCTGGTATCCTCCTGAATCAATCCGCAAGGAACATGCGGAGCAGGGTGACCCGCTGCCCAAACGGGTGCCTCCCGGACCGAAAAACCCCCTGGGTAACTATATGATGAGGCTGGGAATGCCCGAGTATATTATTCACGGCACCAATAAACCGTTCGGCATAGGCATGCGCGTCAGCCATGGCTGTATCCGGCTGTATCCTGAAGACATCAAGAGCCTGTACCAGCAGGTGTCTTTACGTACGCCTGTGCGCATCGTCAATCAGCCTTACAAGGTGGGAACATATAACGGCAGGATCTACCTGGAAGCTCATCCCTACCTGGAAGAGGACACGGAACTGTTTGAAGGAAATCTCACCAGCGTGGTTGAAATGCTGATAAAAGTAACCGGTAAGGGGGGATACCAGGTGGATTGGGGCCTGGCGAAATCGGTAATAGCGGAAAGTAACGGCATCCCGGTTGAAATCGGCAGGATCAAGCCGCCGGAACAGAACGACGGCAATTCATTTTAGGGAGAGCGGCTCATTGCACGACGATTGATCATCGCCGTGCCGGACTGGAGAATACCTTCCTCCGGTGCGCCACGGTCACGTGACGCACCGGTGAGGAATTGGTTATTTAATCAGCTTTGGCTGGTTAGACGTTTATTTCGCCATCGCTTTTTCAAACATGCGATCCAGCTTGCTTGAATTTTCGTTGCAGCATGCCATCGCCGCGTCTGCCGCAGACTGGGCTGAATTGGCTGCGTCCATCGCCTGGTTTGCTGCCGATGCCGCACTGTCCGCTGCCGATGCTGCGCTGTCCGCTGCAGAGGCCGCACTGTTTGCTGCGGATTGAGCGCTCTCTGCAATTGCCCTGACCTCGTTAAGCTGCTCAACTGTTGCACAGCCGCCCAGTACCATCAGTACAGCCGCAAAAAATGTTACTTTGACTAAGGTTCTCTTCATGTTTTATTCTCCAGTTTGCCCCGATTAAGGATATAAACTTCCAGTGCGCCAATAATGGCGTATTTTACCGATATAATCAATCCGCAGATTATAACCCCTCCATTAAACGAAAACTATAACATCTAACGAAAATTAATGCAGTAACAATCGGCAGGTTACGCCGTCAACGGCCTATTGACGAGGGTGGAGTCCGGAAGCGTTTTTCATAGTGTGTGCCGATGAACTCCAGCATCGACGATTCCATACCATGCATCTGGTTTGCATCGCAGTAATCATCCAGCCATACCATGATATCGTCAAGATTCATGTCCCGGGAAATACTGTAGGTTTCCGGCGTCATGGCGTTATACGCGGTCAGGTAGCCCATGACGTAGCTCTTATACGGCCCGTCTTCAGCCGCACTCCGCTCTTTCAGATAACGGAAGCAGGACTTCTGGCCCAGTCCCCAGATGGCATAGTTGCCTGACCTGTCGGCAGCCTGGATTTGTAACGATAACCCGAGTATGAATACACCCAGCATGGTTTTCATGAATTATTCCTCGTAGATCATTGGGATCAGTGACCCCACTGATCCCCAAATATCGTAGCAGAGCTTATTGATTGTAGAACGGCATCCTGCGGCCGGAAAACTGTGATTTCAGAAATTCCATCTGGTCTGCCAGTATCTTCCTGTTCGACAGGGCCAGGTACTCCGCCCAGTTCGGCACATAAGGCACCGCCAGTAGCGCCATCCTGGCTTCTTCAGGATTCCTGTTGCCCTTGCGGGTATTGCATGACTTGCAGGCAGTGACTACATTGGACCAGCGGTCCCTGCCCCCGCGTGATATGGGTACGACATGGTCCCGCGTCAATGCACCGTCTTTATGACGGGAGCCGCAGTACATGCAGATACTCGCATCCCGCAGAAACAGTTCACGATTGGTCAGTGGCGGAACGTTCCGAAACGTGTGTTTATGACTTCTTGAACGCTTGACCGCGATAATGGAATTTATCGAGATAGTTGAACGTAAACCACTCTTCCTGTTGATGCCGCCGTGGAACGTAAAGGTTTCGTCGCCCGCGGTCCAGCCCACCATATCACGGCAGTACAGGCTTACCGCATCCTGCCAGGGGACCCAGGTAACGGGTGTCCCGGACATATCAAGTCGCAAGATAAGTGGTTTCATGTTTTAATCCGGTAATCGCACGCCCTGCCGTATCCAGAGGGACCCGGCAGGCCGTCATGTTTTCCGTCAGGAATTATTACGGTCAAAAACTACCAGAAAATTAAGATATTACAAGCCATTTTTGCAGGAAAGTTAAAATGAAGGCTATGGAAAAACTAATCGATATCATGAGCGCATTGCGCGACCCCGATAGCGGATGCCCCTGGGACAGGGAACAGACGATGGAATCCATTGTCCCCTATACGCTGGAGGAGATATACGAACTGGTCGATGCCATCGAGCAAAACAATACGGAAGAAATCCGGGATGAACTGGGGGATTTATTGTTCCATATAATCTTTTATTCGCAAATGGCGTCCGAAGCCGGCAGCTTCGATTTTGCCGGCGTGGCCGGCGCTGTCAGCGAGAAACTGGAGAGAAGACATCCCCATGTCTTTGCCGGGCAGCAGTTAAACTCGGTCGAGGAAGTGAAGAGTAACTGGAGAAAGATGAAGCGGGAGGAGCGCGGCGGGGATTATCTCGGCGCCGTCGCCAGGGCATTGCCGGCAATGTTGCGGGCGGAGAAACTGCAAAAACGCGCGGCCCAGGCAGGCTTCGACTGGGACGAACCGGCCCCGGTACTGGCCAAGGTTGAAGAGGAAGTCGATGAACTGAAACAGGGAATGGCGGCAGGGGAGGGACGCTCCCGCCTGCAGGCCGAACTGGGCGATGTATTCTTTGCGGCCATCAACCTCGCCAGGCACCTGGAGATCAATCCGGAAACGGCCTTGCGCGAGGCCAACAACAAGTTCGAACAGCGCTTCCGCTTTATACAATCAACTTTAGAGGCGAATGGAGAAAACCTTGAAACCGCGACAATGGAGAGAATGGATGAATTGTGGGAACAGGCTAAAAATGAACTCTAACATTGTAAGCAGGTCTTAAAAAGGCTATCCGGACCTCCCCGGGGTCAGCTATTCCTGTTTACGATAAAGAGAGCTATCTGTCGCAACATGTCCGCTTTTTCATCAAAATCCGATAAATGTTCCAGCGCCTGTTCCAGCATGTCCCGGGCCGCCTGTTTCGCCCCTTCCATGCCCAGCAGGTTCGGATAGGTGGACTTGTTCCGTTCCAGGTCTGAACCCTGGGGTTTGCCCAGCGTTTCGGTGTCGCTCTCAATGTCGAGGACGTCGTCGTGAATCTGGAAAGCCAGGCCGATGCAGTCCGCATAGCGGGAGACGCTTTGAAACTGTTGCTCGTCAACCGTCCCGGAGCATAGCGCGCCGAGTTCAACGCTGGCCCTGATCAATGCGCCGGTCTTGCGCGAGTGCATGGTCTGCAGTTCGTCCAGGCCCAGCTTCTTGTCCTCCGCCTCCAGGTCGATGGCCTGCCCGCCGGTCATGCCGCCCGGGCCGGCAGCCAGCGCCAGGGTATCGACCATCTTCAAACGTTGTGCGGCCGGCACGGTGATGCCGGGGTCTTCTACCAGAACCTGGAAAGCCAGGGCCTGCAAGGCATCGCCGGCCAGGATGGCGGTGGCGTCGTTATAGGCTTTATGGCAGGTCGGCCTTCCGCGGCGCAGGTCATCGTCGTCCATAGCCGGCAGGTCGTCATGGATAAGCGAATAGGTGTGGATCATCTCCACGGCGCAGGCGCAGCCATCCAGTGCTGCAGGTTCGGCGTTGAAGGCTTCACCGCCGGCGTACACCAGTACCGGCCTGACGCGCTTGCCGCCGCCGAAAACCGAATAGCGAACGGCTTCGTTCAACGATTCTGGTTTTTCCGTCGCCGCCGGCAAGCAGCGGTCGAGAGCGGCTTCCACCCGGGCCTGGTATTCTGCCAGCCGTGCGGAAAAGCGCTTATCGGGAACAGGATTAAGCATGCCCCCGCGCATCGCAAGCGGGGGTCTGTTCCCCATCAGCCATCATTATCGGTATCTGCTGCAAATCCCGCCAGTTCTTCCGTCTCGCTGTTCCGGGTCAGGATACGTACCTTCTGTTCTGCATCTGCCAGGGCCTGCTGGCAGGCGCGGGTCAGGGTTACCCCGCGTTCGAAGTGTTTCAGGGATTCTTCCAGAGTGAGTTCGCCTTTTTCCATGGTTTCAACGAGTTTTTCCAGTTCAGCCAGCGCTTTCTCAAAATCTATTTCGGTTTTTTTTTCGGACACAAGCTCGCCTCCTGTCGTCGATGCCGGAATTGTATCAATAACTCAATGATTTACACACCTTATTGATAAAACCTATATTTGCGATAAAAAAATACAATGAAACAGTCCGGTTTATCAAGTTGACACTATCGGCCGGGTCGGCTAAATTCATAACTATGTTGCACCCGTACGAATTATCATAAGTCAGCCAAGATTGACTGGGAGGAAATCCGATGAGTTTGAAAGGTACCAAAACAGAAGAAAACCTGAAAGCAGCGTTTGCAGGTGAATCACAGGCTAACCGCCGTTACCTGTATTTTGCCCAGAAAGCGGATGTAGAGGGTTTCAACGATGTGTCTGCCGTTTTCCGCTCCACCGCCGAAGGTGAGACCGGCCATGCCCACGGCCACCTGGAATACCTGGAAGAAGTGGGTGATCCTGCAACCGGCGAGCCGATTGGCTCAACCGAAAACAATCTGAAAGCGGCTATCGCCGGTGAAACTTACGAATACACCGACATGTATCCAGGTATGGCGAAGACCGCACGGGACGAGGACCTGGATGAAATTGCCGACTGGTTCGAGACTCTCGCCAAGGCGGAGCGTTCCCATGCCAACCGCTTTCAAAAAGCGCTGGACAACCTCGACGCCTGATTGGCCCGGGGCTGAGCAGAACGGAGAGCCGGGCCTGTGCCCGGTTCTTTTTTTGAGGACCGGTAAAATCCTGTGAGCACAGATATTCGCGAAGGCAGCCTGGAGGCGCCCGTCCGTCATGCCATCGATTGGAAACAGGCGGACTACTACGACCAGGAGAGTGTGGACGCGGAACTTGAACGCGTATTCGATATCTGCCACGGCTGCCGCCGCTGCGTCAGCCTGTGCAACGCGTTCCCCACCCTGTTCGACCTGGTCGATGAGTCGGACACCATGGAAGTGGACGGGGTGGATAAGGCGGACTACGGCAAGGTGGTGGAGCACTGCTACCTGTGTGATCTCTGTTACATGACGAAGTGCCCTTATGTGCCGCCCCACGAATGGAACGTGGACTTTCCCCACCTCATGCTGCGCGCCAAGGCGGTGACCTTCAAACAGGGCGGGACGAAATGGCGCGACAGGGCGCTGACTTCGACACAGGCGGTGGGTCGTCTCGCCGGTATCCCCGTCGTTGCGCAAACGGTCAATGCGGCGAATAAATCGCGGCCGCTGCGCAAACTGCTGGAAAAGACGGTGGGCATCCATGCGGATGCGCCTTTGCCGGAGTTCCACTCAAGGTCGTTGCGCAGCCGGGTAAAGAACAGGCAACCCGGCGCAGCCACGGTTGCAGCGGCCGGCCGTACCACGGGCAAGATCGCCCTGTTCGTAACCTGTTACTGTAACCGGAATACGCCCCGGGTGGCGGAAGATCTGATTGCCGTATTCGAGCATAACGGCATCCCGGTTTCCCTGGCCGACAAGGAGGCCTGCTGCGGCATGCCCAAACTCGAACTGGGCGACCTGGACGCGGTCGAGCAGGCAAAAGATGTCAATATCCCCCAGTTGCTTGCGCTGGTGGAGCAGGGCTGGGACATCGTCGCGCCCATTCCCTCCTGCGTATTGATGTTCAAGCAGGAACTTCCCCTGATGTTCCCGGAAGATGCGGACGTGGAACGGGTGCGGCAGGCGTTCTACGACCCGTTCGAGTACCTCATGCTGCGGCACAGGGAAGGGAAGTTGAACACGGAATTCAAACACTCTCTCGGCAAGGTATCGTACCATGCGCCCTGCCATCAGCGGGTCCAGAATATCGGCCTGAAAACCCGCGACGTACTGGCGCTGGTGCCGGATACGGAGATTGATGTGATAGAACGCTGCTCGGGCCATGACGGCACCTACGCGGTCAAGGCCGAGTCTCACGAGGTTTCGATGAAGATATGCCGCCCGGTGGTGAACAAGGTCAGGCAGGCCGGCGCCGCACATTACGTCAGCGATTGCCCCATGGCGGGTGCGCAAATCCAGCACGGCCTGGGTGAGGAACACGGTGACGTTGCCGACTCCCCGTTGTCCCTGCTGAGACACGCCTACGGCCTGTGAGACCGGACATGCCGTCCGAATTAACCAGGCAAGACCTGTACACGCTGGAGAACTACGCCGAGATTCGCAGTGAGTTTCGCGCCAGGGTGATGGCCCACAAGAAAACGCGGCGCCTGCCTTTAGGCCCCAACGCCAACCTGTATTTCGAGGACCGCCTCACCATCCAGTACCAGGTACAGGAAATGCTGCGTATAGAGAAGATTTTCGAGCGCGCCGGCATCGAAGAGGAACTGGCAGCCTATAACCCGCTGATCCCGGATGGAAGCAACTGGAAGGCCACCTTCATGCTGGAGTACGACGACCGGGCAGAGCGCGAGGACATGCTGGCGAAGCTGGTCGGCATAGAGGACTGCGTCTGGATGCGCGTCGGCGCCGGCCCGGTTATCATCCCGGTCTGCGATGAAGACCTGGAACGTGAAACCGAAGACAAAACCTCGTCCGTTCACTTCATGCGCTTCGAACTGACCGGGGAAGACACCAGCGCCTTGAAACAGGGCGCGGAAATCTCCGCAGGCATCAGCCACCGGGAGTACACGTACCAGCTAACCCCCATACCGGCAGAAATCCGCCGGTCGCTTGTCAACGACATAGATTGAAATCGTCGTTCCCCCGCCCATGACTACCACCTACGCCGCCGCCGATATCGAAGTATTAACCGGTCTCGAACCGGTGCGCAAGCGTCCCGGGATGTACACCGATACCTCCCGGCCCAACCACATGGTGCAGGAAGTCGTCGACAACAGCGTCGACGAGGCCATCATCGGCCATGCGAACAAGGTTGAGGTCACCCTGCACGAAGACAACTCCGTCACGGTCACGGATGACGGCAGGGGCATGCCCGTGGACAAGCACCCCGGTGAAAATCTCCCCGGTGTGGAAGTGATCCTGACCCGCCTGCACGCGGGCGGCAAGTTCTCGGACAAGAATTACAAGTTCTCCGGCGGCCTGCACGGTGTGGGCGTATCCGTCGTCAATGCCTTGTCCAAACACCTGGAAGTCTGGGTGAAGCGGGACGGCCAGGAATTCAACATGGCCTTTGCCGGCGGCGAGCGCATCAGCCCGCTGGAGGTGGTAGGGGAGGTCGGCAAACGCAATACCGGCACGACCCTGCGTTTCTGGCCGGACCCGGTTTACTTCGACAGCGTCACGGTTGCCAGGGCGAAGCTGAAACACCTGCTGCGCGCCAAGGCGGTGCTATGCCCCGGGCTTACCGTCAGGCTCAACGATGAAGCCAACAATGAAGACACGGAGTGGCATTATGAGGACGGGGTCAGCACTTATCTCTCAAGCATGCTTGAGGGTATCGAACTGTTGCCCGCCGAGCCGTTCACCGGTTCCATGCAGGGCAATGACGAACAGGTAGACTGGGCGGTGCACTGGCTGCCCGAACCGGGCGACCTGATCACCGAGAGCTACGTCAACCTGGTGCCGACGTCCCAGGGCGGCACCCATGTGAACGGCCTGCGCCAGGGCCTGCTGGAGGCCTTAAGGGAGTTCTGCGAGTCGCGCAACCTGTTGCCGCGCGGCGTCAAGCTGACCGCGGAAGACGTCTGGGACCGCTGCGCCTACCTGCTCTCGGTAAAAATGAACGATCCCCAGTTCATGGGCCAGACCAAGGAACGACTGGCCTCGCGGCAATGCACGACATTCGTTTCCGGTGTAGTGCGCGACTCATTCAGCCAGTGGCTGCACCAGCACGTGGAGACGGGTGAGCGGATCGCGGAACTGGCGATCCGGCATGCCCAGGGCCGCCTCAAGGCCGGAAAAAACGTCGTCCGCAAGAAGATCACCAGCGGTCCGGCGCTGCCCGGCAAACTGGCGGATTGCGCCAGCCAGTCCGCGGACCACAGCGAATTGTTCCTGGTGGAAGGGGATTCCGCCGGCGGTTCCGCCAAGCAGGCCCGGGACCGGGAATTCCAGGCGGTGATGCCGTTGCGGGGCAAGATCCTCAATACCTGGGAGGTGGAACCGGGCCAGGTGCTGTCATCCAAGGAAGTCCACGACATCTCGGTAGCGCTGGGCGTGGACCCGGGATCAAGCGACTTGTCCCGGTTGCGCTACGGCCGCGTCTGCATCCTGGCCGATGCGGACTCGGACGGCCTGCACATCGCCACCCTGCTCTGTGCCCTGTTCCTGAAGCATTTCCGCCCGCTCGTGCATGCGGGCCACGTGTACGTGGCCATGCCACCTTTGTACCGTATCGACGTGGGCAAGGAGGTGTTCTACGCCCTGGATGATTCGGAGAAGTCCGGCGTGCTGGACCGCATCGCCGCGGAGAAGATCAAGGGCACGGTCAACGTACAGCGCTTCAAGGGCCTGGGCGAGATGAACCCCATGCAATTGCGGGAATCCACCATGGCGAAAGAAACGCGCCGCCTGGTAAAACTGACCCTGCCGGAAGACAGCAAGTCGGACCAGATGATGGACATGCTGCTGGCGAAGAAGCGCGCTCCCGATCGCAAGGACTGGCTGGAGAGAAAGGGGGATCTGGCAACGATCTAGAGCGACGATCTAGAGTTGACACCCCGGGCAGAAATCCGTAGATTGCCTGATACTGATTTACTCCGCCAGAGGGACCGCTAAATGCCGGAAAATCTTGCCCTGGATTTCGAGCAGAACGAAACCCAGCCGTTATACGAATTTACCGAAAAAGCATACCTGGATTACTCCATGTATGTCATTCTGGACCGGGCGCTGCCGCATATCGGCGATGGTCTGAAGCCGGTACAGCGGCGCATCATCTACGCCATGTCGGAACTGGGCCTTAACGCAACCGCCAAGTTCAAGAAGTCGGCGCGCACGGTGGGGGACGTCATCGGCAAGTTCCATCCCCACGGAGACACCGCCTGTTACGAGGCCATGGTGCTGATGGCGCAGGAGTTCAGTTACCGTTATCCCATCGTGGACGGCCAGGGCAACTGGGGTTCCATGGACGATCCCAAGTCATTCGCGGCCATGCGCTACACGGAATCCAGGCTCAAGCCCTACAGCCAGGTATTGCTGGCGGAACTGGGGCAGGGTACCGTTGACTGGGTGCCCAATTTTGACGGCACCCTGGAAGAGCCGAAGTTATTGCCGGCGCGCTTGCCCAACATCCTGCTGAACGGGGGCACGGGGATTGCCGTGGGTATGGCTACGGATATTCCGCCCCATAACCTGAGAGAGGTGGCCGGGGCCTGTATCCGCCTGCTGGAGCGGCCCCGGAGCACGATCGAGGACTTGTTCGAACACGTCAAGGGCCCGGACTTCCCCACGGAAGCGGAGATCATCACGCCCGCTGAAGAACTCCTGGATATCTACCGCAACGGCACCGGTTCCGTGAAACTGCGGGCCACATGGGAGAAGGAAAGCGGCAACGTCATCGTGACCGCGTTGCCTTACCAGACCTCCGGCAATCGTATCCTGGAACAGGTGGCGGCGCAGATGCAGGCGAAGAAACTGCCCATGCTGGAAGACCTGCGCGACGAATCCGACCATGAAAACCCGACCCGCCTGGTATTTATCCCGCGCTCCAACCGGGTCAACCTGGCGGAACTGATGTCGCACCTGTTCGCCACCACGGACCTGGAGCGCAGTTACCGGGTCAACCTGAACATGATCGGCATCAACGGGCGGCCCCGGGTCAAGGACCTCAAGACCATCTTGCAGGAGTGGCTGCAGTACCGCACGGAAACGGTGCGCCGGCGCCTGCAATACCGCCTGGAACAGGTGGAGCAGCGCATCCACGTCCTGGAAGGCCTGATGACGGCCTACCTGAACATTGATGAAGTGATCCGCATCGTGCGCGAGGAGGACGATCCCAAACAGGAGTTGATGCTGCGATTCAGGTTGTCGGACACCCAGGCGGAGGCCATCCTCGACCTCAGGTTGCGGCGCCTGGCGAAGCTGGAGGAGATAAAAATTCGCGGCGAACTGGACAAGTTGCAGGAAGAAAGGGAGTCGTTGCAGCAGGTACTGGGTTCGGATACCCGTCTGAAAACCCTGGTGAAAGGGGAAATCAGCGCTGACATGGAAAAGTTCGGCGATGATCGGCGCTCGCCCCTGGAACAACGGGAGGAAGCCAGGGCCATGGATGAGACCCAGTTGATGCCGACGGAGCAGGTTACGGTCATCCTGTCGGAGAAGGGCTGGGTCCGGGCCGCGAAAGGCCACGATATCGACCCGCAGACCCTGACTTACCGGGCCGGCGACGGTTTCAGGCAGGCCGCCATGGGTCGCAGCAACCAGTTTGCCGTATTTCTCGATTCGACCGGGCGCTGTTATTCCATCGCCTCGCACATCCTGCCGTCGGCGCGCAGCCACGGCGAACCTGTGTCAAGCTGGGTGACGCCGCCGGACGGCGCCGTGTTCAACGGCGTCATGCTGGGTGATAGCGGCCAGTTGTATTTCCTTTCCACCGACGCCGGCTACGGCTTCGTCGCCAGCCTGGGCGACCTGTACGCCAAGGCAAAAGCCGGCAAGGCCGTGCTGAACGTGCCGCAGTCCGCGCAGGTCCTGCCCCCCGTGCCGGTTTCTGACCAGAAACAGGACCTGGTCGCGGCCGTCAGTTCCGAGGGCCGCCTGCTGGTGACCGACCTGACCGAGTTTCCGCAACTGGCCAGGGGCAAGGGGGTCAAGGTCATGCAGATACCGCCCGCCAGGCTGAAGAGCCGGGAGGAATTCCTGGTTGCGCTCACCGTGTTCGGCACAAAAGACAAGCTGCACCTCGAATCCGGCAGGCGCCACCTGACCTTGAAACCCAAGGACTGGACCCGTTATCATGGCGAGCGTGGCCGCCGCGGCAACGCCCTGCCGCGCGGCTACCGGCAGGTGTCAACCATCAAACCGAAAAAGTAAAAGTTTCAAACTTTTACCCCAAACATTTTAATGTACACAGCACATGGTTAACCACAGTACCAACGAATTCAAGCCCGGCCTGAAGATCACCATCGACGGCTATCCCTGCAATATTCTTGAGAGCGAGTTTGTCAAGCCGGGCAAGGGCCAGGCGTTCACCCGCATCAAGATACGCAACCTGAAGACGGGCAGGGTGCTGGAGAAGACCTACAAGTCGGGTGACAGCGTGCCCGCGGCTGATGTTATGGACGTGGAGTTGCAGTACCTCTACAACGATGGCGAGACATGGTATTTCATGGATATGAGCAGTTATGAGCAGATCGAAGCCGACAGGACGGTTATGGGGGATACCGGCCAGTGGCTGACGGGAGAGGAGTTATGCGGGGTGACCCTGTGGAACGGCGCCCCCCTGACCGTCCAGCCGCCCAACTTTGTCGAACTCAGGATCACGGAGACCGATCCCGGGGTGCGCGGCGACACCGCCGCCGGCGGGACGAAACCCGCCACCCTGGAAACCGGCGCCACGGTCAAGGTCCCCTTGTTCGTCGAGCAGGACGAGAAAATAAAGGTGGATACCCGCACGGGTGAATACGTGAGCCGAGTAAAGAACTGAAAACTTAATTTCGGACACCCATAAATTATATGAGACTTTTAAATTTATGGGTGTCCCAAATTGACAACCGTCGTATCGAACTTTGTTATCACTCTGAACTCATTAAAAGGATTTTATACTTATCAAATGCAAACCCCCACAGACATCCTCGGTGAACACGGCGCCCTGGCGGACCTGATACCCGATTTCACCATCCGGACCCAGCAGGTCGAGATGGCCGAGGCGATCGGGGAAGCCATGGACAGGCGCGAGTCGCTGGTCTGCGAAGCCGGCACCGGCACCGGCAAGACTTTTGCTTACCTGGTTCCGGCGCTGCAGTCCGGCTACAAGGTTATCATCTCTACCGGTACCCGGCACCTGCAGGACCAGTTGTTTACCCGGGACCTGCCCCTGGTGCGCAAGGCGGTCGGGCGGCCGCTCAATGTTGCATTGCTTAAGGGTCGGGCCAATTACCTGTGCCTGTACCGGATGAGACTGGCGGAAGCCGACTCGCGCCGGCTGAACCGGCAGGGAAGGAGTTTCCTGTTCGATATCCGTGACTGGTCGCAACGCACGGACAGCGGCGACCTGGCCGAGTTGACCCACATCCCGGAAGATGCTGCCGTCAGGTCCGCCTGCATATCCAGCGCCGAAAACTGCCTGGGCCAGGAATGTGATTATTACGATGACTGTTTCGTGTTCCGCGCCCGCCGCCGCGCCGCGGACGCGGACCTGGCCGTGGTCAACCACCACCTGTTCCTGGCGGACATGGTTTTGAAGGAGGCCGGTTATGGTGAGTTGCTGCCGAGCGCGGAGGTGGTGGTCTTCGACGAGGCGCACCAGTTGCCGGAACTCGCTTCACAGTTCTTCAGCGAGACCCTGAGCGGCAGGCAACTGCTGGAACTGGTGGCCGATTCCAGGACGGCTTATTTCGAGGAAGCCGCAGACCTGCCCGGTTTCCCGGAGATGCTGGACCGGTGTGAAAAAGCAGTGCGCGACCTGCGCCTGAGTTTTCCGGGTAAGGAAAACCGGGTTGCCTGGTCCGAACTGAAGGACGCGGCGGAGGTCTCCGCCGCCTTGTCAACCCTGCTGGAGAAGATGGCAGATGTCCACCGGGTGCTGGAGGATTTCGCCGGCAGGGGCAAGTCGCTGGATAACTGTCACAAACGGGTTGCGGCGTTGTCGGCCTTTATAGAGCAGTTCGATGAAGCGGAAGAAGGTGAATACGTCCGCTGGCTGGAATTGCGCGGCAACGGGTTTCTCCTGCACCGCACGCCCCTGGATATTGCCGACGTCTTCCGCACGCGCATGAGCGAATACGATTGCCTGAGCGTCTTCACCTCGGCCACCCTGAGCGTGAACCGCCGGTTTGACCATTTTTCGACACAACTGGGGCTGGAAGATGTTGAGGCCCGGAGTTGGGACAGCCCGTTTAACTTCAAGACCCAGTCCGTGTTGTATTCACCCCGGGGTTTGCCTGATCCCGGAACACCCGGGTATACCGAACGGGTGGTCGAAAGATCGATCCCGCTGTTGCGCCTCACCAGGGGCAGGGCCTTTTTCCTGTTTACCAGCCATCGCGCGCTGCGCGCAGCAGCGCAGTTAATCAGCGCAGCACTGGATTTTCCCATGCTGGTGCAGGGTGACGCCCCGCGTACCGAACTGCTGGAAACATTCCGGACCACCCCCCACGCGGTGTTGCTGGGCACCAGCAGTTTCTGGGAAGGCGTCGATGTCAGGGGGCAGGCCCTGTCCTGCGTCATTATCGATAAGCTGCCGTTCGCGGCGCCCGATGACCCGGTATTACGCGCAAGACTGAAACAGATGGAGGAACAGGGCAGAAACCCGTTCATGGATTACCAGGTGCCGGAGGCGGTCATCACGCTGAAGCAGGGCATCGGCCGCCTGTTGCGGGACCGGAGCGATTACGGGGTGCTGATGATCGGCGACCCCAGGTTGAGGACCAGGCCCTACGGCAGGATTTTCCTGAACAGCCTGCCGCAGATGGTGCATACCAGGGAATTGGGCGACATCGAGGCATTTTTGCGCCGGCACGAATAATGGTCAGGGTAATTTTTGGGGTCAGGTCGGGTAATAATTGGGGTCAGGTCGCACATTGCACAGGTAGAAATCTATCATGTTTCTGACACTTGTCGCTTGTGTTTGAAATGTGTGACCTGACGCCAAATTCCTCAACCCGAATATTCCAGCCTGGCATAATTTTGGAGTACGGCATGATATGCTACTACAATATTAATGCGAAATTTCCCCGCGGTAAGATGAGATGATCAATCACAACAGCTATTTCTCACCCCTACTCGCCGCCCTGATGGTCATGAGCGGCGCACTCGCTCCGGGATCTGCCGGCGCACAGAGTTCCCGGCAACACAGCGATATGGTCCCCCTGCCGGAAGAGGTGGTGGTCACGGCGCGCAAACGCGAGGAAACGGTATTGGACGCGCCGCTTTCAATCACTGCGCTGGGGGCGGACCAGATCGAGGCGCGCAAACTGCGCGGCCTGACCGACCTGGCGGTGAGCATGCCCAACGTGGCCCTGGATGAAGTCGGTACCGCCAGGGGAATTAGCAACTTTTCCATACGCGGACTGGGGATAAACAGTTCCATTCCCTCCATCGACCCCACCGTGGGTATTTTTGTGGATGGCGTATATATCGGATCGAACACCGGCGCCGCGTTCGATACCTTTAACCTGGAAAGCATCGAGGTGCTGCGCGGTCCCCAGGGCATCCTGTTCGGGCGTAACGTGACCGGCGGCGCCATCCTGGTGAATACCAGGAAACCCGGAGACGAGTTCGAGGCCCGCGTGCGCACCGCGCTGGACGGCGGCGGCGACGGCGGGTTGAACAAGTACCTGATGGGCAGTGCAGGGGGACCGGTCGGTGACAGCCTCAGCGTTGGTATTACGGCTTACTACAACGATGACGACGGCTGGTTCGAGAACAAACTTACCGGCGATGACTTCGGCGCCCTGGAACAGGTGATGATCCGTCCTGTCGTGGTCTGGAGACCCACTGCACGGATGGAACTGGTGCTGCGCTACCAGTACAGCGAAACCGAAGGCGACGGTTCCGCCTCGCAGACGCATACCAACGGTCTCGGGATCGACGGGAAGCCGGCCAACTTTGACCGCGACAGCCATGATTTCTCCATAGACGGGGAAGGTTTCCAGGATTCGGAAACACATTTTGTGGCAGCGGAATTGAATCTGGAGGTTGGCGAAAACGGTGTGGTTACCAATATCTTCGGATATCGAAGCTACGAATCGGAATTGCTGAGCGATATCGATGCCCAACCTGTCAGCCTGTTCCACGGTGGCGCGTCCCAGGACATAGAACAGGTAAGCAACGAACTGCGCTATCACGGCGTATTCGCCGAACGTTTCAACCTGACCACGGGAGTGTATTATTTCAACAACGATATCAACTACCACGAACGGCGCAACCTGCTGGGCCTGCTGACGCCGGACGGCTCTCCGGCGCTGCTCCAGGATGGCGGCGGCGAATACCAAGTGGAGACAATCGGGGTGTTTGCGGCCGTGGATTATGATCTCAACGATGCAATCACACTGAGCGCCGGATTGCGCTACACAACCGAGGAGAAGGAGGCCGGGATCGCCACCCTGGTCAGGAACGTGAACTCGCCTTGCAACGTGCTGGACGGCACCTGTCCGTTCGATTTTACCGACGCTGAAGAGTGGGATAGCTGGTCTCCCAAGGTGGGCATGACTTACCACATATCCGATGCCGCACGCATCTACGCGCACTGGACCCGGGGCTTCCGTTCCGGCGGCTACAACCTGCGTAATACTGCCATCGATACCGTCAACCTCGGGCCGGGCCCGTTCGGCGAGGAGACCGTGGACAACTACGAAATCGGCTTCAAGGCCAGTTTTGCACAAGGCTACCTGAGCGGCGCGCTGTTTTTTAATGATATCGAAGATATGCAGCGGGAGATCAACCTGGCGGATCCCTTCTCCGGCGTAGTACAGGTCATCAAGAATACCGCGGACGCTGAAATACTCGGCATTGAACTGGACGGCGCTGTCAACCTGACGGATGACCTCCAGGCTACCGGTTCGGCCGGCTGGCTTGATGCCGATTACAAGGACGTGACATTCGATCTCAACAGTGACGGCATGATCGACGGGCGGGACAAGGACCTGGACCTGCCCCGCGCCGCGGAATGGACCTGGAGCCTGGGCCTCAGGCACCACCTCCAGGTCGGTGATTTGGGTCATCTGGACACACGGATCAGGTACTCCTACCGCGATGAATCGAGCTTCACCGATAACAACCTGGGCTATATCCTGTCGCAGAAGATCCTGGACGCCGGCCTGGACTTCCACACGGAAGGCGGCCATTGGACGTTTTCAGTCTATGGCAAGAACCTGCTGGATGAAGTCAAGCACGGCGGCGATGCCCAGCTACCGTCAAGGCTGGGACCCATCCCCCTGGGCGGCGCTTATGCACCCCTGGCCAAGGGACGGGTGATCGGGGGCGAGGTGACGTTTACGTTTTGAAACCCGGAGCCTGTGGGGGCGCCCCACGTATCTAAAAGTCTGAATGGGGACAGATTTTAATCTGTCCCCTACTAGCCATTACCCCGCGCCCAACAGCAGCAGGCCGCCCCCGAAGATGAACTATGGGCAGCGATTGTTCCTGAGTAGATCGATATGGTTTCTGGTCTGGTAAATTTTCCTCTGTCCGTGTAGTTGTTTAAAATCAGTATGGAGGTCTTTATCGCCGGATACCAGCAAGTTGACTCCCGTAATCCTGGCAAGGGCGATGATGTCCGGGTCATCGGAATGCAGTTTAGGTAACCGTTTTCTTTCCCATTCAACGTCTCCGGGGGGATAGAGTTTGAGCTTTCCATCCCTGCGATATTCTTCAAACCTTGTTCTCATTCTCGGCGACCTGTCTAATTCGCGCTTCATCTTCCCTGTTGGCGACCAGGCAATCTTACCGTCCTTGTCAACCCAGTCCTTTACTGGTTTCATGTCGCTATTATCAGGTTGGAGAAAAAGATTATACAAGTTCGTATCCAGTATCAGGCACATGGGTTCATCCTTAATCGAAGCCGAGTAATTTGTCAGATTCCTTGAGAAAAAAATCCCGGTAACTACCCGGCATTCCCAGCAGGTTCGCTTGTTGATCAAATTCGATATTGTGAACTTTGACACTACTGCCGACTGCCTCAAGATAGATAAGTGAAACGTCTTCCGGCGCAATTCTGCCGTTCATGATCTCAATGCGAGCCCGATCAAGCATGTAGTCGCTGTGTGTCTCAACGACGAAATCATGTTTCTTTTGTTTGATAAGATCGACCATCAGGGATGACAACGCAGCCTGTCCTTTAGGGTGTAAATGGACCTCCGGCTGTTGGACCAAGAAGTTTGCTTTCCTGGATGTCTGAAGAATTTTTACCACGATTGGCAGAATTTGATTGACTCCGTATCCCACGTCAATCAAATTTACACCGGGACCTGTAGTCTTGATTCGTAACTGAAATGGATCGTTCATGGATTTTCCGAGTTTTCGGACGTGTATATCGGTGAATAAACCGGACGTCTTGCCAAACTCCAACAAACGGCGTTTCAATTTCTCCCATGAGGCGCTGTCAGTCTTGGACATATCCCTGAGCAGGACGGGAATGTCGCTGCCTTCGGAGGTGAAGTTTTCCTGCTGTGGGTTATAGGTCCGTTGCGGTCTGGACCGTATGGGGGCAAAGCTCTGTGTCTTGAAAGAAAAAGACGCTGCCTGTTGCCAGACAGGTTGAAAGCGTTCTAAAAATTCTGCGAGTTGAACTTCAATTCCATGATCTTTCTGCCTCAGAAAAGAGTCCAGCAGGCCAAACGGGCGCGTATCCTGCATGAAAAATATTGGCAATACCTCCACGATAAACTGCCGGGCGCCCGAGGTTTCTCCCGAGTCATGGCTGATTCTATGTGTAGAAGAAATCACCGTCTCGGCATGATCGACAGTGAAAACTGCGTCTTTGCAAATTATTTCCCCGTTTTCGAAAATGAACTTCTCTTCTGAGACAATAGCCTCTGCACCTTTCTCCCTTTCTTCACAGGTAAGAATATATTCCATGTTCCCTGCATCGTTCTGGAATGAAAAACCCAGCCCAAAGCCTTTTTTCGCAGGTCTGGATTTTCTGACAATATCCGCAAATGCTCCCATCTGGTAAGGTTCCTTATTGAAACTCAACCTGTCAGGCGCTCCGTTAATGACATGGTCCAATGCGCCCAAACAGCCGAGTGCGGTAGATTTCCCCGTGCTGTTTTCACCAACCAGGAAGGTCAGCGGGCGAATGTTAAACTCATGCCTGCCGGCAAAACAGCGGACATCTTCTATTACCAGTTTTCGTACATTCATCTGATCAACCTCATGATCTTCATATTGTCAGCGCCGACGGTGTTTACGATTATTACAGGTTTACAGTCCTGAGCAACCTGACAATCTGCTTACTCACCGTATTTAAAGGAAAAATGGAGACAGAGGTATTGCTTCCGTTCCAGCGCCAGCAGGTCCACCTTCAAAAATCCAGAATACGGGGTTGAGGGTGTTATGTTATTACTTTTGGTTGGCATTGAAGTGAGTTCGTTCTATTTTACGATACAAATAAGGCATTCTGTGTTTTTTGCTTTGCGATTTCCCGGATATTTGATTCAAACGCATGTACATTGTCAATCCCCCAAAGTTACCATGCTATCTCCAACTATACTTTGCTCAGGCTCAGACATCCGTGAGACATCAGGTCGGGCAAGTAGTGATTGAACCCGTTGCGGGATCATCCATACCGGTAACACCGATATAGCTTCATCCAGTTCATACTCTTCATTACCGGGAGAGACTACCCATAGATGTTCAAGTTGTAGGTCCCGGATGGCTATTCGCATGGAGCGTGTAACGCCAGGTGCCTCAGTGTATTTGCATTCAACGCCGTAGCGTTTACCGGCAATGCTGACCAACAAATCCAGTTCCGGCCCGGCATGGGTCGCCCAGAAGCTGGCGTTCCTGGTATCCAGGATGGAGAGAATCTGCTCTATCACGAAGCCTTCAAAAGAAGCGCCGATTTTCGGGTGTCCCGACAAGGCAGAGAACGAACCGGTCTCCAGCAAGGCATGCAACACGCCGCAGTCGCGCACGTAGGTCTTGGGTGATTTGACCTGGCGTTTCTTGAGGTTTTCATGCCAGGGTGTAAGTACACGCACCATGTAAGCGCCTTGCAGGATGTCAAGGTAATTGCGCGCGGTGCGCTCGCTTGTCCCCATTGCTCGGGCAAACTCCGAAGCGTTCCATACCTGGCCGTGGTAGTGGGCGATCATCGTCCAGAAGCGCCGGAGCGATTCTGCCGGTATGGTAATGCCAAGTTGTGGGATGTCTCTTTCCAGGAACGTGCGAACGAAGTTTTCGCGCCACAACGCAGACGCAGCATCATCCGGCGCAAGAAAACTCCTGGGGAATCCGCCTCGCTGCCATAGCGTTTGCCACTGCCCGGACGGGATCTCGGTCATATCGAATCCGGACAGGTCCACCAGACCGATACGTCCTGCCAATGTTTCCGATGTCCTTCTGATTAACGCAGGTGACGCGCTGCCCAGCAGCAGGAAGCGCGTCTCTGAATCGGGCCGATCCAGTAACACGCGCAGCGTCTCGAACAGTTGTGGCTGTCTTTGCACTTCATCGAGCACTACCAGGCCCTTTAGCGGGGACAAAGTCTGCTCCGGATTCTCCAGACGGCGCTGGTCAACCGCTTTTTCCAAGTCAAAGTAACTGACCTCCGGTTCATTTCCGGCGATGATACGGGCCAGGGTGGTCTTGCCGCATTGGCGAGGGCCAAGCAGGGCAATAGCCGGGTGAACGCGATAAGCGGCCATGACCCGGTTAACGGCAATAGGGCGATCGATCAGCATGAAGGCATGATAAACCTTGAAAACCCGGAGTTCAAGTACAGATTTTCAAGGTTTATGGGTATTTTTTATGTAATTCCAGACTTGAACTCCAGGATTGGATAGATTTTTGACGGCAATGCCATCGTATGCTAGCATTGCCGTCAATATATCTGATATGCATCAGGAGTGTAAATATGACCAGTCTGAGTGTTAGAAAACTTGATGATGATACTCTGACAAGGTTACGAGTCCGCGCCGCTCAGCATGGTGTCTCGATGGAAGAGGAAGTCCGGCAAATTATCAAACGTGCGGTGTCAACACCGGAAAGACTTGGTGACCTGGCTGTCCGCCTTTTTGCGCCAGCTTACGGTGGACCGGAGCTTGAGTTG
>JAPOQU010000051.1 GCA_026710545.1 Gammaproteobacteria bacterium | reverse complement strand
TCCTTTCGGCGTGCGCGGCTGCGGCGAGATCTCCATCGCCCCGCCGCCTGCGGCAATCGCCAACGCCATCCATGATGCGGTCGGGGTACGCCTGGACTCCATGCCGATGGCGCCCCACAAGGTCTGCGCGGCCATCAAGGCAAAACATTGAATTTCCATGTTAATTCCCCCATGCCGTTAGTCTGGATTCCAAAGGCCATGCAGACCTATACCGGCGGCAGGGAAACCGTCGAGATGGAAGGCCGCAACGTCAGGCGGCTTATCGTCGCCCTGGACGAGACCTACCCCGGGGTGAAGGATGCCCTGATGGACGGTGACAGGTTCAAACCCGGCATCGCTGTCGCCGTCAACGGCCAGGTCAGCCACCTCGGTCCACTGCAACCACTGGAAGAAGACAACGAGGTGTTTTTCGTCCCTGCCATAGGTGGAGGGTAGCAGTACACCGCCCGTCAGGAAGGCAGGAAATCCTCCAGCTCTGCAAAAATGTCTTTTACGCCCGTTTTATGCCGGTAGATCTCATCCAGGGACAAACCATCCAGTTCGTAGGGCAATACCAGCCATTTATCGGTTTCATGTAAATGATAATCAGGTACCCGCCCGGTCCGGTTGTTGGCAGGCTTATACCAGAGTACGGCAACGCGAACATCTTCCGGCATATTGCGGCGGGTTTTCCTTGAAAGCTGGTCGATTACTGCCTTGATATTCAGACCTGTGCTATATACGTCATCGACAATCAATAACCTGTTATCCGCCTCCAGGTTTTCCAGCAGGTATTGCAGTCCGTGCACATGGATCCCCCGCTCATTCTCAATCATGTCCGTATAGCTGCTCATACCGCTATAAGAGGTGCGTATGGAAATATGGTCCGTCTCCACACCCAGGTATTCGAGGCAATCCTGCACTCCAATACCAACCGGGCTGCCTCCGCGCCATAATCCCACGATAAAATCCGGCCTGAAACCGCTGGTATGGATTTTTGCGCCAAGCCGGTAAGAATCCAGTAATTGCTCTTCTGCTTGAATAAATAATTTATCCATTTCTCCAGGCCATAATCATTCGGGCAGCAAATCGATCAAGAAAGTTTATATAATGTCTCAACAGTATTATAGAAAATAATTCACAATGCCCAACAAGCTTTATCTCCAGGCACAGGCGCAACTCGAAGATTCATTCAGGTTAGGCGCCCGGATTCTGAAAAGCGGGTTTGAACCGAAAGTCATTATTGCCATATGGCGAGGCGGCGTACCTGTCGGTATCGCGGTACAGGAATTGCTCAATTACTTCGGTGTTGAAGCCGATCACATCGCTATCCGGACATCGTCTTACAGCGGCATCGAAAAACGTTCGGACAACGTACGTGTCCACGGCCTGAATTACCTGATTAAAAAGATAAGCAGTACCGATCAACTGCTGATCGTCGATGATGTGTTCGACACCGGCTTGACGATTCATGCGGTCATTGAAAAATTACGGGAACAGGCAAAACGAAATACACCTGATGATATTCGTGTTGCCGTGCCCTGGTATAAACCCAGCCACAATAAAACCGGCCGTGAACCTGATTATTACCTGCACACAACAGAGCGATGGATCAAGTTTCCGTTTTCACTGGAAGGGCTGACTCCTGATGAGATAAAACAAAACAGACCTTCACTGCACGAAATCCTGGCGCCACTGGAGGGTTAATCCAGGTAGCTTACCCGGTATATGGCTCCCGCCTTGTCGTCCGAGATCAGCAGGCTGCCGTCCCGTGACACCAGCAGATATTCGGGGTCAGAGCAGGGGGTCAGAGCATTTGCTCTGACCCCAAATATCTACTTGCCCTGATAGGTCACCCGGTAGACTGCCCCGACCTTGTCGTCCGAGATCAGCAGGCTGCCGTCCCGGGAGACCAGTACGTCATTGGGGCGCCCGGTTACCTTCTCGTCCTTCAGCCACAGGTCCAGGAACGGTTCATACAGCGGTCCAGCTTCGGTAAAGCGCACCACGCTGACCCGGTAACCCACCTTGGAGGAACGGTTCCAGGAACCGTGCTCGGCGATGAACAGCGCGTTGCGGTAGGATGCCGGAAACTGATCACCCGTGTAAAAAGCCAGGCCCAGGGCTGCCGAATGGGCCTGGATCCTGACTTCCGGCGGTACGTAGTCCGCCGGGCTGTGCCCTTCCCCGAACCTGGGGTCAAGAATGTCGCCGGCGTGAACATAGGGATAGCCGTAATGGGCGCCGGGAACTGTTACGCGATTGATCTCTTCAGGCGGGATATCGTCTCCCAGCATGTCGCGCCCGTTATCGGAGAACCAGAGTTCGCCGGTTTCGGGATGCCAGGCCATGCCCACGGAGTTCCTGACCCCGGCCGCGTAAATTGTCGTCTCGCCCGTGTCCGGGTCCATGCGCAGGATGCTGGCGAAACGCGGGTCCTCGGATTCGCAGATATTGCAGGGCGCGCCCACGGGCACATAAAGAAACCCGTCCGGGCCGACACACAGGTACTTCCAGCCATGATGGCGCTCGTCCGGCAGTTTGTCGGTCACGATCTCCGGTTGCGGGTTATCCCGGTAGGTCGTTTCAATGGAGCGGTAACGCAGGACCCGGTCCAGTGCCCCCACGTACAGGTCTCCACCGATCAGCGCCAGGCCGCTGGGCACTGTCAATCCGCTCGCGAACGTGACAACCTCAGCCTTGCCCTCCGCGGCCGGTACCACGGCATACAGGTTGCCGTCACGCAAAGACCCCACCAGCAACAGGCCGGATTCAGTTTCGGCTATCTGCCTGGCTCCCGGCACTTCGCCGGTAACTACGGAGAGGCGGAAGTCGCCGACTACAGTGTCGGCAAATCCGGGAGGGGTAAACAACAGCAATATGAGTATAAGTTTCTTCATGTTGCAGGAGTATATGCCCGCAATCACAGCGGGTAAAGAATTAAGCGCTACCCTTTTATCCGGGAACTGCCGTCAGTGTGAACCGGACGATTTATGTATTTCATTATTACCCGGGGCGGGATAAACATATTTGCGGTTGACAAATACCGCCAGAACCATCATGAAAACCGTGAGTTTGAATGCCGCGCCCCAGGACAGTGAAGCGACCAGCAATCCCGGCGGTTTACGTACGCAGTCCGAAAATGAGTCTCCAGGAATGTACCGGCGAAGGTTGACGACTGTACAGTCGTTTTATAGTCTGGTATTCAGACAATGGCAAGGGATAAATTACCAGTGAAGAAATTGTGCCTGTTGGCATCGATATCAGCCTCAGTCTGCGCACCGTTGACCGGCCTGCCTGCCGCCCCGGTTCATTCGGAACAATTGGAGGAAATCAGGGTGACGGGTTCCCGAATCAGCCGGGACCCCGCTGATTATGTAGGGTCCATGGCAATCATCGAAGGCCGGGACATAGAACTCACCCCCAATTACAGCGTGCAGGACATGCTGCTCAAGCTTCCCTCGATCGGCCTGCAGGGGACGTCCAGGAATAACCCCGACAGCGGACGCGGCGCGAATTTTACCGGCATCCACCAGTTGACCCCGGAACGGACCCTGGTGCTGTTGAACGGCCGGCGCATGGTGCATACCATCCGTGATTCACTGGGACTGGGAGTCGACATGCAGTCGTTTCCCATCAACATGATCGACAGTATCGAAGTACTGGCGGACGGCGCATCCGCCATCTACGGGTCGGATGCGGTGGCCGGCGTGATCAACGTCAAGACCAGGCGTTTCGAGGGCGTGGAACTCAATGTCGGTGCGGGATCTCCGGAGGACCCGGGCGGTGATTCCTGGAACGCCGGTATGATTGCCGGCCTCAGCGGTGAACGCGGCCACGTGACCCTGGCGGCCACCATCGTCGATACCGGCAAAGTTGATTTCCAGCAACGCGAGTGGTCAAAAATTCCTGTCCTGGGACAGTTGGACGACGACGGGACTATTCTGACCCTGATGGGCAGCGGTATCCCGCCCGAGGGCAGGCAACCGGATGCCGGTATTATTTTCAAGCCCGACCCGGCTACCGGCGCCAGTTTTCAGCCCTACGACACCTTTGGTTTCAGCGGCCTGAACGGTTCCGCGGGAGACGGCAGCCTGCAGTCCATACTGGATACCGGGCACCGGTTCAATTACAGCGACATCGAGGAAGGGCTTTCGCTGCTGAATGAAGGCCAGGTAATCAACGCCAGCATTACCGGCGAACTGGAACTTGGTCACGCCGTTGCGTATTACGAACTGCTCGGCACACACCGGGAGGGCACCCTGGAATACACACCCCTGCCCATTGCCGATGCCCTGGGAGGGTTCACGAACCTGCTGCAGGTGCCGTTTACCAACCCCCGTATACCGGGCGATGCCATACCGCTCATCCGCGCGGCCACAGGACCCGATGCGCCACAGTTCCAGATGTGGTGGCGCGCGCTGGACCTGGGTAACCGCCAGTTCAGGTACAACAGCGATACCATGAAAGCCACCGCAGGTTTGCAAGGCAGCCTGCCGTTATTCGATGGCGGATGGGAATACGATGCCTGGGTTACTTACGGACGTTCAACCCTGGATGAAATTACCCATAACCAGGTCAACGTTGCTAATCTTCAGACTGCCCTGCAACCCGTTGCCTGCCGGCGCGACCCTGACTGCCCCAGGGATGCCCGGGGCAACCCGACCCTGGACATCTTCGGCCGGGGCGCCAAGAGCCAGGCGGAGAAAGACTACATCCTGTTCGACGATGAAGACGCAACAAGGTACGAGATGTGGCACCTCGCCGGCGCCTTGACGGGGGAATTATGGTCGTTGCCCGGCGGCCCCATCGGCGTGGCGGCGGGCCTGGAATGGCGCCGCGAGTCGGGTAGCGCCGTACCTTCCGCGACGGTCCAGGCGGGCCACAGCGGCGGAAATTTTTCCGAGCCGACCGAAGGTGATTTCTCGGTATGGGAGTTCTTCGCGGAATTCCACCTGCCCCTGCTGGAGGGGCGGACATTCGCACGGGAACTGGCCCTGGACGCCGCGGCGCGTTACTCGGACTACAACACCGTCGGCTCGGAGGCAACTTTCAAGCTGGGTCTGCACTGGGCTCCGCATAATGACATCCACCTGCGCGGAGTCTACGCCACCGGCTTTCGCGCCCCGAATATCCTGGAATCCTTCGGCGGCACCTCGGATACCTTCCCCACGGTTGCCGATCCCTGTAACACGGCGGCCGACCTGTACCGCGACAATGCCACGGTACGGGAAAACTGCGCCGGCCAGGGCATTCCAGCCAACTACGTGCAGAACGCATCGCAGTTGAAGATTTCTGCAGGCGGCAACCCCGAACTGAAACCCGAAACGTCCGACAGTTTCTCCGTGGGGATGGTCTGGACGCCGGATGCAATCGGTAATCTCACCGTCACCGTCGATTACTACAACGTACAGGTGGACGATGCCATCAATACACCCGACCCGGTTGACGTCATCCAGACCTGTTATACCACGCCGAACCTTGCGGCCCCGGAATGCGCCCGTATCGGGCGCGGCCCGTCGGGCACCATAACCCGTTTCGACCTGCTCAATGAAAACCTGGCGCGGCTGGAGACATCGGGCATCGATCTCAGCGTTCGCCACACCCTGAGCACGGACTTCGGGGATATAGGCATCACCGGCAATGTCAACTGGCTCGATGAGTACGCCGAGACTACGGATGCGGGCGCGCTGAGCGACCGTACCGACATGGTGGCGGGTAACGTCTCGGACTGGGCCGGCTACCCGGAATGGCGTTCCAACCTGTCAATGTCGTTCAGCCGGAACAATTGGACCATCGGCGGTTCCTGGCGTTACCTGGACGCCATGGATATCTTCGATACGATAGATTTCGACAATGTCCACGAGACGGTAGACGCGGTAAATTATTTCGACCTGTTCGGCAACTACCAGGGTGATGTCATTAACGTGACGATCGGGGCGGAGAACCTCACCGACGAAGCGCCTCCCTACGTACCCGACGTGGCGCTCAATACTTCGTCAATCTATGACTACCTGGGGCGGTTTTACTTCGTCAGGCTGAAGCTCCGGATACATTAATTTCGTGTTTTCCCTGATATCGGAACGCACGGGCCTTAGCCGCCTGACCATCCGCAAGATCGAGAACGGAGACCCCACCGTTTCCATTGGTCATTACCTGGCCGTGCTGGGCGTGCTCGGACTTGCCGATGATTTTGCCGGTGTCGCCAGCGACGATGAACTGGGGCGGAAGCTCCAGGATATCAAACTGATGGGTAAAAACGAGAGGCGTAACCAATGAATACGGAGGTCCATGTCTTTGCAGATTGGGAAGAATTCAAAGAACCGGTGACATCGCCATTTTCAATAGGGATGACCACCTGAGAAATCACGGATTCATCTATCACCAGGGCGTCTGGCGCCTGTCCCCGACCTATGACATCAATCCCGTCACACCAGCTAACGGTTTGTCACTGAATATTTCGGATAACGACAACAGCCTGAATTACGACATCGCACTGGAAGTAATTGACTTCTTTCAGCTCAGCAGGGAGCAGGCGTTAAAGATAAAGGATGAAGTACTCGCCGGTGTTGCCGAATGGCGCTCAGTCGCAAGCGCAATCGGGATTGGCAGGAACGAACAACGGCTGATGGAGCCGGCGTTTAATCTCTGAGCATTTTCAATAGGGAAGATCAGAGCGAAATCATTCCAATGTTTGATTCATCTCGGTAGTGTCAAAAATCTTTCGCGAGGTTCCGGAAACAAAGAAAAGTCGCGATCCCAGGTGAGCAGTATTTCGACGCCATGCGCAATGCAGATCGCAACGACCCGAGCATCATGTACTACCGCTCCGCGTACTCGTGGACGTTGAACGAAACCCGTCTATACACTCAGGAATAGAAGCCTGCACCAGCATGCACCATCAGCAACAGATCATGCTCAGCAGCGCGCGCGCCCTGCTCATCCCGACATAGTGGCAGGAACGCAGATTTTCGCTATGTCCAGGTCCAGGCATATCGACAAGAACAATCACCTCGCTCTCTAGACCTTTAAATTCCCCAATCTGCGCAAAGCCGATTGTATGACGCTTCAGGTTTCGAGGTGAGGCATCGTCCAGAACGGAGATTGAATCCCGTAAATCCTCGGGTAGAGAAGACGTCCAGGACTGCGCAAACGGAAAGGGCGAAAGTACGACGATATCACCCGGGTTGAATCCCTCGCCATCCACGAGACCGCGCAGCTCTTGCTCAAGAGCCTGGATAGCGCCCTCTGCGTCGGCAACGTGAACTTCACGTACTGCCGGGCCATCACCAACCCCTGAATTTCCCACATCAGCGTCCAGGGCGCCTTGTATTCGTTGCAGTATTGGCAGCGTGTTCCGGCAATTCGTCCTCAGCGGGATTTGCATCGGGCAAAAACTTTCCAGGTAATCATAGGCATCGGGCACATAGGAGCCGCACAGGCCGGATTGATTGTTGGTGTCATGAAAAAAACACCAACGTCCTTCGCTTATCCCACCACATAAGCAGTTATCCAACTGGTCCAGCGCATCCATGTTCAATATGTCCTGACCTTCATCGACGATCAATGCATCGAATTTTTCAATGCCGGCACGCCTGGCGGCGACTTGAATCGACTCCGCCAGGCTGACAATCAGCCCGGGCACGGCGTTGCGTTCCAGGTAGCGCTTGAGCCATGGCGAATGGCAGGCCAGCACGGTCTTCATCCCAGCTGCGCCCCAGCGCTTGGCCAATTCAAGCGCCAGCATTGTTTTCCCTGTCCCGGCGCCACCGGAACATATTACTCGCGGGTTGACTTCGACGACATCGATCAGCCTCAGCTGATCCTCTGTCAGTCGCGCAATACGCGTTTCGACATCATGGGCGGAAACGTGTAATGGGACGACAGCCTCGAAATCGGGTCGCAAGTGTTGCTGCAATACATTCAACTGCGAAGGGCTTGCAGCAGGCTTGCGAGTATCCTTCGCACGCCAGTACCTGATAAATCGTTCCAGCCACTTTTCGAACTGCCTGAAGTCCCGGCCATCCGCGAGAACGGCACGATCCCACTCCGCGCTATCTGGAAGTCGCTCGACATCCGGCATGACAACACCGTAACCGACCACGAAGATGTTGGGGAGAGAAGCGTGAAGCTTTTCCCGCAAACCATGCAGCGCCCCCTCTGCTTGTTTGAACGGTGACTCCCGCAATCGCTCGGTTTCACCAAACCGGTTCGTAGTTTCCCAGACGCCTTCATGACAGGAAACTCCGCCGCCTTTGACCTCCAGCACGAACAGGCCATCCGGCCCACATACAACAAAGTCGATCTCTCCAAAGCGCTTGTACTCATGCCGCGGGAGGTTGAGTGAGTGCATAGCAAACCAACCGTTCCGGTCCGGTCCGGAAAATGCCGCGCGCAGTTGGTCGAACGTGCGTTTTTCCGCGTGACTGCCGGTGCCCAGGGGCTGACTGGGAATCATCCGCATGATGAATCGTTTCCGTTTGCCTTTTCTCCGATTTCTTTAGCACTTACGAGTTTCTTGCTTATTCCGGATGCGATCTGGCGGGCGACTGGTGGACTGGGACGCCGGGACTCTGCCAAGGTAAAATCGTCACTCAATTTCCGGTGTTCGGCGTCAGCCATGCGATAAGCTACAAAGGCAGACAAATCGGGATCGCGCAGTGCGCGCGGCAGTTGCAGCCAGCTATCGCGCGCGCCGAACAGAATGCCGGCGAGAAGGTACTCGACCTCACTCAAGATCGAATGTGAAAACTCGAGCAAGTCAGTGCAATGTTCGCGCAGGCAGAACAGCAGTAAGGGCCTGGACAGAGATCCCTTGTGACGTTCAAGCAGCTCGGTGACTGTTCCGCCACCGAGTCCCAGGCAACTCCGCATATCCGCAATCAATCGCTCCAGGCATGCTCGAAATTCCATTTCCTGCAGTTGGTGAAGCTGACTGTCCAGATACTCCAGCGCCACATCGACCGGTGTTTCCGTGCGCTCGTTTTTCCGCGCGTCGACCAACGATTGGACAACACCCCAAAAGAGCCGGGCACGGGTACCTGCCTGCCCGGATATCTCACCTCCATCCATCCAGTCAGGAAGCTCGGCCAGTATGGGGTCGCTTTTGACCAGAGCACTATCTTTGTCGCGCACGGCGCCCGTTACCGACCGATAGGCTGCAAGCCCCAGGTCGCTGCGATCAGCGGTGTGGTACAGCATCGCAAACATGCCGCCAAGCGCTTGTCCCCACGCAGGTGGCGCGTCCACGTCGAACAATTGGCGTTGTCGCTGCACCGGCGGCCACGCTACATCCATGACTGTTGAAAACAGCGCTTCATCGACCTTGTTCAGTTCAGAGGGCAGAACGACATTGGAAACATCTCTGGCGTTGTTTTCAAATGTTTGCTTGTCTTCGGATGAGCGAAAGCTGATACCGGAAAGTAAGTTCAAGGGTAATGGCGCTCGGATAAGAATAGGGATGCCGTTATTGCGTCTTCTCACTGGTGGCTTGGTGACATTCCGAATACGGCCATCCCGCGACAGCACTCGAACGGGGCCGGACAGGTCGCTCAAATCGAAGGACGCGATACAGGGCAACAGGTGCTTGCGTTCACTGGTAGCGTGGGCCAGGGCGCCGGACGGAATCCCGTCCTTGTCCCGAAACAAGGGAATCCACCCTGGACAGACACTCAAAGGGTCGGAATAATGCTTACCTCGAAAACCCGCAGGGCCCATCACCATTCCGGCAGCCAGCATGTAATACATGTTTTGATGGTTGGTTACCAGGCGCCATATACACTTGGGTTTTGATCGGCTGCGCGGCTTCTTTGGAGCGCCGGTTTTCGTGGCCATGGTCTATTTCCTGACAAGAATAGCCGGATCGGTGGGCAGTAATCCATCCACTACGGGGCAGACATTGCCGGTACGGAGCAGGACTACCTGTTCCCGGGCGCGCGCCACCATCACGTAAAACCTTGCCTTGAGCGCGTGCGGATCATGTTTGGGTTGGTGCTGGTCGACGTCGGCCAGAATGGTGGTATCAAACTCCAGTCCTTTGCAGGACTGGGCGTTTATGACCATGAGGCCGCCCTGGCCGAAGTCCGGTAATTCCCGCTGGCCGGAAACATAGGTCCGGAGCGGCGATTTACCGTTGTCGAGCTTTGGATTGGCACGACGCAGGGCGTCATTGAATTTCGTCCGCACTGTATTGTCCGGCGTAACGATGCCAATCAGCTTGCGTGGATTGCGGTCGCTCAACCGGAGGATATTCTCTGCAATCACAGCCAGCGTTGCTGTGTTTACCCTGCCATAAGTCCATAACTCCGGCGTCGCAGCAGCAGGTTTGAGATCGGGCAGATCGGGCCTTGGACTGGCCGGGTCGGCCGGGTAAAAGTGCCGGGCAAGCAGCGCGACAGGGCGCGTGTTCCGGTAGTTGGTTATCAGCTCCAGCGTGTCGCCCGGTTCGATTGCGAGAGTGTTTTCAATATCCTGGCGTGAACTGCACCTGTCCGGGTGAATCTGCTGGTTCTGATCGGCCGCCACGTAGAAATTCTCGAAGCCAAGATGAGTCAGCGTTCGATAAAAGGCCGGCGGCATATCCTGCCCCTCATCGATAACCAGAAATTTGCCGCTTTGATCCTCAATATTATCCAGGGAGTGAACCTGTTGTTCCACGGCCTCCCAATCTATGGGAGGATAACCTCCAGGTTTCTCAGGCTCATGCGTGGGGGCGGCGCCAAAAAAATATTTGCAAATATCGCGGAACCAGGAGTCCCAGGTATCGGCGACGAATGTTTGACCGCTGCCAAACAGATGCCGGTTTGAACGATCAAGCAAGTGATTGTATACCAGAGTTCGGTAGGTCCTGTTGTTCTCGGCGAGGCGACGCGTCCGTAACAGCGCCACTACCGACTTCCCGGTGCCGGGGCCGCCGACAATAAGGTGTTGCCCCTCCAACGGCAGCGCCAGCGCCTCATCCTGATCCTTGTTCAGGTCATGGATGCCGGGCAGGCTGAAGCGGCGGGTGCGGTCAACCGGCATGTTCAGGTTATCCCGAAGAATGAAGGCAGTCCGTTGGCGGCATCGTCCTTGACGAAGCCGCGGTCCAGCAGGGTATTGCCGTATTCGCAGGCAGGCTCAGGCACCAGTGAGCAGGCATGGCAGGCGGCGCGATTGAGCAAGCCAGGCCCTTGACCTTCATGCTCGCTGCAGACCGGATCGAGCGAACACCAGCGTGAATGCTCCAGCGCTCGAACCAGTATGCCCAGAAACCGCCGGGGTTCGCTCAGTTCAGCCAGGCCGCCCAGTGAGCCGGCAAGGTCGGGAACGGCAACATGGATGAGGATACCGGCCATCGGCTCCGGTTCGATGGCGCAATAGATACGCTCGAGCAATGACGCCGCCGGATAACCGGCCTCGGATTCGATTTGACGCATCAGCAGGTGTGACAGCGTATGTAACAGCATGAACCGCGCTGTCAGTGGATTGGGGGCAGCGCGACCGGATTGGGCAAATCGGGGAAGCAGTGGCTTCAGTCGCGAAACAACCGCAGGTGTTTGCTCCCAGACCTTGAGCCGGTCCTCATCAAGCGCAAGGAAGATACCCTCTCCGTACAACTCCATGGCCGGCAACCAATCGGACTCCCCTACGATGTCCGGTGGCACTGGTGGCACTGGTTCTTTTTTGCCCAGGCGGGTGAAGCCCTTGAATACCTTCACCGCCTTGAGGCGATCTACGCGAACGACGTGACAGACGCAGTTGACAATTTTCCGTTCATCAGTATCCGGTTCGAACCTCATCCCCAGTTGTCGCCACTCGTTGCTTCTGTTGCGAGTAACCAGGTCTTCATCCTCGCGCTGGTCGGGTAGCACCTCCAGGAACGCTTGAAACTCGCTTTCCCGCAATTGGCCGGGCGTAGGGTTCCCGCCATACAAGGGATAGCCGTCGTCAATGTCGGCCAATGCGGCTTCGATCTCGTCCGACGTACTGCGATATTTCGTCTCCAGTTCCCGTATGGCGCCTTTCCTCGCCAGTGCAGTTGGCGCCTTGCGGATGCGGTTACGATCATCGGAATTTCGGTACAGGAGATCCACGACGGTTCCCTTGCGTAGACGGGATTCCGGTGGAATCACCAGCACGGATTCAGCAACCGGCTCGTAAACCCGCGTGTCGTTGATCGCCAGCACTTGCGCGAGGCCAATGTCACCTTCTTGCGCGGCATCTCTTGGCGGAACCAGATCATCCCTGGTCCATGGTTGCATTCGGCCCTGGCCGAATCCCACTCGTTCATCACCACGAAACCGGATTTCAGCGCGGCAAGCGCCGCATCGTAAAATGCGTGCTTCGTAGCCGCGTTCAATCAACCGTAATCGATCTCGTACTTTGCAGTTACGCTGTGTGGGTTCACGCGCGTCCTTATGCGCGAGAAAATGCCATGGCACATCGTCAAGGTATCCCTCCGGATGCGCGAGCACCCAAGTCACCTGCTCCAGCTTCGGGTATCGTTTGCAATCTTGATTACTACAATGGGGTGTATGGTCCGGCTGATCGTTCCGCCACGGCCAACGATACATTGCGTCACATGCCGGGCAGCGCATCCAGGAGGGGAAGCGCGCTGCCGGTACACAGACACCATCTACCTGTCCATTGTCCAGTTTTTTCGCCACAGGCGGCTCGCGCAGTTGCTCGTCGATGCCAAGTGCAGCACGCACGCGCTCCACATACGGAATCAGTTCGCCGGCGCCGCCGCCATGGCGATCGGTCCATTGCCGGGTGTCCTCAACGACTACCAGCCAATCTGACCCACGCACGATGGCCCCGACGCCGCTGTGGCCGAGCAGGTGTGACAAGCGAATCGGAATCAATTCATGGGGCATGGTTCACAGCGCCTTGAACAGGGCGGTGTTTTCGATGTTGCGCAGGGATTGCAAGGTTGGCCACAGACCGCGAATCCGATCATCATGGTTATACAACAGACGATCGCGCCTTTTGTCCTTATCGAAGACTTGATACTCCAATTGTCTTTTGGCTTCCCGACAGCGTTCGACCTCGGTCCGCCATTCAGCAACCAGGGCGTCAATATGCCGGTTCACTTCATCGACCTGGTCGGGAGCTGACAGTGCGCAACGTCGTTTGAGTTGTTCAACGGCTTTGGATACCTGCGAAGCGTCCGGATCAAAGTCGGCGGCTGCGCCGTCGTTCAACAAGCCAATTCCACCGTGCCGCATCACGATGACCAGCGCCGCGTGCAGGGCGCGCAAGCGGGCCTGGTAGGTATAAGGCGTGACGCTCGTGGGCTCGACGAAGCGGTAGAAGGCTTCATGGTAAGGGCGGAAGCTCTCGTGCGGTCTGCTTGCTGGTGAGTTGGGCAATGGCCGGTGTCGAGCGTTCCCGTTTGTTCGCCTTTTCGTTTTCCTGGGCCTGCGCGTCCGTTGTGCCGGACAACAAGTGCATGAAATCGCGCACGTCACTGGCAAAAGCCGTATGGCTGTTCCCTACCCCCTTAAGGCTGCCGTGATACACCACCTGCGTCCACCAGGCATCCAGCAGTTCCCGTGCATCCTGTTCACTCTCGAACAGCGCGTGCGGGGTCAACAGCAATGCCGCCGCCAGCGGCGCCAGGCACTGCTGACGGTCCAGTAGCGGCGCCAGATAGCCAACGTAGATTCGGCCTGGTCGCTCCTCCAGCGGCACGGTACGGGCGAAATAGGCATCGTCGCAGTTCAGTCCCGGCGGCGGAAACACGGCGACTTCGCGTCCATACAGTCGTTTCGCCTGTTGGTCCGCCATGCGGACGGTGGCGGTCGATGCGATGTACTTCGGATACACACCGCGCAATTGAAGCACGGTGTCGATAGCGGCCTCGTACAGACCGGCCACCGAACCCAGCGCGCCGGCGATCGTGTGCAATTCATCCTGGATGATGAGTTCCGGCGGTCGATGCCGTGTGCCGCCGAAGAACGCATTGGCGCGTTTTTCCCAGGCCAGCCTGGCGAATTTATCAACCGTAGCGACCAACATGGTCGGCGCTTCGGCATACAATGCCTCGTCAACGACATTGCAAGGCAGCACGCCATCCGTAGACGCGCCAAAGTCACAGTCCGGGTTCCGGCAAAGGAAATGGAAGCGCTGTGCGGCGCTGTCGTAGTTGCGGTCCTCTGCAAACTCTTGCCCGCACCAGGGGCAACGTTCGAGTACCAGCGCAGGCTTCTCACCGGTAGCTTGCGCCTTGTTTACCAACTCGGCAGCCTTCCGGAAGCTGTTCGGGCTGGTCGCCTCTCCCACCCACATGCCTATGCTGATCGGCGCGGAACCGAGATCGTCGCGTTCACGCCGTATCAGTTCCAGCGCGCAGATCAGGCGGGTAGCGCGGATAAACTGGTCGCTGGTCAACAGGCGCAGGGTGTAACGCATCAGGACAGCAGTTCCGCCTCCGGTATCAGGATGACGCAGACGCCGTAGCGTTACCTGGAATGCGATCAGGCCGAGGTAGGCTTCCGTCTTGCCGCCACCAGTCGGGAACCATATCAGGTCAACCATATCACGGAATTCGCTGTCCTCATTCGCTGCGGATTCCAGCGTGCTCAACAGGAAGGCCAACTGGAACGGACGCCAACGATAGTCATGGTCGGCACGGTGCTTGCCGTTGAGTCGGTAGTGCTGACGCCACTGGTCCAGCATGGCGCGATTGGCTAAAGCGAAGGCCAATCTTGCCTTGTCGTTCTGCTCCAGCAGGCTCAGGCCAGCCCGCATACGCGCTACGGCCAGGTCCATGCGCTCGACGATGCGCCGCCCTGCATCGCGGTCATCAGGTGGCAAGCTCGATATATCCTCTTGCCGACTGGAAACCCATGTAGCGTAACCATCCACGAAAGCGGCCAGCTCTGGCAGGAGGGTTGCGTACGCGCTGTCGGTGTCGGTCAGTCGCGCAAGCGACAGCACGGGATCGCCAGCGGATCCCGTGTCTGCCGTCATCTGCGGAACCTCCACCGTCGGGATTGCCTGGGATCGCAGTTCAACGACCTTGCCGTCCCTGATCTCCCAGTCAGCCGCGCAGCCATGCCCGATGGCGTATATGTGACGGTTGGTATACTGGAGTTCGATTTCCTGTTCTTCGGGATCGAGCAGACTACGATCCACGCGAGGATAGACGCCAATCTCGCCGACGTCTATAACGCAGCGGATACTTGCCTCGAACAGGGTCTTCTGCGCGCGCTCGAAGACGAAGTCTCTGCCCGTCCGGTCGTCAGAAACCTCCTGTGCATTGCACAGGGAGACCGTGACGATCCAGCCGTTGGCGAAGCGTCGCCACAGAACGTCCACGCGCGCATTTCCTTCAAGCTTGTAAAAACTCCGGCGCTGGTCTTTGCCGGGGCAGGCGATGTTCTCGAAACCCTCGTCGTTTCCCGGACCGGAAATCAATTCCTTGCGTGTCCACGTATGCTGGTTTCCTTCGCGTTTGTGTTCATACCGGACGGCGCGACACAACACCTGAAAACGGATATCGTCGCCCTTGATGAAGAACGACAAACCCAACGATGACGGTGGGGTGTATCGCCGCACGATGGCAGGTTCAGAGGCGCTTTCACCCGCCACCTCAGTCGTACCCTCAGCTTCATCGACATCTTCGCCGGCAGGATCTATACCTTCGCCCCATTGGGATGAGGGGTAGAGGGCGCCGCAAGGGAAACGCTCCGTAGGCAGGACACCGCGCAAATCCGGGCCATCAACCGCCCGCACAGGTGGTCCGACGAGTTGCTTGCGCACCCACTCGATCAGCTTCTTACGTGGTTCAATGAACATGATCTTACACTTCTATCCCGCCCTGAAATACCGCCGCCCTGGACCCTGCGGGTTCGTTCCGGTTTCTCTCATCAGGCAGTATTTTCCAGTATGAAATGAGCCTGAAGGGGACGTGATTTCCTGCGATGTGCGCAAACAAGCAGGTTGGTATCGACAACAATTATCCTGTTTCAGGTTTTTCGTACATCATCCCGCGTAAATCCTGCCACGAATATGCCTCAAACGGGTCTGCCGCATCCGTATCTCCAACACTCAAGTCGGGTAATTGATAATGATGGGATGAAACAGGGACAGCCAGTATCCGGCGCAGGCCGTCTTCTACTACCGCGCGCAGTGGCCGGACGATCTTCTTCGCATGGCGTTTCGCTCTATCCAGCAGTGCATCGTGTATATCAGGAGTTGTTTTCTTGTCACCCATAATTAATTGTATGGCAAAGCAATATCAATGAGCAACTACCTCAGGCCTCGGTTTCAGAACCCGATATCTCCCCGAATAGTGAACTCTTTTGCCGCGGTAAGATTTGATAATGTCAGTTACATGATCAAATCATCGAATTGACATAACTACAGGTTGTAAGCTATCCTTAAACCATGTTCCCTCGCCATATCTCAAAAGCCCTGCGAGTCGCAGCTGAACAAAATCCCGTAGTGACACTGACGGGACCCCGGCAATCCGGTAAAACGACCCTGGTGCGGGCCATGTTCCCCAGGCACCGTTATTTTTCGCTCGAGGCGCCGGATGTTCGTTCCAGGGCCATTGAGGATCCTCGCGGTTTTCTCTCCGGTGGTTCCAAAATCATCCTGGACGAAGTTCAGCGCGCCCCGGAGCTGCTTTCATACATACAGGGGCTGGTTGATGATGATCCGGCCCCCGGCAGGTTCATCCTCACGGGTTCGCAAAACCTGCTGCTGATGGAATCAGTGTCACAAACCCTGGCAGGACGCACCGCCCTGTTGCGCCTTTATCCACTCTCTATAGCCGAATTAACCGGCCGGGAACTTTTCGACCCTGCACAATTGCCCGTCTCACAAACAGCGCCGGACCTGGACCGCTGGCAAACCCTGTTCAATGGCTTTTATCCGCGTATCCACGACACCGGGATTCCGGCTCGCGAATGGTTGGCTGATTACTTTCGTACCTACGTCGAACGCGATTTACGCGCCGTGCTGGAAGTGTCAGATACGCGCGCCTTTGAGAGTTTTGTGAGACTCGCCGCCGCAAATACCGCGCAGGAACTCAACCTCACCCGGATGGCGAGCGACGTGGGAATCACGCAGCAAACCGCCCGGCGTTGGCTGAATGCCCTGGAGGTCGGTTATCTTGCAATGACACTGCCCCCGCACTATGTAAACTACAGGAAGCGGTTACGTAAACGTCCGCGCCTGCACCTCCTCGACAGTGGTTTGACCTGTTACCTGCTGGACATCACGGATGCCGAAATATTGGCCAGACACCCACTCCGGGGCGCAATCTTCGAGTCATACGTGATAGCAGAGATCATAAAAAGTTTTACCAACCGCCGCCGTGAGCCCCCCCTCTTTTTTTGGCGGGACGCAACCGGCCACGAGATAGATACCCTGATTGACCTGGGCGAACGCATCCTCCCGGTGGAAGTAAAGTCCGGTGAGACAGTGCCGGCGGATGCGGTTCTCGGCTTGCAGTGGTGGACTTCCCTTCCGACCAATCCCAACAGTGGCGGATTGCTCGTCCATGGCGGCAACGAGCGTTTTTCCTTAAAGGGTTTCGACGTGCTGCCGTGGTTCCTGGCTTGAGATCGAGCGCCGACGAAAAAACTATAATAATCAAGCCGCAACAGGCTTTGCCTTCTCAATCCGGGTTCGCCGCTTTGGCGTATTCAACGCCTTCCACAGCTCGTTCCGTTGCTGCAGGTTCAACCAGAATTCAGCAGAGTTGCCGAAAACCGTGGCAAGCATCAATGCGGTATCCGCCGTAATGGCGCGACGATTGGTACACAGTTCGTTGACGGTTTTTCGACTCACACCCATCGCTTCCGCCAGTTGTCCCTGTGTCAACCCCATAGGCACGAGAAACTCCTCGGTAATCATCTCACCGACACTGACGGGTTGCCGTTTTGTGATATTCATAATCTGCCTCACTGATAGTGGCCCAGTTCGTAATCAATTCGTTAATGCCAGATATATACAAGGAAGCGTCGCTTTTCGGGAAAGACAGTACATTTCGCCGTCCCCTGTTTTCCTGAACCCGAGCTTGTTCAGCACCCTGGCCGAAGCGTCATTCCCTGTCATATGACTGGATTTGACATTCTTGATATTCAGTTCTTCAGCCGCGTAATTGGGCAAACCCTTGCATGCTTCCGTGGCAAATCCCTGCCCCCAATGAACTCTGCCCAGCCAGTAACCCAACTCGTAGAAGCCATCATCGTCGTGGGTCAATCGAATACCCCCGATAAGGGTATCGCTTCGATATATGTTAAACGTCAATTCCTGCCGGCTGAGTGTACTTATCCAGTCGTCAGCATCGTCTTCCGTATACGGGTAGGGAACCTCAGATAGCCATTGTACGACTTCCCAGTCTCCAATCTGGGAGACGATCGATTGTTTGTCCCTGAGTCCGGGCTTTTTTAGAACCAATCTCTCCGTTGTGATTTCTGTCATTCCCACTCGATTGTAAATAAGCCTTTTTTATCCTTTATATTCAATTATTTATCTTCCATTTAATTGATAATATCATAAAAAATACCATGCTCAGAAATTCCTTCAAAATACTCGAAATGTGCCGATTGAACGCTTCTACACAGCACCCTTTAGGCCACTTTCCGAGCTATGACTTCCAAGTGTATGCCCTCCTGCTCCTGCAGGTAGTGGATCACCGCAAACAGGTTGCTCGCCTGGGGATTCCCTTTCGGCCCGAACATTCGCATGAGGCTCTTGCTCGATTTATCGAAGACCCGTGACAATTCCTCGAACCCGATCGTCGCGTTGATATAGTCGCGCAACACCGACTTGCCGGTATCGACATCAGCGGCGAGCAGACATCCGACCCCTTCTTGCAGCAGGGCTTTGCGAAACGCCGGATCCCTTTGGGCGCGTGCCTGTATGGTGTCCTTAAAATCTTTCGTCAGAGCCATCATGCCACTCACTGTCGAGGTATTCTCTAACCTCTATCACGTGACGCACATGGTAGCACATATGTTACCTTTATCAATGCCCCAACAACGTTCCGTTTCTTTTACTGGGTTATGTCACTGGGCTATTGTCGCTCCCACCGCCGCGCATCCTTCCCCGTAAAGCCTGGCGCACAAACTGTCTCGCCCCATTGTCGTTCGCCTCAACGAGTTGCCGAATCTGCTCGGTGACGTCGTCAGCCCTATTCAACCTGGTGGCAGCGTCCATTGCCCGGTCATAAGCCTCCATAATATCGACGCTGGTCACCTCATAACCCCACCCCTCACTCAACCAGCGCAATGCGGTCAGGGCTGAACCCAGAGCAAATTCCGGTGCCGAATCGAGATTATCCCTGGCCGCCCTGGTCAGTGTTTTTGGATCACAGGGACTCCGGTTCGCAAGGTCCAATGCGAGTTCGTACAGCTCCAGTTCCTTTGCGGTCGCAAACCATTTTCCTTCATCTCCGAGGGCCGTGGCGATGAGGTCGGCCAGAATCTCTGACGCGTCCTTCATGGGATAGCGTTTTGCCACAGCACGAAACCGCGCGAGATATGAATTGCCCTGGATCGCCCTCAACCCATAGCGCCGATAGGCCTCGTCATGCAGGCCAGAGGAAATCAGGATATCTTCGCAGGTCTGATCAATCGCCGAATCCGGTTGGTTCAAGCCTCTGGATGCCTCGGCGTATTTTAGCGCTTCCGACTTTTTGCCCATCGCCAATAACGCTTCAACGCCGTAGCGACGGTAGTGCCAGAAGGGTTTACGGTCCAGCACCAGCAGGTCGAGCAGATCCTGATAGCGTTCGGCCACCAGCAGACAAGACAGGCAGGCCGTTGCGCCCTGAAAATAGCTGCCCGGATTGGAGTCGGTCCAACACGCCCTCAAAGTCGGCATCAACTCCTCCGCCCACTGATTGGCGGTTTGCACCGACCCGCATACCTCTCCCCAGCGATCGCCCACCGGCCCCAGGTAGTCGACACCATCATCTTCCATGGCCTGCCATAAGCGTTCGAGCCATTTTTGGCGTGTATTGGCATCCGCTGGCGCGTTGATGATGACGGGAAGCAGTTGGTCGAGTGTTTTGTTCACCGCAGAACCCAAGGCGCCGCTTGAGCTGTCCACATGCTCCAGTGCAGGCCAGAGCCTTTCGATCAAGCGAACCGCACCTTCTGCAGCTAGATCAGGTTCCTTCTTCGCCACCTTTTTGATTTCGGAAACGGCTTCACGAAGTCGCCGGCAAGCCAATCTGGAGGACTTCCAACCATAGGTTCCTGCACGGAAGCGTGCAGGGAAGATCCATTTGTGAGTGGCCGTCTTCGTCATGCCATCACCTTGCTAATAGCGATATATACCATACTCAATCCGGATTCGCTCTCTGACTGCTTCATCTCCACGAAGTCATACGGGAAATCAGTACAAAATTTGTGGAACCCAGAGAACTGACCGACCTCCTGTGTAAAGCGAAATCCATCTGGCGTTAGACGTGAACGCC
>JAPOQU010000050.1 GCA_026710545.1 Gammaproteobacteria bacterium | reverse complement strand
GCACGCCGCGCCGGGAATGGCGCGTCCTTGCCAAGCGGCGTAACGCTGCGGGCGACCGCTTCCCGGCCCGCCCGCAGGGAGCCACACAGCGACGCCAATACGGCGTTGCAGCCCTTGACAAGGGCGCGCCATTCTCTGCGGACTGCGCCTTGTCTTGGCGTTGCTGTGTAGCTCTGAACATGTCAATATTAACTGGCAAGGGTACTAGTATAATTGAAACCTCATAATCCGAAAAATTCAGTTTTATGCTCCGAAATTGCCCGATCCTGTCTAGGAGGACGGTGTGCTGGAGTACAGCAGGTAGCCGGATCACTTTGCAGCATGCCAGAATCGGCGTTGTTTGTCCCTGTGCGCCGTCACCTGCAATCCGGCGCCGGTCGTTTTGATACGGATCGCGCCACTCTCAGCCGTGCTCAACAGCCTGGCGCCGTGCTCCCGGTAGCGGGACACTACATCCCGGTCGGGTAATCCGAATCGATTCCGGTAACCCACCGGAAAAACTGCAATATCGGGCGACACGGCCTCGATAAAATCCCGGGTCGAAGAGGTCTTGCTGCCGTGGTGGGGGACCACGAGCACGTCAGCCCGCAACCGCTCCCCATGGCGCTGCAGCAGGCTTCGTTCAGCTCTCTCCTCGATGTCACCGGTCAGCAGCATGACCAGGCCACGCGTCTCCACCCGCACCACGCAGGAACGGTCATTGGCGGATAACTGTTGCGTACTGCCGGGGTGCAGGACCTGGAAATGGACGCCATCCCAGGACCAGGCTTGACCGTCGAGGCACTCCCCGGCCTGCAGCAGCGGGATCTCCCCGGGTACGCTGCTGATAACCCGGGATACGGGCAGTTCGCCAATGAGACCTTGCAGCCCGCCGATATGATCAATATCGCCATGACTTTGCACCAGCATATCCAGCGTTCCAATGCCTTTGTCACGCAGAAACGGCACTATGACCGCCGCGCCTGTATTAAAACCGGAAGCATAGGCGGGTCCCGCATCGTAAAGCAGGCTATGCCGTTGCGTGCGTACGACTACGGCAAGTCCCTGCCCTACATCCAGCACGGTCATAGCTGCTTCACCGGATGACAGTCCGATTTTGGCGGGGAAGAACAAGGGGACCAGCCAGATCAGACCCAGCCACCTCGACGTAATCCCCCGGGGCAGCAGCAGGATCAGCACACCTGCACTGATAACGGCCATGCTTATCAGCCCGGGCCGGCTGACCGGGAGCAACTGGAATTCCCATGCCGTAAACAGGTTCATTGCCCACCAGAACGCGTGCATGGACGCCAGGGCAAGCTCCAGCAGCAAATCCACCCCGACGAGCAGGAGCGCGCAACCGGAGAGTACCAGTGGTATGACGACCAGGCTGACCCACGGCACCGCAAACATGTTCGCAAACAGGCTGTATACCGGGATTTCCTGGTAATACAGGGCCAGAACAGGCACCAGGCCCATAGTGACGATGTACTGGACCCTGCCCCATTCCCATAACCGGCGGCGCTGCAGGTGAGCCCGGTAGCCGACCCCGTAAAGTATGACCGCCACGGCGCTGAAGGACAGCCAGAAACTGGCCGACAGCGGAGCAAACGGATCTATGGCCAGAACCGCGAACAGTGCGGTTCCAAGCACATCACTCGAAACGGCCGTGCGGTAATACAATTTCATACCGAAATACACACACAACATGATCAGCGCGCGTTGCGCAGGCAGTGCAAAACCGGCGAGCAGCGCATAAGCCAGCGCACCAAGCATGGCGGCTGCCGCGGCCAGCCTGACACCGGAAACATGGCCCGGCAGTACGGGGACGAACAGGCACAGGGGACCCCAGGCCCGCAGCACGAGCAGGTAGACGATACCGGCGACCAGGCCGATATGCAGGCCGGAAATGGCAATCAGGTGATTGGTGCCGGTTGCCGTCAGCACCTGCCAGTGCGCATCGCTGAGACCACTCCTGTCGCCCACGGCCAGCGCCGGAATAAACCCGGCCAGGGCATCGGACGGCAGCGCCTCCCTGATTTTATTTCTTATTACAAAGCGAAGCAGATCGGGATTCAGCCTTGACGCCTTTTGCAGCCTGGTATTTTCCTCGTCATCGATGACATATCCCGTTGCCCGCAGCCGGTTTTGAAACAGCCACGACTCGTAATCAAAACCGCCGGGGTTCATGTAGCCGTGCGGCCGCTTCAGCCTGATCGTCAGCCTCCACCTCTCCCCGGGCTGCAACGGTTGACGGCCTTCGTACCAGCTCAGCCTTACCTTGCCGGGATTTGATTTGACCGCGTGGCCGTATTGACTGAGTTCGTCAATACGGAAATTGAAGCGGATGGAGCGGTCCCGGGTCTCCGGTAACGATACAACCACCCCTTCGGCGTAAAGCGACTTGCCTTCCTCCCCGGGCTGCAACTCATGCTGCAGCACCAGGTGGGCGTTCAACAGTGTCCAGAGAAAACCGCAGATGACGTAACCGGGAAACCTGAAACCGGGAAACTTCCAGATCAGCCAGGTAACCGGAAGCAACCCCGATGCGAACCAGATATGCGGCAATGCGGGCAGGCGGGTACAGAGAACGGCGCCCGACAGGAATAACAATCCCTTGAACAACATGAAAAATCCCTCTTTTCTTCCTAATTCCTAATTCCTAATTCGTAATTCCTAATTCCTAATTCCTAATTCCTAATTCCTGCTTTCACCCGGCATGCAATCTCCCGTCACTTAATTCATACACCCGGTCCAGGCCCTCCAGCAGGCGACTGTTGTGCGTGGCCATGACCAGGCTGACGCCGTGCATCTTGTTCAGATCCAGCATGACCTTGAAAACCCGGGCCGCGGTGTGCTCATCGAGGTTGCCGGTGGGTTCATCCGCCAGGATACAGCGCGGCCGGGCCACCAGCGCCCGGGCGATGGCGGCGCGCTGCCTCTCACCACCCGATAACTCGCCCGGCTTGTGTTGCAGGCGCTGCTTCAATCCCACCTGCGCCAGCATATCCTCTGCGGCGTCCCTGGCCGCCTGCGGGGCTTCACCTCTTACCAGCAACGGCAGGGCCACGTTTTCCAGGGCGGTGAATTCCTGCAGCAAATGATGAAACTGGTAGACAAATCCCAGTTTCCGGTTACGCCAGCGGCCGGTTTCCGCCTCCGACAGTCCCGCCAGCGGGACGCCGTCCACCGTCACTTCGCCGCCGCTGGGTTCGTCCAGGCCGCCCAGCAGGTGCAGCAAGGTGCTCTTGCCCGAACCGGATGAGCCGATAATCCCGATACAACTGCCGGCGCGCACCTCCAGGTCAACACCTTTTAACACCTCGACATGGAGGTCTCCCTGGCTGAAGGTCTTGCGCAACCCGGTACAGGTCAATGTAACCGGGTTACTCATAGCGCAGCGCCTCCGCGGGCCGGGTCTGCGCCGCCCGCCAGGCCGGGTACAAGGTCGCCAGGACGGCAAACAGGAACGCCGCGGCTGCCGTGATGGCTATATCCATCCAGTGCAGGTCGGACGGCACGCGGCTGATGAAATACACATCGGGAGATAAAAACTGCACCTGCAGGAAATGCTCAATGCCGGCTGCGATGCTGTCTATATTGCCGGCAAGGGCGACTCCGCCGGCCACGCCCAGCAGTATCCCGGCCACACCCAGGGCCGCTCCCTGGATGACAAAAATCTTCATGATGCCTTGCGGCGTCACCCCCAGGGTGCGCAAGACCGCGATATCACCCTGCTTGTCCGTTACCATCATCATCAGGGTCGAGATGATATTGAAGGTGGCCACGGCGATGATCAGGATGAGTATGACGAACATCATTTTTTTAGTCATTTGTATGGAATGAAAATAATTCACGTGCCGCTGTGTCCAGTCGATCACACCGTAGCGCCCCGGCACATCCCGGAACGCCTCCCGGCTGATCCGGGGCGCCTGCATGACGTCGCTGGTTTTCAGGCGCAGGCCGTCAGGATTGCCCGCGCGAAAAAACCGGGCTGCATCGTCCAGGTGTACGAACACCATGACACTGTCAAACTCGTACATATCGGTATCATAGACCCCGGCGACGGTAAAGCGCTTGGTCCTGGGAAGAATCCCCGCGGGCGTAACCATGGCCGACGGTGAGACGAGCGTGACCCGGTCTCCCAGATCCGCCTGCAAAAGGTCCACCAGATCCGCGCCGAGGATAACCCGGAACTCCCCCGGGGCCAGCGCGCCCAGTTCCCCGGCGATCATTTTTTCCGGGATAAAAGATACCCCCGGCTCTGCTTCCGGCAGGATGCCCCGCACCAGCACACCCTTGACCTGCCGGTCGAAGGTCACCATGCCTTCAGATTCCACGAACGGGGCGGCGCCGACTATCCCCGGGTGCAGTTGCGCCCGGTCCGCCACGCTCCTCCAGTCCTCCAGCGAGTCGCCGTAACCGAAAACCGTTGCTTCGGCTTCCATGCCGATCAGGTGCTCGGTCAGGACCCTCTCAAATCCGCTGACTACCGATAACACCGTGGTCAACACGATGACACCCAGGGCAATGCTCAAAACCGAGACCAGTGAAATGAATGAAATAAACCGGTTGCGCCGCCTGGACATCACGTAGCGCAAGCCGATAAAAACCTGGTAAGAACTGAACAGCCTATTCATAACGCAGCGCCGTTGCAGGTTGTACCTGCGCCGCCCGCCAGGCCGGGTAGATCGTGCCGGCCACGGCAAACAGGAATGCCAGTGACCCGGTCACGGCCACGTCCCGCCAACGCAGGTCGGAGGGCAGTTCGCTGATGTAATACACATCCGGCGAGAACAGGCTCACGTTCAGGAGTTCTTCCACCGACCTGGTGATGGCGTCTATGTTCTCAGCCAGCCAGACCCCTCCCAGCACACCGAGGATAATGCCCGCCAGGCCGATCACGGTGCCCTGGATTACAAAAATTTTCATGATGCTGCGCGCATCGGCTCCCAGGGTGCGCAACACGGCGATATCCGCCTGTTTATCCGTCACCACCATCATCAGGGTAGCGATGACGTTAAACGCCGCGACCGCAATTATCAAGGCCAGGATAACGGCCATAACCTGCTTTTCCGTCTTCAATGCCCGGAAAAAAGTGGCATGCCTGCGGGTCCAGTCAATGACGTCGTAATCTCCCGGCACGTCCCGCATTGCCTCCCTGCTGATGCGCGGCGCCTGCATGACATCGCTGGTCTTCAGCCTCAGGCCCGAAGGTCCGGGCCGGTCAAACAGCAGCAAGGCGTCGTCCAGGTGGACCAGGGCCAGGCCGCTGTCGAACTCGTGCATGCCCGCGGTAAATATGCCGGTGATGGTAAACCGTTTCAGACGCGGCAGGATACCGGCGGATGCCTGCGCGGCCTGGGGCGCAACCAGCGTGAGCGTATCACCCGGCTGGACCCGCAGCCGCGCGGCCGCTTCGGCTCCGATAATCATGCCGAATTCGCCAGGCCGCAATCCGGTAAAGTCCCCCGATACCATCTTGTCCGCTACCAGGGACACCGTTTTCTCCTCCCCGGGCACGATGCCGCGCAATACCGTTCCATGCACCTTGTTCTCACGGACCAGCATCCCTTCCGCGCGGAAATAAGGCGCAACCCCGACGATACCCGGCTGCCGTTGCAGGATCGCGGCCGTCGCCCGCCAATCGGTGATACCGTCACCGTCCTGCACCACTGTCGCGTGGGAGGCCATCGCCAGGATGCGGCCGGTTAACTCCTTCTGGAAGCCGTTCATCACCGAAAGGACAGTGATCAAAGCCAATACCCCGATGGCAATGCCCAGGATCGATACCAGGGATATGAATGAAATGAAATGGTTACGGCGCTTCGCCCTGACGTAACGCAGGCCGATAAATGCTTCGAACGGGTTGTACAT
>JAPOQU010000049.1 GCA_026710545.1 Gammaproteobacteria bacterium | reverse complement strand
CCACGCCCCCGGTGATAAATATGAATCGCGTCATGGCCCGCCCGGTTTGGCCGCTTGAGGGTTCAGAACGATCCCGGCAGGGTGATGCTGAACCGCTGGCGGCTACTGCTTCAAGACGGTATTACAAAATACCAAAATATGGAGCGGACGGCTACCACAGTAACGCCGCTACCGGGGTGAATTTTCGGGATCTAGGGCCTGACTGTGGCGTTCCCCGCCTTTCATGATTCCTGCGCGTCCACGAATTGTTCCACGCGCTTGGCCACATCGTGCGCAACCCGCAGCATTGCGGCAACGAGTTGCTCATCCACATCCATCTCGCCCTCGTATTCGGCGAGGTTGCGTTTGCGGTGAGCCTGGTCCAACACGCGCCACTGTTCCGCCGGTAGATCGATCGTGTGCTGCAGGCATTGAAACACCAGGTAGCGCGATTCTGACCGATAACCCGAAAAACGCAACGCGGCCCGTGCGAGTGCATGGGCCGCGTTATAGGCGAGATCGAAACGACTCTCAAGACTCAGGTCCCGGTGCGCCGCATCCTCCAGGCGAAGCCTGCCCGAACGCATCAAGCCCCGAATTTCGTCTTCCGCACTTGCCTCGGTAGTCAGCTTGCCAATTCGAGCCAGGTTATCGAGGGGCTGGCGGTTCATCTTCGCTCCCGATCAACACGATGTGCTCGCCAGCAAGCACGCGGGCAAGGAAAGCGTTGCCGGCGGCTCTTCTGTGGGCAAATTCCCTTGGGGTATACAAGGCAGGATTGATCCGGCGGTCGAGACGTCCTTCAACCGGCGCAAGCGCTGTATACACATCTTCGAGTGTCACCTGGTCCGCTACCACAAGAAGGTCGATGTCACTGTCTGCCCTGTCGTATCCCTTGGCCACCGATCCATAGATGATCGCCATAACTATCCTGTCTGTGAGCGACTCCAGGGCTTCGCGGATTGGTTCAACCATGGCTACGGACTTCAGCACCAGACCGCAAAGTTCCTCAAAGACCGGCGAATCGGCGTTCGCTTGATAGTGCTTTTGCCTGCCGATGCGGGTCACAGTGACCAACCCACTGGATGCCAGGCGCTTGAGTTCGCGCTGCACGGCGCCGGATCCTGAGCCGGTGAGTTCAATCAGTTCGCTTGCAAAGAAACTGCGCGAGGGCTGGCCGAACAGCAGTGATAGAACACGTTGCTGGGTGGTGGTGAAAAGCGCGTCGGCGAGACTGGTCGGCAAACCATCCACCCCGGCTGTCTTGCGGCGGGCCGCGCGCGTAGATTGTGTCATTATCATCATACCCATTATGGGAAGTTTAATACCCAGAGTGGGCATAAAGCAAAATTTGCGGCACGCAGATTATCAGAGTAGTCCGCTACCACCAACCTTGCGTGGTCTCTCAAGTAGCGAACGCTTTCCTCTTCCGATTTTTAATATCAAATATAGTCTTATTCAGTGTCTCTGCAACATAAAACCAATATTTTAGTATCATATAGTTTTATTTTTCAAATTTACTATTATGTTTGATACCATATAGAGCCTATGAAAGCATTTACTCTTCGCATAAGGAATGAAGACGACGCGGCGGCGCTGCTGGAGTTGGAGCGGTTTACCGGTTCGCGGACCAGGAGCAAGGCGGTGTGGGAGGCGATACGGAACTATCCCTCGACCAGCAGTCTTTACGACAACCTTATCGAGGAGTCGCACGAGGCCGAATGGCGGTACCTGCGCCTGTTGGAGGCGCTGAACGACATGCAGAACGCGCGCGAACGACTGGACCGGGAGATTGCAACCGGGATGAAGATTCGCGGGCAATTGTCATTG
>JAPOQU010000048.1 GCA_026710545.1 Gammaproteobacteria bacterium | reverse complement strand
TTATCATAGTCTTCGCTCCGGTTGCCATGAGGGCGCAAGCCCTCCCCACCGCCTGCGCGGTTATAACCGTAGTCTACCCGACTTCGGAGGACAGCCGGAGCCCTTTCATGTCTCGTCGGTATGAGGCGAAGCTTCGCTAGAATTCGTTACCAATCATTTCAATATCAATCCCCAACCCAGACTCTCACTCATCGTTGAGGGAGAAAGCGAGGAGGCAGCCATAAGGCAGATTTTTGAGGAGTATTACGGCATTCATCCTGGAATTATTGGTATTGAGATTATTGTATTAGGAGGAGTCGATGTTGCTACAGGTAATAAAGAAGATCGTTTTCGAGCGATTTTAAGACTGATCGATTATCTGCACCACCACCAGACTTTCACATTCCTTGTCCTCGACAAAGAAAACTATGCGACCAAGCTCAAGGAGGAGGCCGAGAAAGCGAAATCAATTCACAGTGATCGACGATATGTGACCCGGCCGGAATACATTCGAATATGGAAAGATTCATTCGAGTTTGATAATTTTTCCTGCACTGAAATTGCCAATGCTCTGAATGAGTTAGCCCAGGGCTATGCGACATTTACAAATAAGGAAGTGTCAGGTGTTAAAAAGCAAAACAATCCAGGCTCCGAACTCAAAAAGCTCTACAATAAAAAAACCGACTATGATCTCAATAAAATTAAATTAAGCAAGATTCTCGTCAAGAGTATGATGTCGCCGAATACCAAACGTAAGATCGAGAGCCGGTCAATCATCAAAACCCTGAACCGTGTTGAGATCCTTGCTGCTCGCAACCACTTGCCCACGACGCATGGATTATGGGAAATCAATCAAGCTTCGAAATACCTCGGCAAAAAGCGCAAACCGCAGATAAGGAAAAATGGCAAAACGAAGCTCTCCTGACAAAGAAATTCAGACTAACGGCCATCCAATAGTCTTCGACTTCTCTATACTGCTACTACGGTTTCAGTATCACCAGCAGCCAAGGCGTTCATGTATGCCAGGACAAGCTCTTTAGTGCGATAACGACCATACTTCGCTTCATCTTCCCTGCGAACGATGGGAAAAGTATCCAGTACGTAACTCGCATCTTCCCTCGTCAGGCCATACAGGTGGAAATACAGCGCGTCAAGGCGGGCGCGCAGGTGGCGGCGTTCCTCTTCGTCCCACCTGTACGGCTGGCCGTCGTAGCCGAGGTCGCGGGCAAAAGACTCCATGTCGTAGGCGGTGTAGGTAAGGCGGAGCACGTGGTCGCGGACAAGTTCGCGGGCAGTCGTGTAGCCGAAGCGTTGGTTGTACCCGTCAAACGTGATGACGGGAAGCTGTTCGACGATGAAAAGATTCAAGGTCTGGCCTTGGAGTTTCTGACGCGCAACAAAATCGAACGGCATTGCATTGAAGTTGGCCGCCAGTAACCATTCATTGCGGTCTGTCGTTTCCGGTAAGAGGAGCGGTACTTTGTTACCGAAGCCAACCGTTGGTAAAAGCGCCGCGATGAATGTTCTGACGTTCGTAGATGCTGTAATTTCCTTGAAGCCAAGAACCCAGGTTGACCGCAAAGACCAGCCGCATCTTGATGCTGGCACCCAGAATTGTGGGGTGGGTAACCAACCCGGATTGAGGTGATCTTCCAGGGTGGCATTTCGCGGTTGTGCCGGGCGGTTCACGTTGGCAGGGTTGACCACCACGCTAGCGGCGCGGTGGTCGAATGCCTGCATCATCTTACCCTCGTAGAGAGGTACCCACTCTCCCTGGGGACTGTTAAACCGGTTAGATCTGACCGGGTATGCGCTCTCTTGTTCCTCAAGCTCTGGACGCGTGCGAAACAGGTGGGAGTCGTTGGTCATATGAAACATAGTCATATACTTAACAGGCCATGCCTTGACTTCCTGGCCTGATGACCCGTTAACCAGCACCGGATGTCGCTCATAGATACGGCGTGTGATCTCGGCGTCGCGGCGTGTGCGGAAGACCGGCGCCGTGCCGGTGTTAGGGTTCACACGGGTAAAATCATCAGGCGACAGAGGGAAGCAGCGATCAGGGTCATTTATTCTGCCACTGACGTCAAGAAAAAAGCCGCAGCGGGTTTCTATGAAAGCTCGCTCATCACCGCCGAATATCAGGGCGCAGAATTTGAAGCGTGAATCCACGTCCGGGAAAAACGGAGGCAGATTGCTTGCGAAACGACGATTCTCGAAGTCGAACAAGCCGGCTACTCGACCATTCGTAGAAACAGACCTGAAGAAGCGCGCCGCGGTCTTATCGGCATAAATCCCGGACGGGGTGAGTAATCCAACCAGGCCATCGGGCTTGACCAGGCCCATCGCCTTTTCGACAAACAGTGAGTAGAGGTTAATATCTCCCCCTCCAAGCAAGGGGTAGTGGCTGGACTTCCTGATCATTTCGCCCAAACCGTCAGCGCGGATTTTGGCATCATCGAACTCCCCTGCCAGCGGGTCACTCCGTTCGCGTAACTGCTTTATTGCCTCTTTCCGTTGAGCGGCGGTCGGGAGCAAGGCCACTGCCGGGGCGCGCGTTGCGAACCACTCTACTTCTTGCAGTTTAATCCGGTCCCAGGGTGGATTCCCGATTATGGCATCGAAGCCGCCTTCCGGACGTTGTGCCTGCCAGTGCCGCCAGACGCCGGGAAAGGCTACATGCCAATGCAAGAAACCCTCGCGCTTAGCTACCGAAATTGCTTCACTCCACAACACCCCGAAGGGGGATTTTCCCTGGCCACTAGCGGGGCCTCTGGAGAGCAATTGATAGGCATCATCAGGGCTGGCTTCCAGCGCCTCGGTCAGAGGAGTTGCAAACGAGTCCCGCTGTGACTTGTTCATGCCCGCCGTCAGCCAACGCAAACCACATACGAAATCAAGGAAGCCGCGCAGGACGGCCGTGGTGTCCTCAACGCCACGGAACAAGTCTACCGATTCCTGCACCTCCGATATGTCGGTATCGGACATCTCTTCAATAAGTTGCATGCCGGCGGCCGCGTTTTCTGCGCCCTGGATGGCGCTGGAGACAAACAGGCTGCCAAGCCGGTCCATTTCCGCACTAGCGTCTTTTACCTGGAGACCGAGCAACGAGTCACCACAACGCAGGTGGTGATCGAGGAACGACAACGGCGCACCGACAGTGAAGCTGTGCAACCATAAAGATACTTTCGCCAGTTCCACAGTCAGGGAGTTCTTGTCCACACCGTAGATGCAGCGTTTCAATACCATGCGGCGGATAATGGCCTGGTCGGTAAATTGCGCTTTGTCGATCACCCAACCGGACTCGTCGGCCCGTTTCAATATATCCTTTCGGATCGCATCTATTCGATCAACTAACGGCGATACGTACTCACCGTTAAGCCATTCAGGCACTACAGGTACGTATTCAATAAGTTCAGAGATATAGTCAGACAGGAAATCTATAGCAGTGACGAGAAAGTGACCGCTACCCATGGCGGGGTCCAGAACTTTAAGGTTTAAGACCGCTACTGCCGGATCCAGTCTCGCTAGTTCGGTACGTCGTTCAGATTTAGGACGACTATCACTCTTGAGAGCTTCTGCCTTCTCCTCAAATGATTGCAGGCGCTCTTCTGCTAGTGGTTTGAGTGTCTGCTCAACAATCAGGTCGACCAGTTCCTGCGGCGTGTAAAAGCTGCCGCTGTCCTTGCGCACGTAAGGATTGGGACGCACTGACACGCTGCCATCTGCTGCTCGTACCGGTTCACGTTCCAGCAACCTTTCATAGAGTGAGCCTAATTGTTGTACTGACATATCCCGATAATTAACGAAGCGGTGTTTACCGTCGCTTTCAGCATGGCTCAGATCATGGATAATTTCTGCGACTACCGCGTCCGACAAACGTATATTTTCAAGGAGTGGAGCGGCTGTGGACGCGAACAAACCACCGTTGTAAGGAGGCAAGCCTATTGACGCGTCACCTTTGTCAACAAGTCTGAAAAGCTCCAACAAGCGATTGTAGTAGTTAGCTGCCGTCCCTGAAAAAACATCATTCTGCGATTTCCGTTGGGCAATGTCGTCACGAACACGCTTGCGCAGGCCGTAATCGTCATATCGAAGGTCATTAACGGGTAGCAGACCGCGGTCCTCGGCATACAGGATGAACAACAACCTGTACAGGAAGATCAACGCGGTGGCGCGAACCTCTGGCAGGCTTGCTCCGGCAGTGTCTGCAAGCGCTTCAATGACCTTGGGAAACACACGGTCAAAAACCACACTGGAAAGGTCTTGGGTAACCTTTTCTTCGTAGCGCCGGCCTTCCGCGAGTGCAGTTTCAAGAAAAGTAATCGTTGCGCCCTGACGAAGTACAAATGCATCGCGGCGAAATAAGAGGAAAAACGTTCTCAACCCGTCTTCATTATCTTCATTCAGGAAACCCTGGAGGTCGATTTCGAAGAAGCCGGTAGCGCGAGGCCGAGCACGCTGGTCATAAAGCCGCCAAATATTACCGTTAGTCAGAATGCCCCAGCGAATGTTTCCCTCTGAAACAATATCGGCGGTTGAGAGGTAGCGTAGTATTTGCCCGTGAGGTGTACCCTCGTGTATCTTGTCGCCTTCTTCCCGGCTATCGAGAAACCGGGCGAAACGCTTGCTCTCCTGCACTACCAGCGCATCCCTATAACGCTCTTTCGAATTAGTACGGGAAATAGCCCGTTTCATAGCCTCGGCATCAGCAAACAGCAGATGGTCAGGGATATCTTCTTTGCGAGCTGATCCCTGTTGCGGCAGGTAATCGGTCCATCCCAGCATCTCAAACACAGGGCAAATAAGTTCCTTTTCCGTTACCGCTTCATTAGGATTGCTGAAATGGCTGAAATAATCGAAACAGTTGGTAATATTATGGATAAATTCTGTAAACACTACCGCGTTTTTCACAGATTCACGCCATTCCGGGGTCTCCCGTATGCCATCCGTTAAAAAATATTGTTTGAAGAGTTGTCCGGTCATATCAGTCACATTCTAACCTGTCTTCCATAGTCGTGGATCAATACGCGCCGGCAGCGGATCGTGCACTACGATCAAGGAGAAATCGGCATGCTCCTGGTTGAAAAGCAGGTTGGATTCAACAGGGGACACTGTGGAAGGCACCCATAACAGCGCGGTTTCACCTCGGTCATACCAATCATCTCCAATAGCGCGGTATTCCGAATAATCGTTCAGCGCTGACATTGGCAAATGCGAGTGGTCAAGCTTTTCCCGTTTGACGCTGCCCGGAATGTCCACCGTAACAGTGACGAGCGTGGGTGGTAGCGCGCTGGTTTGCCAGTGGACAAGGTTTTCCAGGACCGCGAGCGCGCAGGTTTCGGCGGCATGCACTACCCAGCGTCCAGGACCGATCCAGCGACTGCCGTACCGGTGCGTACCCGAGCCGTCAAACGGTGGATATCTCGAGCTGACGATGCGATAGGCGCGCGTAACAGAATTATCAGGCCGGGAGGCCATGCAGGCCGCGCTCGATGATTTCCTCGACCTCGCGGCCGCCGATTTCAGTCAGTGCTACGTCAAACGGCGCCTGCCCATCAAGTTCCGGATGAGCATTCATCATAAAGCGTGTGGCAGACACCTGATCATCAAATGCGGATAGCGCCAGGGCGTATAAGCGCGCCATCCTCTCTGTGGTCTCACTCACCTGCAGGTTAAAACGATCCACCCGCTGATAGGTGGCGCGCGGCACAATCTTGTTTCGCAGTTTGACTGCCATAGCGCGGTACGGAGTCGCGCTAATCCGGGCGATAAAGGTGTCCAGGGCGATTTTCGGCAGGCCTTCCCGTACGATGTCGTCCAGTTCACGCATACTCCTCACACGACTGCCGAGTACCTGTCGCCCACCCAACACTTCTGCAATTTGTTCTGCTGGAATACTCATGTGAGACAATTCTACGCCTCATATAGAACATTGTCAATCCGATGTTGTCGCGTTACTGCTCCTGCCGGACATCCCTGAACGTTTCCTTCCCCTTCCACTCGCACAACGCCTGGATAACACACTCGCCACACTTCGGTTTGCGCGCCATGCAGGTATAGCGGCCGTGCAGGATCAGCCAGTGGTGGGCGTCTTTCCTGTACTCATCAGGGACGAATTTCAACAGCTTCTGTTCGACTTCCAGGACGTTTTTGCCCGGCGCCAGGCCGGTGCGGTTGGATACGCGGAATATGTGGGTATCCACGGCGATGGTGGGATGGCCGAACGCGGTATTGAGGATGACGTTCGCCGTTTTCCT
>JAPOQU010000047.1 GCA_026710545.1 Gammaproteobacteria bacterium | reverse complement strand
TGAGGGTTGAATTCTCAATTGCATTGGAGTTATACACATTCTCGGGTATCTCCACTTCATCGATCATCGACAGCAGCGTTTCCTTGCCCTTGCGCAATATGTCATATTCTCGTTTCAGGGCTTGAATACGGTCTTTTGTCGGTTGTGTAGTTGCCATGTCCTTATTGTAACAAATTCACTATATTTTGCCTGTTTAAAGTGAATATAACATGAAATGGAGGCATATTCACTTCTAATTTAGAGTAAAAAGTGAATATGCAAGAACTACCAGGATTTCACGAAGTCTACTTGAAGCAAGTCGTCAATGTTGGCGCCGGCGCGGCGTGCAGTTACAATTTTGGACAATATATCGGGGTTTTCTACCCATAAGGCAAAGTAAAGAGTTCTTTACATTCTCTCATAACGGTAATACAATTTTCGCACATCAGTATTACGGAGAGAATAATGCGCTCTATTTCTGTAAAAATACCCGCATACCTTGATGAACAGCTAAGCAGGATATCCGAGCAACGCAGCTTGTCACGGTCAGCTATTTTGCGGGATGCAATCATTGCCTATATAAGTGAACCCGGCAAATCATTTGCTGCACGAGCAAGTGACCTGGCCGGTTCTTTGTCCGGCCCTGAAGATTTGTCCACGTCGCCGGAACACATGGCTGACTACGCCAAATGACCCGGATTATCCTTGACACCGGGCCTATAGTTGCTTTTTTAAACAAGAGAGACAGATTCTTCAGTTGGGCAAACGCAGCATTTAAGTTGTGGGAGCCGCCTGCTTATACTTGTGAATCGGTTATTTCCGAAGCCTGCTTTCTCTTGCGCAACATCCAGGGTGGTTCCATCGCAGTTGCAGAGTTAATTGAACGCAGCTTGGTAGTGGTCGATTTTGATCTGTCGGGTGAAATAAAAGTCGTAAAACAACTCATGTCAAAATACGAGAATGTGCCGATGTCACTGGCAGATGCCTGTCTTGTGCGGATGACCGAGATTGAAAAAACCTCTCAAATAATCACGCTTGATCAGGATTTCAACGTATATCGCCGCTTCGATCGTCAGCATATTCCGGTTTTGATGCCATGAACCCTGTTACTCCCGTTGCCAGGGGCGCCGCAAGCCTGAAGAGGGAACGTATTGATGCGCTCAGGGAAGCAATATCCCTGTTTGCTACCCTGCCGGTCATGGACATTGACCTCGCGCTGGCGCAACGGGCGGTGGGCGCCTGCAAACGCTACCGGATTTCCTATTGAGACTCCTTGATCATAGCTGCCGCGGAAAAGGCCGGCTGTACACAAATTTTCTCGGAGGATTTCAATACAGGCCAAACCTGTCACGACATCCTTGTCGTCAATCCCTTTGAGTCCTGACCCGGAATCGGAAAATAGCAGAATTAAAAAAACTGCGATCCCGCTGTGCAAACGCTTCAGGTCAGGCTGGCCCCGGCATTCGAATTTTGAAGGATAAAGTAAGTAAAAATGAATAGTTACAGGCTTTTTATCCAGCCGGGTTTGGGTTATTTTGAACGCTTGTGATTCAGGGCTTGATAACTGATTATAATCAATCCCGCAATGAATACACTAAAGGTAAATATGAACAGGTATTCCACTTATAATTCCTCCAGTCGATCAAGGCACGCAAACACACGCTGGTTGATAAACACTAAAATGACCGTCAAAACTATAACGGACATTGAGCAAAGCAGCAGAATTGATTGCTTTGCTGTTTCAAAGTTCTTAACGAACCAAGCCAGTAAAGAAAGGCCAGTTACCGTAAATATAGCGAAAATAACCTTATGCCAGCCAATTTCCTGTTCAATCCGTTTTTCCTCAGACATACAGGAGTTATAACACAGACCAGGAAAAACGGAGTTACGATGAACTTTGGACAGAATGAGGGGCATCATTTCTGGCATGCGGTTCTATTGAAACTTGGAACTGCCAGGTGGGACTCAGATGATTCTTGAAGCCACCATTGAGCGGAAGCTATCAGCTATAGTGACTGGCATAGGTATGTAATTTGGTAGAATTCGGGAGAGACTGATATCGTGGCAAAGGGTAATGACGGAAACTATCTACAGCATTGCATTGAAGTTGAAGCTGCAACGCATCTTACGCAATTCGATCCCAAGGGACGCCTTCACATCGCACTTACACATGGGATGAAACCCTCTGAGAAGCTCGACGAGCCGCGTGGAAGTGCCCACCGTCTTCTTTATGATGCACTACTGGAGTCCGAAGGGCAGCATCAATGCAATGAACGACTAATTGTAAAGGCTTACCGAAAAACGACAGCATCAAGGGAAAGTTACCCCAACACCGCAAAATTGTTGAGAGCAGTCATAGGGACAGATAAGTTGTCAGGGGGAATTACAGAAGTTGATTCTGAAAAATACAAGGTATTGGCAGACGCTTGGTCTGGTTCAAGGGTTAATATAGCTTATTCGTCATGGCGTAAACAACTGGGACCGGATGGTGTGCTGGCGTGCCCGGACCATCTTGAAATACCGTGGCTGTTTTCTATGGATCCGATGACATACAAGCAAGATCGCTGCAAGGATGATGATAGACTGTATTATTCCGATATCGGTCGCTTAGTTGACACGCTTGGACAATATATCGGCAGCGAGCAGCCAGGAATTGCAGCTTTGTTTGTTTACAATATGGGTATCCAAGGATGTAACGCCCAAAAGCAGTTCTGGAGATTTATATGTGAGCTTGAAAGACAATTAGGTATGCACGCTTGTCACTATTGGTTACCTCACCGGGGCGGCAATCTCAACTTGGCTGGTTTGTTGTATTCAGATACCGAACTCTCCGTTGGATTTAATCCACCTTGTGCCAAGAGGGGAGAGGAAATAAATATAAATCATAGCAGCTTATTCGATACGTAGGTATCAGTCAGATACGCGCACATTGGGTCAGGCCCGCATAATCCAAATGTTAAACGCTATTTTTCCGGATTTCCTGGTTTCAGATTATTGACATTTCTCGTTATTGTCTCGTCTCTTCGCAAATCAATATCCTATGAGCCATAGGGGCTTTTTCGCAGTTCAGGCCGCATTCGTAGGTGGCATTCTCATATTCTGCCATCCCGCGATATGCGGCCGCCCTGCATTCCTCCAATGAATGATATTTCAGGTTGTTATGAAAAAAATTACTTAGATTGTTTCGCGATGGATAAATAGTCAGGCTCCAATCTTCGTAAGAACAGCTTTTATATACCCAGACAACAAAAGCAAGAATTACAACAGTTTTGATTAAGCTCCACATGATGTAAATGAATAGTGAGATTATAGTTGAGCATAAAAAAAGAAATGAGACACGCTTCCGCACGAACAAGTGGGGACGGACTGAAGGTCCTCTTTGACCTGGTCAGTACTCCGTCACCCCCAGCTTGTCCTTGATTCTGGCAATCAGTTCCTCCCGGCGATGGTGTATGTCGATCAGCGGGTCCTTGCGCAGTTCGCCGATTTCCTCCGCCTCATAAGGCACGAACGGGTCGGGGAGTTGATTCCTGCTGAAGTTCAGCAGCATCCAGTTCATCACGTCGGCCAGTTCCTGGTCCGAGATGGGAGCGCCGGCCGCGCCCGGGACCTGTACGATGAACTCCCTGCCGCCGGGCACGTGCAGGAAATAACCGACGAAATCGTTCATCTTCGGCACGTTGCCCTCGGAGCCGGACCCGTCCGGCAGGTGGCAGCCCTGGCAGTTCAGGATGTAGTTCTGCCGTGCGAGTATCTCGTTGGCGGTGGTTGTGGTGGTGCACAACAGGGCCAGGAGCAGGAACCCAATGAATAGTGTGTCGCCTGAGGCGACGTTGCGTTTTACCGGATACCGGGTCAAGCCCGGTATGGCGAACGAGGCAGTCGTTATTCCTGCGCAGGCAGGAATCCAGTCAGATAACCGTCGCTGGAACCCGCCCTCGCATGTTGTAAGCGGGGGACACATTATTACTTTATCGCCACCCCAAGTATGAGGTTCACGGTGCAGTGATAAGCCGTACTCTCCGTGCCGAGGCACCAGTTGTAATCGTTGGAGGTGTGGGGCCGGTAAGTGGGCCTGTCCCCTTCGTTCCTGTTGCAGAAACAGTTGCCGCAGGATGTCTTGCCGCAGCAGTCGTTGTAGGAAATGATGTAGTCCTTATCATCACCCGGGTTCCTGCAGGTGCCGATCCAGGTGATTGTCGACATTTCCGTTCCCGGCGGGCAACTGTTGATGGTGCCGCCGCAACAGGAGCACAGGTAGCCGTCAATAGCGCAGTTGCGCCAGTAATCACAGGTTGCCGGATCTCCCGGATCTACTTCAGGTGGGCCGGGTTGTTCCGTGGCCCTTGCGCGTGCAACAGGCAGCAACGGCAGAAGTGAACCTCCGGCGATTACACTTCCAAGCCCGCCGAGAAAACCTCTGCGGGAAGATGTCTTGGCCACGTTTCTTGTGATATTTTCCGTCTGTTTATCTAACCAGTTCATTGTCATTTTCTCCGGGTGGCGCCTATTGTGATGCGTAGACCAGCAACGGCCAGTTATGGTAGAAATCGGCAATGGTATCGACATGCTCGCCGGACCGGGCGTCATAGACTTCCAGTTTCATTTCAATATTGGTGGTCACGATTTTCGGCGCATCGCCCATGGTGATGTCGAATGCGATGGCCGGTAGCGTAAGAGGTATGCGGTTCACCCGGGTTTTGCCGGCGGTATCAAATACCCAGATCTCCGAACCGGGGTAGTCATGGCTGCCTTCCTCGCCGTTTTCGTGCATCATCACGTATAGCCGCCCGGTACTGTCCGTCGCGGCCAGCCAGGCGCCGCCGGGACGCCAGCCCTGGCTTTTGTCCTCTTCATTCAGCAGGCTCCATTTCTCTCCCAGCCGGGCCGCGCCGCCGCTCAAATCGATTTCCTGGACGTCGCCATGAAAACTCGGAAAGTAACCCGTGCCGCCAATGATTGCCGGCCTTTCGAACAGGGCGTCCTCGTCGACGTCGAAGAACGGTTCGATCTTGTCCTGTCCGGTAACCTGGCCGTCTTCATCAAGCTGGAAACTGACCATGGAGCCATTGCCGCACAAAGAACTGAACCCGCGTTTGCCGGTGGGATAGATACCGGCGCAGGTCGGCAGCGGGACGCCGTTGACGACCTCGCGTTTTTCCAGGTCGATTACGGTGACGAAGGTGCCGGGCGTAAAGCTGTAAAACAGCAGGAACCTTTCGTCGTCGATGAGTGAAATGACGAACTTGCTGACCAGTATCTCCGCCCGTTTGAGCCTGGGGTCGTCGAGGATGATTTCATCGACAGGTTCAAGGGTGGCCTTGTCGTAAATGGTCAATACGTCGGTGCGATTGCCGCGGGTGCCGCGGTCATAATAATGTTCGAGTACGTACATTTCCGGTTTCTTCAGTGCCTGGGTAAAGGCCGATATAAAACCGCCGTTGAAACTCCCCTTGAAAAAATCCTTGATGTCCCCGCCGTTGATATCCATCACCATGAACCGGCCAATGGACATGTGGTCGAAGGCGATGTCGTGGACGATGACCCAGTCATCGGGATAGGGAACGGGCAGAGTCTCCACCTTTCCCGCGGTATCGTTCGGTAAATCTGCCGAAGCGTTGTGACAAATGCTCAAAAAGAGGACCAATTGGAACAGTTTTTTAAACATGATCGTAATCTGTTTTAAATATTTCATATGAACACCAGACATTTTAATGATATGAAAGGTGAATGTCAGGTTTTTGTGTAATGCCAGGAAAATGACCTGTTCCCATTGATCATGTATTTCTTCAATCAGGTCGAGCAGTACTAACGGCGAGACAGATGTGCTGTGGATTCTTGAGTAGGAAAACGTCCGGATTGAGAGCGATTGACCTTATCATGTGGACATTATTGTTGCAAATTAATCAAAATTGTTTAAAATTATGTAAATACATCAGAAATGCCAAGATATGCTTGCTGCAGAGACAACAGAAGTTAACTCGCGGACTGTCCTGACCAAGGCACTGCTGAATGCCGGCAAGAGTCTTGGTTTATCCCGGAGTGAATTAGGTGAGGTCATAGGGAAGGACCGCACATCAATCAGTCGTGGTATCAGCGAAACAAGTAAATCGGGAGAACTGGCGCTGCTGTTTATCCGCTGTTACCGCAGCCTGTATGTGTTGGTCGGTGGCAATAACGCCGATATGAAACACTGGATGCACGCAAATAACCTGCACACCGGCGGCGTGCCTGCCGAGCAGGTAAAAACCGTAGCGGGACTGACGCGGGTTGTCGATTACCTGGATGCCTTGCGCGGCAAGGTTTAGCCCGGATTTCTCACCAGGTGATGCGCCCTTGCTTGTCTTTTTTGCGCCAGTGGGCACGTGTTCATTGCGTCCATCCCTGGACGCAACCCTTCGGGCGGCTGTCGCCGTGCAAATCGGCTGTCCTGCCGATTTGTCCCTCAAACATAGCTACGGCTATGCTTTCGGTCGCAGGCACCCACTGGCGCAAAAAAATCCGGTGCGATCATCGCATCACCTGGTGAGAAATCCGGGCTATGGATATCTGGACGGCCTGCAGGGAAGAGGTCTCATTTCTCACCATCGAAGGTGAGGCGTTACGCATAGTTGAAAGCCAGGAACAGGTCGCGACCAACAGCCTGGTTGACAGCCTTGCGGAGCAATCGTTGCTTGAGGAGATGTTGGATCGCTCGAAACCGCCTCTCCCGGCCGGAGCGGAGGGTTTGCATTACCTGCTGGCCACACCTTTTCGTTATCCACCGCTCCCATGCGGTTCACGGTTTGGCAGGCGATTTGAACCAAGTCTCTATTACGCTTCGCAAAAACTGGTGACCGCGTTATCAGAAGCCGCTTATTATCGTCTGGTATTCTGGTCAGGTATGGAAGAGTCGCCGCCTTCTTCCAGGCTGATGACACAACACACGGTTTTTGCCGCGCACTACAGAACTTTAACCGGACTTCAATTACAGCTTCCGCCGTTTGCCAGGTATGAAAAGTGCTTGACAGACCCGGGCGATTACACCACTACCCATCAACTTGGAAGCGCTATGCGTGCTGAAGGAGTAACCGCATTTGAATATATCTCTGCCCGTGATCCCGGTAAAGGTATTAATGTGGCGCTGTATTCTCCCGAGGCATTTACGAGTAACGAACCGTTATATCAACAGTCCTGGCTCTGTGAGACACGGGCTGATAGAGTCGTATTCGCCAGGTCAAGTGATATGTATCAATTCAACCTGGGTGCATATTTGATTAACGGCTTGTTTCCCCAACCGGCGTTATAGACAATGAGTCGTTAAAATTCCGATACGATATGATTGTCTTGGATTGCTGTTGAGGAACGATACTATTATCCTTAAACCTACTGACTTGAGGAGGCCGCTATGGCGACAGGTTTTGTCTATCACGAACTTTATATATGGCATGAGAACGGCAATTTTGCAGGTTTCATGCCTTACGGGAACCCGGTGCAGCCATTCGTGCATTCGGAACACCAGGAAACCAAGCGGCGCATACGCAACCTGCTGGACGTCAGCGGCCTGTTGAAGGACCTGGTGTATATCGAACCCAGGGAGGCGAGCAAGGAGGAGATCTGCCGGTTTCATACCCCTGATTATTACGAGAAGATCAAGGCGCAGAACGACCAGTACCTGTCGGAGACGGGATTTTACACCGCGATGGGCCGCGGCAGCTTCGAGATCTGTTGCCTGGCTGCCGGCGGGGTGATCGAGGCGGTCGACGCGGTGCTGGACGGCAAGATAGACAATGCCTATGCCCTGGTGCGGCCGCCGGGGCATCACGCCCTGGCCGACATGGGTATGGGGTTCTGTATCTTCGGCAATGCCGCGATTGCCGGGATGCACCTGTTAGAGGCGCGCAAGCTGGAGCGTATCGCCCTGGTCGACTGGGACGTGCATCACGGCAACGGCACCCAGGCGGCGTTCTGGGACAACCCTGCCGCGCTGACCATCTCCATACACCAGGACAACTGTTTCCCGCCGGATTCAGGGCATATCAGCGAAACAGGCGGAGGAGCGGGCGAAGGCTTCAACATCAACGTCCCGCTACCGCCGGGTTCGGGTACCGGCGCCTACGAGGCGGTGTATGACCGCATCGTCATCCCGGCGCTGCAAAAATTCAAACCGGACTTCATTATCGTTCCATCGGGTTTCGATGCCGGGGCGCATGATCCGCTGGGCCGGCAGATGCTGACCAGCGGGGCCTTCCGCAGCCTGACCGCAAAGATGATGCAGGTCGCGGATGAAGTCTGCGGCGGCCGCCTGGTCATGTGCCATGAAGGCGGGTACAGCGGCTACACGGTGCCGTTCTTCGGACTTGCCGTGCTGGAGCAGTTGTCCGGCATCAGCAGCGGGGTTGAAGATCCGTTTGAGCCCATACTTGCAGGTCTGGGAGGCCACCCATTGCAACCGCACCAGGATGCGTTGATCAGGGAGGTGGAACCCTTGTTGGAGAGACTTTAGACAGATACGGTCGTAATCAGGTAAAGTGACGCCTTTTGAACAAAGCTCCGGAGTACAAAATAGATGTTTACCAGATTGAAAACCATGTCCAATGTATTGATTGCTTTAGTTGTGTCCGTATTGGTTGCTGCACCTGGCGTTACCCAGGCCCAGCAGGCTGAAGGTGCTGCCGTACTGGAAGAAATCATTGTCACCGCGCAGAAACGCGAGGAGTCTATTCAGGACGTCGGGTTGACCATATCTGCTTTTACCGGGGACAGGTACCGTGAGTTGTCCAGGGGCACCCTTGTGTAACGGCGTGCAATATTTCTCGCTCAAAACTGCAATATTCGTAAAAAAATTTCAGCATTGTTGAATCCATTTTAAAAATACTGAAAAGCGCCGGCGGCCTGCCGCTGGGCGTGCAGTTTGCCGGCCGCTATGGTGACGAGACCACCTTGCTGCAACTGGCGCGGCAACTGGAACAGGCTGCGCCCTGGCCATTGACGGCGCCATTACTCAATTCGGGGTCAGAGTAAAAATACGGCTATGTTGTAAATGGGGACGGATTTAAATCCGCCCCCAGCTTGCTCAGACACCACATCTTGCGGGGACGGATTTTAAATCCATCCCCAGCTTGCTCAGACACCACATCTTGCGGGGACGGATTTTAAATCCGTCCCCTGTTCGTTCCTTACCTGGTTTCTCTTGTATACTGGCGCAATGTCAAAGATCAAACTTGCCGCCACGGTTATCCTCACCCGCGGACCCGCACATGACCCGGAAGTCTACCTGGCCAGGCGCGCCCCGGAACTCAGGTTTTTCGGCGGCTACTGGGTTTTTCCCGGCGGCAACGTCAGCAAGGTCGATTACCATGGGGAGGGTGAACCCGAGGAACGGGTACTGAAACGGTGCGCCATCCGCGAGATGCTGGAGGAAACGGATATCCTCTGCGCTACCATGGGCAAGCAATTCAGCCCGGAACGGAAGCAGGCATTAAAGGGACAAATAAAGGAAGCGCCGGAACAATGGCGGCAATTCCTGGCGCAGTCTGCGGACGGTTTTGACCGGGTGACGCCGCTGTTCCGGATTACCACGCCGTCATTCGTCCCCATCCGTTTCGACACCCAGTTCATGCACGTGCGGGCCTGGGACAATGAAGTGCCCGAAATCGATCAGTACGAACTGGTCGATGGCCGCTTCGCCAAGCCGCAGGAAGTTGTCGAGGCCTGGGACCGGGGAGAGATGGAAATTGCGCCGCCTGTGCTGTTCCTGTTGCGGCTCATTGCTGCCGGCAGTATTGACACATTCCCTGGCCGGGCCAGGCTGGAGACGCAGCGCCTGGCGCAGGGAGGGTTGCACCCGGTCTATTTCTCACCGGGCGTCTTCGTGGCGCCGCTGTCGACCCCGACGCTGCCGCCGGCAACCACCACCAACACATTGATCGCAGGGGTGGACAAACTGTATGTCATCGACCCCGCGACTCCGGATCCGGCGGAGCAGCAACGCCTGTTCAACAAGATGGACGAACTGGTTGGCGGGGGCCGGTCATTTGAGGCCATCCTGCTGACGCACCACCATATTGACCACGTCGGAGCGGTGAACGCCGTCAGCAAACGCTACCGGCTGCCGGTCCGGGCCCATGCGGAGACTTACCGCAGGGTTGATGGGGATTACATAACAGGAGAACCGCTGGCAGACGGAGACCGACTGGAACTGGGCACCGCCCCGGACGGGTCACGCGACTGGCACCTCAAGGTTGTGCATACGCCGGGACATGCGGTGGATCACCTGTGTTTTATCGACAGCCGTTACCATGCGGCTATCGTGGGTGACATGCTGTCCACTGTCTCGACCATTATTATCGACCCGCCGGAAGGGCACATGGGCACCTACCTGCACAGCCTGAACAGGCTGCTGGAAATGCCGGTGAAGACCCTGTACCCGGCGCACGGCCTGCCGCACCGGGACGGACACGGCCTGATCCGGCGGTTTCTGAGACACAGGCAGAAGCGGGAAGACGCCATCAAGTCCGCGCTGGCCGGTGAGCCGCGCAGTCTCGATGAACTGTTGCCCGACGCCTACGCAGACATATCCGAAGACGTCTACCCGATCGCATCCCGCTCGCTGCTGGCAGGTTTGATCAAACTGGAGGAGGATGGTTTCTGCAGGCGCCAGGGCGCCGGCTGGCTGCTGGCCTGACCCCCCCGCCTGTACTACATCAACTGCTCTTCGATCTGTATGACCGGGTCGATATTGGTGAAATTGGGAATGTCTCCCATGATCTCGGGGGCGTGGGCATCCAGGGCCTGTTGAAACGCCTCCACGTTGTCGAATTTGAGGCTGGCGACGGTGACGTAAGGCTCATCCGCCCCGCCCGCGCCGCTTAAGCCCCGGTAGACTTCCACGCTGCGCACCACGTCGCGCCACCTTTCCCCTACCAGTGGCATGTGGGTGTTCAGGTAATAGTCATAGTCGAAATTACCGCCGTCTTGCTTGGGATACATCACGTTGACTCTGATCATGTTATTTCTCCGTTAATATTACAAACTGTTTGCAACCAAGTAGCCGGAACCGCCGCCCAGGCCCGGGCCGGGATGGGTGGAAGCGCCGATATGGTACAGGTTTTTAACCGGCGTGGCGTGATTTTTCAATGCCCGTAACGGCCGCCACAGGAAGGACTGGTCCAGCGAGCAGGCGCCGCCGTACGGGTCGCCTCCGACCAGGTTGATATTGATGGCCTCCAGGTCCGCCGGGGACAACACCGTCCTGGCAATGATACTGTCTCCCAGGTTTGGAATATAGTGCATCAGCCGGCTTACTATCCTGTCGGCATAGGCTTCGCGTACAGCCCCGGTCCAGGCGCCGTCTTCAGGCGTGCCGATTTCTCCGGCTGCATCGCCCTTGATCCGGCGCGGGCATTCCTGTAGCTGTATCCACAGCAGGCCCTTGCCGGCGGGGACGCGGCCCGGGTCCAGCGCCGCGGGCTGGCCGACGACGATGGTCGCCTCCCGGGGCAGCAGGCCGCAGTTTGCCTCGTTAATGGCGCGCGACACGGCGTCCGCCCCGCTCGTGATGTGGGTAATCGCCACATTTTCCAGTCCGGGCGCCCGCCATTGCGGCGGTTCCGACAGGGCCAGGTGGATCTGCATGTCGCCGTTGCCGTAACGGTACTCCCGGGTCTGCGCGGCCACTGCAGCCGGTACATCGGCCGGGTCCAGCAGGCGTTCGTAGAGCTGGTTCGGAGTGACGCTGCAGATTACCTTGTCGCCCCGGTACTCGGTCCCGGCCTGTGTTTTTACCCCTGTCGCGCGGCCGTTCTCCGTCATTACCCTGGTGACATCCGCGTTTACCAGCACCTCGCCACCGTTGGCTTCAATCACCTGCTCAAAGGCCCTTACTATATTGTAGTTTCCTCCCTTGACTACCGGGCAACCCACCATCTCCAGGGTGAAGGCGATTACCTGGGCCATCAGCGCCGAGGAAGGCGCGTCCGGGCCGATACCGGCATGGGACGGCCAGCCGGCCAGGCAGGCGCTGACGGCGTTCGACCTGAAGGTGGTCTCCAGCCAGGCGCGCGCCGGCTGCAGGCCGCCGCCGAAATACTGCGCCAGCCTGAACGGTCCCATTTTCACCAGGGCGGAGAGGAAAATTTTCAACGTGGACCAGCGCCACAACTCGCTGCCCAGCAAGGTGAACGTCAGTCCCAGTGACTGTTCCAGTTCCGCCATGGCTGCCCCGTAACGGTCACCGTCCCCGTCCGACAGGGCATTCATGTTGTTGATGTTCTGTTCCCGTGAGTTCTTCAGGATGAACGCGCTATGATCGGGTAATACCACCGCGGTGGGACTGTCGGAATTGCAGTATTCAAGGCCGTATTTTTCCAGGTCTTGCTTCAGTTCCGCATAACCGGGAGAAGTGACGAACAGGGGGTGCCAGCTTGACAACACGTCGTGGATAAAGCCAGGCGCGGTAATCTCGTCAGTGCGGATACACCCTCCCGGGCGGTCGTTGCGCTCCAGCACCAGCACCTTGTTGCCTTTCTTGCTCAATATTGCCGCACATACCAGCGCGTTGATGCCGCTGCCGACAATGATGCAATCATATTGGTTCATTTAACTCCTCCTCCAATGGATTGAATAACACAGCAAAACAGGTTAGCTTGTCACTTGCGGCATTCGCGATAGATCAGCCTGTGTGAACAGAATATGGCAGGTATAACCGGGATGACAAGCACAAATAACATTGCGCAAGGAAAAATAAAATATGTAACTGCATTCCTGCTCATCGTTGCAGTGGTCTTCGCAGCCTGGTTGTCGATATCTTTTTCCGCGCCGGCCAGGATAATAAAACACAAAATCACGCTGGCGGCCGTAGCCCTGGATGACAGGATTTATGCCATCGGCGGCATGCACGGTCACCACGTAGATGCCCGGGACCTGACCTGGGTACATGCTTATGTTCCGGCCGGCGACACCTGGGCGGAACTGGCGCCGTTGCCAAGCCGGCGTTCCCATAACGAAGCCAGCACCTTTGTGGATAACGGCCGCATCTACGTGCTGGGTGGAAAAAACTACAGTGATCACCCGTTTTTTCGCGAGCGCGGCCTGCCCTATATGAATGTCTATGACCCGGGTACCGATACCTGGTCCGAGCTACCGGGACTCCCCAGGGGCCTGCTGGGTCCCGTGGCTGGTGTCATCGATGGTTATCTCTACCTGGCCACGGGCAGTTTAATCAGCGTGTTCCACGGCCAGTCCGCGACCTATCGCCGCCCCTGGAAGCCTTAATCTGCGGCACTCCCGTCGTTCCCGTCATTCCACGGCGCCCACATTTCCTTCAGGTCGTCCCAGGAAGGTTCCTGTTCCCCGCCGGGTTGAAAACGGCAGCCTTCGTGTTCATAAAACGGTCTGGTCCAGGTACCCCGTTCGACCAGGGTTTCGATATTGCCGCGGTAGATCTCATCCACCTCAGCATGCCGTTGCGGGTCCTGTTCCAGCCAGAGGTTTTTCGGGTGGATGGGTTTCTCGTACATGCGGCTGAATACTTCCGTACGCAGGTCCTTCAGCCAGTTGCTGTTCAGGTTCATCGTGCGGAACTGGCGCACGGCTTCGATGTCGATGGTGGCGCACACCAGCGTGTTGTTGGCCGACGGACTGTAGGACATGATCTCGCCGCGGTAATCGACGATATGGGCATGGCCGCCGGTAATGTCTACCGGGTTTCTGGACGTGGCTGACAGGTAGATCGGGCCGGCATTGGGGCACAGCATATACACGGAATTGAATTCGGCATGGCCCCGGTTCTGGATCATCCAGGAACCGCCGCCCGGGTAGCCGGAACCGGTCATGGGCATGGCCTCGCTGGGCCGGTAAACCACTTCGGCGCCGTTGAAAGCCAGCGCCCGGACCGCCTCCGGGTACTCGCCGTCGCTGCAGCAGATGGTGCCTATGTTGCCGATGTCCGGGGTCTTCAACACGGGATAGAAGGCATCGATGTCATCGCCGAACACCTCCACCCAGCGGTCGTAGATATCGTGAGGGGTACAGGAACGTTCCCGGCACCAGATATGGTTTTTTGCCGCCTTGTGCACCACGTTTCCGTTGGGGTCGATTACAAACAGGGTATTGAAAAACCGGTCACTCATGATCTCGGGCCAGCGCGCCTTGCACTGGCCGATGATGTAGGTGTCATAGAGCGCGGCCAGGCGCCCCAGCCACGCGGTCTCCTCCCCGGGGATATCGATGAACAACTCCCTGGCCGCCAGTGTATGGGGCAGGTCGAAGATCTCGTCGGTGAAGCCGGTTAACGCGCCTTCCGCCAGGGCGATGATCTTCACCGGCATGTTGATATTCACCATGGAGACGGCCGCATGTATCGCCTCCTCGATATTTTCCAGGTTATGGCGGATATGTTTGCGGTCGGCTATCCCTGTGATCGTCGTGGACAGGCCGATGGCCATGTAGGGGGCGACGGGCTTGTTCTGTTGTTCAGTGGTCATCTGGCGTCTCGAATTGGTGGCACAAGCTGGAGTCTATCAAGATCCGCACGAAAAAAAACACCGGTTGAATACTCAACCGGTGCTATGGAAACAACAATCAGGGGACGGATTTAAAATCCGTCCCCTTGAAAATACCCCGCGGATTTATTGCCAGCTGTAACGGACCGAACCGCCGTACCAACGCGGTTTGCCGTAATGCAACTGGTTGAAGCCGCCCGGACCCGTGAAATCGAAGGTATAGGTCAGGTATTCCTCATTGGCAATATTGTTGACGAAGGCCGACACCGTCATGGCGTCGTTGGCGGAGGTCCATTTCAGCCTGAAGTTCCCGACGATATAGTCATCCCCAAGCGCGATATCGTAGTTCTGTATGTCGAAGTAGGTTTCGTCCTGGTAATAAAAACTGGCTATTGCCGCCATGGTACCGTTCCATGCCGGCCATTCGTAACGGGCCATGCCGTTTGCCGTAAAGTCCGGGGCCGAGACCATGGTCCTGTCGACCGGGGTACGGGTGTCGGTGGCCTGAATATCTTTCGCGGTGGCGTCCAGGAAGGAGGCGCCCAGGATGAAATCCCAGCCCTCGGCCGGGCTGGCCTGCAACTCGATTTCGCCACCGTAGACTTCCGCATCGGAATTGAAAATGATCGCATTCAGGGTAACAAAGCGGAAGGTCTGGAAATCCTCGTAGTCGTAGTAAAACGCGGCAGCGTTCAAGCGGGCGGCGCCGCCGAGAATAGTGGCCTTGAAGCCTGCTTCGTAGCTGGTCAACGTCTCATCATCAAACGGTACGTCCTCGGGCGCATCCAGGCCGAAGTTGGCGCTGGCATCGATAAACGTGCCGTTGAAGCCGGCCGACTTCACACCACGGGAATACTTGGCATAGATCAGCAAGTCATCGTTGGGTTTCCAGTCCAGTTCCGCCAGGGCAGTGACATTGTTCTTGTCATGTTTGGCTAAGTTGCCGACACTGGAGGTGTTGAACAGCATCATCTGGTCGGGCGTCGGACGGATCGCGCTGGGGTAATTGGGCAACACGCCGACACCTTCCCCGGCGCCGAGGTCGACGAACGGCGGGGGCGCAGTCAGGAAGCCGGTCAGGCCGTTCTCTATGTCCATGCTGCTGTAGTTCATTTTTTTCTCTTCTTCCGTGTACCTCAGCCCGGCGATAAACGTGAACTGCTCGGTCAGGTCAAATTCGAACTGGCCGAAGACCGACCATGACTCCGTATCCTGCTTGGCATCGACGTCAATGGCGAAGAAACCGGGTATCAGCACCAGGCCGTAATCGGAGTTCACATCCCAATTGAAATAATACAACCCGGTCTGCCAGCGCATGCGCTCGGAGTCGCCGGCAAGGCGCAGTTCCTGGGTGAACTGTTCCGTTATGGCGTGAAACTCCACCTGGACGAAATTGACCGGGCTGGCGTCGGTGTCTTCTTCCTGGGTGCGGTCCACGTGGTCAAAAGCGGTTATCGACGTGAGCGTCAGGCCATCCCGAAGTTCCCAGTCGATGACTGCCGATACGCCCGCGGCGGTGACGGCGGTGTCGCCGTCCCGGTCAAAGCTGCCCTTGTGCGGGTCGCCGTCCGTATCCCGGTAACCGAAACAGTCCGTGCCGACCACCTCGTAGAATATCCCGGCGCCGGGGTCAAAACAGTTGGGGTTGGATTCATTCGGTCCCAGGGGCACCCGGTTGTCGAAATCATATCCGCCCCCGGCAGTCGGGGCAAACTGGGTCGCCTGGTTCTGCCAGCCGCCCACCTGGCCCCGGTTGTGGGAGTAATGGGCCTTGATCAGGGTTTCAACGTCATCGGAGGGTGTGAACAATAACTGGAGGCGCCCGGCCTTGGCGTTGGTCTCGTTGAAATCACCCGGGGCCGTGCCTTTCAGCGGGTCCAGGCCGTCAAAGACGTTATCGACGTAGCCACCGTTTTTGTTGGTCGCGAAGGAAACCCGCGCGGCCAGGTTTTCACCGATGGGGCCATTCACCATGCCTTCGGTCTTGAAGGTCCCGTAGGCCTCCACGCCGGCTTCCAGGTAGGCTTCAAACTCCCGGGTGGGTTTCCTGGAAATGAAATGCACCAGCCCGCCCGAAGTGTTGCGGCCGAACAGGGTGCCCTGCGGGCCGCGCAGCACTTCCGCCCGGTCCACGTCGAAATTCTGCAGGTGCAGGCCGCCGATGGCCGCGCGGTAAACACCGTCAAAATACACGGCGACCGGATTTTCATTGAAATCCGATACTTCGTTCAGGCCGACGCCTCTCAGGAAGAAATTGATCTGGCTGCCCTCGGCATTAGGCACCGTGTACTGCAGTCCGGGGGTCATGGTGGTGAGGTCAACGGTATCGGCCAGGCCCAGTTCCTTAATCTGCTCGCCGGTATAGGCGGTCACGGAGATGCCCACGTCCTGCAGGTTCTGTTCGCGCTTTTGCGCGGTAACGATTATTTCTTCCAGGACCTGTGCGCCTGTGTTGAACGGGAGTATTACTGACAGGATCAAAACGAACCTGAAAAGAGAAGTGCCGGATAATTTCATTATGTTTCCCCGAAGGTAAATTGTTTCTGTCTCTTGATGTTCTTTGTATTATACCTGCAACAATATGTCATTACATCAGTATAGTCCGATAATCCCCGAAATTTAAGCATAATTCGGTGAAATTTATAAAAAAACGGGCGAGTGCGTAATAGTTGCACCTCCGCTTCAACCGGATTGATGTTGTTTGGAGACGACAACAAACAGGTTATTCATAGTGCTCGTGGGATGGAATTTATTCTCCTGTAGTCAGGCGCGTTCTTGTTTTATTATAGATAACTTTGCCGGGAACGGCACTTGTCCCGTCTCCCGCGTTGTTTGTCTTCCATGCTGTTGTAAAGAGCGAGGTCATGCACAAAAACCGCAACCTGTATTCCTGTTACCTGCAAGGTAAGGAGGATAATCACGGCAAAGTCGCCATCCATTGCGGCGACAGGCATTACAGCTACGCTGACCTGGCTGACGGTTCCGCGCGCTATGCCAATGCACTCGCGGATATGGGCGTCTCTCCCGGAGACAGGGTTTGCGCCTGCATTGACAAATCCATCGGCAACATATTCCTGTACCTGGCCTGCCTGCGGTCCGGTATTGTCTACCAGCCGTTAAATCCCGCGTTTCAACCTGCCGAGGTAGACTATTACCTGGCCGACGCCGGTCCGGCAGCGGTGATCTGTTCGAGGGAAAATGAGGTCTGGGTACGGACTGCGGCCAGGCGCGCCGGTGTCGAACGGGTGCTGACCCTCGACCGGGACGGAACCGGGACCCTGGCTGCCGCCGCCGACGCAGCGGGAACCGAATTTGCCACCCGTGTGTATGACGGGTCCGAACTTGCCTGCCTGCTGTATTCATCCGGCACCACGGGCAAACCCAAGGGCATAAAACTCAGCCACGACAACCTCGCCGCCAACGTCAGGACCCTGGTTGACCTGTGGGGATTCACGAATGATGACGTGTTGATACACGCCTTGCCCCTGTTCCATGTTCACGGCCTGTTCGTAGCATTGGGTTGCGTCCTGACTGCCGGCGCCTCTCTCCACCTGCTGGAAAAGTTCGACGCAGATGAAATAATCTGCCTGCTGCCTGAGGCTACGGTGTTGATGGGGGTGCCCACATTTTACACGCGCCTGCTGCAATCTCCCGGCTTGTCCAGGGAAGCCTGCAGTGCCATGCGCCTGTTCATCTCCGGTTCGGCGCCGCTGCAGGAGAATACGTTTAATCAATTCAAACAAACTACCGGTCATACCATCCTGGAACGCTACGGCACATCGGAAACCGGCATGAGTACCTCGAACCCGCTGCATGGGGAACGCAGGGCCGGGATGGTCGGGATGCCGCTGCCGGACGTCATGGTCAAAATCGTGGACGACGATGGAACTGAAGTAGCGGATGCCGGTATTGGTGAGTTACTGGTGAAAGGACCTAACGTCTTTTCCGGTTACTGGAACCTGGATGAGGTAAACAGGGGCGCTTTCACCGAGGATGGTTATTACCGTACCGGTGACCTGGGAGAGCGGGATCCCGATGGTTACATCCGCATAGTGGGTCGCGCCAGGGACATGATCATCAGCGGAGGGGAGAATGTCTACCCGAAAGAGATTGAACTATGCCTGGATCGCATCGAAGGCATCAGTGAGTCCGCCGTCATCGGTCTTGAAGATACGGACCTGGGTGAAAGAGTAGTGGCCGTCCTGGTGGCGGACCCGGATTGCCGTTTGGATGAAGCAGGAATTGTTGCCGGACTGAAAACGCAACTCGCCGGGTTCAAGGTACCCAGACAAATATGTTTCGTGGAGGAACTGCCGCGTAATACAATGGGCAAGGTGCAAAAGAATAAATTAAGGGAAACCTGGAAGCAGAACCACAAAAACGAGCAGGAGTAATACCGGTTTTGGAACTCACCGGGGACGCTTGGGGACGGACTTAAGTCCGTCCCCGGAGAGGCTAGGAACACAACGAAAACGAGCAGGAGTAATACCGGTTTTGGAACTAAAGGAGCAACTCAGGCGGTTGTCCGCGTCGGAGAAATACCGCGCGCATGTGGATAAGCGCAGGCGGGTGACTTACCTGTTAACGGCCATCGCTGTTTTTCAATACAGTCTTTACTTCTTTGCCGTGGCCTGGGCGACAGGACCGGCAGGGACGGCCTGGCCGGCCGGCAGCGCCGTCAGCGTGATCATCTGGCTCACCGTGCTGGTTATTTTGCTGAGCATCGTCATTTCAGCAGGATATATATGGTGGGCCGCCCGTTTCCATGACCCGGAAAGAGAAGCGGTCATGAGAGAACTCGGACTGCGGGATGAGTAGGGTAGTTACACAGCTTGTTGTCCTTGTATCGATGAATCCGGTATTTGCCCGGGCCGATACGCTGGCCGGCGCCGGTACCGGAAAACCCCTGAACGTGACCGCGATCATCACGTTTTTCCTGTTTGTCTGCAGTACCCTGCTGATTACCTGGTGGGCAGCCCGGCACACCCGTTCCCGCAAGGAGTTTTATGTTGCCGGCGGCGGTATTCCCGCGTGGCAGAACGGGATTGCCATTTCCGGTGACTTTATGTCGGCGGCGACCTTTCTGGGACTGACAAGCCTGTTGTTTTTTACCGGCACGGACGGGTTGATGCTGGCAGTCGGCGCAGTCGCCAGCTGGCCGGTTATCCTGTTCCTGGTCGCCGAGAGGTTGCGTAATCTCGGCCGGTATACGTTTATCGACGTCATCGCTTTTCGTCTTGATCAAGGGCCGATCACGCGGGTTGCAGCCCTGGGATCTCTTGCCACAGTAATCTTTTATCTTATCTCGCAGCTTGTAGGCGCGGGAAAATTGATCCAGTTGCTGTTCGGCCTGGATTATATCTGGGCCGTGAGCGGTATCAGCATCCTGATGATCGCCTACGTGACTTTCGGCGGCATGCTGGCCACGACCTGGGTGCAGATTATCAAGGCTTTCCTGCTGATAGTCGGCGGCACAATTATTACCCTGTTGATGTTGCAGCATTACAGCTATGACCTGGATGCGGTGTTTCACAGCGCGGTGTTGACTCATCCGAGGGGTTGGGACCTTGTCGCCCCGGGTGGCTGGCTGAACGATCCGGTATCGGTGCTCTCCCTGGGATTGACGGCCCTGCTCGGCTTCATCGGACTGCCGCATATACTGATGCGTATCTTTACCGTGAAGGACGCAAAAACTGCAAGAAAATCGGCATTTTATGCCATTTCAATCATCGGCTATTTCAACCTCCTGATGCTTGTCGTCGGGTTCGGAGCGGTGTCGCTCATCATGTTCAACCCGGACTACCAGAGTGCTGCCGGCGCCCTGACGGGAGGACGGAACATGGTGGTGCTGCACACAGCCCACTTCCTGGGGGGCGACATTCTGCTGGGGTTTGTCTCTGCCGTTGCCTTCGCCACGATCCTCGCTGTCGTCTCGGGGTTGACCATCTCCGCGGCAGCCACCATTGCCCATGACCTGTATGCGAAATCGATTAAACAGGGCACAGCGTCGGAAAAATCGGAATTACTGGTCTCGCGCTGTGCCGTGATCGGCATCGGTATACTGGCAGTCCTGTTCGGTCTCGCATTCGAACATCATAACGTCATCTTTATTACCAATATGGCCCTGGCGGTTGCCGGCAGCGCCAACGCGCCGATATTATTGCTGTCCATGTACTGGCGGGGGTTGACGACCCGCGGCGCCATCTACGGCTGCCTGGCCGGACTGGTCTCTTCCGTTGTATTGATAATCCTGGGGCCGCAGGTATGGGTGGACGTGATAGGGATGGAAGAACCGGTATTCCCTTATGTCTACCCTACCATTGTCTCGGCGCCGCTGGCGTTTATGGCAGCCTGGCTGTTGTCAATTACGGATAACAGCGCCAGGGCAGACAAGGAAAGGGCGGCGTTTGCCGAACAATATATCCGTTCGGAGACCGGTATCGGTACTTCGGAAGCGGCGAGCCACTGACAACAGGAAGCCGGAGGACGGTCGAAATATTTCTTGAAGTATATATTTTATAGTATATACTTTTATCCATGAAAGAAGCAAAGTTATTCACCAATGGTCAAAGCCAGGCGGTAAGACTGCCCAAAGAATTCCGGTTTCATGGAAAATCCGTCTATATAAAGAGGTCCGGCGCTTATGTCATCCTTATCCCGAAGGAAAATCCCTGGCGGGCGATGTTTGCCGCCTGCGGGAAATTTACTTCGGATTTTATGGCGCAACGAGATCAGGGTGACCAGGAAAACAGGGAAGATATCAGTTTATGAAATATGTGCTTGATACCAACACGTGTATTTATATCATCAACAGACATTCCCCCAGGATTGAGAAAAAATTTGAAGCCCTGATGATCGGTGACGTCGGCATTTCATCAATCACCTGCGCGGAACTTCAGTTCGGTATCTCCAACAGCTCGAACCAGAAACAAAATCAGGAGGCGCTCAATGAATTCCTCGGGCCACTCGAGATCCTGGATTTTCCTTCCGGCGCTTGCCCGATTTACGGCGAGATAAGGGCAAAACTCAAAAAATCAGGCACTATAATCGGTCCCCTGGATTTACTCATAGGGGCGCATGCCTTGTTTCTGCAAGCCATTTTAGTAACGAATAACGAGAACGAGTTCTCGCGGATATCAGGGCTGAAAACAGAAAACTGGATTTAACCACACCCTGTTTGTGGCATAATTAGCGAAGGTTAGCGACAAGGGGGTAACCACATGATTTTCTTCTCCAACAAAAACCGGCCCTTTCACTACGGTCCCTATCCCCTCGAGAGATTGCCCCGGGATGAATTGATCATCGAGTTCGAACGTCAAAGGGGGCAAAATACCGGGCCTGCTGCCGGCAACGGCGCGTCTTCAAATTATGCCGCCGCGCTGGCGAAATATCACGCTATCTTCAAGCAATTCTGTGAAGGCGCGGTGGCGCCCGCCAGGGCCCCCGTGCCTGATGACCTCGACAGGCGCTCGATTGACGTCAAGGGAGCCGGATATTTTCTTGATGCCGGCCAGATAGGTATATGCGGGTTGACCGCTTCCTGCTGGTACCGGGACACGACGCCGAAGGATCACACTCACGGGATAGTCGTACTGGCCGAATACAGCCGCCTGCCGGAAGCGGGCAACCCGGCCCGGAACTGGCTTGAGGGGTCCATCCATGCCACTGCACAGATGCGCGCGTTTGAAATAGCGGTAGGCATTGCCAACCATATACGTGCTATGGGGTTCGATGCGGCGGCCTATGATGATCGGAACGATCAAATTGATATCGACCGGCTGACCGTACTGGCAGGTCTGGGGGTCCGGGATAACGGAGTGGTCGTCAATCCCTACCTGGACGCCGATTTCTCGGTAGCGGTGGTGACCACGAATTATGCACTGGCAACGGACAAACCGTTGAAGGCCAAGGCGAAAAACGGCCGCAGCCCGGCGTACTGGCTGGGCATCGGCGGCGCTACGTCCGGCCTGGAGAGATGGCGCCGCGCCAACCGGCAGACCCATCTGAGCAATTATCCCATGGAACAGGTGCGGCGCACAGATCGGCCCACGACACTAATCCTGGATGACGAAGTCCCGCGGGTGCCGAAACGGGCCGCTTTCTTCGAGCGGGCAATCCACGGAGATCTCGATAAAAAAGCCCAGGTGGAACGCCAGCGTTTTTCCTTCAAACATCCGTTTGCCGCCGCCATGCTGAAACAAATACGCGGGATGGTGCCGCATCAGGACGGACCCGTTGCAGCGACACAGGCAAGCGGCACGAACGATCCGGTGGCCAACACCAGGGCGCTCAAGTCATTGTCCTACGCCCTGGGGTCGGAGATTACCGGGATCTGCGAGATACCGGACTATGCCTGGTATTCGCACAAGGAGGACGGTTCGGAGATCAAACCGTACCATAAATATGCCGTGGTATGTTTGATAGACCAGGGCTACGACACTATGGAAGGCGCTTCGGGTGATGATTTCATTTCCGGTGCGCAGTCCATGCGCGCCTATATGCGCGGCGCATTGATTGCCGGCATCATGGCGGAGCATTTACGCTCTCTGGGCCATTCTGCCCGGCCGCAGACCAACGCCGATTCCCATGTACTGCACATTCCCCTGGTCATGTGGGCGGGCCTGGGAGAACTCAGCCGCATCGGCGAACTGGTGCTCAACCCGTTTATCGGCCCGCGTTTCAAGACGGTCGTCATGACCACCGATCTGCCCCTGGTCCCCGACAAGCCCGTTGACTTCGGCCTGCAGTATTTCTGCTCAAACTGCCTGAAGTGCGCGCGGGAATGCCCCTGCGACGCCATCCCCTTCGGCGACAAGGTGATGTTCAACGGTTACGAGATGTGGAAACCGGACGTCGAACGCTGTACCCGTTACCGCCTGACCAACCAGCGCGGACTGGCGTGCGGCCGCTGCATGAAGACCTGCCCGCTGAACAAGGTCATCAGTTGGGACGGTCCGCTTGCCACCCAGGTAGCCAGCTGGTGCGGCGTAAATGCCTTCTGGCTGAAGCCCTTGCTGGTGCCGCTGGCGGTAAGACTGGATGACCTGCTGGGCCACGGCATACGTGTTCCCGCCAAGAAATGGTGGCTGGACCTGGAGATAGTGGACGGCGTTTGCGTGCACCCGCGCAAAGGCGTGAACCAGAGGGACCTGGACGTGAACCGCAAGATCGACGTACAGAAACACAAGGTCGCCTATTACCACGCGGACATGATGCCGCCGCCCAACAGTTCCGGTATTGCCATGATGGTGAAGAGAAAAGACGGAATAGCCGCGGCGGTCAAGGTCGAAACAGTCGAACAGGCCCTGGCCCGTAAAGCCAAAGGCGGCCCCGCTCCGGAGCACTACATCCCGACGCCTCCCATGGATACCAGCGCATCAGATAAGGAAGATGTGACAGGATTCAATCCGTATCATAACTGACCATAAGTAAAAGGGGACGGACTTAAGTCCGTCCCCGGTGTCTTAGTACCATTCCTGCACGAGCAGGGATCTCCCTGCACCATAAAATATGATACAGAAAATTTGACATTCACGAATATTTTTGTATCATTAAATCATTGGTGATAACCAGGTAGATACAGATGACCGATTCAACTACGCTGCCGGAAATATTTCAGGGGCGGATAGATTCCGAGGAAAAAATAGAGCCCCGGGACTGGATGCCGGACGCTTACCGGAAAACCCTTATCAGGCAGATTTCCCAGCACGCACATTCCGAGATAGTGGGTCAACTGCCGGAGGGAAACTGGATCACGCGGGCGCCGTCGCTGCGGCGCAAGGCAATCCTGCTGGCCAAGGTGCAGGATGAAGCCGGCCATGGCCTGTATTTATACAGCGCGGCGGAGACTCTGGGTATCTCCAGGGAGCAGATGCTTGAGCAACTGCACTCCGGCAAGGCCAAGTATTCCAGCATTTTCAATTATCCGACCCTGACCTGGGCGGATATAGGCGCAATCGGTTGGCTGGTGGATTCGGCTGCCATCATCAACCAGATTCCATTGTGCCGTTGTTCTTACGGGCCGTATGCCCGGGCCATGGTGCGGATCTGCAAGGAAGAGAGCTTTCACCAGCGCCAGGGATATGAACTGCTGATGACGCTGTGCCAGGGATCCGAGGAGCAAAAGGCAATGGCGCAGGATGCGATAAACCGGTGGTGGTGGCCGTCGGTGATGATGTTCGGTCCCGGTGACGCGAATTCCACACATTCCGCCCAGTCCATGCAATGGAAGATCAAGCGTAACAGCAACGATGAACTGCGCCAGAAATTCGTGGATCAAGCCGTTCCCCAGGCCGAATACCTGGGCCTGACGCTGCCCGACCCCGACCTGAAGTGGAATGAAGCGCGCGGGCATTACGATTTCGGGGAAATAGACTGGGACGAATTCTACCAGGTCGTCGGCGGCAACGGTCCCTGTAACCACGAACGCATCAGCGCACGCATCAAGGCCCACGAAGACGGCGCCTGGGTGCGGGAGGCGGCACTGGCCTATGCGGACAAGCAACGGCAGCGGGCCCGCAAGGCTGCTGCCTGAGATGCGGCCTTGCATAACTGTCTGACTGCCGGGAGGAAAAGATTATGCCGGATAAAATTGGGCGTTTACCCCTCTGGGAAGTATTCATCCGCGGCAAGCGGGGACTGGACCACAAGCATGCCGGCAGCATTCACGCAGCCGATGGTGAGCAGGCCCTGCAATATGCCCGGGACCCCTATCCCCGCCGCAATGAGGGCTGCAGTATCTGGGTAGTGAAGTCGGCGGATATCATAGCCAGCCAGTTCGAGGACAATGACAGTCTTTTTGATCCTGCGATAGACAAGATGATCTATCGCCATCCGACCTTTTACGACGTACCTGAGGACCTCAAACTGTGAACCAGGACCAGGACAGGGGACGGATTTCAAATCCGTCCCCGGTTTTGCCGAGGGGAGCCGAGGTGATACGGTGAGTGGTGAGACTACACGGCAGGAGTTATTCCAGTACGTCATCAGGCTTGGGGATAACGCCTTGATCAACGGCCAGCGTCTTGCCGAATGGTGCGGTCGCGGACCGTTTGTGGAAGAAGATATCGCCATGACCAATATCGCGCTGGACCTTGTCGGGCGCGCCCGCATGCTGCTGACTTACGCCGGTGAGGTGGAAGGCGCGGGCAGGACGGAAGATGACCTGGCTTATTTCCGCAATGAACGGGAATTCCGGAATTTTCAAATCATGGAATTACCGGTGGGTGATTTTGCCTTCACCACGGCCAGGCAGTTCTTCGTTGATGCGTATGATTATTTCTATTACCGGGCATTGCAACACTCCGTTGATTCCACCCTGGCCGGCATCGCGGCAAAGACACTGAAAGAATGTGAATACCACTTGCGTCACAGCGCTGAATGGATGCTTCGCCTGGGTGACGGCACCGAACAGAGTCATGCCAAAATCAGTACGGCCGTGGCCGAGCTGATGCCGTTCACTTACGAGTTGTTCGACGCGGACGGGATCGACCGGGCCATGCAGGCGAATCAAATCGGCGTGGACCTGAATACCGTCGAAGCGTTGTGGAATGAAAAAGTGAATAACGTACTCGATGAGGCCACGCTGGAACGGCCGGAACTGAAGTACACCCGCAGCGGGGGAAGACAGGGCCTGCATTCGGAACATATCGGCTACCTGCTGGCTGAGATGCAGTCCCTGCAAAGAGCCATGCCGGGTCAGGACTGGTAGAGAAGTGATCAGAGTAAAAGGGGACAGATTTATTTTTCGAGAAAAGGGGACAGATTTGAAATCTGTCCCCAGCCGGTGTCGCGGGAAAAATAAATCCGTCCCCTTTTCCTGTAACTACCCGGACAGCGTTATCAGTGAAATAAGACAACTTCTTGAACAGGTTGCCGATCCCGAAATACCGGTTTTAACCATCGCCGACCTGGGTATATTGCAGGATGTGTGCCGGCATGAAGGCAGGGTACGGGTCGTGATCACGCCTACCTACAGCGGTTGCCCCGCGCTGCAGACTATTGAGCAGGATATCAGGACCGTTTTAACGGAAAACGGCTACGAAGACGTTGAGGTGGCAACACGGATCTCGCCGCCATGGACGACGGACTGGCTGAGTGAAGCAGGCAGGGAAAAACTGTTGCAATACGGTATTGTTCCCCCGGCGGGTTCGGCTGACAAACAAAGTCTGCGTATGCCGGATACGGGTGTGGCTTGCCCGCGCTGCCGGTCCGCCGCTACGGAAGAAATCAGCCGTTTCGGTTCAACTCCCTGCAAGGCCTTGTACCGGTGTAACGATTGTCTGGAACCCTTCGACTATTTCAAATGCATATAACACATTTTATCCGCAGATGACGCAGATGATCGCAGATGAAAGACAGCTTTTTCTTGTGTTATCTGCGCCGTCCGGGGACAGATTTCAAATCTGTCCCCATTTAGCTGTTGATTCCTGTTGAAAATGCCGGAATTTCATCCTTTAACCATCGGCGATATCAGCAAAGAGACGGATAACGCAGTTTGCCTGACGTTCGACGTACCTGCCGACCTGTCCGAAACCTACCGGTTTACCCAGGGCCAGTACCTGACCCTGAAGGCCGGGATCGATGGCGCCGAAGTCAGGCGTTCCTATTCCATTTGTTCCGGTGTCGATGACGGGACCCTGCGGGTTGCCGTGAAAAAAATCACCGGAGGCGTGTTTTCCACGTTCGCCAACGAGAAGTTAAACAAAGGCGACATGATCGAAGTCATGCCGCCCCAGGGGACCTTTTTCACGCCATTACACGAGGAAAATGCACACAATTACCTGTGTATAGCGGCGGGCAGCGGCATTACACCCATTATCTCGATTATCAAGACCGGATTGACGCGCGAGCCGCATAGCCGGGTCACCTTGTTATACGGTAACCAGCGGGTGGCGACGATCATGTTCAAGGAAGAACTGGAAGCGTTAAAAAACCGCTACATGGACCGCTTCCAGTGGATCAATATCCTCAGCAGGGAACGCCAGGACGTGGAAATCCTGAACGGCCGGATCAACAACAGAAAAGGCGCTGAACTGATCCGGCACCTGCTTGACCTGCGCGCCATTGACGAGTTTTTCCTGTGCGGTCCCGAGGCGATGATATCGGAAGTTTCCCGGGGACTACGCTCCGAGGGTATTGACGAGCGTAACATCCATTACGAACTGTTTGCCGAATCAGCCGAAGCAGCCGCGGCAAGAGTGGCAAAACACCATGAACGGGCGATTAAACTGGCCGGCATGGTGGCGCAGGTCAGCGTCAATGCCGATGGCCGTGAAACCCGGTTTGAATTGAGCGCTGACGGCCAGAACATTCTCGACGGCGCCCTGGATAACGGCGTTGACCTGCCGTTTGCCTGTAAAGGCGGCGTTTGCGCAACCTGCAAGGCAAAACTGCTGGAAGGGGAAGTGGACATGGACATCAACCACGCCCTGGAGGCTGACGAACTGGCGGCGGGTTATATACTCACCTGCCAGGCGCACCCGGTTTCGGACCGGGTCGTCGTCGATTTCGACGAATAACAGACGATGAAGCAGGTCAGCAGGCTGCTGGCGGAGTTTGCCTCCCGTAAACCCATACGCACAGGCTCGCTGATCATCAGTGTGTTCGGTGATGCGGTTTCTCCCCACAGCAGCGCCGTCTGGCTGGGCAGTCTGATCAAGGTGCTGGAACCGTTCGGATTAAACCAGAGGCAGATTCGCACGGCGGTGTTCAGGCTGGTGCAGGAGGACTGGCTGGTTGCCAGGCAGATGGGCAGGCGCAGTTATTACAGCTTTACCGGGGCGGGCCAGAGGCATTACGAAAAGGCCGCGCGCAGGATTTACCATGCCAAGCGGAAGCTCTGGGACAGAAAGTGGACCCTGGTATTGCCGACTTCGTGCGACAACCGGGAAAAGGACCTGTTGCGCAGGGAGTTATCCTGGCTCGGTTACGGCGCGTTGACCCCGGGCATGCTGGGGCATCCTTCCGGTGACCGGCAATCGCTTGATGAAACCCTGCTGGAGCTGAAACTTACGGACAAGGTGGTTGTATTAATCGCCAGTACCGAGGACGTTGCCTCCCGCGAAGTATTGAGGAAGCTATGCCAGGACTGCTGGGGCCTGGCCGGGATAGAGAAAAGATACAACCACTTTATCCAGCGTTACGGCACGATATACCGGGCGCTGAGGAAGGCGAAGCGGCGGGATGACGAGCAGTGTTTCCAGGTCCGTACCCTGCTCATCCATGAGTACCGGCGCATACTGTTGCAGGATTCCGACCTTCCCGAAGAACTCCTGCCGCCGAACTGGCCGGGCGCCTCGGCATATAACCTGACAAAGAACATATACCATGCCGTGCAGCAAGGCTCAGTTGACTACCTGATGAGGAACATGGAAACAATCGAAGGAGGACTGGACGGACCCGGCAGGAGTTTTTATTCGAGGTTTGACGGCGCCGCAGTATAATATCCGGGCTTGTTACAGGATATTCGGGTAAAACAAACAAAAACCTGCCAGGGAGAGTACATATTACCCTTTGGAACCGTTTACATTACCCCGCACCTCTGTATATTCTAAGGAAAACCGTCTATGTTATCTGCGTATAAAAAGTAAAAAACGAGTGAGGAAGAAAGCGATGTTAGGTCTGATGATGGACAGGCAGTTGACCATTACCTCAATAATGGAGCACGCCGACAGGTACCATCCCGACACGGAGATTGTCTCCGTCACCAATGACACTCCCAGGCACAGGTACACGTATGCAGAGGCATTTGGCAGGACCCGGCGCCTGGCGAACGCCTTGATCGACTACGGTATAGGGGCCGGGGAGCGTGTCGCTACCCTTGCCTGGAACGATTACCGCCACTTTGAGTTATATTACGCCATTGCGGGGATCGGGGCCGTCACGCACACGGTCAACCCGCGCCTGTTCCCTGATCAGATCAGCTATATCATTAACCATGCAGAAGACAGGCTGGTCTTCGTTGATCCGCTTATCCTGCCGGTGCTGGAGAAAATCAGTGATGATCTGTCCGGCGTTGAAGCCTTTATTGTTTTAACGGATGAAGAAAACATGCCGGATACGGACCTGCGCAACGCACAGTCCTACGAAGGCTTCATCAGCCGCCATGCGGACCGGATTGACTGGCCTGAACTGGATGAAAAGACCGCGTGCTGCCTGTGTTATACGTCCGGGACGACCGGCAATCCCAAGGGCGTTCTGTACCATCATCGCTCGATGGTGTTACACACACTGATCGGCATCTCTCCGGACGGACTCAACCTGTCTGTACGGGACGTGGTCATGCCGGTCGTGCCCATGTTCCATGTCAACGCCTGGGGCCTGGCTTACGGGGCGCCGGCAGTGGGAACGAAACTGGTCTTTCCCGGCCCGAAGATGGGGGACGGGGCGACCCTGCAGGCGCTGATTGAAGAGGAGGAGGTCACTTATTCTGCCGGGGTGCCCACGGTATGGCTGCACCTGCTGAAGTATCTTGCGGAATCCGGCAAGGAGGTCAGCACGCTGAAACGGGTGATCATCGGCGGGTCGGCCTGCCCCCGTTCGATCATGGAGGAGTTGGAAGATAGTTACGGGGTTTATGTCAACCATGCCTGGGGTATGACGGAGATGAGCCCCCTGGGTACGGTCAATACGCTGAAGCCGGGGATGCTGGAACTGCCGCGGGAAGAGCAATATGCCGTAAGAATGAAGCAGGGGCGCCCGCTTTACGGCGTCGAGATGAAGATTGTCGATGATGACGGCAATGAACTGCCCAGGGACGGACAGGCAACTGGGCTGCTCAAGGTACGCGGGCCGTTTATCTGCAGCGAATACTACCGGGAGGATACCCCAAGTGACGTACACGATGATGACGGCTGGTTCAGTACGGGAGACGTAGGCTCCATAGACGCCGAAGGTTACCTGCAGATCACCGACAGGTCCAAGGATGTCATCAAGTCCGGGGGTGAGTGGATCAGTTCCATCGACCTGGAAAACGCGGCGGTAGGCCATCCCGACATCGCCGAGGCTGCAGTGATCGGGGTGCCGCACCCGAGGTGGGGGGAGCGCCCATTGCTGATCCTGGTCAGGAAAGAGGGCGGGGATGCGGGCAGGCAGGAAATCCTGGACTGGCTCAAGGACAGGGTGGCAAAATGGTGGGTGCCCGATGATGTGGTCTATGTTGACGAGATCCCGCACACGGCGACGGGAAAGATACAGAAAACCGAACTGCGCAAACGCTTCAAGGACTATGTGATTTAACAAGATATTTGGGGTCAGAGTTTTTGCTCTGACCCCAAATATCACCCCAAATGTCAAAATATCCGGAAATTCCCGACTGATGAACAGCAAACGAGAAGCGCGGCACCATACGTTGCCCGCAACCAGTGAAACCATACACTGGGGTTATTTCAGCAAGAACGTCGAGCCTGTATTGACCGTCACGTCGGGCGACTTCATTACTGTCGAAACGCTGAGCCACCATGCCAATGATGATGCCTCGTTGATGGTGGATGGCGATCCGGGCGCCGAGAGTGTGTTCCGCTGGACCAGGGACGGCAAGGGCGTTGACCGCCGCGGCGCCGGACCTGTGGATGCGTCGCAGTTCGGCCGCGGCTCGGGAGAAGGCCTGGGCGTGCATATCCTGACCGGGCCCATTTATATCGAGGGAGCGGAGCCCGGCGATATCGTGGAAGTCCGCATCCTCGACCTCAGGCCTCGTCCCAGCGCCAATCCCGATCACCCGGGCAAGGCCTTCGGCAGTAATGCCGCAGCCTGGTGGGGCTATCATTACCAGGATCTGATCACCGAACCCAGGCCGCGCGAGGTCGTCACCATCTATGAAATTGACGTAACCGGCGAGCGCACCTGGGCCAGGGCGCTGTATAACTACCGCTGGGTGCCGCAGACCGACCCGTACGGTGTGGAACACGCCACCATCGATTACCCCGGTGTGCCGGTCGACCATGACACGGTTGATAAAAATACTCCGGTATTGCCCGGCGTACGGGTACCGATCCGCCCTCACTTCGGCACCATGGGCCTGGCGCCCGTGGAGGCCGATTTCGTCAATACCATACCGCCGGGCTATTTCGGCGGCAACATCGATAACTGGCGCATCGGCAAGGGCGGCACCATGTATTACCCGGTGGCGGTGCCGGGAGGTCTGCTGAGCGCCGGCGACCCGCACGCGGCCCAGGGCGATTCCGAACTGGCCGGCACGGCGATAGAAACCTCGCTGACCGGCGTCATACAGGTCATCCTGCATAAACAGGACGCGCTGGCCGGCACCGTGTTACAGGGGCTGGACTACCCGTTGCTGGAAACCGATTCGGAGTACGTCGTGCACGGTTTCAGCTATGCCAACTACCTGGCCGAGCTTGGCGAAGACGCGCAGAGCGAGATAAACAACAAGTCGTCGGTTGACAACGCCATGCGCGATGCGTTCCGGAAAATGCGCAAATTCCTGATGAATGCCAAGGGGTTGAGCGAAGACGAGGCCATCACCCTGATGTCGGTGGCGGCCGACTTCGGCGTAACCCAGGTAGTTGACGGCAACTGGGGCGTGCATGGTATTATCCCTAAAGGGATTTTTCCTTAAACGGAACTACCGGCGAAAATGACTGTTGTCTTGAATGATTAAATCAGGGGGGAATGATGCTGGATACAAATGTACTGAATGACCTGGTCGGCTGTTATCTTGTCCTGGCCATTGGTTATAATATTCTCAGCCTTGTCCTGTATGATGTGAAGGGGCGGCCGCTCACTTCCAAT
>JAPOQU010000046.1 GCA_026710545.1 Gammaproteobacteria bacterium | reverse complement strand
CATGCAATAGTAAGCCAGGTCCGATAACGGATGTCCCAGGGTGGACAGTTCCCAGTCGATAACGGCCAGGGCGCGCGCCTCACCAGGATGAAAAATGACATTATCGATGCGGAAATCGCCGTGGATCAGGCCGCTCCTCCCATCATCTTCGGGCAGGTTGGCGGGCAACCAGTCCATCAGCGTGTCCATAGCCTCAATCCTGCCGGTTTCAGAAGCTTTATATTGTTTTGTCCAGCGGCTGATCTGCCGCTCGTAGTAATTGCCCGCACGGCCGTAGTCGGCCAGTCCGACAGCATCGACATCCACTTCGTGAATGGCTGCCAGGACGCGCATCAGCTCACGGTGGTAGCCGGCGCGTTCTTCCCTGCCGGTATCCGGCAGCGCCGGGTCCCAGAAGACCCGCCCTTCCTCGTAGCTCATCACGTAGAACATGGCGCCGGTGACGTCTTCATCCTCGCACAGGTGCAGGGCCCGGGCGACCGGTACGCCGGTCTCTGCCAGTGCCTTGATCACCCGGAACTCGCGATCGACTGCGTGGGCCGACTTAAGCAACTGCCCGGGAGGTTTGCTGCGCAATACATAGTGGCCGCTGCCGGCGCTGAGCAGCCAGGTAGGGTTCGACTGCCCGCCCGGGAACTTCTCGGCCTTGACCGGACCGCGGAAGCCGTCAACCTGATCCTCAAGATAGGAACACAACTTTACCTGGTTCATAGCTTCCATAGAATTATCAGGAATAACGCTGGATGATCTGTTTGCCCAGGGACATCATGTGGACCTGGTCGGGACCGTCGGCAAGGCGGATCTGCCTGGCATAGTTATAGGCCTCCGCCAGGAAAAAGTCCTCAGTCAGACCGGCGGCGCCGTGCATCTGTATCGCATCGTCAATCACCTCGCAGGCCATTACCGGCGCCGTGATCTTGATGGCCGCAATGAGGTCGCGGGCGACCTTGTTGCCGTGTTTGTCCATCCTGTCCGCGGCCAGCAAGGTCAGCAGGCGCGCCTGCTCAATTTTGCAATAGGCCCTGGCGATATCCTCGCGCACCGACTGGTGCTGGCTGATCTTCCTGCCGAAGGTAGCGCGCGCTTCCACCCGCCGGCAGGCCAGTTCCAGGGCGCGCTGGGCGCAGCCGACCAGGCGCATGCAATGGTGGATGCGGCCCGGGCCGAGGCGGCCCTGTGCGATTTCGAAACCGCGCCCTTCTCCCAGCAGGATGTTGTCCAGCGGCACCCTGACGTTGTCGAACCGGATTTCCGCCTCGCCGAACGGCGCATCGTTGTAACCGAAGCTGTGCACGTGACGGACTATTTCCACGCCGGGCGTATCTCTCGGCACCAGGATCATCGACTGCTGCTTGTGGCGATCCGGGTTGCCGGGGTCGGTCTTGCCCATGACGATGAGGATCTCGCAGTTGTCGCGCATACCGCCCGTGGTAAACCACTTGCGCCCGTTTATGACGTAGTTATTGCCTTCTCTTGTTATGGAACAGGAGATATTGGTGGCATCGGATGAGGCAATATCCGGTTCGGTCATGCAAAAGGCGGAACGTATTTCACCGGCCAGCAAGGGTTTCAGCCAGCGTTCTTTCTGCTCCTCTGTCCCATACAGTATCAGGGTCTCCATGTTGCCGGTGTCCGGCGCGTTGCAGTTGAACACTTCCGCCGCCCAGGGCACCCGGCCCATGATCTCCGCCAGGGGCGCGTATTCCAGGTTGGTCAGCGCATCTCCGTCAGAGTGTGCCTTCGGATAGAAAAGGTTCCAGAGCCCTTCCGCCTGCGCCTTTTGTTTCAAATCCTCCAGGATTGGGGGTGTAGTCCAGGGATTTTCTGCCGCGTTGATATGGTCCCTGTAGGACCTCTCGGCAGGATAAACCCAGGCGTCCATAAAATCGCTGAGACGCTCTTGCAGCGTCTGTACTTTTTCCGAATATGTAAAGTCCAACGGAATCTCCTCGATAAATATTTGGGGTCAGAGTAAAAATTCTTCGAATTTCTTACTCTGACCCCTTATATCATATATTTAGAACGCCTCTTCCGGCATGTCGAGGCAAGTAGTATCCAGCCCCGACAACAATTCGGCCTGCGTTTGCGTTTTCGGCAATTCCCAGCGGAAGAAATAGCGGCAGGCCTGTATCTTGCCCTGGTAGAACTGCCTGTCGGCATCGTTTGCATCCGCAAGTCGCGCCTGGGCGACCGCGGCCTGTTTCAGCCACATCCAGGCAATAACAACGTGGCCCAGCATGTCCAGGTATGCAGATGAATTGGCCAGAAACCGGTTCAACTCCCCCCTGGCCGCGGTTGTGGCCAGGATTTCCGTCGTCTCCGTCACGGTTGTCACGACCCGATTAAGGGCTGTGGCGAATTCCGACAATGCCGAATGCGCCGCCGCGCCATCTGCATCTTTTTGTATCTCGCGCACCAGCAACCTGAATCCCGCGCCGTTCTTCATCATTACTTTACGGCCCAAAAGGTCAATACCGTGGATGCCGCCGGTCCCTTCATGGATCATGTTCAGGCGGTTGTCCCGGTACAGGCGTTCCACCGGAAAATCCTGCGTATAGCCGTAACCACCCAGGATCTGGATGGCATGCTTGTTTGCTTCCAGACACCAGTCGGACGGCCATGCCTTGACGACGGGTATCAATACATCCAGTAATAAATCGGCTTCCTGCCGGGCCGACCGGTCCGGATGCGTTTTTTTCTCATCCACCAGCATTGCGGCAAACAGGCACAAGGCCAGTCCGCCCTCGACATAGGCCTTTTGCGCCAGCAGCATCCGCTTCACGTCGGCATGCCGGATGATCGGCACCATCTGGTTTGCAGGGTCTTTATTGTCCGGCATGCGCCCCTGGGCGCGTTCCCGGGCATATTCCAGCGAATACAGGTAGCCTGCATAACCTACACCCACCGCAGAGAGTCCCACCCCGATGCGGGCTTCGTTCATCATCATGAACATGTACTCCAGCCCGCGCTGGGGTTCGCCCACCAGGTAACCGGTACAGCGCCCGTTCTCGCCGAAATTAAGCGCGCAATTCGGGGTGATGCGTTGCCCCATCTTGTGGTTCAACCCTGCCAGGGAGACGTCGTTAGGTTCACCCGCACTGCCGTCTGCGTTAACCCGGTAGCGCGGCACGATAAACAGGGAGATGCCCTTCACGCCCGGCGGCCCGCCCGGGATCTTGGCCAGCACCAGGTGGATGATGTTCTCGCCCAACTCGTGTTCACCGCCGGTAATCCACATCTTGTTGCCGGTAATCGCATAGGTCCCGTCTTCCAGCAACTCGGCCCTGGTACGGATGTCCGTCAGGGATGAACCCGCATGGGGTTCGGACAGGCACATGGTGCCGTAAAAGCGGCCGTCCAGCAGCGGCGGAATATACAATGCCTTTTGTTCGCCGTTCCCGTATTCGATGAGCAGGTTGGCGACACCGGCAGTGAGTAACGGCAGACCGGACAGCCCAATGTTCGCGGACTGAAAGACGGCCATACAGGCACTGGCGACCGTGAACGGCAACTGCAAGCCGCCGTGTTCACTGTCCATGCCGGCGGCGACAAAGCCGGCTTCGAACATGATGCCCGCCGCTTTCCCGGCCTCCGGTATCATCCTGACCTTGCCGTTTACTACCTCGGCCGGATGCTGGTCACCGGCCTCGGCACAGGCCTGAAAGTGTTCCCGGGCAACGTCCTCGGCAAGATCGAGCATGGGGTCGAAAATATCGCGGCCCTGGCCGGAAAAATACCCGCGCTCGCACAGGCTCTCGGCATCGAGCAGTTCGTATATCAGGAAATCGAGATCCCGGCGGTTGATTGTTTGGGACATATTATTAACAATTCATTTGCAATGTGATTCTGCAATCTGCGAACGACATATGGCTGTTTTTCAGATAACGAACCCCTTAGGATTAATTCAGGGGTTCGTTAAATATGCAGGCCTGGTTCCATCGATTGGTGCAGCACGTCGATGATTTCGATATGTGTTTCCTGAATACGGTAGTAAATATGGTGCCTTCCTGCCCGGATACTGTGATAGCCCTCTTTGATCTCGCTGCGCTTTTGGCCCTTATAGGGACTATTGGCCGCTCCACGCATCTTTTCTCGCAGGAGTTTTATATACTTCCTTTTCTGCTGCTCTCCGAAATTTTCGGTGGTGTATCTGCTGATCTGTTTAAGGCTGTTTTGCGCCTGTGGTGAGAGTACATAGCCCGGCATCAGACAATCAGATCATTCATAAAGCTTTCGCCATCGATACCCTGTCCTTGATCAAGCTGGCTCTCACCTGCGGCTAATGTCTGGCGTAATACATCAAGCTTGATCTCTTCCTGTTCCAGCAACCGCAGACCCGCACGCACGGCGTCGCTGGCTGAGGCATAACGTCCGGCTTTCACCCGCCCATCAACGAAGTCTTCAAAATGATCACCTAGCGAAACACTGGTATTTCTAGCCATTTTTTCAACCCTTCATAAAATTTGTCGATTTTAATTTTACCATATATTGGTATTCTTGCACTGATATGACATGGGAAACCCTGACTACTTGGCAGAACAGGCTACCGAAACCGGAACAGCACGTGCCGGAATTGAATTTCCTATCCCTCCTTCAATAATCAAGCGCACGTAATTCCCGGGCCAAGGCATGTATGCTGACGGCCTCAAGGGTCTCCGATACGGGGTAACAGTCGTCGCCAGCATATACGACAAATGAGCGAGTCGGCTTGATATCGGCGCAAGCCAGGTGAAACCCGCGTTTCACGCGGGCGGACAGCGAACGCTTGATCTCAATCGCCCACAGGGTTCCGTCACCAAGTTCCAGCACCAGATCGATCTCGGCGCCGGCGCTGGTTCGATAAAAAAACGGTCTCACCGATGCGGGAGCAACGGCAAGAAGGGTCTCAATAACAAAACCTTCCCAGCTACGGCCAACTATCGGATGCCCGGCAAGCTGCTCCAGCGACTGGATTCCCAACAACGCATGGGCCAAACCGCTGTCCCGCACAAACACCTTGGGCGACTTCACCAGCCGTTTGCCGACGTTTGTTCGAAAAGGCAACAACCTGCGTAACAGCAGCAAATCTGCCAGGAGATCAATGTACCGGGTCACCGATTGAGCGCTGCTGTCCAGGGCTCTGGCAAGTTCGGAGATATTCAACAGCCCTCCCTGGTGGTGCGCAAGCATCACCCACAGCCGTTCCAGTGTAGTCGCGGGAACCCGGGGACCAAACATTGCGACATCACGATGCAGGTAGGTACGGATAAAATCGTTGCGCGTATTCATGCTGTCCCGGTCATTATCCGCCAGGTAGCTGTCCGGGAAGCCACCACGCAACCACAAACGTTCCCGGGCCATGCGGGTATCGTCTATTTCGAGCGCCGAGAGTGGCGCCAGGTCGATGTACGCGATGCGACCGGCCAGCGTTTCGCCTGTTTGGCGCAACAGGTCGACCGATGCCGAGCCCAGAATGAGGAACCGGCCCTTACCCTTGTCTTTGCGCCGACCCCTGTCTATTACGCCGCGCAAGGTCTGAAACAAGTCCGGTATACGATGTATCTCGTCCAGGATGACAAGCCGATCTTCTACGTTATCGAAGAACAGCGCGGGTTCATCAAGCCGGTTGCGGTCATCACGATCTTCGAGGTCGAGATAAACCGCATCGCGCTTCCGGCCGATATCCAGCGCCAGTGTCGTCTTGCCAACCTGACGGGGTCCGATTAGGGCCACGGCAGCCTGACGACGCAACGCATCTTCAACATTTTGAGTAATAATACGTGGCAACATCCTTGCATTTTATCCGTGAGATGGATAATTTGCAAGGATAAAACCACTTTCAGCTTGGTCACTCACATAACGAAAGGTGATACAACTATGTACAGCATGGTGAGGCCCAATACCCGAACCTGCTCCGGTTACCAGCGCCACCTTGTTGACAAATTCCTGCATGAGCGATGTTCAGACAGGCATTTCTATCATGGACCCTGACTAACAAGGCACGCCGGCAATACGCCCGCCGTCTACCACCATGCAATGGCCATGGACATAACTTGCCAGGTCCGAGGCCAGGAACAGGACCACGTTTGCAATTTCTTCGGGTTCGGCAATGCGCTGCAAGGGAATGCCTTCCTTGGCTTCCTTGAGGAATTCGGGGTCGGACCAGTATTCCTCGATCAACGGGGTCCTGACCCAACCGGGGGCAATGGCGTTTATACGCACACCCGAGCCGGCAATCTCTTTGGCAAGATAGGCGGTGAGCTTGGTCAGGCTGATCTTGGAAATACCGTAAGGCCCTTCCCCGGCAATAACGTCAAAGGCGCTGTCCGAAGCAACAGTTATCACATTGCCGGAGCCTTGTTTGACCATGTTGGGTACAATGCGCTGGCACAGGCGTAAACAACTCTTGAAATTCACGTTCTGGACCAGGTCCCAGTCCGCTTCGCTTATTTTCAGCAAGGGATCAGGATAACGGTGGATGGCCGCAACGTTCACCAGCACGTCGATGGATCCGAATTCCTCGTAGGCACGCTCTACCAGTACATCAATCTGCTCGCCGGCCGCCAGGTCAGCGAACAGCGCGGTAACCGGTTGCCCAAGCTTCTCTATGGATTGCCTGGTTTGGGTCAGCCTGTCTGACTCGGTCTCCCGATCGGTGAGAATAATGGATGCCCCCTGTTGCGCCAGGGTAGTAGCCACTGCGCTGCCGATACCACCGGCGGCGCCGGTGATCAGGGCAACCTTGGACTCCTGGGAAAGGGGGTTGACGGAACTGTTCATCTATTGTTCATGCACGGCAAAAATGCCATCCGCAAAGGCCTGCGTGATCTCGCCATAGGGCGCGCAGACGGACATCTTCAGGGGATTGTCCTGGGAACAGTTATACACGGTCTTGGAATGGGAATAATTGTTAAATCCCTGGGGGCCGCCGTGACACCCGGTACCGCTGGATCCAATCCCGCCGAAGGGTGCGGTCGGCTCCGCTGCCTGGAAACCGAAGACATTGATGCCGGCGCCACCTGAAACGATACGGCGCTTGAATTGCTCGACCATTTCCGGCTCACGGGCCATGGTCACCAGGTAAGAAGCCAGGGGGCGCTCGCGGCTGTTAATGTAGGCATAGGCCTCGTCCAAAGTCCTGTAGGTCCGCAAGGGCGTAACAGGACCAAAGGTTTCTTCGCGCATGACTTCCTGGTCATCTGCAGGGTTGACCACCAGGTACATCGGGATTTGACGCCGTGCACGGTCCGGTTCTTCATCACTGAGGTTAATCACCTGGGCACCGCTGTTGCTCGCTTCTTCGAGGGATTTGATGATGCGGTCATAATGGCGTTCATTGATGATGCCGGTGACATCAGGATGGCCGATATAGGTGGGATAGGCTTCCTTCCACACCTTCCTGGCCAGTTCCAGCCAGGTATCCAGCAAGCCTTCAGGTACCAGGGCATAGTCGGGGGATGTACAAATTTGTCCGTTCTTGCAGAACTTGAAGCTCAGGTATTCCTTGATCAGCTGCTCGTCGACTCCATCTTCAAGGAAAATGGTCGGGTTCTTGCCGCCCAGTTCCAGGGTCACCGGGGTCAGGTTCTTTGCCGCCGCCTGCATGACCAGCCGTCCCACGTTGGTGTTCCCCGTATAGGTCAGGTGGTCCCAACGTAATTCGGAGAAATACTCGGAAAACTCAACATCGCCGATAACAACGGCCAGCACGTCTTCCGGAAAATATTTGCTGACACTCTCCCGGATAAGGTCTGCGGTTACCGGGGCCAGTTCAGACATCTTTACGATAACGCGGTTTCCGGCCGCCAGCATGTCAACGACCATGACCAGGGAACATTCAATGGGAAAATTCCAGGGCGCTATGTTACCCATCACGCCTTTGGGTTGTTTGACGACTTCACAACGTGATGACCCATGAACTATATCCAGCAAAGGCCGTTCTTCCGGGGCCATCCATTCCTGCAAATGGACCATGGCATTGCGACATCGGCCCAGTACCCCGCCGGTTTCAAACAGGTCGGTAATCAACTCCGGGTGAGAGTCAAAATCCCGGCCCAGCGCATCACGGATGGGCTGGCGCAAGTCGACCATCATCTTCTCCATGGCCTGCAGCCATTCCATACGTTGTTCATAGGAGGGATTGTTGTCGGCCAGGAAGGCAGCTTTTTGTTGTTCAAACAGCCTGTCCAGCTCCGCTTTGCTCGTGTCAGTCATGGTAGTACTCCGGTTGTATGTTGAAAACGCGACTTAATCCCTGCAGCCAGGGATGAATTTTATAACAGTGATTTGAAATCATATTTATCCAGAACCAGGTTCGTCCTGTCAATGATGACGTCGATGTCCTCGCGGGTATGCATAAACGACAGGTAAATGTGGTGCGAGGTGGGCAATGTCAGGATCACCCCTTCGTTAATGAGCGCCAGGAAGAATAGTGATAACACCTCCATGTCCAGTAAGGAAAAGCGCTCGAAACCGGGTTCTTCTGCCGAGAGGAAAATCTGCAGCATGGGCCCCAACTGGTTCACATGACAGGGTATCTCCCGGGACGAAAATGCCTGGTGGATACCTTCGGCCAGCGCTTCACCGATATCGAACAGGTGACTGTATTCTCCCCTCCCATCCAGTTGCCGGTATGTCCTGATTGCGCCAATGGCGCCTGCAATGCCCGCGCTACCGTCGTTACCTGTGCCGGACTGGAAAACACGCGGCGTACCGGAAGCCGCCAGGGGATCAACCACGCGCATGATTTCCTCTTTACCTGCAACCGCGGCCAGCTTCTCTCCCGCAGCAAGGGCCTTGCCGAGAGTGGTTAAATCCGGCGTCACGCCGTAGTAAGCCTGAGCGCCACCCAGCGCCAGGCGAAAACCGGTAATCACTTCATCGAATATGAGTACGATGTTACGCGCCAACGTGAGAGATCTAACGGCTTGCAGGAATGACCTGTTGCTGCCCCACAACCCTCCCGCGTGCATCGCCGGATCCAGGATGACGGCTGCGATGTCATCGTGGTTTTCCATAAGTTTTGCCAATGCATCGATATCGCCATAGCCGGTCAATAAGGTGTTGCTTGCCGCCTCACCGGGAACACCGGCGCCGAACGGTTCAGCGGTCGGCCCGAGTCCGGTCAGGAACTGGTCAGCCTGGCCGTGGTAGTGGCCGTAGAATTTAACGACTTTGCTGTTGCCGGTGAAGGCCCGCGCATAGCGCACGGCCATAATGACGGCCTCGGTGCCGCTGTTCAGGAATCGCACCCGCTCGGCGCAGGGGACAGTTTCCTGCACCAGTTCCGCCGCCTCTGCAATGATAGGGGGATTGACGACCAGCGGACCCGTTTTGCTGTGCCCTTCTATAGCGGCGATGACGTCCGGATGATTATGGCCCAGCAAAAGCGGACCATTGCAGAGAAAACAGTCGATGTACTCGTTACCATCGAGATCCATGACCCTGGCGCCCCGGCCACCGGTTTCATAGAACGGATATGGCGGGAAAAAACGTAAATTTCCGGTAGTGCCACCGGCCAATGACTGGCGGGCGCGTTGATAGTATGCCCCGGACGCGGGGGTCAGTTTCCGGTAGGCCGTGAAAATGTCCTGTTGGATAACATCCAAACTGCTAGCCTGCATATCTCACCAATCAGTAGATTAGCACGAATGCATCCCAGCCTGAATCATTGAGCAGGAGAGAATACGGGTTATTCCCGATCAGTCTTTCCACGCATCATCGCGCCGGTGCAGGATGCTGGTCTCCCGGGGGCCTCTCTCGATGACTTCGATGGTCATGCCGCGGCTCACCTCAGCGGGGAAATAGGCTATCTTCTCACCATAGGGGTCGAGCACATAATACTTTTCACTGTCATCCAGTGGTGTTCCGTCGATACCCACCATCTGCACGCCTTTTGCTTTTATTTCGTCGTAATACGCAGCCAGGTCATCGACTTCGGTACACAATTCCGCTACGTGGCCGTCGCCTTTTTCGTTCAACAGGTCCATGAGCGGCCCGGGACCGACAGGCTGGAACAGTTCCAGCCAGACACCGCCTGCATCGATGAACGCGGCCTTCATGCCGCCGATCTCCTCGTTGGAACCGGCGTCAATACCCAGTTTCATCGGGTGCCGTTTCAGCCCCATAACATCGGTATAGAAACCGGCCGTGCTCTCCAGGTCCGCAACGACGATGGAAACGTGGCTCATGCGCAGCCCTTGCTGTTGCCGGCTCTCCTTTTCCCACTGCCGATCGCGCTGGTTGATCAGGTTGAGTTCGTCACCTTTGATCACCTCGAAGATCTCGACGACCGTCCCCCGACTCAGTTCGGTGGACCAGTAGGCAATGCGCTGGCCGGTATGCTCGAAATCGCCTTCATCAACCACGCCTTCCTTGATGACTCCGCCGTCTTCACCCAGGGGAGAACCGTCCATGTTGAACATCGGGATACCCTTTGCTTTCATATCCTGCAGCACTGCATCGTAATCGCCGGGATCGAAGTTGATCTCGATGATTGCGCCATCGCCCTTTTCCTTGAGGATATCCATACCCGGCCCCGGTGACGTGGGTAATATCATTTCCAGCCAGAAGCCGTTGGCGTCGACGAACACGGCCTCCATGCCGCCGGTGGTTTCGTCCTCGTCGCTTACCATAATCTCCATGGGATGGCGCCGCCAGCCCACCACGTCGGTGAGGAAACTGACTGTTTTTTCCATGTCTTCGACCCAGATTGCGGCGTGGTCCAGGCTTAGTGGGTGTTCATTTCGTGTGTCTGTCATTGGCTTCCCCCTGTTCAACAAGTTCATATTATAATATAATGGCCTATTATTAGTCAAAATATTAATTTTATGAGTTATATTATCTTGTTAAGATTTTTATTTATTACTTATTTATCATATAGTTATACAATTAATAAATGTTTTCGCAAAATACTATGTATTGGCCTAATATTTACTAGCACAGTTGTGCAGGTCATTTCCTAACTGGAATCACGTAACTCAAATACCCAAATAGTTGCACTGCTCTTTTTTGGATTTTGATCTCCTTCACCCAAATTGTATTCACCAAAACCTTCAGAGTCGCCGGTAGTAACCGCGATGTACTGTTTACCTTCTACCATAAAACTGATGGGGCCACCGCTGGGAACTCCATTGAGACGAACTTGCCATAATTCCGTACCATCAGATTGATCGTAGGCAGAAAATACCCGGTCCCGCGAACCCGAGAATATCAACCCTCCCGCGGTCGCCAATACGCCCGCACCCTGGCGTTGCCCTGCTGCAACCCCATTCCAGCTATCACTACCCTGCTGTCCATCCTGTGGGATGGTATGGAAGCGCCATAATTCATCACCGGTGTGTACATCAAACGCTGCGACAAAGTTCATACCGGGTGCGCTGGCAGTAGCCGTGCCAATGAGAATTTTTTCATCGGCAACCAGGGTACCTGCGGAAAACCAAAGGGTGGTAGCACTTAATACGGATTTATCCCATTCGACTTTGCCGGTCTTTACGTTGAGTGCGACGATATTTCCGTCATCAGTAGTCAGAATGATTTTGTCGTTATAAATTGATATGGCGCGCGGACCAAAAGAACGTGGAGAGTTCCACTTCTTCTCCCTCTCATAACGCCAAAGAATATCCCCCGTAACAGCATCAAACGCATACACGAGGCTGCCCGCACCATACATGAACATAACCCCATCATGGACTAACGGTGTTGAAATGTTCCTGCCATCGGGCATTGTCCATGCCCATGCCACCTTCAGGTCCGTCACATTTTTCGCGCGGATATTTTTTAATGGACTGAAGCCCTTTGCGTCGTATGTTCGACGCCACATTAACCAGTCCCCGGCGGGCGCTTGCGCCAATGTTTGACTGCTTACCCTCGTGATTTTATCAAGCGGGTTCGCCCGTGGATCGGGTGGCGCTGGTATGACGACAATATCTGCAGAAATCCGGCCTCCGGACGGTATCGGTAAACGCGCAGTATCATACTCATCCGAATTTTGTGACAGTTCACCATCCCTCGCAGGAAAACCGCCCACCTGGAACATATAAGCCAGAACTTGCCGGTATTGTTTACTGTCAAGTGTTCCCGGTGAACCTGTCGGCATCTCTGTTTCAATATACTGCAGTAACTCTCCTGCAGAACGTCCACCCCATATACTATAGAAAAGGTCACCGGTAATCGGTGGTGACGAACCATCATTTAAATTTGCCCCGTGACACAACTCACATGATTGTTTATAGACTGCCCTGCCCAGTTGCGCCTGCTCATAGGTATAACCGGGCAGGTCAGTATCGAGAGCAAAAGCCGGTTTTTGAAATGTAACCATGAATGCGATGATTGTTACAAGAATGGTTTTCATCCTGCTATCCCAGGTGGTTTTTTATGGCTTCAGGACAAGTACATTACCGACAAATGTGGCGTTACGCGTTCCCTTTTAACATTCACGCGTAAAAACTATAAGCCGCTGGCCTATTATTAATCCCATCGTTAAATCCTGTTTTTTAATAATTCTAATTTAAAATTGTTTAATACATTGTATATTAATGACTTATCAATTTTAAACAATTGTTGAAATAAACTATATTCTGGCCTATACTCACTGAATATTTTGATGAGTGGCTGCAATATCCACGTTTTGGCTTTAACTTACATATCACCCGGAGAGAATTTAATGAATAATCCTCGCGAATTACTGGTCCCTCTACGGTCAAGCTTGTTCACCTGTATTTCAGCGGTTTTTGTACTTGTTGCGGCATCAGGCGCCTTACACGCCGCAGTACTGGAAGAAGTCGTGGTCACGGCACAGAAACGTGAGCAGAACCTGCAGGACATCGGCGTGTCGGTAACGGCTTTCAGTGGTGCGCAAATGAGAAAGCTGGGTTTCGTTGAATCCAATGATTTGATTGCGCAAACTCCCGGTCTCGAAGTATCCGGTTATGGCGGCGGTGCGATCGCCTCATTTAACGTTCGTGGTGTTGGTCAAAACGATTACACGGCGAACCAGGAAGCGCCGGTTGCCTTATATATAGATGAGGCCTACCAGAGTTCCAACGTCACTACGCGCTTCAGCATGTTCGATGTCGAGCGTGCAGAGGTTTTACGCGGCCCCCAGGGCACCTTGTTCGGGCGCAACTCCACAGGGGGGTTGGTACATTACATCACCACCAAACCATCACAGGAATTTGGGGGGTTTGTTGATGTGACCCTGGGTGAAGAAGGACGTAGACGGGTTGAAGCTGCTGCAGGTGGCGGTCTGACCGACCAGGTTTCGGGTCGCCTGTCGATGGTCTATAACGAGGATGATGGTCTCCTCGATAATGACATTGGCCCCGATGCGCAGCAAGCTGATGATTGGGCGGTGCGGGGACAATTGTTGATTGAACCCTCTGAAGAGCTAAGCATCTTGTTGAAAGCGCAATATGCGGACGAAGACGCTGCGCCAAATGGGTGGACGTTAAATGTGCCGTCATATAACGCGACTGATTTTTTTGGCTATGTAGATGAAATAGACGGTAATCCTTACACCATTTCCAATGATTTCGATTTTTTTCAAAAGACTGAAGTCATCAATTTGTATGGCAAAATCAACTGGGACCTTGGTAGCTTTACATTGACCTCTATCACTGATTACCAGGATATTGAGCATGATTACGCTGAAGATTCAGACTCAACACCCGACAGCGTTTACCACTACACCCAGACTGCCGATATTGAACAAATTTCCCAGGAACTTCGTTTGAGTTGGGAAGGTGAACGACATCGTTCTGTCATTGGTGTGTACTATTTGGACATTGATGGCGATTTTTCCACCGAACAATCCGGGCTGTTTTATTTTGGTCCTGATATTTTCGATGAGTTCGCCGTTCAGAGCACGACAACCTATGCGATTTTCGGGCAAACAGAATTTGATCTTACTGATCAGCTTACCCTGATACTCGGTGTGCGCTACAACGATGACGATAAGGACTATACGTTAACTGCGCCTGACTTCGGGTTCCCGACTTACACAGGCTCACTTAATGAAGATGACTTTAACGCAAAGGTACAGCTTGACTATAAACTGAATGATGACTGGTTGTTGTATGCAGGTTGGAACCGGGGCATCAAGTCCGGCGGTTTTAATTTTCCACTGACGCCGATCAGCGGCGATGTTTTACCTTACAGTGGTGAAGTACTCACCTCGTACGAAGCAGGATTTAAAGCAAGTTTAAGCGATACCACGCGTCTGAATGTATCGGCTTATTATTATGACTATGAAGATTATCAAGCCTATAACATCGATCCTTTCTTCAATGCCCTGCTGTTCAATGCAGAAGCTGAATTCTTCGGTGGTGAGATTGAGTTGGTCGCGAATCCTGTTGAGGGACTGGATATTTTACTGGGGGCATCTTTCAGTGACACCGAGATAACCGGCCTGCCTACCGATTTTAATTCTTTTGATCCTGTCACTTTCGCTCCTGCCCAAACTTACCCAACCGGTAAAGAAAAAGCGCCATTAGCGCCTGACGTTACTTTTAATGGTCTGGTGCGTTATTCGTGGCCTGCTTTTGGTGGGCAACTGGCGCTGCAAGGGGATTTTCGTTGGACAGATGACCAAAAATTTAATTTATCTGAATCCGAAATTGTCACTGAAAGTTCTTATGGCATAGTGAACGCCAGACTGGATTACACGAGCGGTGATGAGGCCTGGAGCGCGGCCATTTTTGTTAATAACCTGACCGATGAAGAGTATCGAACCTTCGGGGTTGACGCAAGCCTGTTCTTTGGTTCCGGAGAGGACGTTTTTGCCCCTAAACGTTGGGTTGGTGGAAGCATCGGGTATAACTTTTAATGACATATCAGTGACAGACCGGAATTGGTATACAGCACGTTGCCGGGGACAGAATTAATTCTGTCCCCGGAAGTTACATAGCAAAAAAGCCATGGCACAAGGTATTGTGTCATGGCTTTTTTTATTGCCGCTTACTTCAGTTAATGATTATCATGCAGTAGTTCATACAGGTGGTTGCAGATGAGGAAATATGACAGCGATATTACCCGCCGTGACTTCGTCAAAGGAACGCTGATCGGTTCCGGCGCCATGCTGTTGAGCATGCCGGCGCCCAATACGGCGATGGCCAGGCCGGGTGATACACCTGCACAACATCACGCGGAGACGGTTCACCCCTGGGACGGCTATGCCGGTGTTGGCGATTACGCCCGCGCAAACGGCAACACTGAAAGTACCACCAGCGCCGCCCACCTGATACGTGACAAACAAATTGACGGGATACTGCGTGGTGCGGTCGACACCGGAGAAGCATACGATCTTGTCATCATCGGCGGTGGTTTCGCCGGCTTGTCAGCCGCCCGCACTTTCCTGAAGGAATCCAGGCCGGGACAAACCTGCCTTATCCTGGAAAACCACGCCCTTCCGGGCGGCGAAGCAAAGCGTAACGAATTTATCGTCGACGGCTATAAAATCACCGGTCCGCAAGGGTCGAACCTTACCGTTGTTCCCGCTGTCAAGGGTGACTGGTATGACGAGTTGTTTAATGATTTGGAAATCCCGCGCCACCCGGAATTCCAGACCCTGGAAGGCTACAAGGGTGAGCTGAGGTTATCCCCGACAAATTACCTGCCTATGCTGGGTATTGCCGAACAGGCGGCGAGCGCGGGTTACTTCTTTGACAAGGAGACCTTCGGTCTGGAGGAATCCTACTGGGATGTAGATTCCAGCCAGAATGCGTATGCAAGCACGGCTTTTTCAGCGGCTGAGAAAGCGGACCTGAAGCGCCTGCGTGAGGGAACCGGCGTCAATAAAGCCGGAGACGACTGGTCCCAGTGGCTGGACAGTATCACCTACCGGGAATATCTTGAAGACATTCTCCATATTCAACCCCGTGTAATCAAACTGCTGTCCATAACCCTCTCTACCACCTCGGGGATGGGTTGCGATGCAATATCCGCTCGCTACGCAATGATGTCTGCATTACCGGGGTTTGATAAAGGCTTCGGTGACAAATCACTGTACCGGGTGCCTTCTGATGACAAGGAGGTTGCCGGCATTTTCTCGTTCCCCGGAGGCAACGATGCGATCTATCGTCTCATGCTGAAGAAGGTGTTGCCGAACGCGATTTCAGGCGGGACGCGCTTTGCAGAGATTCATGATTCGGCATATCGGTTTGATAATTTTGATAACCCGGGCAACCCGGTGAGAATCCGTTTAAACGCTACAGCTGTTCGTGTCGAGCATGATGGTGCCCCGGCCAGGGCAAAGAGCGTTACGGTCTATTATCAAAAGGATGGCAAAGTCTATCGTGTCAGGGCCCAAGGCGCTGTCTCTGCTATTGGCGGCTGGGTAAACAAGCATATTATCCAGGACCTGCCTGGCGAATATGAAGATGCTTTCGGTCAAATGGTTTATGGTTCCAACATGATCGTCAATGTAGCGCTCAGGAACTGGAAGCCAATGGCAAAATTAGGGGTGAGCGCCTGTCATTTCTTCACGGATAATGGCCTCGGCGGGTTCTGCAATATCAGGCGGCCGTTGGTTTTTGGTGACAACCAGCCTCCGCTCAACCCTGAAAAACCGGTTGTCCTGACCTTTTACGCCGGGTTTACCAAACCGGGATTACCTGCGAAGGAACAAGCGGCGGCAATAAGATGGGAACTGATGTCAAAAAGCTATGCCGATATCGAAGCGTCGGTGCGCCGACAGTTGACCACCATGTTTGGCCCGCTGGGTTTCGATGATGAAAAAGATATCGCCGGCATTATCGTGAACCGTTGGGGCCACTCCTATGTCGCTGCAGTCCCGGGATTATTCCATGGTAACGATGGCAAGCCGGCCCTGCAGCAGGTTATTACCAGGCCATTCGGGCGTATTGCCTTTGGTCACTCGGAACACAAGGGCATCCAGGAGTGGTTTGGCGCAGTTGAACATGGGGAGCGCGCGGCGCTACAGGTTATGGAAATAATAAATACATAGATTGTTACCGATTTAATATGAACAATGGGGGTGAAGCATGAACACACCTAAAGCATTACGCTTTAACATGAAAGACGTTGATTGGGAACTGACACCGGAATTCGGCGGCGGAGAACATGTTTTCTACCGGTCAGCCGACAAGACACGGGCAATCGTTGCTTTCAAGGAAGCCGGAAAACATACCTTCACCTACCCCTTTGACGAATTTGCCTTCGTGCTCAAGGGTTCCGCCAAAGTCAATGTCCATGGAGGTGAGAACTTTTCGATAGGCGTAGGCGACATCCTGTATGTTGAAGAAGGGACTACTATCGATTTCGAAATGAGCGATGACTTTGAAGACATCACCATGCTGGTATCGGATAAACCGGTGGAATGGCGTTAAGACGCTCCGGAACTATGTCATCCTGAACCGGGATACTGGTTGAAATGCAAGCTGCAACCCGAGTGTTAATCGACACGCTGGCAAAGTCGCTCTCCACTCCCCTTGAGGAAGCCCGGGGCCTGCCGCCGCAGGCATACCTGTCCGAAGAGTTCTACGAACTCGAACTCGAACACCTGTTCCGCCGCGACTGGATCTGTGTCGGGCGCGAAGAAGAAGCTGAGAATCCGGGCGATTACTTCACCATCGAACTGGCGGGCGAACCGCTGGTCGTGGTACGCGGGACCGATAACAGGCTGCGGGCGCTCTCCAACGTTTGCCGCCACCGCTATATGCAGGTTGTCATGGGACAGGGGAACGCAGCGCGGTTGTCCTGCCCCTACCACGGCTGGACCTACCGGCTTGACGGCAGGTTAATGGGCGCAACCAACATGAGTGAAAGCCGTATCCTGGATAAGGACAACTGCCGGCTGCCGGAATTCAGGCTGGAAACCTGGCTCGGTTTCATTTTTGTCAATCTCGATCCCGACGCAGAACCCCTGGCGCCGCGGTTGCAGGAACTGGGTGACCGGCTGGCTCCCTACCACATCGACAGGATGCGGATTTCCTCGATGTACGACGAAATATGGGAGGGGAACTGGAAGCTGACCATGGAAAACAACGCCGAGGCGCACCATCACCGCACCCTGCACCCGGAGACCCTGCAGCCGTGGATGCCTGGTGACGACTCGCACTGCGGCGAGGATGAGCAGAACTGGAGCCTGTTGCGTACGCCGCTGATGCTGGACCTGGTACGCGCTGAGGCGCCGATCTACGCCGACCTGATGGAGCGCTGGAGCGCAGACATCGAACCACGGGACAGGGAAGAGACGCTGACCTATGTTATTTATCCGTCAAGCACCGTCGATGCATCACCGGGGATTGTCTTCTGGAAACGGATCCTGCCCCTCAGCATCGACCGTACCCGCGTAATGATGGGCGCCCTGGTACCTGAAGAAGAACTGAATGACGAGTTAAGCCGCTACAACAGGGAATTTTTCGAGGTGCTCAACCCGGAGGATTACCAGGCCACCTGGCGGCTGCAAAGAACCATCGGCTCACGCTATGCTGAAGCAGGTCCCCTCAGTGCCAAGGAAGCTTGCTTGTTTTATTTTCAGCGTTACCTGGCCAGGCGCCTGAGTAACATTTGAATAGAATACTCGGGGTCAGAGTAAAATCATCCCTGACCCTGCCACCGGCAATGTTCTTCAAGATTTTACTCTGACCCCAACTATACGTTGTAATCAGTCTCCGTAGCGTACGAGGCTCAAGCCGGCGCAGATATTGATATCCTGCCCGGTAATACAACGACCATGCTCACTGGCGAGATAGGCCGCCATGGCGGCTATATCCGCCGGCTTGATGACAACACCAAGGGTATTATCACTCATACTCTCTTCAATTATCTCTTCAAGCGTCTGCCCTTCTTCCTTCATATCGTCAAACGCCTTCCTCGCCATAGGCGTATCCACCCAGCCGGGGTTGATGCTGTTTGCGGTTATGCCGTATTGGCCGGCTTCTACGGCCAGGCATCTGACCAGGGCATTCAGCCCTGCCTTGGATGCGCAATAAGGGCTACCCAGTACTTCCGCCATGATTGCGCTTACCGACGAGACATATAACTGCCTTCCCCCCGTGCCCTGTTCGATCATGGTTTGAAGCGTAATCCTGGTGATGAGTTGCGGCGCTTCCAGGTTGACCGCCATGGTCCTGCGCCAGGTATCGATGTCACTTTCCACCATTGCTTCCGGGATATACAGGCCGGCATTATTCATGACGATGTCGATGCCGCCGAGTCCCTTGACCCCGGCATCACACATGGCTTCGATAGCCGCCGGGTCGGTCAGGTCGGCTTCAACAGCAAAGGCCTGCCCGCCACCCGCCTTAATCTGTTCTACAGTTGCTTCCGCTTTCGCAAGGGTACGGGCATGAACGGCGACATGTGCCCCCGAGTCAGCAAATACTTCGGCAATCGCAGCGCCAATACCTGAAGCTCCTCCAGTAACCAGCGCACGCTTATCACTCAGATCAATATGCATAAAAATACCTTTCCTGAAGTTTTATTTTATTGCGCATAGTTTATTTAGTTTATTTTTAACATTATAAGCACCGGACCTGTTATCAACAATGTTGAGACTTGATAAGACTTAGCCAATGGCCTATATTCTATATCAGCCTCAACCAACAGAGGAGAATAAGAAAGATGGGTAAAATGGGTACGCTTACGCTGGACAGGTGGGGTCCATTCTCGCCGGTTCATGACTCCTGTGCATCCAAGGGTCCCTGGTATTATATCAACACCGAAGGGATCATCATTGAATTTGAAACAGACGAGGATGCGGCGCGCAGCCTCATGCCTCCGGATCTCGAGCTTGTCGAGCCGGCGACGGCATTCGTCTCAATTGCGGACAACCATTGGACGACGCTGGGGCCCTATAGCGAGGCCTACATGGGCATCATGTGCAAGTGGCAGGGAGAAGACTGCTGTTACATCCCGGCCGTGTACACGAGCGGCGTCGCTTCCCGGGTGGTTGCCCGGGAAATCGTTGGATGTGGCAAGAAGACCGCTGAGCGCATCGAGGTTACTCAGCACGAGGATGGGGACATCCAGGCGATCATGGAGATCAAGAACGGTGACCGGGCAGCATGTGCCGTCATGCGGCCGGCTACGCACGAGCCGGCGGAAGCACTGGGCGCGCACCAGTCTATTCCGATGATATTTCTCAAGACATTCCCTGATTCTGAGGGTGGAGACCGTCCTGCCCTGGCGCAACTCGTCTCTCAGCCGTATCCGGTCCATCCTCACGTTGATGCGCAGGGCCGTGCCATGGTCTATAGCGGCCCCGGACATCTCGCCTTCGGGTGGCCGTCCGACCTTCAGTTGCCCATTCGCGGTGTTGCATCGTTCAAATTTTCGCGCTATGACTCCGTGCTGGAGTACCCGAAGATCCTGAAGACCTACACGGCGGAAGAGTTCGAAGCGGCAGAAGCAGAGGCCTCAGCGGGGAACATACAGGCAATAAGGGCGATTCGCTGACGGACTGAATACCACCTGTTTTATCCTTTCGTATTCCGCTTGACCAAAGGTAAAAACTCAAGCTTTTGAAGAGCTTTCATAACGGGTCTCCAAGTACCGGCCTACCCTATAGAAAAAAGGCACTGCCAGAACGCAACAGAAAAAACTGAACCATCCAATCACGCCGTAGCTATATCGGGAAGCAATCAGTCCGCCAACCGCAGGTCCGATGCCAACAGCAAACCATAATAAACCACCGGTAACGGTAGCCAGACGTCCGGAACGATCCAGCTCAGCAGCAGCGCTGAACAGCAGCGGATAAAGAAACAGATAGATAAACCAGTAAAGAATTATACTGCCGGTATAGGCTGGTATTGTAGTTGAATTTGTGATCCCGTAACTTGTCGCTCCAAACAAGACCAGGCCAAACAATATTGAATTTATGCGACCCAGGTGGGTATAAGCCCATGAAGCTGAATAAGCCCCCACTACCCCGGCTGCTGTTCCTGTCCCGAGAATCAAACCGATTATTTCAATATCCAATCCAAACCTGCTGACGCCTACTCTTTCCACAAATGCCCAGGTTGTACCGGCGGCAAGATTAATTAATATAATTGTAATCAGTAAGGCAATGTAATAGCGCCAATGCACCTCTATTTTTTGCTGCTTGACTATGCTGGGCTCACTGGGAAAGTTGCGAATAAACAGCAGGGACATCAATCCTGCTACCGTAAGAAAGATACATGCACCGCCAAACCCAAAACTCCCGATGATCATGGACATCAGTGGTTGCGTAATTGCGTACAGGAGAAATGTAATAGCTGTTGAATAGCCAAATACCTTATCCGGATATTCGGACGTTGCGCCTACTGAATTGACCGCGGCATAAACACAACCCAGCCCAAGCCCAACACAAAAACGTGTCAGGAAGAGCTCATAATTCTCCAGGAAAAACGGACTGATCAATTGAGCAATCGTAGCGAACATAACACCTGCAATTGCTAACCTTTGCCGATTAACATGCTGTATGAAAGGCAATACTACGAGCGTCGCAACAGGGATGGCACAAATTTCAAGTGCTAAAATATAGGCTCCGGTAATTTCAGCTACTATGCCTGAGTCCGCTAATATGCCGATTAATAGCGGGGAGAAATTAGACGAGGTGATACTGACATATGTCCCGGCCGCGACCGCAATTATTAAGGCAATACCAGATTTTTTACTGGAATGCTGCATTATCGTTTTTAACTTTACCTGCGCCGGCTGATTGACTATCGTCCCGTGGATAATGAATATTATTATGCCATTGGCCTAATTTTAACATACGTATCTTATGATCTTTTATATAAAAAACGCTATAATACCTCTGATTTATTATACTATTCAGTAGGTTAAATGACTAACTGAACAGTTTGCAAAAATAAATAGTTTGGCCTATACTCACCAACACTTTATCAAATATTATTTGATTTGAAGATATACATTCTTTACACATAAAGGACAAAGCAACAGCGGAGATTATCATCATGGCAAAAATGGGAAGACTGACACCCGATCAATGGGGCTCAACAATGCCCGCACACAATGCTTCTTACAAGAAAGGCCCCTGGTATTACCGCGATACCGAAGCGCTGGTGATTACCTACCTGACCGATGAAGATGCGGCACTTGATATCATGCCGCCGGAGCTTGAACTGATTGAACCTGCAACCGCGTTCATGGTGCTGGAAGTCAATAATATCAGTACCAGCGGCGGCCCTTACGGCGAGGTATACACCGGGATCCTGTGTATGCATGAAGGCCAGGTATACGGTTACACCAACGCCGTGTACGTGACGACGGAAAATGCCCTCATCATAGGCCGGGAAGTCTGGGGTTTCGGAAAAAAACTCGCCCACCGTATCGAGTTGATCAAGCACGGGACCGGTGAGATCGAGGGTATTGTGGAGGTCAAACCGGGCCACATAGTCGCCAAAACCTTTTTTCTTCCGGATAGAAACCTGCCCGCTTCGGAACTGGAGGCACTGCCGCTCGCGGTCCTTAAAGTCATCCCCGATGTCGAGGGCAGCGATACGCCCGCCGTGGCGCAGTTGAACTCGGTGTTGTTTACCGGCGTCCCCCACAAGGGCCCTGATGGCAAGGACGAGTTATACAACGGTTCGGCATCGCTGGAAGTTGACAGAATATCCGATGTGAACTTGCCGGTAGTGCAGATTGTCGACGCCAAATATGCGAGAATGACGGCCGACCTGCCCTACGGGAAAATTCTCAAGACCTACTGAGAAAGGGCAGGAAGTGATGTTCTGATAACTGTATACGGCCACCCCGATCGTTGGTTCGGATGGGAAGGCAGAAGTCTATACCGGTTCGGGGAACCTGCAGTTCGGCGCGCATTCCGATTCCATGTTACCCGTCAAAGAGTTGATTTCTTTCGAATACGGCCGCGCCAATGCTGAGTTGAATTACGGCAAAGTTGTAAAGACATACACTACCGAAGAATTACGTTCGTTTATGATTAGCAAACGCTAACTCGCCTGCAGCATGGCGAACAACGCTATCTTTATCTCGCTGGCCAGCGCCCGCATCTCCGGGCCTTCGGCATCTTCATAGGAGAACTGGATGCCGAGTCCATCGAGTATGGCGTGGATGATCCGGGCGATATGGCGCCTGCGCTGTAACGACAGGTCCGGGGAGATTAACGCCAGTTCCTCCGCCACGACCTGTTCATACAGGTCGTTTTCCTTCTTCAGAATCGAGGCCATGTCCGAGTTGTGGTCCGCCAGGGACATCATCATGCGCCATAGTGCGGTTTCGGGCGCCTTCAACTCGGCGATACCGGCATCGATGATGGCATCCAGCCTGCCCTTGCGGGTGGACGTTTCGGAGACTGCCACCTTCATGCTCTCCGTGTATTTCTCTACCGCCTGGTCGAATATCGCTATCAGCAAATCGTTTTTCGTGGGGAAGTAGTATTGAAGATTGCCGTGGGTAATACCAATCTGGTCCGCGACATCGCGCAGGACCAGGCTGTTTGCCCCGCCCTCGATTAAAGCCTGTTTCGCGGCGTCGATGATCTGCTGGCGGCGTTTCTGCCCCTTGGTCCCGGTGACTTTATCGTTCGATTGTGGCTTGTCCGGTTTTTCCGGTTGTTCTGCGTTCATTATATCGGTATTTATCCGCCCATGATGTTGCATGATACTCGAAAAATGCTTGCGAATAATAGTGCGTCGGCCTAAAATAAAAACCTTGATGCGGCCAAAACCCAATATATCATAAAGTTATAAACCATTGTTGCCGGGTTGCCGGACAAGAATGGCCTAATCTCTTGTTATTTAATCAGGAAGCATAGTATGAAACTCGGTGTACTGGTTCCTCTCAATCTCTACTCCACCCCGGAATTAATTCGCACGTTCGGCATAACCGCCGAAGCCCTGGGCTTTGATTCCCTCTGGATTGGCGAACATGTCGTCATAACGGATAACTACGAGGCAAACTACCCGGTGTCTGAAGACGGCCAGATGCCGTTGGAGAACGTGGAAGACAACGTCGAACTGGATATATTCACGTCACTGGCCTATCTCGCCGCGGTCACCGGCAGGATACGCCTGGGCAGCGCAATTTGCGTCCTGCCGCAACGCAATCCTGTTTACACCGCAAAAGAAGCCGGAAACGTTGACTGGCTTTCCAACGGGCGCCTGTTATTCGGGGTCGGCCTTGGCTGGATGGCCGAGGAATTCAAGGTTGTGGGCGCGCCGTTTGAACAACGCGGGGCGCGCACCCGCTCTTATATAGAAGTGATAAAACGCCTGTGGTGTGACCGCGTTTCCGAGTACCACGATGATTTTTATGATTTGCCCCCTTGCCGATTCTACCCGAAGCCGGTGCAACGTCCTCATCCGCCTATCATTCTCGCCGGGAACAGCCGGCCCAACTTCAGGCGGGTGGCGGAGCAAGGCCAGGGCTGGTTTGCCATCGGCGCCGACCCGGAGCAACTGGCCCCACAACTTGAGAACCTGGAAGCGGCGCTGGCAGAGGCAGGACGCCCCAGGGAAGATATTTCCGTTTATGTCTGCCCTTTCGACCATGAATATGACCGCGAGATGATCAGGCAGTATCATGAACTCGGGGTGGATGAGCTGGTACTGCTGCATTATGCCAAATCGCCGGAACAGGTGGATACACTCTTGAACGACCTGGCTCAACAATACCTGGAGTTTGCCGGGTCTCTTTAAGTTCCCGGGACGCGCACTGTTTCACGGTTCAATCACCCACCCGGAACAACGGATATGAAAGGATTAATGATGGACATGCCGCTCACCATCACCACGGTGATGCGCCATGCGGAAATGTACCACGGCGAGCGTGAAGTCGTATCCGCAGTATCCGAACAGGATGTCCGGAGAACATCATATTCTGGTGTATTCCGGCGCGCCCGCAAGCTGTTCAACGCCTTGCAGGCACTTGGCTGCCAACCGGGCGACCGCATCGCCACCCTGGCCTGGAATCACCAGCAGCATCTTGAACTCTATTACGGGGTCATCTGCGGAGGTTACGTACTGCACACCATCAACCCGCGCCTGTTCGACGACCAGATCGCTTACATCATCAACCACGCGGAAGACAAATGGATATTTACCGAGCCGGAGTTTATCCCAACCCTGGAACGGCTGAAACCACAGATCAAACATGTCAACGGCATAGTGGTCCTGGACACAGACGATGATGCGGGCGCCTCTTTCCGGAATGTACATGTCTATGAACACCTGCTGGCCGGCCAGGATGACACCTGCGCCTGGCCGGAACCGGGTGAAAACTCGGCCTGCGCCATGTGCTATACCTCCGGCACCACCGGCAACCCCAAAGGAGTGCTGTATTCCCACAGGTCGCTGCTGCTTCACACCCTGTCCACCGCGGTACTCGATGCCGGCGGCCCCGGCGCGAACGACGTCATTATGCCGCTCGTGCCGATGTTTCATGTCAACGCCTGGGGCCTGCCTTTCCGCGCGCCGCTGGTCGGCGCCGGCATCGTGTTCCCGGGCCGCTACATGGGCAATCCGCAGGTGGTAGGCCGGCTTATCACGCAGGAAAAAGTCACTTACGGCGTCAGTGTGCCGACAATCTGGCAGATGCTGCTGGATCACCTGGACCGGTCAGGTGGCAACCTGGATACCTTGCGCAAGGCAGTTGTCGGCGGCGCGGCCACCCCGCTGTCCCTGTTCGAACGTTTCAGGGACGATTATGGAGTGGAACTCGCCCAGGGCTGGGGGATGACCGAACTCTGCTCAGCCGGCACATTGAATGTGCCCGGTCCGGACTTTGAATTACTTGATGAGGAACAACGCAGGCAGTACCCGCTGAAACAGGGCAAGCCCATCTTCGGCCTGGAGGTAAAGATCACCGATGATGGGGATAACGCCCTGCCCTGGGACGGCGTCGCGGCCGGACACCTGAAGGTGAAAGGCCTGACTGTATGCGAGAGTTATTTCGGGGCAACGGAAGCGGAATCCGGTGTTGACGCAAACGGCTGGTTCACGACCGGGGACGTTGCAACCATAGACCCTGACGGTACCATCCAGGTCACCGACAGGTCCAAGGACCTGATCAAGTCCGGCGGGGAGTGGATCAGTTCCATAGAGCTTGAGAACTGCGCCATGACCCATCCCGCCATTGCCGAAGCCGCCGTGATCAGCGCCGCACATGAGAAGTGGACCGAACGGCCCTTGCTGATAGCCGTTAAAAAGCCCGATCAAACCGTGTCCAGAGAAGACCTGCTGGCCTGGTTTGACGGTAAAGTTGCGCGCTGGTGGAAACCCGATGCAGTGATATTCGTTGAGGAATTACCTCACACGGCCACGGGAAAAGTCAGTAAACTGACTCTGCGGGAACAATACGGAGATTATCTCCTCGCCCAAAATGTTTGACACGGACCAGTAATTGTAATATCGTTGCTCTGAGTTGTGCGCCGATTTGATATTCAGCTTGCGGGCGCATTATAAATACGGCTAAAGAGAACCAACCTGCTTTAGCGTCCAAGCTGAATGCGGGTTTTTTTGCGCCTTCCGCCAGTAAAACTCGCACTCAGCCATGTACTTTCGACAGGTGGTCTCTTGCTGTTTCAACTGTCAGACCTGTTTTTCTCCGGTGGAACTGCCGGAAACAGACGGGTCGAGGAGGTAACATGGCTAAAATCGATCCTGATCGGTACGGGGTGAACACCCTGGCAGTGCGCGCCGGCCGGCAACCTACCGGGGAAGGCGAACACAGTGAACCGCTGTTCCTGACGTCCAGTTACGTATTCAGGGACGCGGCCCAGGCCGCGGCCAGGTTTGCCGAGGAAGAACCGGGCAATATCTATTCCAGGTTCACCAATTCCACGGTGCGCATCTTCGAGGAGCGGCTGGCTGCGATGGAAGGCGCTGAGCGGTGTATTGCAACTTCTTCCGGAATGGGCGCCATACTGAGCACGTGCCTGGGCCTGTTGCAAGCAGGCGATCATATCGTCTCTTCCCACAGTGTGTTCGGTACGACAGTGAACCTGTTCAATAAAATCCTCAGTAAATTCGATATCGCGACCAGTTATGTCGGGCTCAGTGACTACGGCGCCTGGGAGGCCGCAATTACCGCAAAGACGCGGCTGTTATACCTCGAAACCCCCTCCAATCCCTTGACGGAAATTGCCGATATTCAACGTCTGGCCGACATGGCCCGGCGCCACGGCTGTTTGCTGGTGGTGGACAACTGTTTCTGTACGCCCGTCCTGCAGCAACCTTTCCGGCACGGGGCCGACATCGTTATCCATTCCGCGACGAAATACCTGGACGGCCAGGGACGCTGCGTCGGCGGCGCCGTACTGGGCAGCGACGAATTGCTGGGAGAGAACGTGTACCCTGTCCTCAAGTACGGCGGCCCCTCCATGAGCCCGTTCAATGCCTGGGTGTTCCTGAAAGGGCTCGAAACCCTGAGCCTGAGAATGCAGGCCCACAGCCGCAACGCTGCGCAGATCGCCGAGTGGTTACGAGGCCTGCCTGGAATAGAAAAGGTTTACTATCCGGGGCTTGCCGATCATCCGCAACACGAACTGGCACAGCGCCAGCAGAAGGACTTCGGCGGCATCGTCAGCTTCGTCGTCAACGGCGGGAAAGAAACGGCATGGCGGCTTATCGACAACACCGAACTGTTCTCCATCACCGCGAATCTCGGCGACAGCAAGAGCACCATTACCCATCCGGCCACCACCACCCACAACCGGCTGACGGATGAAGAGAAAGCCCGGAGCGGCATCGAACCCGGCCTGCTCCGCCTGTCCATCGGCCACGAGGACGTGGCTGACCTCAGGGACGACCTGCATGGCGCATTGACCAAGGCATTGTCGTAAAACAGGATAATCTGAAAACCGGTCAATCAGTGGAACGCCCGAGGCTGGAAATCTGCCTGGTTGATAATGCTGGCGCTGCTGCCCGTAGCCCGGATGACAAACAAACCCTGCCGCTCCGCATACAACTCCACGTCATGATCCACCGTCAGGTATGCCACGGCGCCGAAAATCTTCTTCCCCTTATACACCGGTTGATGTACCGTGAATTTGGCTAACTTGCCCAGAAAATGTGTCACATCCTCAGACCGCAAGGTGGTCTTCACTTCCACCACGACCACTTCCTCACCGTTAACGGCCAGAATGTCATATTCATAGTGCTCGCCATTACGGCGTCCCTTGACTCGGGGGGACATCGACTCCACGTCAATCCCGTATCCCTGCAACAAGGCGACCAGGTCGCCTTCCACCAGACTCTCTACCAGCCTGCCCCATTGACTGTTAAACAGCGCCTCCGTCTTCTTCAACCGGCGGTCGGTTTCCTTCATCTGCCGGTCGGTCTCCTTCATGTGCAGAGCGGTTTCTTTCTGGGTCCTGGATACCTCTCGCAGAATGGCCCAGATCTCTTCGGGGGTGGCAGGTTCTTGAGGCAGTTGATTGTCCATGAGGGCGGTCTCCTTTTACGTGTTTGATGTCGTCTGAAGATAACAGACGCGGTTGGATAAATCAAATTCAATGTTGATTTACCCCTTTGATTTGACGGTGATTTCTGTTGACCCGTTTTGATATAACTTGACTTTTTGATATGGACTAGTTATATGTCTAGTCAGGATAAGCTAAAACATTTCAGAGGAAATATGAACAACACATGGCAAGTACAGGACGCGAAGGCAAGGTTCAGCGAGCTCCTGGAGACGAGCCTGGCCGAAGGGCCGCAAATCGTAACCAAACGCGGCGTGGAGGCGGCGGTGCTGGTCCCGATCGAGCAGTGGCGCCGATTGGAGCAATTGTCCAGGCCGGACCTCAAGGAACTGCTGCTTGCACCCGAAGCCAGGACCGATGCCTTGACGCCGCCGCGTGAGAAACGCCGGCACCGCACATCGCCGCGCTTCGAGTAAACAGGTGTATCTTCTCGACACCAACGTCGTTTCGGAACTGCGTCGTCCCAGACCACATAAAGGCGTCCTGAACTGGATCGCCGATGCAGCCCCCGAACAGCTTTACCTCTCCGCGGTAACTGTTGGAGAGATCCAGGCAGGTATCGAGTTGACGCGTGAACCGGATTCCGCAAAGGCGGCAGAACTGGAAGACTGGCTTGGCAGGGTGCTCACTTCCTATAACATATTGCCCATGGATGCGGCTGCCTTTCGAGTATGGGCACGGCTCAAACACCGCCGGTCAGATACATTGATGGAAGACGCCATGATCGCGGCGATAGCCGTGCTTCACCGGCTGACGGTCGTAACCCGCAACGTCAACGATTTCACCCAACTCGGCGTGGACGTGTTGGACCCATTCGAAAACCGGGGATGACCCCGGTATTTAAATCAATGGGTTCAGACTCACTGATTTTTAGAAATGGTTGTAGCGCACCCTGGCGCCGTACATGCGCGGATAACCGTAAGATTGCTCGTCGCAGCCGCAGACGAAGGGAAGCGAGAAACCGATGTTCATGTTGCGGGTATCGGAGAAGTTATCGATGAACCCGCCCACTTCCCAATGCTCGTCTGCGCTGATCCAGGTCAAGCTGGCGTTGCCCAGCCAGTAATCGGGCATTCTGTCGGCGTCAAAGTTGTTGATGTTGTGAAACGCGCTGGATGCATAGTTGCCGTCCACCTGCAGGGCCAGCGAACCACCCAGGATTGAGTCCGGCCAGGTATAGCGGCCCAGCGCGTTGAACTGTACCTCCGGGGTGAAGGACGGTTCGACATCGCGTAAAACGCCCGGCGCAATGGACAGGTCTTTCACCTTGGGATCGATATAGGCAATGCCGAACAACAGGTCCAGGTTATCGACCGGGTTGGTGACTATCTCCACCTCAAACCCCAGGGATTCACTGTCGGCATTGAATACCGCGCCGGAGGTGCCGACGAACTGGAAGGCCTGGTAATCGGAATAATCATAGTAGTAAGCGGCAGCATTAATACGGGCCTTCCCGTCCCAAATCGTTGACTTCAGCCCTATCTCATAGGCCAGCAATACCTCTTCATCAAAGCAGTATTGTTCCGGTGTCAGGAAGGTAAGCACCGGTGCGTTACAACTCCCGGCTTTCACACCCCGGTTGACACCGGCGTACAGCAACAGGTTATTACTGTGGGAGTAGTTCAACTGCACCTTGCCGGACCAGAGGAAGTCAGACGTGTCTTCGATATGATCCGGCAGCAGCGATGCGATTGGCGTACCGCCGCGGCGCAGGCTTTCCGTCCACCGGTCGTCGGTGTTGATGAACAGGTTGCTGTAGAACTCGTAATCCTTTTCCTCGATGATGCCGCGCCAGCCTACATTCAACTCCAGTCGTTCGGTGAGATCATAGTCGACCTGGCCGAAGAGGGAGTAGGACTGCGTTTTCAGGAACGCATCCAGCGAACCTTCCAGGAACAGGTTACTGACGCCGGCGCCGTTCGGCGGCGGGCTGGCGCCGAAAACGTTAATGCCGCCAACGGTATCGCCCAGGTTCTGGCTGAATTCGCCATCGATGTTCAGGTAATAGAACCCGGCTATCCAGCGCATCCGGTCGGTCTCCCCTTCCAGGCGTACTTCCTGGGTAACCCAGTCGACCACGGAATCGCTGGTCACGACAAATTGCGGCGCCGGACCGGAGTTCACGTCCAGGGTGCGTATTTTCTCCTGGTCCGCATAGTTGCTGACCAGCACCAGGGTTGCCCAGTCCATGTCCCAGGTCAGCTTGCCCGTAAAGCCGTAGGTTTCGGTCGTATCAAAATCGGCCACGGTATGGTCGGTAGAGGTAGTCAGGCCCTCACCGCCATCCACGTCACGATAGCCGAACAGGTCCGTATCGGGAGCCGGCCGGTAGTCATCAAGATCAAAGTCAAAGACTTCACCGCCCGGCAGACACTGCTTGGTTCCGACGATCAGGGCTTCGCAGGAATTGGGGTTGGTCCTGTGGTTGGACAACAGGGAATTGACGCGCCGGTGCTGGTCGTCATATTCACCGATTGTCGCCCCGTTCTGGTACGGGCCGGAAGCCAGTGTGGACTTGGCATATTGACCCTTGAGCAGGATCTCCAGGTCTTCGTTGGGTTCAATCAGGACCTGCCCGCGAATCGAATACTGGTCGTCGGTCCAGAGATCATCCTGGCCGCTGAGCGAACCGTTCAGGGGACCGCGGGGCGGCCCCCCGTTAGGCGTAAACGGGACAGCCAGGTATAACGGCGTGGGCGGGAGATCCTCCGGCGTGAAGATATTCTTCAGGATGGGATCATGGCGCCGGTAAAAACCGGATACTCTCGCCTTGATGTTTTCTGATAAAGCGCCGCTTACCGCGCCCTCAAACCGCACCTGGTCATATTTGCCGTAGACCATATCGCCATAGGCCTCGGTCTCCTCGGTCGGTTTCCTGGTGATGTAATGCACCAGGCCGCCGGTTGCGTTACGCCCGAACAAGGTGCCCTGCGGTCCTTTCAGGATTTCCACACGATCCATATCGAAACTGGCAAACAGTTGCGCCTGGCCCGCGGCCTGGTAACCTTCATCGATATAGACCGCGTTAGGCGCTTCGGCCAGGTCGTTGAAATCGTTCTGGGTCGCGCCCCGGATGGTAAACTGCTGGGTATGGCCGGCGCTGTTGCCGGACATGTGAGCGCCCGGCGTAAACGCCGTCAACTCGGTACTGTTGGTAAAACCGAACGCATCCAGTTGTGCGCCGGAAAACGCGGTAATGGCAATACCGACGTCCTGGATGGACTCCTCGCGTTTCTGCGCGGTGACGATCACTTCTTCCAGGATACCGCCCTGCGCCAGTACGGGTGTATTGAAACCAGTCAGAAACAGAAACAGGGAAAAAACCGTTGAAACGGAAAGCAGTCTGTCGCTCATTACTCAGCCCCCCAGCCCGTGAGCAGTCTTGTGATTGGTCGTATTTGCTAATACTAATGAAGACTATCTACAGATTATAGGAACCATAACATCCGATTGCAATTTTCCTTTTTTTCCTGCCACTGCTTTTGCGGCGTGTCACCTTTAAAAACAAAAACCGGGGATGACCCCGGTTTTTTTATAAACGCCGGGGGACAGATTTAAATCTGTCCCCTGTTCCTGCTAGAAATAATTGTACCTCAGCTTGATGCCGTAGGTACGAGGAAAGCCGACGGACTGCTCGTCACAACCGCAGACTGCAGCCAGTTCGAATCCGATATTCACGTTGCGAGTATCGGAGAAGTTATCGATAAATCCGGTTACCTCAATGCGCTCGTCGGCGCTGTACCAGGACAGGCTGGCGTTGCCGCGCCAGTAGCTGGGCATGTAGTGGGTATCGAAATTATTGATGTTGTGGAACGCGGACGAAGCATAGTTGCCGTCCACCTGCAGCGCCACACTGCCGCCTACTGTCAAAGGCCAGGTGTAGCGGCCCAGGGCATTGAACTGCACCTCCGGAGTGAATGACGGTTCCACGTCACGGATTACCCGGCTGATACTGCCGTCCGGTTCAAATGAAGCGGCAATACCTACGTCTTTCACGGTCGGATCGATGTAGCCGATACCTAAGATCAGGTCCAGGTTGTCGATGGGGTTGGCGTAGATCTCTACCTCGCCGCCGTAGTATTCAGCATCGGAGTTGTACACGGCGCCGGAAGTACCGATAAACTGGAATACCTGGTAATCGGAATAATCATAATAGTAAAACGAACCGTTTACTCGGGCTCTGCCGTCCATCAAGGTGGATTTGAAGCCTACCTCATAGGCCAGCAATATCTCCTCGTCATAACAGTATTCTGCCGGGGTCAGGAACGTCAGCAACGGCGAATTGCAACTGCCTGCCTTCACACCGCGGTTAAAGTTGGCATAGAGCATCAGGTCGTCGTTATGGGCATACTGCAACCCGACCCTGCCCGACCAGAGAAAATCATCCGTCGTTTCTTCGTGGTTTGGAAAAAATGGAGCCACCGGCGTATCTCCGCTCCTGAGACCTTCCACTGTTGCATCACGGGTATTGATGAAAAGATTACTGTAAAATTCGTAATCCTTTTTCTCCCAGATGCCGCGAGCACCCAGGGAGAACATCAACCTGTCGGTCAGATCATAATCCACCTGGCCGAACAGGGAGAAGGATTTAGTCTTCAGAAACGCATCGAATGAACCATCCAGATACAAATGTGCGACTCCAGCGCCGTTAGGCGGTGGACTCGCGCCGAAGACATTGATGCCGCCGATTGTGTCCGACAGGTTCTGGGAGAACTCGCCGTCGATACTCATGAGATAGGTGCCGAATATCCAGCGGTAACGGTCCTCCTCGCCTTCAAGCCGCAGTTCCTGGGTATACCAGTCGATGACCGAATCGCCGGTCACGATCAACTGTGGCCCCGCCCCTGCATCAACGTCCAGTGAAGTATCCTTATCCTGGTCCGAGTAGTTGAGCACGGCAACCAGGGTGGCAAAATTCAAGTCAATACTCACTTTGCCGGTAACACTCCAGATCTCATAGGTATCATAGTCGGACAGGGCATGGTCGGTGGAAGTAGTCAGTCCTTCGATACCATCACGATCCTTATATCCAAAAAAATCCGTATCCGGAGCCGGACGAAACGGATCAAAGTCCAGGTCGAGCGGTGAGCCTGCAAAGAATGGATTGCCATAACAATCAGTCGTACCAACCACCAGTTGTTCACAGGATTGGGGATTGGTCTGCTCATTGGAGTACAAGGTGTTGACCACTCGGCCTTTGGCATCGACTTCGCTGATCGTGGCGACGTTCTGGTAGGGGCCGGATGAAGTAACGCGCTTGGCATATTGGCCCTTGATCTCTATCTGGACTGTATCGCTGGGTTCAAGCACTACCTGGCTGCGGATTGCATGGGAATCCTCAGACCACAAATCGGCCTGGCCATCCAGTGAACCATTGAGAGGGCCGCGTCCCTGACTTGCCAGGAAAGCCGGGGTCTCCGGCAGATCATCAGGAGTAAAAACATTCTTCAGGATCGGGTCATGGCTGCGATAAAATCCGGAAATCCGGGCCTTGATACCCTCAGTCAGGGCGCCACTGACCGCGCCTTCAAAACGCACTGTATCATAGCGGCCGTATTGGATATCGCCGTAGCCTTCAAACTCGTCCGTAGGCTTCTTGGTGACGTAGTGCACCAGTCCGCCGGTTGCGTTACGACCGAACAACGTGCCCTGGGGGCCTTTCAGTATTTCCACCCGCTCCATATCGAACTGGGAGAACAACTGGGCCTGGCCTGCTGCCTGGTAGGCTTCATCCACATAGACCGCATTGGGCGCCTCCGCCAGGTCGTTGAAGTCATTTTGGGTGGCGCCGCGGATAGTGTACTGCTGTGTGTAACCGGCGTTGTTGCCGGAAATGTGCACGCCAGGGGTGAACTCAGCAATGGCTGTGCTGTCAGTAATGCCCAGGGCATCCAGTTGCTCGCCGGAAAACGCGGTAATGGCAATGCCTACGTCCTGGATGGACTGCTCACGTTTCTGCGCGGTAACGATCACTTCCTCAAGGGCGCTACCCTGTGCAAATACCAGTGTGACCGGGCTTAGCAGAAATGCGATCAGAGAGAGTTTCAGCAGCTTGGCCGAACGGTTAACTGTAGTTTGAAGCATGGTTCTCCCCTACTATCCGTTTAAACTTGGAAATTATATTGAAATTGTATTGACTTTTGTGTCTTATACAATAAAAAGGCTTACATGTAAACGACTCATAAATATACTATGATAAATGTCTGATGGCAACAATTTCCGCAACAGCGTTGCAATTGCACAACTATAAAGGTGACACATGGCAAATCAGCATATCCAACCCGACGACGTCTGGCCTTCCGCTCAATTCGGTTTTTCCCAGGTTGTCGTCTCCACGGGGACAAAGATCATCCATTGCGCCGGGCAGACTGCCTGGGACAAGGACATGAACCTGGTAGGCGGGGACGACCTGGAAGCGCAGACGGCCCAGGCCCTGGAAAACATAAAATCCACCCTGGCCGCGGCGGGCGCCACCATGAAAGACGTAGTGCGCCTGGATGTTTACGTGGTGGACTACAACCCGGATAAAATACCGCCCATCGGCGCGGCCATGAGCCGCTATTTCGACCCGGACCACCTGCCGGCCAATACCTTGCTGGGCATAGATGCCCTGGCCATGCCGGAGTTTCTGATCGAGATTACTGCAACGGCTGTGGTCGATGCCTGACGATGACTGCGGATTGAATACGAGGGTCAAACCTGCTAGACTGAGTGTAGTAAGTTCTATGGAAAACCTGATATTGTAGGAAACAAAATATGACCCCTGAATTAATCGGTATCATTACAGTTGGTGTTATGCTGGCTGTACAGAATTACGCGGCACAACGAGAGATGCGGCGTGACATAGCTACCCTGCGAGAACAAATGGCTGATTTGCGCGAACGCATGGCGCACCTGGAAGGGCTGCTGGATGGGTTGCGCGAGGCCATCACCCACAACCGCGCGGCGTAACCTGAACCAGAATCTTCTATCCTGTTTATCCTGTTCATCCATGTGAATATAGAAGGGGGAACTACGGATGCATGCCAAAGTTGAACCTGAAGTAAAACGGGTTTCCACCTATTGCTACCAGTGCGTTAACGGTCCTGATTTACTCACCGTCGAGACCGTTGACGGCGTCGCCACAAAAATAGAACCCAATTTCGACCTGAAAGGGGAACACCCCGCCGACGGCAAGGTCTGTGTCAAGCCCTTCGGACTGGTGCAGAAACTGTATAATCCCGACCGCATCAAACGGCCCATGAAACGCACCAACCCGAAGAAAGGCCGCCACGAAGAGCCGGGCTGGGTGGAGATAAGCTGGGACGAAGCCCTGGACATCGTCGCGGACAAGATGAACGCGACCCGGGCCAAAGGCGTCATGGACGAGAACGGCAACCCGCGCCTGGCCTTCACCACCGGCGGCGCGGCCACCCCGTTCAAGTACATGGGCAGTTTTCCGGCCCTGCTGTTCGCCTGGGGTCCGTTCGACCAGAGCCTGGGCGCCGGCGGCACGGTCAAGTGTTACCACACCGAGCACATGTTCGGCGAACTCTGGCACCGGGCCTTTACCATCCTGCCCGATACGCCACGCTGCGAGTACATCATTTCATTCGGCATGAACATCGACGCCTCCGGGGGCGTGACCGGGGTACGGCGCCATGCCGACGCGCGCAAGCGCGGCATGAAACGCATACAGTTCGAACCGCACCTGTCGGTGACCGGCGCCAACGCCGCGGAATGGATCCCCATCAAGACCAAGACCGACAACGCGGTATTGTATTCCATGCTGCACGTCCTGCTGCACGAGACCCCCATGGACAAGCTGGATGTGCCGTTCCTGAAAAACCGCACCGCATCCCCCTACCTGGTGGGACCCAACGGTTTCTACCTGCGCGACCCGGAAACGAAAAAACCGTTGATGTGGGACAACAATTCAAATGGAGCCGTGCCTCACGACCGGGCCGATGCGGACCCGGCCCTGGTCGGGACGTTTACCGTAACCGGCGCCATCGAGGTCGGCGCCGATGAGGAGACCTGGCGTTACGACCGCGTCGAGGGAGCGACCGGGCTGGAAAAAACACGGCAACTGCTGGCCGACAAGACCCCGGAATGGGCTGCGGAGATTTCCGAAGTCCCGGCCGCGACCATCCGCCGCATCACCAATGAATACCTGGCCCACGCCCATATCGGCGAGACCGAGATAGTGGACGGGCGCGAACTGCCGTTCCGTCCGGTGGCGACGGTACTGGGTAAATCCGTCAACAACGGCTGGGGCGCGTACGAGTGCGTCTGGGCCCATACCATGATGCAGGTGCTGGTAGGCGCGCTGGAGGTGTCCGGCGGCATGCTGGGCAGCACCACCCACGTGGCCGGCGATACGGACTGGGAAAGGTCGCTGACCGTGGAAGCCGGTGAAGACGGCTTCATGACCCATACGTTTACCCCGACCGATAAGGAAGGCTGGGACGCCAACCCCTTCACCCGCCATGCCCACAACAGCCTGACCCCCATGGGCGGCAGCAAGATGGGCGCACAACTGTTCGGCTCCACGACCCTGGCCTGGTTGCGGCTGCAGGGCCGGGCAGCGGAAAGCTGGCCGAAACCGAACCCGCCGGATATCTGGTTCGTCTATAAATGCAACCCTGCCATTTCCCATTCCGAAACAAACAGGATGGGGGATGCGATGGCGGAGTTTCCTTTTGTTGCTGCGTTCGCCTACACCCTGGATGAGACTAACCACTTCGCCGACGTGATCATGCCGGAGGCGACGGACCTGGAGAGCGACCAGTTACACCGCATCGGCGGCGGGCACTACATGGAGAACCACTGGGAATCGGAAGGCTGGGCCCTGCGCCAGGCGGTAATAGAACCGCTGCACGAGGCGAAGGACTTCAGCTGGATCGCCAACGAGCTGGCCCGGCGCACGGGTCTGCTGGAAGCCTATAACGGCGCGATCAACGCCGGCGTGTGCGGCATCCCCCTGCAGACAGACGATTATGACTTCGCCCTGGAGCCGGACAAGGAACACTCCCAGGATGATATCTGGAACGCGGTAAGCAAGGCCGCCAGCCATGACCTGACCGGCGGCAAGGAAATCCTGGACCTGGACTGGTTCAGGCAGAACGGCTTCAAGACCCGCCCCTACTCGCGCCTGAACTGGTACCTGTACCACAAGCTGGAGGACCTGGGGCTGCGTTTTGAACTGCCGTACCAGGAACGCTATTTCCGTATGGGCAAACAACTGGCCAACCGCCTGCATGAGACCGGGGTGCACTGGTGGGACAAGCAACTGGAAGAATACAAACCCCTGCCGGAATTCGAGGACCTGAACAGGCTCTGGGATGAGATCATCGAACGCAACCACGACGTCAAGGCCGCGGACTACCCGTTCTGGCTGTTGACTGGACGCAGCATGCAATACGCCTGGGGAGGCAACGTCGGCATACAACTGATAAAGGAAGTGGCGGATAACGTGTACGGCCACGACGGTGTCGTCATGAATGCCGGCAGGGCCAGGGAAATGGGTATCGAGGAAGGCGACCTCATCGAGGTCACCTCGCCGGTCAATTCCACCCGCGGCTATGCCCGCCTGCGCCAGGGGGTACGGCCCGACGTGGTGGTGATGATCGCCCAGTTCGGCCAGTGGAAGATGCCGTTTGCCAAAGACCTGAAACGGCCCGGGCTGAATGCCCTGGTCCCCATGAACGTGGACTCGCTGGACGGCGGCGGTTCCAGTATCGACGGCACCAAGGTCTATGTCACCAGGATAGGAGCAGGGTTATGACTTGCAATGTAACAATCGCTGATTTTCCGGGGACGGATTTCAAATCCGTCCCCTTACCCGGAGCAGGGCTATGACCCGTTACGTGATGATCGCGGATCTCAACCGCTGCGTCGGCTGCCAGACCTGCACCGCGGCCTGTAAACACACCAATGCCACCCCACCGGGCGTGCAATGGCGCAAGGTGCTGGACGTCGAATGGGGCGAATTCCCCGACGTGCAACGCCTGTTCATGCCGGTGGGCTGCCAGCATTGCGCGGACCCGCCCTGTATGCACGTCTGCCCCAGCACCGCAACCGCGCAACGGGAGGACGGCATCGTCACCATCGACTACGACCTGTGTATCGGCTGCAGTTACTGCACCGTGGCCTGCCCCTACCAGGCCCGCTACAAGGTGGACAAACCGGAATTCGCCTACGGCGATATCCCCACCGAGAACGAAGCGATTCAATTCGATGAACGCACCATGGGCGTGGCGCAGAAATGCACCTTCTGTTCCGATCGGGTGGATGCCGGTGTGGAACAAGGCCTCACCCCCGGCATCGATCCCGAAGCCACACCGGGTTGTGTCAATTCCTGTATAGCCGACGCCCTGAGTTTCGGCGACATAGAGGACGAGAACAGCAACGTCTCCGAACTGCTGGCGGAGAATACCTGGTTCCAGATGCACGCGGAACTGGGCACCGAGCCCGGTTTCTACTACCTGTGGGACAGGGAAGCGCCGGAAGACATGCAGGGGGACATGCAGGAATGAGCAACACGTTCGGCAATGCCTTGCAGACCCAGTGGGACTGGCGCGCGGCGGGGAATTTCATGTTCGGCGGCAGCGGCGGCGCCCTGATACTCATGGCGGCCATCGCCTCCTGGCCCGGCACGCCGAACCTGGTCATCGGTCTGGCTGCACTGGTATTCGTGGGCCTGGGATTGTTCCTGGTGTGGCTGGAGATCGGCCGCCCGTGGCGTTTCCTGCACGTATTCTTCCACCCCCAGACGTCCTGGATGACCCGGGAGGCGTCCGTCTCCGTGCTGCTGTTTGCCGCCACGTTTACCGGCGTACTCATGCAGGCCCCCAGCCTGCTTGCCGCGGCAGGGTTGCTGGGTTTCCTGTTCCTCTACTGCCAGGGCAGGATCCTCAAAGCCAGCAAGGGCATCCCGGCCTGGCGCGAGCCGGCGGTGGTGCCGCTGATCATCAGTACCGGGCTGGCAGAGGGCGCGGCCATCCTGTCCATCCTGCTCATCGTTTCCAATGCCGCGCAGGGATGGCTCCTGTACTTGCTGATGGGGCTGCTGGGCTGGCGGTTGGTGAGCTGGCGTAATTACCGGCAGCGAATGGCGGCCAACAATGCACCCCCGGCCGCGCTGAAGGTCCTGGACGGTATCGACAGACCCCAGGTCATCCTGGGCAACGCCCTGCCGCTGCTGCTGCTGGTCACGGTCATTGTCCAGCCGGCCCTGCTGGCCCCGCTGGCATTACTGGCCTGCATCCTGGCGACGGCCGGTGGCTGGCTGATGAAGTTCACCATCATAGCCAAAGCCGCGCAGGTGCAGGGCTACGCTCTTGGCAAGTTGCAGAAAGGCCGTCCGGCCATTAAACCGCCGGTAAGGAGGGAGAAAGATAAATTCGTGTTCAGCCGGGATTGATCGGTTTTATCCCTCCATCTCCGAAAAACTGATATTTATGCGATGCGCCAGGGTGTGCATCTCCGGCATAAGATATTCGGCGTAAAACCTGGCGCAGTTGATATTGTTTAACAGCTTGTCCCGGTCATATCCACCGGTCGCATGGGCGATTCGCAACCACATCCATGCACCGGCGACAAGACCCGTGAGCAGGCAATAATCCTTTGCGATAAATTCTACGTCGGGCCATCGCTGATCCGACGCCATTTGCATAACATGCCTTGTGGTACGTTCCAGCACGGCCAGTCCTGTCTGCGTAGCCAGGTAAATCTGTTCAATCGGACCCGTAACACTGATCCCGGCCAGTGTCGATGCGATTTTACCCGTCAGCGTCTGAAACCTGGCGCCCTGATCCCGCAGCAGCTTACGGGTCACCAGGTCCAGCGCCTGGATGCCGTTCGTGCCTTCATAGATCGCTGCCACCCGCACATCCCTGACATACTGCTCAACGCCCGACTCAGTGATATAGCCATGCCCGCCGAATACCTGCACGGCCAGGCTGGCCACGTCGAAGCCGGTCTCGGAACCGCAGGCCTTGCACACCGGCAATAAAAATTCGGCCAGTTGCAGCGCTTGCTGTCTGCTGTCTTCATCTCCCCCGTGGCGGGCGAGGTCAAGATTGCTTGCCGCTTCAAATACCAGGGCGCGCATCGCCATGGTCCTGCAGTGCATGAGCAGCAGCATGCGTTTCACATCCGCGTGTTCGATGATATTCACCGCACCGGCGTCCGGCGCGCCGCCCTGGGGTCGCTCAGCGGCATATTTCAACGCCTTTGCCGTGGCTGCGGCGCCGATTGCCGGGCCTTGCACGGACACTTCCAGGCGCATCAGGTTGACCATGGTGAACATGGCGTTCAGACCCCTGTTTTCCTCGCCGATACGATAGCCTGTCGCGTCTTCAAGGCGCATCACGCAGGTGGGCGAGGCCTTCAGGCCCATTTTCTTTTCCAGCCGCTCGACGCGCACCCCGTTGGCCTGCCCGCCGTCGAACATCAGTTTGGGCACCAGGAACAGGCTGATCCCCCGGGTCCCGGGCGGCGCGCCCGGCGTCCTGGCCAGCACCAGGTGGATTATCTGCCCGGTGAGGTCGTGGTCGGCATAGGTGATAAAGACCTTGGTGCCGGTCAACCGGTAGCTGCCGTCGGCCTGAATTTCGGCCGTGGTTTTTATGCGTCCGACGTCTGAGCCGGCCTGCGCTTCCGATATGCAGATTGTTGCTCCCCACTCGCCCTTGATCAGTCTGGGGACTACCTGCTGCTTTAAGTCCTCAGCGGCATGGTCGATCAGCAGCCTGGACGCGGCGCGCAGCATCAGGGGCAGCATGGCAAATGACAGGCAGGCGCCGTTGAGCATTTCCGCAAATGCAACCTGTACCGTCAGCGGAAGTTGCTGTCCGCCGAATTCTTCCGGCATGTCCAGACCCGGCCAGCCTGCCGCCGTGAACGACTTGTAGGCTTCCCTGAACCCGTCGGGAGTCTTGACCTTGCCATCCTGTATCACACTCCCCTGTTCGTCGCCAACGGCGTTAATGGGTCCCAGCACCTGCTCGCAGAATTTTGCGCCCTCCGTGAGCACCGCCCTGGCCAGGTCGCTGTCGACGTGCCGGTAGGCCGGCAGATCGAACAATGTTTCCCAACGGATAACATGCTCGAGAATAAATAACGTATCGTCCAGCGGCGCCGTATAACTGTTACTCATCGCACTTATCCGGCAGTTTTATCCTGGCGCATATTTCCCTGACTACGCTATCCTGCGATAGCTCGCCGGCCATGACCTGCGCTAATGCATTTGCCAGGTACTGCCTGTTTTCAGCCGACCATACCCGGTTGTCCACCGCCTCGCTGATGCGTCTTTGCAGTCTTTGTTCTGCCCGCTTGTGCAGGAGGCCGCGCTGTCGGCCCGTTGCGCGCAGCCAGGCTTTGTGGCGCAGGATCTCCTCAACCAGTTCAGCCGTACCCCGGGACTCGGTGGCCGCGGTTTCAATGACCCCTGTCTGCCACTGACTGTCGCCGTGATTCCTGAAGCTGGCCGCGGACTGCAATGACTGCATGGCCGTGCTGCTGCCGGGCCGGTCGCACTTGTTCATCACGAAGATATCTGCGATCTCCATCAGGCCCGCCTTGGCCGCCTGGATCTGGTCCCCTGCCTCGGGCACCAGCACCACGACGGTGGTATCCACCAGGTGGCGTACGTCCAGTTCGGTCTGGCCCACGCCCGCGCTCTCTACGAATATGTAATCAAACCCTGCCGCGTCAAATATATCGGCCACATCGGCGGTGCTTGCGCCCAGGCCGCCTCCCGTTCCACGGGTGGCCATGCTGCGGATGAATACGTTCTCATCGTTGTCCAGGTCCGCCATGCGCACCCGGTCCCCGAGCAGCGCGCCGGAAGTGAACGGACTGGTCGGGTCAACGGCTATGATTGCGACACTGTGACCGGCCTGGCGCAGGGTCCGGGTGACCTCCCCGGCCAGGGTGGATTTGCCCGCCCCCGGCGGTCCGGTTATGCCCACCCTGTATGCACGGCCCGTACGCGCATGGATGCTGTCGAGCAACCGGTACGCCGCATCACCCCCGGCTTCCACCACCGATATGGCCCGGGCAATAGTCGCCCGGTCCCGGTCGAGCAGCCTGGTTGTGAACTTGCCGTCAATATTCATTTAACAACATTTGCCAGGTTATCCCGCAACACCCGTTTCAGGATTTTTCCGCTGGGATTTTTCGGCAATTCATCCATGAAAAAGACTTTTCTGGGCTTTTTATAACCGGCGAGCGAAGTCCTGCAGAAGTCAATCAGTGCCTGGCCGGTCACTGCGCGTCCAGGCCGGGTTGAAATGACCGCCGTTACAACCTCTCCCCATGCTTCATCCGGCAGGCCGATAACCGCGGCCTCGAGTACTGCCGGGTGCCGGTGCAGTACACTCTCAATCTCCTTGGAATAGATATTGACGCCGCCGCTGACCACCATGTCTTTTTTCCTGTCGACGACGAACAGGTAACGCTCATCATCGAGGTATCCCAGGTCGCCGGTATGGAACCAGCCGTCCCTGATTGCGTTTGCGGTTTCCTCCGGATTGTTCCAGTACCCGGCTATGACCGACTCGCTCTTGACCAGGATTTCGCCTGTCTCACCGCCGGGCAAATCAACCCCTGCATCATCGACTATCCTGACCTCGGCGCCCACGGCTTCACGCCCGGCGGAGGCCAGGCGCCGGGTCTGCGTTTCGGTTCCGTTAATCACGTGGTCAGCGCTGACCAGGAACGTCGCCTCCAGGGTTTCGGTCAGCCCGTAGCCCTGGGTAAAGCCGCAGCCCAGCCGGTCGATGGCCCGCTCCAGCACGGATACCGGCATGGGGCCGCCACCGTAGAAAATCAGCCGCAGGGAGGAAATATCATAGTTTCCCAAGTCCGCATCACTCAGGACCGCATTGATCATCGTCGGCACCAGCAACGCCACGCTGGCGCGGCTCTGTTCCAGCAACCCCAGCCAGGCGCCGGGATCGAACTTCCTGAGAATATGCTGGGTGCAACCGAGCATCATGTAGGTCAGCGCCATGAAGACCGCGCCCATGTGGTAGATGGGCGTCGCCAGCAGGTTGACGTCGCCGGGTACGGCGCGGTCGGCGATAGCCTGGTTGTAACCGTTCATTTCCAGGTTCCGGTGGGACACCAGGGCGCCCTTGGGCAGGCCGGTGGTGCCGCTGGTATAAAATATGGCGAAGATATCATTTCCGTCACAGGAGACAGGCGCGGCCTCTGCCGTATCCATGATTGTATGGTAGTCCTTAAACCCCTGCACGGCGGCGGCGGATATGCACCAGCGTTGCGCCGGCAAGGACTGTATAGCCCTCGCCTGCTCTACATATCCGGTATCGGTGATCAACAGGGACGGTCCCGCATGGTCGATAATCTGGTCAAGTTCATGGCCGGTCAGCCGGTAATTGACGGGGACCGCGACCAGCCCGGTTCTGGCGCAGGCAAAATAGATTTCAAAGTATTCACTGCAATTGCCGAGCAATACCGCGACGCGGTCACCGCCCTGCAATCCGGCATCCAGGAAAGCATTACCGAGCTTGTTTACCCGCCGGTCCAGCTCTGCCCAGGAACAACCGGCGCCGTTACAGACCAACGCCGGTTTTTCCGGAAAACGCAATCCGTTGCGACGGACGATGTCATCCAGGATCATAACATGCCGTATTAACCCAATGCGCGCCTGACCTTGTCAAGCAACTCTTCTGTCAGGGTGCCGGGTCTGATGACCTCACTGACGCCCATGCCCAGCAGTTCTTCAGCGTCGTCATCCGGGATCACGCCGCCGCAGACAACCGGCACCTCCAGTTGCCGGGCGCGCAGGCTGTCAATCAGTTTGCGCACCTGGGTAACGTGCTGGCCGGACAGGAAGCTGACACCGATCAGGTCCGCGTCTTCCTCCAGCGCCGCCTTGGCAACCTGGTCGGCGCTGTTGTGCAGTCCCAGGTAGATGACCTCGAAACCGCCTTCCCGCAGTTGCTGGGCCACGGTGATGACTCCCGTGTCATGGCAGTCCAGCCCCATCTTTGCGAGTAGAATTCTGTTCTTGTCAATCATTTCAGTCTCTCTGGAGAACGCCATCGGGGACAGGTTTAAACCTGTCCCCTGAATTCGAAATCCGTCCTCTTTTCACTCTATTTACCTGACCGTATAACCGGGGACAGATTTTTAAATCTGTCCCCTTTTCTCTCTATTTACCTGAAGGACCAGTTCTGGGCATTGCGCATGACCTCGTGTATCTCGCCCATGGTGGCATTGTTACGCAACGCGTTCATGATGACCGGCACCATGTTTTCTCCCGCTTTCCAGGCGTTTTCGAGATGGGCCATGGCATCACTCCATTTCCGGTTGTCCCTGTTATTGCGGAATGCCGACAGGTACTGGCTGCGTTTTTCTCCCCATTCATCCGCCTTTATCTTGTGTACCCTTATGCGCCGCTCTTCCTCATCAGGGATGGTATAGCGGTTTACCCCGACCAGCGGTTTGCGCCCGGAATCCAGGTCGCGCTGGTTGCGGTAGCGGGCGGCATTGATCTGCTCTTCCAGCCAGCCGTCCTGTATGGCCCTGGCCATGCCGCCATGCTCCTCGATTTCAACCAGCTTGGCGTTTATCTCGCTCTCGATTTTATCGGTCAGGTGTTCCACGTAATATGACCCACCCAGCGGGTCCACCGTTTTGGTAACGCCGGATTCGTAAGCAATTACCTGCTGGGTCCTCAGCGCGATACGCGATGATTCCTCCGTGGGCAAGCCGTGCCCCTCATCGTAGGAACACAGGTGGATCGATTGGGCGCCGCCGAATACCGCGGCCATGGCCTCGATGCCTGCGCGTACGATATTGACTTCAGGTTGTTGCGTAGTGAGGGTATTGCCGGCCGACTGCACGGAAAAGCGCATGCGCTGGCAGGCCGGGTCGGTAGCGCCGAACTCTTCCTTCATGGTCCTGGCGTACAACCGCCGCATGGCGCGGAACTTGGCAATCTCTTCAAAAAAATCGATGGAGCAGGACAGGAAAAACGAGGCGCGTTTCGGGAAGCGGTTGATATCGAGCCCCCGTTCCTTTGCCATCCTGAATATATCGAAGGCATGGCCGAGGGTAAACGCCCCGTCTTCGATGGCATTGACGCCGGTTTCCCGCAGGTTGTAACCGTTGGTCACCATCCAGTTCAGGCGCGGCATGTTGTTTGTCATGAACTCGATGTTGTCGATACACAGCCGCAGGGTACCCTGCATGGGAAAAAACCGGGTCGTGGTCTGCAGCGGCCCGCCGCTCATCTGGTAGAACGGGTCATTCTGCTGCGTCCCTATCACGCTGGCCAGCGGGATACCCTTCTCTTCGGCGACACAGGCCAGCATCGCCAGCGAGACCGACGATACCGGCGGGCGTATCGACAAGGCGTAGGATACCGTGTCCGGGCCAAATCCGTCATACAGCGCGCGCATGTCTTCCAGCGTGCTGAGTGCAAGGCCGGTCACGCCTACCTCACCTTCGGCGATGGGATCATCTGAATCGAAGCCGTAGGAAGTGGGCAGGTCAATGGTAATGACAAAGCCGTTGGCGCCGTGTTTATGCAGGAATTTAATCCGTTCGTTGCTCTCCTGCGGCGATCCGAAACCGACCTGGAAGCGCCGGGTCCAGATACGGCCGCGGTACATGTTGCGGTAGGGTCCCCGGGTAAACGGGTAATCGCCCGGTTCGCCGACCGCATCATCCCGGTGCTCTTCCGCGACATGCGCAGGGCCGTATAATTCCTCTATGGGAATCCCCGAGGCGGTTTCAAACACCTGGTCTTCGCTGTCGCGTACTGATTCTTTAATCTGTTCGGCTCTTTCCATAATTATCACTCCGGCGCGCTATGGGGGCTGTTGAACTTTTCGGGGACAGATTTCAAATCTGTCCCCTGCCCCCGGGCAGGAAAACAACAGACTTCATCTTTGAACCTGCCGGCAAGTTCAAACATGCGGACTAGCCTCTGAGTGCTTGCGTCTCTGTTTCGTCGACGGCAAAAGACTCCGGGTCGATCACAACACCGTAATCTTCCCGGGCTTTTTCAGCGGATATCAGCCCGTTCACCACATCGTCCCTGACTTTTGCAACGGGGCGCCGCAACGGGTTGCCAAATCCGCCTCCCCCGCTTTGATAGATCTCAAATATATCTCCCGTGCCGTAGTCATAAAAACTTTCCGCGTCCACATCGATTGTTTCATCGCCTTTTTTCAGGTACAACTGGTGTTGCGGCGCCGCTTTGCCGCCCTCCAGGCCAAATGGCACCGTTGCTTCCCGGTTACCCCCGCCGAAATTGGCAACGGCAATATTATCGGCTTCAACCCGCCAGCGATAGATCGTACCCATGCCGCCGCGCCACTCACCGGCGCCGGCGCTGTCCGGCCAGTATTCATATTGTAAAACCGTGTAGGGATTGACCAGTTCATGCAGTTCCGGGTCCGGCGCCCGCACCCCGCCGGCGCAGACTACGGTGCCGATATGGTCCCAGCCGTCCAGCCCTTTTGATGCGCCGCCACCGCCTTTACACATGAAATGAATGTCACCGAACAAGCGTCCGGTGCGCGGATTCATACCCATCGTGGCGGGTGCGCACCAGCGCGCCCAGCCGGCATCAACCTGGTCAGGCACGGCCTGGGACAAGGCCAGCCAGGCTGCCTCGATAATGGTCTGCGCGGTGTTGATGGTACAGCCTGTTACCGGCGCCGGTTCCGAGGGGTTCACGATTGTGCCTTCAGGCGCAACCGCGTGCAGCGCGCGCAACGCACCTTCGTTGAACCTGATTTCAGAGCCGATGGACATGAACAGGGCCAGGTAAGCCGAGGACAGCGTGTTCGGCACGGTGCTGTTCACGTAGCCGGCCGCCTGCGGGTCGCTGCCGCTGAAATCAAAGGTGATGTCTTCGTTCTCGACCCTGATGGTCAACCTGACCGCAATCATCCTGTCCTTGTTAATGCCGTCGTGGTCGACGAAACGTTCGGCGCGGTACTCGCCATCGGGCACGGTAGCGATGGCCGCACGCATCTGTTTCTCCGAGGCGTCAAAAATCTGGTCGATGGCGAGGTTGACCTGGTCGGGTCCGTACTTGTTCAATAACGCCAGCAGGCTGCGTTCGCCCTTGGTGACTGCGCCCACTTCGCAATGCAGGTCGCCTTCCACCAGGAACGGCAGGTGCACGTTCAGCAGGATGGTGTCCCATAATGCCTTGTTCGGCTTGCCCGCGTCGTATAACTTGGCCGGCGGGATACGGATGCACTCCTCCCACACGCTTCTTGCTTCAGGGTTATACCCGGCCACTCCCCCGCCCCCGACGTCGGCGTGATGACCCTTGCATATCGTCCAGAATTCGATGTCGCCTTTATAGAAAACCGGTTTGGCGATATTGATGTCCGGGGGATGGTTATTGCCGCGGTACGGGTCGTTCAGGATGAAGATATCACCTTCATTGACGTCACCTGCAAACGTCCCGGCAATACTCCTTATCGCATAAGGCAGGGCGCCCATCAATACCGGAATATAAGCCGTCTGGGCTACCAGGCGCAGGTCCTTGTCAAAGATACCGGTGACGAAGTCACGCGCTTCGGAAAAAATCGGCGAGCGTGAAGTGCGTAACATGGTCTGCCCGATTTCCTTGCTGATCGCATCGAGACGGCTGCCGATAACGGAAGCCCTGATTGGGTCGATGCTGCTGATTTTTACTTCGGTATCCATAGGATCACCCGTTGCTTGCTGTGGTGTAAATCTGGGGACAGAATGTGTCTGTCCCCGGCCTGAGTTACGTTTGTGCATAGCCCTCGTAAGATTCACCTTAATTCGTTGATCAGATCATCGATATCCCTGGTTACAGGATACATAAGATAATTATTATATTCATCACATAACAATGCAAAGTCCGGGGGTACGATGATCGTGGTGGTCGGTTGCACCACAATTGCAGGACCGGTTACACGGTTGCCGTTGACCAGTTTCAGGCCATCATAGACAGGGGTATCGGCAAACCCGTCATCAAACCAGGCATCTCTTGAACCCAGCAAGGCATGGTTCGGGGCGGCGCCGCTTCTTTCATGTTTTTCCTGCGCCGGTTTCTCCGTTTTACCCCGCGCGGTGATGCGCAGGTTAATCAATTCCACATCGGCGTCGGGCATGGAATAGCCATACAGGCTGTCGTGTTTTGAATGGAAGGCTGCGCAAAGGTCCCTGACGGACCTGTCCGCCAGTTCACCGCCGTGCGGCAGGGGGACTTCAACCTCGTTGAACTGGCCGATATAGCGTAAATCCGCTGAATATTTTACCTCGACCCGCTCGTCCGAAACGGCTTCCGATTCCAGGGTCTGCCTGGCATTTTCCGTCATTTCCGCAAATAACGCGTTAACCTGGCCCGTATCGACCCGGTCGATATCCATAGCGCAGGTTCGGACGTAATCGTGTTTGAGGTCCGAGATCAGCATGCCGGCCGCACAGAAGACCGACGATTCCCTGGGGATGAGTATCAACGGGATATCCAGTTCCCTGGCAATGGCCGCCGCATGTATGGGGCCGGCCCCGCCGGCGACCACCAGGACGAATTCCCTGGGGTCATAACCCCGTTCCACGGACACCACGCCCAGCGCCGCCGCCATGTTGTTGTTCACCAGCTGGTAAATGCCGTCTGCCGCCGCGACCGGGTCCATGGACAAGGGTTGTGCGATGTGTGCGTCGATTGCCGTACGCGCGGCCCCGGCATCGAACTGCAATTCACCTTCTTCAAAATACGCCGGGTCCAGGTAGCCCAGTACGTATTGCGCATCGGTGACAGTGGGCAGGGTGCCGCCGCGGCCGTAGCAGGCCGGCCCCGGCGCCGCGCCGGCGCTTTTCGGACCCACGGCCAGCAGTCCGCCCCGGTCGATCCAGGCGATGGAACCGCCCCCGGCGCCGATGGTGTGAATATCCAGGATGGGTGACGCGATGCGGTGTTCCCCGATCATGCCCTCCGTGGTCACTCCCGGCTCGGCGTCTTTCACCAGTGCGACGTCGAACGAGGTACCGCCCATATCGATGGTGATGACATTTTTGAACCCGTGGGTGTTGCCGTAAAACACGCCGGCCATGGGGGCTCCGGCAGGGCCGGACAACAAGGTATTGGAGGCAAACCGTTGCGCCACCTGGGGCGACATGACCCCGCCGTTGGACTGCATGATGAGCAGGTTGCCGGTGAAGGTCCTGGTTTCCAGTTGGCTCAGCAACCTGGATATATACCGGGTCAGCACCGGTCCGACGTAGGCATTCAGCGCGGTGGTGCTGTTGCGTTCGTATAAACGGATCTGCGGCAGGATCTCCGTCGACAAGGACACGTAGATGCCGGGTAATTCCTGTTCCAGGATTTCCTTTACCCTCAGTTCGTGGACCGGGTTCCTGAACGACCAGAGGAATGATACCGCGACGGCTTCAATCCCCTCCTCGCGAAAATACTGCGCTGCAGACCTGACGTCTGCCTCGTTCAGCGGCGTGAGAATGTCGCCGCTTACGTTGATACGCTCCTCCACGGCCCGGATGTGACTGCGCTCTACCAGGGCCGGCGGCGGGGAATATTTTTCGAACTGGTGCTCCTTCAGGCCGCGCCGCATGTTGAGCACATCGCGGAAGCCTTTTGTCGTGATAAATCCGGTATTCGCACCGTCGCCGGTCAGGGTGGCATTGGTGGTAATGGTGGTGCCGTGGACTATGGTCTCCACCTGTTGCAGGAAGTCATCCAGTTGCCATCCGCGCCGGCCGGCGGCCTTTTGCAGACCCCGGAAAAAGCCGATCGACGGATCGTCAGGGGTGGTCGAGGTCTTATGGATCTCGGCGTTGCCGGCCTCATCCACGACCAGAAAATCCGTGAATGTGCCGCCTACGTCGACGCCGATACGCAATCCCATTATATCTCCCTGGTTATTATGGAGGGAGTATTATATAGGAAACTCTAAAGTGGGGTCAGGTCGCACAATGCACACTGGTGGTTTGCCTCATCCTTCGGCCTGATGCCCACTCACGTGTGCATTGTGCGACCTGACCCCGTCTTATGTTGCCTGCTTCAGGACCGCGGGATCTTCATGCTTCAGCGCGTATGCAACCCCTGGACGTGTGACCCTGCTCGTAGTACGGAACTTGACTTTATCCAGGTAGGAAATATCGCCGATTTCCCGGCGCCACAGCCTTTCAACATCCTGGGGCAATATCGTGCGGACCGGTCTTTTATTGAGGTGTACCCTGACCGACGCCGTATGGCTGGCATTAAAGTCTCGATCCAGCGCCGCCGCTGATATGAGATTACCGACCAGCATGCTGACCGAGTCGATCGGCGTCCCGCCAAGCCTCTCATACAAATTTCAGGAACAGTGAAGCAAGACGCGTTTGCGGCGCAACTACCGATGACACGCGCTCGACTCTGGCTTCGTATTGCTCCGTACGGGTATGAATAGTGGCTATCCGGCCGGCCGCGGGCGTCAGGTATCCCAGGATTTTCGGATCGACCGGGGCGTCAACCTGCAACATTCCCGGTTGATAAACCAGGCCCAATACCGACGCACGGGCGTCGATCCCTTCAACGGGACCGACCAGTTCGCCTGCCGAAACGGATGAAGATACTACCCGGGCGTTGTAGGGAAGGGAGATTTCGGTGCGCTCAAGGTCAAGTTGCGCAAGCTTCAGTTCAGCCCGGGCTGCCCCAAGCCTGGCTTCCGCGCTCCGGGTATTTTGCGCGGACAGCCGCGCTTCCGCTTCCCTGACGGCCATTTCCGCCGCTTCCACCTTAAGCTCGTAGCGGGCCGGGTCAATCCTGACGAACGTCTCGTTTGCCGTAATGGACCCACCGTTGGCAAATTCGGGGGAAACCCAGACCACGCGACCTGTAACTTCAGAACGCACAGCCACTTGGTCGTATGCCCTGACTGCGCCGGTCAACTTCACCGTCAGCGCCTGCTCCGTGGGTTCGGGCCGGATCACGTTGACGACCGGTTTGCCGGCATCCGCATCCTCACCGGCCACCGTGTCGAGGGTGACGCGGCCCGGCGCCCGGGCAAAGTACAAGGCAATTACAACCAGAATGAGAATAATACCCAGTTGGGCATAACCGAACCACGCGGGACGGGCGGTGCGGTCTTCAGGGTCGTTTGTTTGTTGCTGCATGTTATTTTCCTGATGTTGACAGGTGCTGCAAACACTGAACCATCGTTTCGTACCGCTGCGAGAGCAGGATTTGTAATTCCTGCTCAGGTATGGAATGCTATGCCTTTTACGGAGCTTGTCAATACTTTTGTGTATAGGTTCGGTTCAGCCGATTCCGGGCCGCAAATAACGTGTTTTGACAGGACTGGCACGATATACTTGCGTTCAGGAGGATTGGTGATCATGTGGGGCAAACTCATGTCGTTCAGAATCAGGCAACAAGCGTGGCTGGCAGTAATCTTTACCATGTCACTCTGCCCGGTTGCACCGGCGCCATATGCGCAGGAGCAGGGCATTCTTGAAGAGGTCATCGTCACGGCGCAGAAACGGGCGCAGAACATCCAGGACATTCCGGTCGCCGTCACCGCCCTGAGCGGCGAGCAACTGGTCGAGCACGGCATTACCGACATGTTCGACCTGCAGCAGAACGCGCCGGCGCTGCGCGTCGGGCAGAGCCAGACCGCCACTACCGCAAACTTCAATATCCGCGGCATCGGCACCAGTTCCCAGAACTTCGGCCTCGAGTCCTCGGTCGGCCTCTACGTGGACGGCGTGTACCGGGCGCGCCAGAGCGCGCTCATCAACGAACTGGCGGACGTGGAGCGGGTGGAGGTGCTGCGCGGCCCCCAGGGCACGCTGTTCGGGCGCAACTCGTCCGCAGGGGCAGTTCTGCTGAATACGGTGGCGCCGTCCCACGAGACGGACGGCTATTTTGAGCTGAGCTACGGCAACCTGGACCTGTTCAGCGCCAACGCCGCCGGCGGCGGCTCGCTGGTGGAGGACGTGCTGGCGGTGCGGGTGACGGGGTTCATGACCAGCCGGGACGGTTTCGTGGATGCCGTGGGTGAGGGCGGGAACCTGCTCAACGACCGCGACCGCTATGGCGGGCGGGTACAACTGCTGTATACGCCGACGGAGGATGTTTCGCTGCGGGTAATCCTGGACTATTCCGAGATCGATGAGGTGTGCTGCGCCGCAGCCACGTTCCGCAACAATTATTTCTCCTTTGACGGCCGGCCCGGCTCCGACGCGCTGCTGGCGAGCCTGCACATTCCGCTGGTGAACGAAGATCAATTCACCGACTACGTGGTGCACATGAACCGGCTGCCTGAATCGCAGAACGATGACAGCGGCGTGTCTGCGGAGCTGAACTGGGACATCGGCGCCAGCGACACGTTGACGGCGATCAGCGCGTACCGCACATTCAACACGACGGACGATGCGGATGTGGATTTCAATGCGGCGGACATAGCGGACCGCTATAACCGCGGGGAGTCGGAGATGTTTTCGCAGGAGTTGCGGCTGTCGGGGAGCCGGGGCCGGGTAGATTACCTGGCCGGGGCGTATTATTTCAACCAGAATCTGAATAGTTGGACCACGACGACGCTGGGCGCGGATTTTGAAGCATTCGCTCTCGGCGGTAATCCGCAACTGGGCGCCTTGATCAACACCATCAACGCCCTGTCTGCGCTGACCGGCGGGTTTATCCCCATGACCGGTCCCGCGGTTCTGCCCGGCGCCAGGTCGCTGGACGTGATGCTGCAGGACCATGAGGCCTGGGCGCTGTTCAGCCAGGTTGATGTCCAGTTGCACGACCAGTGGACCGTATCTGCCGGGTTGCGCTATACCGATGAGAAGAAAAAGCTGAACGGCACGTTTACCCAGGGCAACTTCGGCCCGCCGCCGGACTTTACGGCCATCGGCACCAACCTGTTCCTGGCGAGCCAGGGCCTGGCGCCCCTGGACCCGTCATTGCTGGCGCCGCTGGTGTATCCGGGCTGGGGTTTTTACCTGCAGCCGGTGTTTGCGCCGCGCCCGGATGTGGATGAGACCCTCAAGGACGACCAGGTTACCTGGAACGTCAAGCTGAGCTGGACACCGCACGACGACCTGCTGCTATACGCCGGGTATGCCACCGGATTCAAGTCCGGCGGCACCAATACCGACCGCATCCCCGCCGCGTTCAGCCAGGTGTTCGGCGCCGAGAAGTCGGACTCGCTCGAGGTCGGCCTGAAGCTGATCTTACCGGAGCAGAACCTGCGCGTGAACCTGGCCCTGCACTACACGACGGTGGAGGACTTCCAGAGCAACGCGTTCACCGGCGCCGGCTTCAACCTGCGCAATGCGGGCGAACTGGAGGCCAAAGGCGGCGAGTTGGAAGTAGCCTGGGCGCCGCTCGACGGGCTGAGGTTGAGTGCGGCGTATATCTATAACGAGGCCGAGTACGATAAATTCGAGATGGCCAACTGCTGGGTGGCGGCGCCGTTCCTGACCGGCACGCCGGATCCGGGCAGGACCAGCCCGGGCGATGCCTTCTGTGATCGTACCGGCGACCGCCTGGCCGGCAACCCGGAGCACACGGTACTGCTGTCCGCGACCCTGTCCCGTTCATTCAGCGACAACCTGAGCGGCTATGTCCACGCGGATTACAACCACCGGAGCAGTCTCGTTATGGATGGAAATGCCGACCCTATAAAGGTGCAGGACGCTTTCGGCCTGCTCAACGCCCGCGCCGGCCTGGTGTTGGCGCCCTTCGACCTGGATATCTCCTTCTGGGCGCGCAACCTGCTGGATGAGGATTGGTTCGGCCCCGTGTTCGACGTGCCGCTGCAGAACGGAAAGCTCGCCTCCTACCCGCGCGAGACCCGCACTTACGGCGTGACGCTGCGCAAGCGCTTCTGAGCCGTCATATTAAACCGCCGTAAATGTATCCAACAGCAACCAGCGGCCCGGAAAGGGCGCGATGAGAAATCGTAGTACCCTTTCCAGTTGATATTGACATGTTCAGCGGGTCGGGAAGCGGTTGAGCGCAAGGCACGCCGCGCCGGGAATGGCGCGTCCTTGCCAAGCGGCGTAACGCCGCGGGCGACCGCTTCCCGGCCCGCCCGCAGGGAGCTACACAGCAACGCCAATACGGCGTTGCAGCCCTTGACAAGGGCGCGCCATTCTCTGCGGGCTGCGCCTTGTCTTGGCGTTGCTGTGTAGCTCTGAACATGTCAATATTAACTGGAAAGGGTACTAGTAGAGCGGGTACTGATGCCTTATTCGGTAAACCGTTGACGCAAGTCTCCAAGCATATCGCCTGATTGAGTGTCCTGAATTAATGTTTCTTTAAAACATGTCGATAAAATGAAAATATTTCGACATATTATCTTGACATGTCGATAGCATCGACATATCCTTACAATATGTCGATATAACTAAAATTATTCGACACATAGCTGAATGCGACCGATGAATATCGGGATAGCCTGCTAATAGTTAAGGAACCTCTTATTAAGTCAGAGCTTCCTTAAAAATATATTCAGGTTGAGCAGATAAAATGGACTGGAAACCGGATAAACCCTATAACACTTTGCCTTCATTGCCACCTGCAAGTGATATTGAGACAAAACCTGTCTTAAAACAATGTATTAAATCACGTTCTGCGCTAGCAGAGATGAACCAGGCCGCGGAACTGATACCTAATCCTGCGATGTTAATTAATACGTTGCCCCTCTTGGAGGCAAAAGATAGCTCTGAAATCGAAAATATAATCACGACAACAGATAAGTTATTCAGACATATTCAATCAATTGGGGTCATAAATAAAAATCTGGATTCTGCGACCAAAGAAGCGTTGCGTTATCGAACAGCTTTGTTGGACGGATACCAGTCAATACAGAAGAGACCGTTGAATACCAATACAGTGGAGAGTATATGCAGCCAGATAAGATATGTAGAGATGGCCGTTCGAAAAGTGCCAGGAACAAAATTGGCCAATGATACAACAGGTGAGATTATCTATACTCCGCCAGAGGGTGAAAGTGTGATAAGACAGTTGCTGGCAAACTGGGAAAAATACATACATGATGAATCAGATGTTGACCCATTGATACGTATGGCTGTATCACACTATCAATTTGAGGCAATCCATCCATTTACGGATGGAAACGGTCGAACAGGAAGAATTGTCAATAATCTGTTATTGATTAAAGATGGTCTGTTATCGTTACCGATTCTTTACTTAAGTCGGTACATTATCAATAACAAGAGGGACTATTATCGATTATTGCTATTGGTAACTGAAGAGAAAAACTGGGAATCCTGGATCATGTACATGTTGAAGGGAATTGAGGAAACATCAATTTGGACAATGAAAAAAATAGGAGCTATACGAATATTACATGCGAAAACGGTCGATTATGTTCGTACTGTACAGCCTAAAATCTACAGTCGCGAACTGGTCGACACGATATTTGAACAACCTTACTGCCGAATATCCAACTTGGACGAGAACAATATAGCGAAAAGGCAAACAGCCTCTGAGTATCTGAAAAAACTTGAAAATATTGGCATTTTGAGAAGAGAAAAAGTCGGTAGAGAGAATTTATATATCAATTCGAAGTTAATGGATTTATTAAGCAAAAGTTCCAATAAGATTGAAGATTATAAAAGCGGTACTGGTATTCCCTGATTGGGATATGGAATCGGAAATTGCAGCCTAAGCCGGATTTCTCGCCACTTAATAATTCTGGCGGTCAGCCAACAGCCTGGTCGGGGTGGAATCTTCATCCTCTGGGTTCCGGGGATACCTGGATCAGGAGTTTTCCGTCGTTCCGGCCTGTTGTTATTGTGCTAATTGAAAATGAAGAACCGGCTACTGCGGCGGTCAATGATGTGACCCTGTCCGACCAGGTTGTAACATAAGCAGGCCCGGCAAATATGGAAGTGAAATTGATAAAGTGGATGCTGGGAATTGCGGGCCTGACCGTTGCGATCATGAAATTGGCTTGAAGTAAAATTTCTGGCCGAAACTCAGGTTATACTCTGTTGCGGTGCAATCTCCCACCGTATACTGAGAACAAGACTATTTTCAATTACGTGACTTATAACTCATTTGAGCGGCAATTCGCAGAATTCCTGGACAAAGCCGAGGATATACTGCGCTTTGCCGCACTGGGACCTACAGAACTAGTACTCTTTCAATTTAATTCTGACCGGTTAACTTGTCATAGGCCCGGTGCAGTTTGGTCCGGGCCTTGTCGACATCAAACATCCAGTTGATACTGGCCTGCT
>JAPOQU010000045.1 GCA_026710545.1 Gammaproteobacteria bacterium | reverse complement strand
CCGCAGAGAATGGCGCGCCCTTGTCAAGGGCTGCAACGCCGTATTGGCGTCGCTGTGTGGCTCCCTGCGGGCGGGCCGGGAAGCGGTCGCCCGCAGCGTTACGCCGCTTGGCAAGGACGCGCCATTCCCGGCGCGGCGTGCCTTGCGCTCAACCGCTTCCTGACCCGCTGAACATGGCAATATTAAGTTGAAAGAGTACTAGGGAGGTCACACTTGAAACCAACACTACAGGCGCAGTCGCGCCCATTGCCTGAATGACTTCAGAATCAGGCACATCCGCCGGCTTATCGGAGCCCCCTGTTCTGGTCACCGGTTCTGCCGGGCACGTAGGCGCCAACCTCGTGCGCAGGCTGCTCGACGACGGCATCCGCGTCCGGGTATTGCTGAGACACGAGGACAATAACGAAGCATTGGCAGGACTCGAAGTCGAACGCGCGTTTGCGGACATCCGGGATTTGGATGCCACCCGGCGCGCACTGGAAGGCTGCCAGGGCGTTTATCACGTAGCGGCCAAGATCTCAACCATCGAAGGCAACCACGCCCATCGCCGCGAAGTGTTCGAATGCAACGTCCTCGGTACCCGCAACGTGCTGCAGGCTGCGCGGGAGGCGGAGGCCGGCCGGGTGGTGGTGACGGGCTCATTCAGCGCGGTCGGTTATGACCTGGATGACCCGTCGGCGCCCAGCGACGAGACCATGCAGTTCTACCCCATGGAACGCACGATGCCCTACGAGCGCAGCAAGACGCTGGTCGAGCATGAGTGCTGGCGCGCCGCGGCGATGGGGCAGGATGTCATTGTCGCCACCTGTTGTGCCGTGATCGGGAGCGCCGATTTTTTTCCCTCGCGTCTGGGCAGGACCTTGTGCGACTACACCAATGGCAAGCTCCGTGCTTACGTGGATGGCGGTTTTGAGTTCGTCGCGGCGCGGGACATCGTCCAGGGACACCTGTTGTGCATGCGCCATGGGCGCCCGGGTGAAAAGTACATCTTCAGCAGCGAGTACAAAACCATTTCCGAGATCCTGGACCTGTACGAGGAGGTTTCGGGCATCCCGCGACCGCGCAGGCGGATGCCGATCCCTGTTATGCTGGCCTTCTCGGAAGTGGCGAGCTTTTACCTGAGCCGGTTTCACCCGGGTTTCAACCAGCGTTTCACCCCCGGCGCCATCCGCTTGTTGAAAAAGTGCCGCCACGCCAACATCGACAAGGCGAAACGGGAGCTGGGCTACCAGCCCACCAGTATCCGCGCCGCGGTGCATGAGGCCTATGCGTTCCACTACCAGCGCAACGCGATCAGCAACCCGCGCGCGAAACGCCCGTACGTTGACGCCGTGAGTCAGCCGGAAACAGTCAATCCGGGCCAGGGTATCCAGGTATCTACCGAAGGGGCCTGATATGAATCCGCAGTCATGTGCGCCACCCGGCTTCGATGAAGCCCGCACCCTGCGCCAGCAGGCGCGGGCCGCGGGCATGGACCCGGATTACTGGTACGCGGTCGAGGAAGTGCGCCGGGTCAAGCCGGAGACCGTGGTCGAGATCGTTTTCTGGAAGCGTTCCATCGCGCTGTACCGGGCGAAAGACGGCTCGTTTCACGCCATGGATAACCGCTGTGCGCACCGGCAGCTCAAACTTTCCCTGGGCGATGTGCAGGGTTGCCGGCTGGTGTGCGCCTACCATGGCTGGGAGTATGATGAAAACGGGGTCCCCTACGGCCGGTCCGGGCAAGGCCTTAAGAACCTCGCGCTGAAAACCTATCCCGTGCAGGTCCGCTACGGCCTGGTCTGGTTGTTCCCCGGGGATCCGGAGCGGGCGCGGCAGCGCGAAATCCCGGATATCCCGGAGATCGAAGGCTCATCCCGGTGGGCCTGTGTACCGCTGAGCTTCACCTGGTCGGCGCACCACTCGATGGTGATCGACAACGTCAGCGACTTCACCCACGCCCACCTGCACCGCCGCTACCGCCCCTTTGACGATGCCACCCTCACCCGCTGCGAGACCGTCGGTGACAATGTGCATCTCGCCTACGATACGCAGGTCGGGCGCGGGCCCGTCTCCAGACTGTTCGTCGACCACAACCGCATCGACACCAACTACATGGAGCTTTGCTACCAGTACCCCTACCAGTGGTCGAACACCGATGATGCGATAAAACACTGGCTGTTTGTGCTGCCCATCGATGAGCGCACCACCCGGGCGTTCTTCCTGTTCTACTTCAAGTCGCTGAAAATCCCCGTTCTGCCGGTGCGGATCCCCCGGTTCGCCATGACCACGGTTTTGAAGATTTCGAACCGCATGCTCATCGGCCCGTTACTCAGCCAGGACGGCGTTGCGGTCGAAGCGGAGCAGCAGGGGTACGAGAGGCACTGGGACGCGCCTCCCTTCGAGTTCAACCCGGTCGTCAAGGCGTTTCAGGATGTGACCGTGCGCAAGTGGCGGGAGCACCTGGCGCGCGCAAACGGGACCGGCGATGCCGGCGCCTGAGCCGCAGTTCCTGTTGTCCGCGCTGTCCGGCGCCGCCCTGCTCAAGGCGGCGGCCATGCTGCTGGTGTTTACCGGCGGGTTGTTCCTGGGTTCCATGCTCCTGCCCGGACGCCGGATTGCCGGGACGGACCTGGAGGGAACACCACACGAATACAGCCTCAACGGCCTCGCCCTGTTCCTGGCGACCGTGATTGCGGCAGGTCTCGCCCAGGTCTTTGGCTGGTTCTCACTTTCCACGTTGTATACCCACTTTGCCGCCTTGTTCGTGGCGGCCAACGTACTTGCATTCGCACTTTCCGTGTGGCTGTATTACCGGTCCGCCCTGGCCCGGGACTCAGCGCCGGGAATCCGGCCGGGTTTCTTCTATGGCGTGGAGTTCAATCCAACCGTGCTCGGGGTGGATTTGAAGCTCTTCAGCTACCGCCCGTCCCTCATCGGCCTGGCGCTGTTCAACGCTTCGTTCGCCGTAGTGCAGTACGAGACCTACGGCGGGCTGACCCTGGCAATGGCGCTGTACCAGGTCTTCACCTTCTGTTACGTGCTCAACTACTTCCAGTTCGAATACGGCATGACCCACACCTGGGACATGGTCAGCGAGCGCTTCGGCTGGATGCTGATCTGGGGGGACTACGTGCTGGTGCCGTTTTTCTATTGTCTCGCCGGCTGGTGGCTGGTCCATGCACAGGAGCCGCTGTCTCTAATCGCCGCGGCGGCGATCGTCATGTTGTTCATCATTGGCTTCTGGCTGTTCCGCGGCGCCAACGAGCAAAAACACCGCTTCAAGCGCAATCCCGGCGTCTCGATCTGGGGACAACCCGCCCGGTCGCTGGACGGGCGCCTGCTGGTCTCCGGATTCTGGGGGATCGGACGGCATCTCAACTATACCGGCGAGATCTGCATCTACCTCGCGTTCGCCCTGACCACTGGGTTCGGATCCTGGGTGCCTTACCTGTTACCCGCGTGGCTGGCGCTCCTGTTGTGGCATCGCTCAAAACGTGACGATCGCCGCTGCCGCGCCAAGTACGGCGAACTGTGGGGACGCTACACGCAGCGGGTGCGGTATTCAATGCTGCCGTATGTGTACTAGCCCGGAATGTCACAACGATCCGACAGTGTGGCAAGCCTGCATCCGGTGCAGCCCCCGCCGCGGGCGGCAACAGCCGTTCCATTGATCAGGGGCGGGTGGCCGTTAATCGGCCACCTGCCGGGTTTCCTGAAGGATCCGGTCTCGATGTTGAACCGCGGCCAGTGTGAACAGGGCGAACTGCTCCGGTTCCGTATCGGTCCCCGCAATTTTGTCCTGTTCACCGGACCCGAGGCCCACGACTTTTTCTTCAGGGCTCCCGAGGATCAGCTGAACGCCAAAGCCGTCTACCAGTTCACGGTGCCCGTCTTCGGACGCGGCGTGGCATACGACGTCTCCCCGGCGATCATGGCCGAGCAGCTTGAGTTCCTGTACCCGGCGCTGCGCGAATCCGCGATGAACAGGTTCGCCCGCATCATGTTCGATGAGACGGACCGCTTCGCCGACTCTCTTGGCGAGGAAGGAGAAATCGACCTGCCGACGGCGATGAACGAACTCACCGTCAACATCGCCAGCCGCTGCCTCATCGGGGAGGAAGTCCGGGAGCAGGTGGACTCCGGTTTTGCCGATGCTTATCACAACCTGCAAAACGGCATCAACACCCTGGGATTTTTTCTCCCCAGGCTTCCTGTCGCAGCGCATCGAAGCCGCGACCGGGCCCGGCAAAAAGTGGCCGGGATTTTCAGCCGGGTCATGGCGGAACGGCGGCGCGCCGGGGCCCGTCCCGACGATTTCATGCAGACGCTCATGGACGCCCGTTACAAGGATGGCCGCGCCTTGAGCGACGATGAGATTACCGGGATCCTGCTGACGGTGTTGTTCGCGGGCCAGCACACGAGTGCGGTGCTGGCAACCTGGACCGGCCTGGAACTCGCGAGAGAATCATCATACCTGGCGCTGATAAGAGACGAAATGCAGGACGTCTACCGCGAGGAAGGAACCATGGGCCTGGCGAGCCTGAAGCGGCAGGTGGCGCTGGAACACGCCGTGCGTGAGAACGAACGGCTGCACCCGCCGCTGATAATGCTGATTCGCAAGGTGCTCAAAGACGTGGAATACCGGGGATATACCATCGCTGCAGGCACCCTGGCACTGGTATCGCCGGCAGTCTCGCACCGGCTGCCGCACTTATTTTACGACCCGGACCGGTTCTATCCGCAGCGTTTTGCTGCGCCCGCCAGCGAAGACAAGCAACACCACTACGCACTGATCGGTTTCGGCGGCGGCAAACACCGGTGCATGGGTAAGAATTTCGCCATCATGCAACTGAAAGCAATCTGGTCTGTGCTGCTCGATCGCTTCGATTTCCATCTCGACACGGCATTCCCTGCGCCGAATTACGGCAGCTGGGTGACCGGACCGCAGGAGCCTTGCCGGCTCCGCTACCGGCGCCGCATACAGGCAAGTGTGTTCCGGTGAACGGCGTCGCTCCACTATGCCGTGACGCAGCCATCGTCGGCGCGGGTCCGGTGGGCAGCCTGTGCGCACTTGCTTACGCACGCAAAGGCGCCCGGGTAGCTCTGCTCGAGGCAAACCCCCAGGCATCCCTGCGACTGGCGGGCGAATGGCTGCACCCGCCTGCCGTGCGGATGCTGCGCGCTGTCGGCGTCGAGTTCAATACACAGCAAAATTACCCCACCGGTAAAGGATTTGCGGTATTCCCTGAAGACGGTTCGGAGCCGATAAAGTTTCCTTACAGCGAAGGGTCGCGCGGGTTGGCGTGCGAGCACAACCTGCTCGTCTCAAGTCTGCGTGAAGCCGTCAGCAACGAGCCGAATATCGACTTTATGCTGCACGCTCGGGTACGTGCGGTCGAAGACGGGCGCATCACGTTTACCCGTAACGGCGCCACTGAAACCGTGACTGCCACGCGCATTGTAGGCGCCGACGGGCAGGCCTCGATCGTGCGTAAATCGCTGGGTTTATCGACCAACCCGATGATCTGCTCGCAGACGGTGGGGGTCATCGTAAAAGGGGTGAGCTTGCCGCTGGAGGGTTATGGCCACGTGCTGCTTGGCGGGCCGGGTCCAATCCTCATATACCGCCTGGGAACGGATTGCGTCCGCATTATCGCCGATGTCCCGCTGGACCGCACGACCCCCCGGGACCGGATCGGTTTTCTGTCGGACTCGTACACCGGCCTGTTGCCGGAAACACTCAGGCCTGCCTTCATCGAAGCGCTGCGTGCAGGGGAATTCCACGTCGCGGCCAACAAGCTGAGGCCGCACGTCACCTACGGGAACCCGCACCGGGTGCTTATCGGCGATGCCGCCGGGCACTACCATCCCATGACGGCGATGGGGATGACCTTCGGTTTCGGCGATGCGCTTGCACTGGCCGGCAACGAGGATTTTCACGATTTCACCAGCAGGCGCTTCCGGGCGACCCGCGCGCCGGCGTTCCTCGCCATGGGGCTGTATGAGTGCTTTGCCGATTACCGGGCCGAGGCGGTGGCGGTCAGGCATACGATCTACCGGAGCGCCCGGGCAAGTTCCGGGTTCCGCGATCAGACAATCCGTTTACTCGCCTGCGAAGACACCTCGATAATCCGCCTGGGTCTGGCTTTTTTCACGACGGTTGCGCGCACGGTTGCCGGGCAGATACCGCGCTCCTGCGACCTGCTCGCCTGGCGCCGGTCGCGCGACATCATGCGTGCGCTGGCGGTTCGTTGCGGGTGGCTCCTGCGCAGCGTCCGGCGGCTGGGCAAGGCGAGAAACGCGGGCGTGGAAATGGACGGGCGAGTCTGGGACAGCCTGGCCGGTATTTTTCTCATCTCCATGCCGGCGAAAGTCCGCGCCCCCCGGCTGGTCCGCCCGAGGGAGATTGCGCCAGCCGATGCGGGTCCGGCATTGCTCAGCGCGACCGAGCGCCTGATAAATCTTCAGGATGAGGACGGCGGCTGGGAAGGCGAGATGGTCTGGTGTCCCATGCTCACCGCGCAATACGTACTGCTGCACCACATTATCGGGCGGCCGCTCGAACCCGGCCGGCGCAGGAGTGTACTGCGTTTTTTCGAACGGACCCGCCTGGCAGGAGGCTCATGGGGTTTACACGATCACTCGCCCCCCCACCTGTTTGTCACCACCCTGGTTTATGTCGCGGCGCGATTACTTGGTATCGAGCGGGATGATCCGTTGATCGAACCGGCCCGGCGCTTCCTGCAGACAGAGGGGGTTACCGGTATCCCGAGCTGGGGCAAGTTCTGGCTGGCGCTGCTCAATCTCTACGACTGGCGCGGGGTACACGCGGTGCTGCCGGAACTCTGGAGCCTGCCGCGCCGGATCCCGTTGCACCCCTCGAACTGGTACTGCCATACCCGGCTCATTTACATGGCGATGGCGTCGATTTACCCGCGCCGGTACGCGGCGCCGGTCACACCCCTGGTCTCCTCGTTACGGGAAGAGTTGTATCCCCAGGGGTTTGCCAACATCGATTTTTCCGCCACACGCCATCAGTTGCGGGACGCCGACCTGTATGCGCGACCCAGCGTATGGCTCCGGGCCGGCTACGAGTTCGCGCGTCTCTTCGATCGGATTCACAACAAACGCCTGCGCGCCCGCTGCACGGAAGAGATAAACCGGCTCATCAAATGGGAACTGCAGACAACCAGCCACACGAGCATCTCTCCGGTCAGCGGCCTGCTCAATATCCTTGCCCTGTGGCTGCGTGATCCGGACGACGCCGACGCCGGACAGGCGCTCTCGCAACTGGATGGCTGGCTCTGGGAAGACGAGGAACAGGGAGCCCGTGTCACCGGCGCGAGAAGCGCCTCCTGGGATACCGGCTTCGCCCTGCAGGCGCTGGCGGCAGTGCCCGGGTCCGGCGAAGCGGAAAACGCGTCCCTCAGGAATGGGGCCGATTTCCTGTACGAACAACAAATCCGGTCCAGCTTCGAAGGGTTTCGCGAGGCTTACCGTACCGACCCCAAAGGCGGCTGGTGTTTTGCCGGTGGCTGGCACGGCTGGCCGGTGACCGACTGTACGGCGGAAGCGGTGCTGGGAATTATTGCGGCCCGGGGCGAGGCCGCGGACGCAACCGTGCTCGGCGATGCGGTCCGCTTCATGTTGCGCGGCCAGAACCGCGACGGCGGTTTCGGCAGCTACGAGGCGCGCCGCACCGTGACAGGTCTCGAGTGGTTGAACCCGGCCGAGATGTTCGGCGACTCGATGACCGAACATTCCTATGTGGAATGTACCGCGTCCTGTCTTGCGGCGTTCGCCGCCTGCAGGGAGCGCTTCCCGCAAACCACGGACCAGGCGCTGACGAGCGCCATTTCACGGGCTGACGCCTGGCTGCGCCGGACCCAGGCGATCGACGGTTCCTGGCGCGGCGTGTGGGGCGTTCAGTTTATCTACGGCACCTTTTTCGGGATCAGGGGCCTGCTTGCCGCCGGGGCCCCGCCCGGTGATCCGGCGCTGCGCCTGGCCTGCCAGTGGCTGCTGGAGCGCCAGCGCAGGGACGGGGGATGGGGCGAGCACCACAGCGGTTGCACGACCGGGCGCTACGTCGCACACGAGGAAAGCCAGGTCATCCAGACCGCGTGGGCATTGATTGCGCTGCTGGAGGCAAGCGATCCGAACTGGAGCGCGATTTCACGAGGCGCCCGGTACCTGCTCAACAACCAGAACGCGGACGGGACCTGGCCCAGACAGGACATGGCCGGGGTCTTCTTTCGCACGGCGCTCCTGGACTACGTCCTGTACCGGCAGTATTTTCCCCTGCACGCACTCGGTCTCTACGAGCAACGGCGGCTGGCCCGGGTGGATTTGACAGCCCCCGGTCCCTCCGCCGATGTGAAACTGGCTGAAGCAGCAGGTTCGTAGAGGCTCAATCCAGGGAGTGGCATGAAGAGAAAAACGGTATGACGTCAGTGCACAACAGGACGAGAAATTCTATAATGGATTACCGGTATTGAGAGTATATTCATGGTAACGCGTTTGATTAAGAACCTGGCAGGTACGGTCAGTTGGCAGCATGTGGCGAAGCGCTCCAGGGGGTATGTCGAGCGGTTCTCTCCCGGGCAACGGAAAAAACTGAAGGACGGGACGTTCGACTACATGGGGTTAACCCGGGATTACTATGACCTGGTTACGGCATTCTATGAGTACGGCTGGGGGGAGTCGTTCCACTTCGCGCCGCTTTACCCGGACAAACCGTTCAAGGAGTCGCTCCGCCTCCACGAGACCTGCCTGGCAGACAGGCTGGACATAGAGCCGGGTATGCGGGTGCTGGATATCGGTTGCGGTATCGGCGGGCCCCTGGTCCTGATCGCACGGCACACGGGCGCCGCTGTCGTCGGGCTTAACAACAACCATGCACAGGTTGAAAAAGCGCGCGCCAGGGCTGCGAATGCGGGCCTTGAGCCGCCTGCCGACTTTCTCGTCAGTGACTACATGCACATCGATGCGCCGGATGCGAGCTTTGACCGGGCGTATGCCATCGAGTCCATGCCGCACGCAACCAGCAAGGCACAGGCTTTTGCCGAGGCGCACCGAATCCTCAAGCCCGGGGGCCTGTTCGCCTCCTATGACTGGTGCGTCACCTCAATGTTTGACCCCGCCAATGCGGATCATCAACATATCAAGCGCGAGATCATGATCGGCAATGCGCTGCCGGATATCAGCGCGCCCGTGGACATTGACCGCGCGCTGGAAGAAGCCGGCTTTGAAATCCTGGTGAACGATGACCTGGCGGAGACCATCGATACCGGTGTGCCCTGGCACAAGGCGGTGGGGGCACAGAAGTTCACGCCCCTGGATTTCCTGAAGACGCCGGTCGGGCGGCAGGTCACGGCGAAGATGCTGTGGCTGTTAGAACGCATCGGGCTGGCGCCCAGGGGTTCGCACCAGGTCGCAACCATTCTGAACCGGGGCGCGGACGGACTCTCGGCAGGCGGCAAACTGGGTATCTTCACGCCCATGTATTTTACGCTGGCGCGTAAGGCGGAGTGACCCCATCAAGGTTAACTCTCATGACCCTGCGAAACATCCTGGTACCGGTATTACTATTTCTTGCGGCATGCGCCGACGATGCGCCCACAATCACGCCGGCCAGTGTCGAGTCCGGCAAAGACAACGCCGTTCCGGGGCAGTCTGAAGACCGCGGCGTGCCCTTCTACGGATTAACGCAGGACCTGAACCGCTCTTCCGATCTTGCACAGATCAATACAGCCAACATAAACAACCTAACGCCGGTCTGGACACTTGCCCTGGGGGAGAAAATCGGCCTGCAGACACAACCGCTGGTTATCGGCAATGTCATGTACGTGACAACGCACAATTCGACCCACGCAATCGATGCGGCGAGCGGGCGGCAGATCTGGAAAACGGTAACCGAATATGCAGACAACGCATTGAATTGCTGCGGCTACGGCAACCGCGGCCTGGCCTACCACGACGGCAAACTGTACCGGACGAATATCGACAACCGCATTATCGTTTTTAACCCGGACAACGGCGCGATACTCTGGGAAAAGGAAGTACACGATATCTCGCCCAGTTACTCCATGACAAGCGCGCCGTTGGTGGCCAATGGCGTCCTTATCACCGGCATTGGCGGATCTGAATTTGCCGCGCCCGGGTTTATCGACGGCTGGGATCCGGACACGGGAGAGCACCTGTGGCGGTTGCATACCATTCCCAAACCCGGAGAACCGGGCAGTGAGACCTGGGAGGGTGACGACTGGAAGCGGGGCGGCGGCGGCACCTGGCTGACAGGCTCTTACGACGCCGAGCTTGACCTGGTGTACTGGGGCGTTGGCAACCCGGCCCCCTGGAGCGCCCACCGCCGGGCGGGCGACAACCTGTATACCAACAGTATGCTGGCGATTAAACCGCGTACCGGTGAAATGGTGTGGTATTTTCAATTCACACCCAACGATACCGGCGATTACGACGGCAACAACGAACCGCTGCTCACCGAGCTGAAAATCGGGGACGAACTGCGCAAGGTCCTGATCCAGGCAAACCGCAACGGCTTCTTTTACGTGCTGGACCGGACCAATGGCGAATTTATCACGGCAAACGCATTCGTCGAAAAAACCACGTGGACCGCGGGGATCGATGCCGTAACGGGGCGGCCTGAACGCTCCGGATCCGTCGAGCACATGCTGACAACGGGCGAACCCACCGAAGTGTGGCCGACCGCATTCGGCGGCAAAAACCTGGCGCCCATGTCCTACAGCAAACGCACCGGCCTGGCTTATGTCAACGCGATCAATACCGGCTGGATTGTCACGCCGGTGGACCAGGAATTCAAGGAAGGGGCGCTGTTCTTTTCCATTGATTTTGAATTTGTCGATGCAACGGTTCCCAAAGGCGAGTTGAAGGCCGTCGACCCGTTAAGCGGACGCATAAAATGGAGCTTTCCCACTGAAACAGCCATGAATGGCGGCACCCTGGTCACCGCCGGCGACCTTGTCTTTTCCGGGGCCCAGACCGGTGAGTTATATGCCCTCCACGCCGGGACGGGTGAGAAGTTGTGGGAATACCGAACCGGCTCCGGTATCGTTGCGCCACCGGTAACCTACCAGGTCGACGGTAAACAATATGTAGCCGTCGCCAGCGGCATCGGCGGCCTGTATGCAGCCGTCTCCGGGGACCCGAATTTAAAGAATATCAATCCGGGCAACTCCATCTGGGCATTCGCCCTGAATGATGGCGCCATTGCCAGGACGCCGGTTGCAAAAACGATCCTGCCGCCGCTCAAGCCGGCAGAGATTGACACCAACCTGATGCCGGCAACCGCCGCGGCAGGAAAATCGCTTTATCACCAGTACTGCGCACACTGTCATGGTGTGGACCGCATGGCAAGCGGCGCCAACTATGACCTGAGGCAGTTTCCGGAAAATGCTGAGCAGCGCTTCGTGTCCGCCATTGTTGACGGCAAGGGCACTATGCCGGGCTGGGGAGATACCTTCAGCCGGGAAGAAATGCTGACGATTTACTCCTATGTAACGCATTGAGGCGGCGACCACCCGGACGGGAGCCACAGTCTCGAAGTATTTCCCCTTCTCCAGAGCGCCTCAGGACGACGCCATCTCGCGTTGCAACTGGACTTTGCGCATCAGGTGCTGTCCCGAGGTGACCGGGTCGTAACGGGACGGGTTACCGGCGTCACAGCAGGTCGGCAGCGTCTCTATGAGGGCATCGTAGTTGGGCTGGTGGAAGTAGACGATGGACAGCCTCGAGGTGCCGGGCCCGACCGGCGGCGTCACGACCCGGTGCATGGTCGACACCCAGCGGTCGTTGGTCCACTGGGCCATGAGATCGCCGATGTTCACCACCAGCGCGCCAGGCACGTGGGGCACCTTCATCCAACTGCCGTTCCGATGCAGCACCTCGAGGCCGCCGGGCGCAGCGTCGGTCATAAGCATGGTGAAACTGCCGAAATCCGAATGGGCCCCTGCCCTGAACTGACCGGGGAGCGGTTCCTTACCGAGCGCGGGATAGTACAGGGCGCGCATCGAGGAGATGCTCTTGTCCACGTAAGGGTCGAACTGGTCCTGCGGCAGGCCAAGCGCAACGGCCATCAGTCCCATCATCCGCACGGCGAGCGCATCCGCGGCGCGATAGTATTGTATCCACGCCGCGGAGAACCCGGCTACCTCACCAGGCCAGACGTTGGGGCTGAAGAAGGGCCGTGACTCCGGAGTGTGGAAGTAAGGGTCATCCGCCGGTACGTCCATCCGGTTACAGGTATAGGTCTCCTTGAGATCCGGGGGACTGGCGTCACCGCGGCTGTAGGAAAGCGCCTCCTGGCGCAGGTAACCGACATATTCCCCGGGTGGCGGTTGATAAGCGGCTTTTACCTCCTCGGGCAGCGAAAAAAACGAGATGCACGCGGCGCGCACGTCGCTGATCAACTGCGCCTCGATACCGTGCCCCGTTATCACGAAGAAACCATGGTCCCGGCAGATAGAGTCTATCTCGGCCGGTGTATTCTGCGCAGCGCTATCCCCGGCAAGCCAGCCCGAGACATCGATAACCGGAATTTCAGTTCTGCCGCTCACAGTGCGCCGGAGCAGGTCAGGGTTTAATCATCGAGTACCGCCGTCACTTCGATCTCGACCATGATCCCCGGCAACGCCAGCGATTGTACGCCGATCAACGTGCTTGGCGGCGGTTCACCCGGCGCGTAGAAGGCCGCGGTTTTTTCGATGACCGTCTGCACCATACCGGCGTTATAATCGACGATGTAAATCCGGCCGCGCACCACATCAGCCGGGGTCGCGCCGCCCGCGGCAAGCGCAATACCGATGGCTTTGAATGATTGATCCATTTGCTCGGCGAGCGTGTCGCCGACCAGGTTCAGGTCGGCGTCCATCGGCACCTGGCCGGCGCAATGCACCATCTTTTTCCCGGTGCTGACAACGACACTGGTGTAGCCGTGTACTACATCCGGCAGAATACCCTCGGGGTGGATAAATTTATTTGGCATATTCGTTCTATTGTCTGTTCAGTCCATCTGAGTTGACGGCCAGTTGGCGCGATAGCGTTTCACCAGCCAGCGATTAAACTGCTGCAGTGTCTCCTCCTGCCAGGAATAACGGCCATGGGGGCCGAAGCGTGAGCGCAGACCCTTCTGCACCATCGTATCCGCATGGATATCCTGGACGTTAAAATCGTTCACGCCGGCTTCCATGTCCCTGAACAGCAGATCGAACAAGGGTTCGTTCGGCGCCCTCGGGTCCATACAGTAACCGATGTGGATATCAATCGCTTCCGCGGCCTTGGGATTGACGATGAAATAGGTAATGGTGTCGGGCGTCACGGCGAGGCCGAGGCTGGGGGGCACCAGGCAGAACATGGCGCGGTGCCGCTCGTCATCGCTCAGTTTTTCAAACACCGGTAACAGGGTTTTCCTGGTGGCGTTGAAACCGCCGTCGATGTGGGTGAAATAATTGAGCCGGGAGACATGATTCTGCTCATCGTCCCATTCCAGAAAACGGGCGTTTTCAGACGGCACATGATCGCCGATACCGACATGCAGGCGGTTGGCGTGATAACCGTCGTTGAAGTTTTCCAGCATCACCTTCCAGTTCCACGGCAGGTCTTCGTAGGTGTCGCCGATTTTTGTGTAACAGTTATCCAGGTCGAAGTTAGACAGCAACTCCGTGAGTTGCTCCAGCGTCGGCGCGAGCGCATCGCCCTGTTCCGTAAAGCGGCAAAAAATAAACCCGTTCCAGATCTCCGCCGGCAACGACGGCAGGTTGTAGCGCGCCTTGTCGAACTCGACTGCCTGGTCCATTTCCGGCATCGCGAGCAATCTTCCATCCAGGGCGTAACTCCAGTGATGGTAAGGACAGAGAAACTTATTACAGTTGCCGCTGCCTTCGGCGACAACCATGCCGCGATGCTGGCAGACTGCGGAGAGAACGCGAACCTGCCCATCCTGGTCGCGTACGACCAGCAGGGGTTCATCCAGCAGGGTAAACTGGTACCAGTCGCCCGGGTCCGGGACCTGCGAGGTGCGTCCGACACACATCCAGTCCTTGGTAAAAATCGTGTCGCGCTCGAAGCTGTGAAATTCAGGCGAGGTGTACAGGATCGGGGGCAGTATCCCGGCCTCGTTGACCGGTGCGGTGGCAGCATCAAAGGCCTTCAGCATAGCCGCTCCGAATATCTCATGGGAGTTCAACATTGCCAGTCTCCGGACAGGTGTCAGTTATCGCTCAAATATCCAGTCCCAGGTGTGAGGCATCGCAGAACGGCGGTGTCCCGGTCTTCTTGCAGCCGCACATCCCTACGAAATCGTACTCTTTCATTTCAAACCTGACCGGGTTGATACCGGTGCCCTTGTGTGAGCCGTCACACCAGGGCTGGTTCTTTGACTGCCCGCAGGCACACCAGTAATAGGTGCCTTCGTCCAGGAACAGGAGATACGGGTTGGTGTCGGAGCCTGCCGGGAAGCGTGTTTTTACCCAGCCGTCTTTTGCCGGGCTGATCATTTTCATGTTGCTGGTAATGCGCTTGAACAACCACTTTCCATCTACCTTGACCACCTCGGCATCGTACACGCCGGTGATCCAGTGCGGTTCCGCCTCCTTGGTATCTTCAGCCGGCATGGTTGCCGGTTCCCACAAGTACCAGATCAAGGTGGCGGAATTACCATCGTCCGCCAGGTCTATCTTCGGTGAGATCATGAAATGCAGCGACCACCAGACTTTCTCGCCGGCAATGGCTTTCAGGAAACCGACGGCCTTGTCGCGGCCAACCCAGGCGCCAAACCCCTTCGCCTCCCACACCGCATCTTCGGTGAACAAGGGCATCAGCATATCCACGTCGTTACCGTTGTCCGCCGCCCGGGCATAGTCAACGATCAGGCGATTGATGTCTTCGATGGCCTCAACGTGCTGCAACCGCTTGTCGATACTCTTCAACAAACCTTTGATTTCTTCAAGATCACTCATCTTCTACTCTCCATTGGTTACAAAATAACTACGGCGCACACCGCCGGAGCCGTTAATAGTTATACCGCAGCGACGCCCCCACCCAACGGGGCTTGCCGTAGGAATAGGTAACACAACCGCACAGGTTCGACACATCGAAGCCGATCAGGCGAATGCGCGCATCGGTAAAGTTGTTGACGAACACCGTGCCGTCCCAGCGTCCATCGGTGCTGGTCCAGTTGCACCTTGCCGGTCCAGAGCGTGGGCGAACGGCTGTCGGCAAACGGCGTGCGCAGGGTGCCGTTGAAATCGTAACCTGAACCGGCGACGCGCGTATCGGTTTCAACCCGGTAATCGTCCGTGTTCATGTAGGCGACGATACTCCGGGTGTAACTTTGTTTTTCGACCAGGCCGCGGATCCCGGCGATGAACGTAAACTGGTCGTTGAGATCGTAGTCCACCTGCCCGAACAGCGAATAGGAATTGGTCTTCAGCCTGACTTCGTTGTTCGCTTCGGTGCCGAGGAAAGGTATATAGGCGCCGGGGATCACGGATCCGTCCGGCGCATTACCCAGGAATCATCGGTCCACACATCATCGGGTTCCGCCCGGCCCGGCCCGAAGTTGCCGAAGGGATAAACCGAGGCGCCAGGGTCACCCTCGGGATAGTGGTTATCGAATATGGCATCATGCTTGTTATACATGCCGCTGACCCGCGCGGACAGGTTCTCGCCCAGCGGTCCGCTGACCGCACCCTCAAACCGCACCTGGTCGTAAGAACCGTAGGTAATATCGGCAAAGGCTTCCGCTTCCCGCGTCGGCTTGCGGGTGATGAAATGCACCAGGCCGCCGGTAGCGTTGCGGCCGAACAGCGTACCCTGGGGGCCCTTGAGTATTTCCACCCGATCCACATCAAACGTGGCAAAGCTCTGGCCCTGGATCATGGGGATATAGCCTTCGTCGATGTAGACGGCAACGGGGGATTCGGTTACATCGAGAAAATCATTCTGGACGACACCGCGGATGGTGAAAAGCGTCGTTTGCCCGCCGAGATTACCGGCGGTGAACACGCCGGGGGTGATATCGGCAATCTGTGTGCTGCTCTCCAGGCCCATCTGATCGATCTGCTCGCCCGACCAGGACGTAATCGCGATGCCGACATCCTGGATGGATTGTTCACGTTTTTGCGCCGTAACGATGACTTCCTCGAGCAGACCGCCACCCTGGGCCGCGACCGGACCGGCATAAAAACAAACGGACAACAGGGAAATTATCCCGATGGTTTTACGCGGCGCCAGTGCGAAAAATGTTTTGACAGACATGTAACTCCCCCTCATGTGGACAGAATTCGTATTATCGATAATATTATGAATTATCGATAATTAGAAGCCCTGTATAGGGTCGGACCAGTTCAGCGTGACGGAACCTGCTGATAATAAACAGGAAACTGTCATAAAAGGCGTGCTGTCCTATGCTTAAACTGCTCTTTTCACACGCTAAAACATGGTTTTAAGGAGTAACACACCCTGCGCAAGCAGGTCAGGCATACGAGGGAAGTAACGCCGTTCAAACAGGCATGAGGTACTTCAGCCTCGTTATTGATGGCATAAATGGCGTTTTAACTGCGAGAGATTTTACGGCTCCGGCTGCAAATCAGCCTGTCCATCCGCGCCATCAGCCGCAGCACCAAACTGAGTGTCGGCGGCGTACAGAAACTCCTCAGCCGGGCCGATGCCCTGAGCCTGCTGGCTGGTTTCGGAAAACAAAGTTGTCATGCTTCTGAACCGTTGGCACACGCCTCAAGCGAGGCGCAACGCTCCATCAATACGTCAAACGGTTCATTCTCATCCAGCAGCATACCGGCGCCCAGCATCTTCGCGTAATCGTCGGCAAGGACTGTACGGGCGGTTCCGAAGGGAACAAGTTGCAGATCGCCCGAGACTGCCTCCTCATAATCAATCCACCCACCGCGGGCATCCTTCTCGGAGAAGAATATCGCCTTGTGGCGAGCCACTGAAATAGCAAGCTCCCGGTCGGTCAAAGCGCTCGCTGCAATTCCGGCTCTGTCCAGACGTGAGAGATCGTGCCAGTGTCTTGACATACGCTCGCCCCGGCGCCTTTCCTGGCAGCAGTAGACGTGAACTGCGGTGGCTTTCTCCCAGAAAGTCCGTTCCGCCAGCATGGTGTTCGGACTAGCCTGGGGAAACACGAGATCCGGCAGGTATGGCGCAGCGTCGCACGCGATCGGCACTTTCTTGTGCGGTTCTCCCGTGGAACGGGCGCCAAACTCAACCTTGACTTCGGGACGCACGAAACTGGCTTGTTCGAACAGAGGCTCATAATTGACAAAAAGTGAGTCTGCTTCGGCGCGAACCTTTCCCACGAAACCAATTCGCGCAATCCCTTCTGCAACGAATGGACAGGCCTCCTCCCGAACCCATTCGACAAGGCGGGAGCGGATCGCGCGCGTCCAGCTTTTCTCCTGACTGCGTGTAGGAGGTAACGCCTCATCACCGGCTCCGGAGACCAGGTCCGGAGCGAATGCCCGGATGTCATAGGTGATGTCTACATCTTCCGAGAATCGCTGAATTGCTCGCCATACTTTCGACAGCGACGTTCCGCCCTTGAAAGTCAGGTGGCCCGCGAACGGCGCGTCGAACAGCACGCTGAGCGTGGCGACGACCCAGACATCCTTCTCCAGCAGATGAGCTTGGTGACCGCTACTGCGCCCCGCCACCTCCATGGCGTCACGACGGTCGTCGCCAGACAAATCCTGGTATCGCACTTTAACCATGCGAAAGGCGCGTGCTCATCGCTTCTGCCATCCAGACAGGCATAACGGCCCGCGCGGCCGAAAGCTCATCCATATCTTCTATTGATAACGCTGGCAGGACTACATCCAATCCATCCTCAATCTCCTCAGGACCGAGCCATGCCAAGGCGCGGATGACATCTCCGGCCTTTCGGTACGGAGATATGAGTTGCCAGCGCGGGGCATGGCGAAGTTCAACAATATAATGCTCCCCGAAGTGTAGTCGTCTACTACGGCCCGAAGTCAGATAAATCTCCCGCACCGGATTCTGAAGAGTCAATCCGAGGCGATTTGCCGCCGAGCCGCCGTGTGGCACGATCGCCTCGCCCCATAATGCCGACAGCGAGGTGAGCACTTTGTGGACGCTAGGTGCTCGAATACCAAAACGGGTGTCGATTGGTCGCATGTATATACCCTGGCAGATCCGCATCAGTCGGCCCGACCGCGTAAGCCGCGACAACGCCTGGTCGACTGCCGAACGGTTACCGAGGTGAAGCAGTGCAGTCGAGCACAACGGTGTAGCCTCAGGACGAGCTTCGGCATACTCCATAATGCGCTCCGGAAGGCTGGACATGGTTGGTATCTCCAATCAGTTTGTCAGAAAAGTAGATTTATTTCTGACATTTTAAAATGTCTGTATGGCGCGTGTCAATGCAGAGTAGTAGCTCGAATCCAGCGTATGTTTTGGCGCGTGAAAAGTACAGGTTAAGCCAGTATCTGCGCGCCGAACGGCATCTCGCGCAGGCGCTTTTTCGTGGCGGCATAGATGGCATTGGCCAGCGCCGGGGCTATGGGTGGCACACCCGGCTCTCCCACGCCTGCCGGCGGTGCATCGCTCTGCACCAGGTGAATGGATGTGGCCGGGGCCATATCCATGCGCAACATCGGGTAATCGTCGAAGTTGCCCTGCACCACCCGGCCGTCTGCCACGGAGATCAGGCCGTCGCGAGCCAGGCCGATGCCAAAAACCACCGCTCCCTCCAGTTGCGAGCGCACCCGGTCCGGGTTTACCGCCAGCCCGCAATCAAATGCGACATGGGCGCGCGGGACGCGCCAGCGGCCGTCTGCGTCCACCGCGACCTCTATCACCGCGGCCGTATAGCTCAGGAAACTGTAATGCGCGGCAAACCCCAGCCCGTGACCCGGCGCCAGTTTTCTGCCCCAACCGGCCTGTTCCGCCGCCAGCTCGGCAACGTGGCGCAGGCGCGCGGCATCGAACGTATAGCCGTCCGCGCCTTCCATGCCATACCCTGAGAAATCGAGCAGCCGGTCCGGACCGAGCAGGTCCAGGTAATTCTCCAGCGGGTCGCGCCCGCGGGCATGGGCAATTTCATCGGCGAAACTGCACACGGCAAATGCCTGGAAGATATTGCACACCGATCTCAACCAGCCGATGCGGATCTTCGCCGGCGCCGCGCCCGCCTCGACCCTGATATTGTCGATGGCAAACGGCATGCTCACCGAGCCCTGCCCCAGTTCCCAATCGGCCGGGTATACGGCATCGGCGTCAAACGTCGATTTTATCGGGGGAAAGGCAGTGCGCTGCAGCCATCCCGTCACCGCGCCGGTATCGGAAATGCCGGCCTTCAGGTACTGGGCGCTGGGGGCATGGTAATAGCCGTGGCGGATATCGTCTTCCCGGCTCCATACCACCTTGACCGGCCCCCCGGTCTCCCTGGACAGGATGATCGCCTCGTTGATAAAGTCACACTTGGACTTACGCCCGAACGCCCCGCCAAGCAGGGTTACGTTCACCTTGATCTGCTCGGGCTTGAGACCGGTAAGCCCGGCTGCGGCGGGAATAACCGATTGCGGAGACTGTGTCGGCGCCCAGATTTCACAACCGTCAGCGGTCACCGAAGCCAGCGCCGCCGGCGGCTCCATCGGCGCATGGGCGAGGTGCGGGGTGTAGTATCCGGCTTCCAGCGTCGAGGCCGCCGTATCCAGGGCCTTCAACGCATCCCCCTCGTTGCGCCTGAGATTGCCTTCCTGCCTGACGGTGCGCAGCAACTGTATTCGGTAATCGTCGGAATCATAGTCTCCGTTGTCTCCCGGGTCCCATTCGATGGTCAGCCTCCGGCGCCCCTCCAGCGCCGCCCAGGTGTTGTCGGCAATCACGGCGATGCCGCCGAGCGCCTGGAATGCAGCCGGCGGTTCGGCGGCCTTTATTTCGATTATCCGGCGCACGCCGTTGACGGCCAGCGCCGCGTTCGCATCAAAGGACTTCACGCGCCCGAATACAACCGGGCAGCGTGCAATCGCCGCATATTTCATGCCCGGCACGCTTACGTCGGTCCCGTATATAGCCCGGCCCTGGATGAAGTCGTCCATGTCGACCATGGGCACGTCCTTGCCGATATAGTGAAACTCATGGTCCGGCTTGAACGTCAGTTGATCCGGTTCGGGGACGGGCAACCCGGCCGCATCCGCAACCAGGTCCCGGTAATCCAGGGCGCGGTTGCCGGCATCATGCAGCACCTGGTGCAGGCGCGCCCGGCAGTCGGAGACGTCCAACTGCCAGCGGTCGGCGGCCGCCTGCTCGAGCATCTGCCTGGCAGTGGCGCCGGCGATGCGCATGCGCTCCATGAAGCCGCGCACGGACCATGAACCGTCGGTATTCTGGTCCCCGTATACCGCATCACCCGGGGCCTGCACGACCTTCACCCGCGACCAGTCAGCCTCCAGTTCATCTGCGACGATGGAAGTCAGGCTGGTGCGAATTCCCTGGCCCATCTCGGACCGGTGTGAAACGATGAATACGGTGCCGTCGGCATCGATGCTGACGAATACATCCGGGGACCACGGCGCGGTCCCGGAACCGGCGCCGGTTTGCGCCGGGTTGCCGCCGCGGCTGCAACCCGCCATCGACACGCCCAGCACCAGCAGGCCGGTGCTCTTGACGAAGTCGCGGCGGGAAAGTTTAACGATGGGATTCATGGCATCAGTGCCTGATCAGGGTTTTGCATTTTCCGTCATTGAGTGAACATATCTGGGTGGTTTGTGTGGTTCCGTGCGTAAAGGAATTCACGACATCACAAGACCCGCTCCGGACATAGCATATCTGTGTGGTTGTGCCGGTAAGCTGGTGGATGTATACGGATTCACATCCGCTGCCGTCGCAGACCTGGACGATTTCCGGGCTTGCCGGTGTCTGATAAGGGGTTGATTCTTTCAGGTACCCGGTATTACAGCCGGCAGGAATGAGTAACAGGATTACGACTAGATGTTTCATCGGTAAAATTGATCGCTTTCCGGACAGTATAGCAAAGGGAGTGTTGTGGGCTTAAATCTCGATTATGTTTGCGAGTACATTGACCTGGTGTTAGGATACGCGCAGTTACCCGCCGTCAGCGTGCTGTCGGCTCAAGGGCTGCTTCTTTGGAGCGGCCCTTGCTTTATAAGCCTTGCTGCATTGGCCGTATTTCAGAATTAGTTTTTGGGTCCACCAGAACTCCCAGTGAGATCAATTGACCTATCCTCTATAATCTGAACCGCCCCGGGTATTCCGGATATCTGTTGGACTAAGGCACGACGCGTTGCATGACCGGAAAAAATGTTTGTGGTATTCAATCGTAGGAGCGGCCTTGATTGAACCAGAACGACAAAGTGTTCGAGATGATAATATAAGTAATATAAAGGACGTTATGCACCTATTCAATTCCACCCTGGGAGACGCTATTGTGTAGATAGACAGCATCGCTATCTCCACGTACGGTTGCGCCAGTCCCGGACGCCGTTAATGGCGACTGGGCCGGAGGGGATTCTGCGTCCCGACCATAATAATTCAGCTTGGTTGCTGATTTTGCTACATAAGTTCCTTAATTATGCATCATCGCATACATCCAAGCTTAGATGTGTCTGAATACCTTGGCCAGGGCGCGGATGGGGATGACGTGAGGCGGTGGTCGATAATATCAGGGAACCTTGCCTGGTCTCACTCAGGATGCAACGGCTCCAACGATATCCATCAGCTTGCCATAGTCTGTGACTACGTCATACTTGACGCGATCTTCAGTGATGCACTCGCTGATCTCGTCAAAGAATTTTTGCGCGCACTCGATCTTTGTCGTTTCGATTTGTCTCAATTTCATTGAGGACATCGTACCCTTCGTTTCGGCCACGAAGTAGATGTGCCTGACGCTCCCCGCCCGGAAGGATATCGCCCAATCAGGGTTATAGTCCCCGACGGGGGTCGGGATCAGGAAGCCGCGCGGTAGCTTGGCGTAAACAACAATCTCGCTGCTCGTGTCAAGCTCCTTAACGAAATTCCCTTCGACCTTGGAGTCTGTGATCGCGTAGTCATAGATATGCTTCTTGAGTTTCTCTGTAGCGCGCGAGAAATCCTGCCTGGTCTGATTGTCGGTAAAGATTTTAATGTCGTGTCGCTGGTCAATCTCATCGTAGGTCAGACGTTCAATGATCATCGCGGCTTTTTGTTCGGCAACGAGGCGCAAGGCTTCGGCAATGAAGTGCTCGGGGTTCTGCCTGAATTGTACGAAAACCGCAGGCTGGATCTGGCGCAGGAGGGTCGCAATCGTTTTTCGCGTCAGTTGAGAGTCTTCGGCCAGTTTTCCGATGAGATCGTATTTCACCAGCGAGTGGATCGAGTCGCCATACTCGGTTGTCGTCTCCTTGGTCTCAAAGCCGGCGCCGGCGCGAAGTTGTTGGTCGGTCAAGTCGTCCTTCTGCAAGCCGGCCTGAACAGTGTATTGCAACGGGGTGACGTGCAGTTGGTCGTCCAATGCCCTCACGCACTTTCCAATCAGCTCCGCCGAATCAAATTCTACCTTGTACACCGCCTTCCGGTTTATCCGCGCCCAGAGTTCCTTGAACTCCTTTTTCTCGAAGTTCGCATTCAGCGGGTTGGTCTTGGGCTTGCGGCTATCCTCAATCTTCGGGAGCTGGGCTTCACTGAACACGCTGTCGATAAGCTGTAAAACCTGCTCGGCATATGGCTTCAGGTCGTCGGGCAACTCTGCCAGCGTTCCGGCCTCTTTGGCCTCATGGTAGGTTTCGGTAATCTGGTCGAAGTCGTCGCTATAGTCGTTCTGGACCAGATAGCGGTAAATCCGCCTCGCCATCACCTCAGTCACCTCAGCCTGGCCTTGCTCCGTAGCCATCATCTTGCCCATGAAATAGTCCGTGGTGGCCCGACGCGGACGCGCAGAAAGGGTTTCCACAATCTCCGCCTGCAAACCCGCCACAAAGTCGGTGTAGCTTTCGCTTGTTACTACAGTTAGCACGTTGGTGTCATGCACAAGCGCGGGGTTATCCACGCGGTCGCCATGCTGGTTGACGCTTAGTCGCAGCCCGCGCCCGACCTCCTGCCGGCGCGAAATGGTATTGTCGCTGTGTTTCAGCATGCAGATGACAAAGACATTCGGGTTATCCCACCCCTCGCGTAGCGCCGAGTGAGAGAAAATGAACCGCGTCGGTTCGGCAAAGGACAGCAAACGTTCCTTATCTTTCAGAATCAGGTCATAGGCGTCTACATCCTTGGACACGGAAACTTTATGCCCGGTCTCGGTGTCCTTTTCTTGTCCTATTGCTCCGTCAATATCCCTCCCGGTCTTTTTGTCGATGGAAAAATACCCGTTGTGGGTCTTGGCAACCTCGATCCCTGATAGGTATTTCCGGTATGCCTCGTTATCGATTGCTAACTCTGACAGGTACTCGGCCTTCAGCGATTCGTATTCTTCCTCGAAGATCCGGGCATACTCGCCCTTTGCGTCTTCCCGGCCGTAGTCGCGATACTTCACCACCGCATCGATGAAGAATAGCGACAGCGTCTTGATCTTCTGAGCGAATAACTGCTTCTCTCTATCAAGATGCGCCCTGATTGTCTCGCGGATCTGGATGCGACGGATGTCGCGTTCGGTAACGTCACCATTAGCCTCACCGGCTTTTAGCACAGCACCGTTTGAGAACTCGACCGTGTCGTTGCGCGCGTCGATCTGGCTTATCGTAAAGCCGTGATACTGGTCCAACTCGCCGGACCTGACGAACAAGTCGTCACGGAACTCCAGTCGTTGTACTTTCCTCCTGATCTCGCCGGACACTAGTTTCACCTCCATCTCAATTCTGGCGATGGGGGCCTGCTTCGAGATGTCGATACCTTCCAGATAAAGGTAGGCATTGGTTCCGGCCAGTCCCCGGGTGTGGATACCCTGCACGGCGATCTTCTTCACCAGCTTCTGACTATAGGCGTCCAGCGCATCGAGCCGATGTACCCGGTTGTGTTGTGTACGATGGGTGGCCGAGTAACGTAGAATAAAAAGCGGCTTGAACTTCGGCAGCGCATCCATTGTGGCCCTGCCTTCCATCTTCTGGGGCTCGTCCAGAATCAGGATCGGCCGGTTCGAGGCGATCACGTCGATGGGTTTGCGCGACTGGAAGTCATCCAATTCCTCATAGATGCGCCGATTGTCAGCCCCGCGCGCATTGAACGCCTGGATGTTGATCACCATCACGTTGATTCCGGAGTCTGAGGAAAAGCTCTCCAGTTCATGCAAGCGCTTTGAATTGTAGATGAAAAAGCGCGCTTTTTTGTGGTAGGTTTCGGTGAAGTGCTCCGCGGTGATTTTGAGCGACTTGTACACCCCTTCGCGGATGGCAATGGATGGCGTCATAATGATGAACTTCGACCAACCAAAGCGCTGGTTCATCTCGAAAATGGTCTTGATATAGCAATAGGTCTTGCCGGTGCCGGTCTCCATTTCGACATCAAGGTGGATGTTGGTCGCAGCCAGCGCGGCTTTGTTATAGGCCGCCTTCGCGGGAACGCGGGCGCCTTTGTTGTCAAAGGTCGTGAAGTTTGTCAGCGACCGCGAGACAGGCAGGTTCTGGCGACGTTGTATCTGCTGGATGTTCTCCAGGATGTGGCCATCGCTCAGCGCCAGATCGGCGTTCCTGAAACCCTCGTCAAAAGCTCTGGCCTGCGCTTCGCGTCCGGGGTCGATGCGATAGCTCAGGCCCGAGGTCTTAGGCTGACCGGTAAAGCATTCCACCACGTCGTTGACAGCGTTAGTCTGGTAGGACTGGACCTTGAATTTCAGTTTCATGTTTTTCCGCAAATTCGCTACGTTGTTTTCTGCAACGATTCTTTAATTAATCTGCAAGAATCCTCAACCAATCGGACCTCCGTTATCTCTATAATCAGTTATGTATCAAAGAGCTATCAAGGTTTTCCTGGAAATCAGCAACCGTTTTTTCTCTGCGGTTTCTCTGCAAACCAGCTTTTTTTCTCTGCAAGAGTCCAACGAGACGCCCGGTCGCTGCCACTTTGTCAAATTATTATGTGTCTTTTCTGCAAAGACATTTTTGCGACACATTGCAGAAAAGCGTAAGTGTTTGTTGTTATTGTATATTGCATTATTAGTGGGCAGAGATTTATTCTGCAAAGATTACTTTTCAGCAGTATTTTGGCAACACGCTGCAGAAAAGAATAAGCGATTGTTTTCATTGACGTTTCCGATAAAATCGAGTTGGATTTCATTTTGCAATCTTCCACACGGGATCTTTTCGCGAGCCTGTGTTAAGAATAACCCCGCGCCGTTTCATCTTTGTCAAGAGGTTGCTGATTTTTCTCCTCTTCTGGTCAGTAGAGATGGAATCACTGAGTTTGTCGGTCAGGAGCTTGTCAAGTTCTGAGCGATCAGCCTGCCCGAATGTTGTCAGATAATCGATAATCAGCCTTGCGTAGTGTTCATCGTCCTGGGCGCGAGTGCGAATGTAATCGGGCTTGGTTGCTGTGGCCGCGGCGATCTTGGCGGACACATGAATATTGGGCTTCCGCCCTTCAATGAAACGCTTGCGCCGAAGCCGACGGACCATATCGTCAGGGATGGGTTGCCTCTTTTGCACCCGGTCCAGCGCCAGCACCTCGGCAAGCGGCAAGCCGGTCTTTTGCATGAGAAGGTGGCTATAAGCGAGGTCCACCACGCGGCCATGTATCGTCAGCCGCACACGGTCCGGCTTATCTAGGTCGTAATCCGGCAACGGAAAGAATCGTTCGCGTTGACGACGGTAGATGCCAAGGATACCGTAACCCATACGGTCAATCATGTTTAATTCGGCCATGGCCTGAACCAGAAACGGATTGCGATAATAGCGGGGCATATGCTCGCGGAGCACGTAATCTTCCGGTTGCTCCTCGAAGAAGCCGCCCATACTTTCAAAAACCAGCCTGTCGGAATGCTCGACCACGATAATCCGTGCCAGCTGGGTGTAGTCCTGATGCGCAATGCAATTGTGAAGCGCTTCCAGAACGACAGTCCGGTCATACTTCTCCACTTGGTGCGCTATCAATCCATGCGGCGGCAGCAACCGCAACTGCACATTGCGTATGCGGTCATAGACCTGCGATGTGGTCATGAGAAACGGCGGGCTGAAATGTTCGTAAGCGTGTTGCTCTCCTTCCAGCTTCCATGTGATCTCGGCAAGGTGCGGATTGAGATACCAGGCGGCTTCACGCGTGCCGAGCAATAGCAATGCAGCACGCGTGATCTTGCCATTTCGAGTAATCCTGGCCCGGTCCAGCAGAAAAGCGTCATCCCAACCATCTACATCTTTGGGCGAGATGTTACGATGCTTCGCCGCGAATCGTGTCCTCACCATCTTCAGAGCAAGTTCATCCAGATCGGCCATAGTAGCGTCGGGAACTATCTGTGCCGTCCAGTCGAACGTGAGCGTCTGGGAACGGATTTCATCCAGCTTTCCCGGGTCGAGGGCGATCAGGCTCTCGCCGGCCCTGCCGTAGTAGTGCCCGTTCCAAGCGACCGGCATTCCTCGCGGGGCGGCAGGAATCTCGAAGATTACCACCCTGCCATCAGGATGAGCGAGAACGTGAATCTCGCGAAACGTAACGCTGCCTGTGCCCTCCCGTACCTGCATCTTGTCAGCTTGCAGGTGTTCAATATTTTTCTTGTAACCGGTGCCGACCACCGAACGGCTTTTGTCGTCGACGCCGAAGACCAACCAAGCCCTGGCTTGTTCGCGGAGGTTGGCCTCGTTGGCCATCGCACACACATACTTGCCGAGTTCTCCGCTAGAGAAGCCTTCCCCGCCACGTTTGAACTCGACAACCTCATTTTCCCAGTTGTCGATCAACCGGTAAAGCAAGTTGGAAAGGGTTGCATCATCCATCGTCATTATCAGAGCGCCTTGACCTCAGTGGTGGGCGATAGTTGGCGGAAAATCTGTTCGACATTGATCTTCATCGCGTCCGAGACGAAGCCGTTGTCGCGGAAGACGACGCGCAGGGGTTTGTAGCTCGCCAGTTCCTTTACCAACTCCTCGGTTACGTCGCGCTCGAAACAGGCAACGAGGGCGTTGTCGTCCACGAAAAACACGGTCTTGTCCTGCACAGTCTCGCGGCGGATGGGCAGCGTCAGGTCCACGCCCCAATCAACTAGGACTTGGAACAGCAGGTCCTCGGCGGTGCGGTCCTCCTTCACGTTGTCGGCCATGTTAAGCAAGTCGGATTGTTCCAGATCGTCCGGGCGGTAATAGATGTCCTTCATGTTCGATGTGTCAACCTTGAGGACGCGGAACCCTACATCGCGGTTCCAGTCGGGATGGCATTCGCCTTTGAGGATTTGCTGTCCGGCGCGGCGGATGCGTTCCTTCGATATCTCAGCAATTGTTGTGAAACCATGCTCGAATGCCGGAAGGCTGGAATCAATCTGTTCTGGAACCTGCACCATAATGAATCGGCGGTTTCCACCATCGTCAGCGTTCAAATGCATCACTGCATGGGCGGTGGTAGCCGAACCCGCGAAGAAATCCAGTACGATTGAATCCTTATCATTTCCCGTGACTGCTTCGATCGGATCATACACCGCCCAAAGGCTTTTTGGGAATGTAAAGCTGGAACCCTTGATGAGACCATTTACAAGCTTAGTGCCATACTCATTTGAGTCATAGCGCCGATCTGTCCAAACGCTTCGATAAAGACCAAAAGTTTTGCCAATCTCAATCTGGTAACCTTCTCCTGAGCGTTTTGCTCTCAACATTGTGGCAATTTCATCAACACTCTGACGAGCATATCGCCACTTTCTCTCAACACCTGAGTTATCAATTGGATAAACGTAGGCCAGATCGCCTATCCATTCAGTCTGCTTAGGATGAAAATCGTCGGGGACGATATCTCCAAACCCAACAATTTTATCGTTCTTGACGAGAACCGGATAGAAGCAGTTTTTAGCATCTGTTCTCTCAGATTCACCACCCCAATTTCTAAATTGAGACCACTTAACTTCCTCATTCCGAATTCGTCGGTCTCCGATAGCCTTGGTTCCGCTTGGATAGACAAAAATAAGATATTCATTGACATAGGAGAAGTTCGCTCCCTGCTGACCACGAGGATTGTGGACCACGCTCACGTAGGCATGTTCCCAAGCGGTGCCACCAAAGATTTCCTTCATTAGAACTGATAGTGCGCCAAACTCATTCTCGTCAATCGCACAGACTAATACACCATCTTTGGCAAGAATATTTTTCGCAACCCTGAGTCGCTGATACATCATCGACAGCCAATCAGAGTGAAACCTCCCATTGGTTTCAGCATTTGCAACTAGCTTTCCGCTGCTCTCATCTACTTGCCCTGATCTTTCAAGAAAATCGGTGGAACTTTCACTGAAGTTATTTTTGTATAACAGGTTCCTTCCGGTATTGTATGGAGGATCAATGTAAATCATTTTTACTGCTCCCAAGAAGGTATCCTCAATAATTTTGAGTGTTTCAAAATTATCTCCTTCTAGGAAAAGATTCCGAGTTGAAGCGAAGTTTAGACTCTCTTGCTCGCAAGGACGTAAAGTCTTCATGATTGGTGCGTTAGCAAGTGCCACCGATCTACGCTTTCCGGGCCAATCCAACCGATACCGCTCTTGAGGGCCTTCTACAATTTGATCGCATAATTCTTGCTTGAGCTGATCAAAATCCACAGCCTGCGAAAGCTTGCCAGAATTATCCTCATACGCCTCGGTGACACAATTCGGAAAAAACTTATGAATGATATCGATTTTTTTTTGGCTAATACTGGGGGTGTGCATGTTTAGTTTTTTCATATTTATTTACTCATTCTATATCGGGTTGTCGTGCTTTAAGAAAAGCAGGAATTAGCGTTAGACATCTCTTTACAACCACATCGCCGGCACCACCACCGGCTTGTTTTCCCCCTAATCTATTTGAAAGGTAATTTCTCCAGTAACCATCTCTAACCCCCCTGTACTGATCGCCAAATTTTTTTATGAAAGATGCGAGATCATCAAGCACATTCCCAGGAATTGATCCGTCGTTAGCTATATCTAAAATTGGGATATACTCCTTATTCAATCGTAAAAAAGCCATTGTTCCGTTGAAGGCTGGGGGTACGTGACCGCTCATATTGTTTTTTCCGCGTATTTGCCCGCGAATATGCTTTCGAAGATCCGGGTGAGGTTGGTCTGGTTCGGACAACCAGACAATGAAATCTTCAAATGTCAAGGGTGTTTGTTTTATCTCTTTTGAAGATTTTCCTACTACATAATGCGACCCTCGTGTTACTGTCAGGCCAAGAGTAGTCCAGCGCAAAAGTTTCTTTAATTCATCGGGCGTTACTCTTACAGAATCACCTCTATATTCTCTAAACACGTTTAACCAATAGTTCTCTGCAGAATCAAATTCCAGAAGTAATTCTTGTTTCCCGGAAAACCCATTGATCGTGAAGTTAGGGCTACCTATCCATGTAGTATTCTCATTGATGTAGATTTTTGCATGAAGACTGGGAAGGGCAAATACCTTCAATTGCCTACCCATCTTTTCCATTAAATCCATAAGCGGTTGAGGATCATTATCAATATAGGCAGGTGGCATTTGATATTGAATCGGAAGCCGCGTAATGAAGGTCATGTTTTTTATTTTTTTTGGATTAATTTTGTCTAGCGACGCAGCAGAATAAAATGGTGAAACTGCCTTAAGCCGTTTTCCCGAAATTATCTTTTTTAACACACCAATATTTGGATAACTGTGCACTTTGCTCACTTTCATCTCGACCTCCTCTTTATATTTGAATGAGCGCTCATAAGATGCTCTATTTCGTTCTTCGCGGCACGCAGTTCGGCATTGATCGCCACACGCTTGTTGAATTGTTTTTCACGCGCCAGCCGCGCTTTGATTCGCTCGATATCGCGCGTGCGCGCCTTGATCGCATCTGTCCGGGCGATGCGAGCTCCCAGCGTTGCGGATTCTTCCGGCATGGCAGGTAGATAGGACGTCTGCGGTGGCTCAGCTATCCCCTGGACCAGCCGCGCTGAGTGCGTATCTACCAGCGGACTGAGCAGATGTTCGTACAGTGCTTCCATGTTGGTCGCCACCGGCAGCGGTGTGTGGCGCGTATCTTCCGGCAGCCAGTCGGTCTCGAAGTAGTCGCTGACCACCCAGCGCGTACTGTCGGCCTCATTTGCCCGTTTGTAGGCTGCGGCCAGCCGTGTGAGTCCTTCATACACGATCTCGAAGATCAGAGGGAAAGAAATGGTCCGGTCAATGGTAAGCAACACGTCGCGGTTAAGCGTCGCCGTGCGCGAGGTGATACGAAACACCTGAATTTCCGTGACCTGTCTGGTGGCTGCCAGATTAACGGTTTCGGGCGCCAGCTTGTGTGACCAGATGATCTGATCCACTTCGCGCACAAACAGGTTCTTCAGCGCGGTGTTGGCGCCGGAGTGTTTGTATATCCTGTTCTTGGGGACCACGCGCCCGAATGTGGTCGCGCGGGGCCAGTCATAGAGGGTCATGAACTTTTCCCTTCAATGACCAGGAAGGCGATCAACTCAAAGTCGTCCAGCCCCTTGATGGTGTGGGTCAGGGCCGTGGTCTGACCGCCGCTGAACAGGCTGTCGATATCCTTTTCCTCTTTCACCTCGATCATGGAGCGGATCGCCTGGCTGAGCAGGTCAGAGTAGCGCTCCATTTTGCGCCCATCGTCGGTGCGTTCATTGAAGACGTGGCAGACATCGTGGATCGGCTCTGTCCGGCCCTTGCAACTGGTACGGATCAGGTCCAGCAGGCGTTTGACCTCGGTATGGTCGGCCACGATCTGTCCGTTATCGCCAACGTAAACCAGATAGAACGGATGTAGCCTATTCTGCTGGTTTATGTTCACACTGTCGTGGATGTTTTTCAATACGAAGATGACACCAGGTTGCAAGCCCAACTCCGCCTGCGCCGGAACGACGGCGTGCATGCCGAAGGGTACGTTGTCGAGTTCGCCATGATCCTTGACGTAGTTGAGAAGATCCATGCGGAAGTCGTTGAGACCGAGATCAGTGATGGATATCCCGGTCTTGACATCCTCGAGCTCAATGACCTCGTTCTGAAGACGCTTGAGTTGCTCCTTGCGGTAGGCGATGTCGCTCGATCTGGCCGTCAGCACATTGTCGTCGCCGGTGGCCGTAATATCGGCAATCACCATCCGGTTTTCAACGCGCTCCTTGAGGTTGATGTACTCGTCGAGCGTGATATCCGGCCAGTAGTTGACGAGTTGAATTTGGGTATTCGGTGAACCGATCCGGTCGATACGCCCAAAGCGCTGTATGATGCGAACCGGGTTCCAGTGGATGTCATAGTTGATCAGGAAGTCGCAGTCCTGCAGGTTCTGGCCTTCCGAGATGCAGTCGGTGCCGATCAGGATGTCCAGCTCGTGCGGCTCGTTGGGCAAGGCAATGTGCTTCTCCTTGGAGCGTGGCGAGAACAGGGTCAGGACGCTCTGAAAGTCGTAACTCTTCTTGATCGTGGTTTTCGGTGCGTCAGAGCCCGTGACCTTGCCGAGCTGCAATCCGAGTTGCTGAGCGAGAGGCGTCAGATTGTCGTAAAGGTAGTTGGCGGTGTCGGCGAAGGCAGTGAAGATCAGGGCCTTTCGATTACCCGGATTGATCGGTTCACTCACCTTTAAGTGAAGTGTTTGTTTGAGGTGCTGGAGCTTGGCGTCGTCCTCCGGCGTGACTTTGTCCATTGATGCGACCAATTCCTGAATGAGCTCAAGATCGGTTTCCAGATCGTGCTTCCACGACGGCAGGTCCATGTCAGCGAGGCTGATCCGGACCTTTGTGCCGACTGTGTACTCGTCGAGTCCCAACAGATCGTCATCTTCCGAGTCGAGATCGCTCATTTCTGCGAGGTGGTCGCTCACACTTTCACTGCGCCCTGTATTTTCAAATTCTATGATCGCATCCAGTGTGAGCGATATGTTGGCGCCGAGCGAGCGAAGCGTCAGCCTGAATGCCTCGACTGAACTTTCGAGACGCTTCAGCAGGTTGGTGGTTATCAGCGCCTGAAGGCTGCGCTCCCGGTCGGCCTGCCGCAGCTTACCACGCCCGCCTTCAATCTGCGTGTCGTAGATTTCCTCGTATTTCAGAAGGCGGCTTGGGAGAATATAGCTGATCGGTGCATACAGCGCGAGATTTAGCTCAGAAAGCTGTGTGAAGATATCGTTCAGCCCCGGTACATCCGTTCGCTGCGTGATCGGGCAGTGGTAGGATAGCGGCTTGCGACGCTCCGGAAACTTGCCAATATCCCTGGTGTCGTAAAATGTTTCAATGTGCTTGCGCGACCTCGCGATGGTCACGGCATCAAGCAGTTCGAAGAAATCGAAATCCAGCGTATTCAGGATAGCGGCGGCAGTGCGTTCTTCCGGGGGTAGCTTTGACCAGTCGTTGAAAGCCTTTTGGGCCTGGCGGAAGATCTCCTCGATGCTGGTTTGGGTCTTGAGGTATTTGCTGAGCGCCTCTGACTGCCCCTCGTAGGCAAGCGCAAGCTGGTTGCGCAGATCAGTGAAGCGGTTGTTCACCGGGGTTGCAGAGAGCATCAGAACCTTGGTCTTCACGCCGGCGCGTATGACCTTGTTCATAAGTTTCTGGTAGCGCGTTTCCCGATCCTTGAAGATCTCGTTATTCCGGAAATTGTGGGATTCGTCGATTACAACAAGATCGTAATTGCCCCAGTTCACCCGGTTTAACGGGATGCCGAAGGATTCACCAGAGGTTCGGGACAGGTCCGTATGACATAGGACATCGTAGTTGAACCGGTCTTGAGCGAAGATGTTGGTGGTCAGATTGGTGTTGTAGTTCCGCCAGTTGTCGGCAAGCTTCTTTGGGCATAGTACCAGGACAGCCCGGTTGCGCAATTCATAGTATTTGATAACGGCAAGCGCGGTGAAGGTTTTACCCAGGCCGACGCTGTCGGCAAGGATACAACCGTTACAGGTTTCCAGCTTGTTTATGATGCCGGTCGCCGCGTCCCGTTGGTAATTGAACAGCTTGTTCCAGACTAAGCTGTTGCGGTAGCCGGTGAGGTCGTTCGGCAGGACATCTTCGTCAACATCTTCCAGGAAGTCCTGAAAGATGTTGTACAGCATCATGAAGTAGATACGCTCAGGCGAATTTTCCTGATAGACGGATTCGATGTGCTCGCAGATAACGGACGTGACATCCCTGACCTTCTCCGGGTCCGACCAGATTTGGGCGAACAACTGGAGGTAAACTCGGGTATGGTTCGGTTCGTCAAACCGTGTGACGATGTTTGAGACGGCATCCCCCTGTTGGTAGCCGAGGTCGATGGCCGTGAAGCCGTTGATGGGCATGTAGGTGATTTCGTCTCGTTCCTGTGTGATATGCAGGAACTGCTGCATCAGCGCCTTGGTGGTGTTCGATCGGAATTGGGCCTTTTTGCGAATCCAATCGGCGCATTCGCGGGCCACTGCGCGCTGGGTCAGCTTGTTGCGAAGCTGAATCTCAAACTCGGTCCCGTAGAGATCGCTCTCCCGTCGCGCCTTCGGAATGAAGAACTCGCGCCGCTCCTTGCGCATACGATCGGCGACTTCGTTCGGCACAAATGTCGGCGCTGTAAAGATGAACTCCAGACTCTCGACTTTCGATAACTCAGCCTTCAATGCTTCAAAGGCATAAATCGAGAAGCAGGACGCGGCTATCTTCAGCCGAGCACCCCGCTCCAGCGTACCCTTCAGGTCATCGCCAAGAAGCTGAGATGTGTTATCAATTATCTTCATTCGGGAATTATATCCCTGATTGTACAAAACTTTCATGGTCAGGGTTCTGCACACCCCAGCGCCTCATCACATTCGCGCCTGGCTCCAGGACGGTTCGTGTTCGAGCGTGCTCTTCGATGTGCGTATTTCACGGGAAAGCTGCCACCCCCCAGGGAGGTAGATAACCGGCGCGATTGACGTGGATAACCAATGGGCGATGTGACCGTCCCTTTCGAGCAGGCCCCTGCCGCCGCTTACCGGGCGTTCTTCAGACTGCCGCTATGGGAAGCAGGCGAGGAACCCCGTTTGTCAGGCCCGCACTTTACCGGCCCGCCTGCTTTTCCCTTTGGTGCGGATGAAGGCTGAGTAAACGGACGGGCTTAGAGAAACAGGGGACAAACCACGTTTGTTATGAAAAAAGAGAACCCCGGCGTTTGCATGGTTATCAACCATACAAACCCCCTCTAAAGTTTCAGGTGATTTAATGGTCTTATCCATGTTTTTTTATTGGGTGTCCTGAAAGTGCTTCCCCCAGCCTGGACATATCGGCCGTATTCCAGAATAACGTAATGTGTCACCAGAATCCTCTCTTGACTTAAGATACTATATATAGTATCAATGGCCGATGAGTAAAGCAGTTAAATTACTTCAGAAAATGAAGGCCAATCCCAAAGCGGACTGGTCTCAAAGCAATATCAAAACTCTGGTTAAGGCGTTTAATTTAAATTTACGACAACGTGACACGAGCCATGCAGTGATTACGAACAGTTCAGGACAACATATTACCGTGCCAATGCACAAACCCATAAAGCCGGTCTACATCAAACGCCTGGTTGAACTCATTGAGGCAGACAATGAATTTTGAAGATTATCCTATTCACATCAGCCCTATCCCCACTGACGAGGGTGGTGGTTACCTGATTTCTTTTCCCGACTTACCTGGATGTATAGCGGATGGCGAAAGTATCGAAGATGCCATAACGGAAGCACGCGATGCGTTCAAGGCATGGATGATGGCGGAGATGGAAGATCATGCAAACGTGCCTATGCCTAAAACTTACAGTGGCCAGTTTGTACAGCGCATCCCCAAAAGCCTGCACATGCAACTCGCCAAATGCGCAGAAAATGAAGGTGTAAGTCTGAACCAACTCACAACTACCCTGCTGGCACAGGGAGTAGTGCGTTTAAGCCGAACAAAAACAGCGCAAAAGCATTATTGAGCAGCTTTACAATGCCCGCGCCTGATACGGTAGATATCGAAGTCGCGCCGGTCAATGGTGAATACCCTGTGCTTTGCCGGTGCGATCGAACAGCGCCACAAGCGGCCCGGCATCAGTCAGGATCATCGACCGTATTTTTTCCTGACTTCATCAGCAACCAGCACCTTCGCAGCGGCAGCAGTACCCGCGGCATCGCCTCCCGATCCCAGGTCGAGCCGACCACACACTGGAAGACGTAGGCAAACAGTTCGACGTGACCCGCGAGCGTCTCCGGCAGATAAAAGCCAAGGCATTGCGGAAACTGCGCCCCAGCCGGTCCGAGTGGTTGCGGACCTTCATTGAAGGCAGCTGACAAAACTTGTAGACTCAGGCGGTAGTATTACAGGATATTTCCCCACCTCTGGCGGGAAACGAGAAGACTTTACTGAAAAGGAGAATAAAATGAGTTACGTCGAAAAGCCGGATTGGCAAAAGTCTCTGGAACACCATGAAGATCTGTGCACGGAACGATATAAGTCAATACATAAGGAACTACAGTTCATAAGGGAAGACATGTGCGAAATGCGTACTGGTCAACGCTGGTTAATTGGCATAGTTTTGGCGTGGCCACCCTTGATCATCGCTGCTCTGCAGATGATCGCCTGACACCAAGCCAGGGGAACACCCCGGAGGGTGCAGAGATTACCTGGGAACTGAATCTGATCCCTGGCGACCAGATTAACAACGACGACCCTCCCCAGTGGCTGCTGGTTAAACGGGAAATGCCGGTCCAGGACCCATCAAGCGGCGAAGTTCGCTGGAGCATCGACTTTTTTCTAACTGATCAGCATGCCTTTCCGACATTTGTTGAATGCAAGAGATATGCAAACACTCAGTCACGGCGCGAAGTGGTAGGACAGGTGCTTGAGTATGCGGCAAATGCCCATCACTACTGGGACCGCGAACAACTAAGGGAAATGGCTTCTACATCCGCAGGTAAAAGGGGTTGCAGCATAGAAGACGAGTTCAGACGGCTTGACATTAGCGATACCGAGGATGGTTATTTTGACAGGGTCGTGGAAAACTTACGCGAAGGTCAACTACGCATAATCTTCTTTTTGGAAAATTCGCCTGATGAGCTACGTAGCATCGTGGATTTTCTAAATCGACAGACCGAGCGGACAGAATTTCTCATCGTGGAAGCGCGTCTGTTCGAGATGGAGGACATGCGAATTGCAGTACCATCCGTATTCGGTTATACCGAACAGGCACGTCGGGTTAAGCAGCGTACAGTCAGCAGTAAAAGTATCTCTCGCCCCTTGCGTCCCGACATGTTCTGGTCATTACTCGAAGAGAAGACGGGCTTAGAATGTGTTGAGACTACGAAGAGGTTTCAAGAAGCCATGATAAAATCCGGCTACACCGAGAAACTGGACGATTCTATGCAATTTAAGCTTCCCGACGTCTCTGGCAGGATTATAGTGGCTCTACGCAGAAACGGCATAATGGAACTGTATTTTGATCATCCAAAAACATCATTAATCAAAAATATCTTGAAAAAGTATATCGTGGATGAGGAGGTTCAATCGAAGATATTTAATAACAAGAGTGGTCACAGATCAAATGGGATAACTGGAAGGGCCAATCGGGGCAATTTCAGCAAGCATTTGAGCGATTCGCCATTGAGTATGGGGAAGACCAAGGGGTTGAAGTGTCTAGTCCAGACATTGAATGAGAGAGAGCAGGTAGACCCGCAATGCTCAATCTGATACCTGAATTTGGCAATTAGAAACAAAATAACGGAACCATGACGAATAGTGACGCTAAATCAATCCTCGCAATTTACTTGGATAAACTGTCAACTTTTACCCACCAGAGTCTGTAACTATAATGCTGTAAGTAATCATTCTGTAAGCCATTCTATTGAAGTGAGTCTCGGTAGATATTTACTTGAATGTATTGACTTTGTTAACAATAATCCAACAACAGGGGAAAAACAGGAAAGCGAGATTTTTTTGCTAACAATTCGAGCCTGATGATACACTGAACTTAAATTGAGAGAAGGAAAGTTTACTCCTGATAAGGAGGACAAAGCCATGACAAAAACACCTCAAACGCTCGATGGCAACATAAAAGCGTTTATTAATATGTCAGAAGAGTTAAATCAACACCATGCCGGTAAATTTGTATTAATTTATGACGGCAATTTCGTCGCGTCATACGATAGCTTTGATAATGCAGCGAGAGCTGCTATAGAACGGTACGGGAAAGGCCCATATTTAATTCGCCAGGTTGGCGCTCCGACTGAAATGCCTATGCCTGCATCTGTTGCTTACAGGCCTGTGCATGCCCATAATTGAAGCAGGTGTCCCAAACAGTGATGGGAAGCTCGATCCTAACCAGCTAACACTACTCGGCCCATCAATTCGAGTTTCTATGGGTCATTTTAGAAGCGGTGATTCGGCTGGTGCTCTCCCAGAGCAAGATGAATATGCTGTAGCCTTAGTTGATACAGACGCGACTGAAAGTTGCATCGATATTTCATTTGCGCAAAATCTTGAGCTGCCAATCGTAGATAAAATGACTATTTCCGGCGCTGGTGGAGCAAAATCACACGATGTATACATGGCTCAAATACATATCCCGGATCTCAAATTCACTCAATACGGTAAATTTGCCGGATATCGGATGTGGTGAGTCATAACTCATACTGTGTTTTTCACAAACACAGTCTGGCGCAGCATTATTTATTATGCTGACTCGCTTGCTACTCCCACTGCTGTCGTAATTAATTTTGCAGCAATCTATTCGACAAGGAAGCAGACTTATTATTAGTTTTTTACCCTCTGAGAAGAACTGAGAACACAGGCGGTAGACTTTCTGAATCGAAGTTAATGGCACCCTTATGTTTGTCTCCGTTTTGTTCAATGTAATAGGCTATCCTATCATTGTGCAGAAACTCGATATCGGCATACATTCCACCGTCTCCCCAAAATAAACCGGTATTCCCAGATGCATGTAGCATTGGTTCTGGAAGAGAAATATTATCAGGCAATAGCCTGATGAAAGATACAGCATTTTTAATGCATCTAGCAATTGGTACTGCAGCGCCTTCACCATCCCAATCGGCCTCCAATAAAGCCCAGGACCTTATTTCTCCCATCAACTGTTCTCGGGTCGTTGTAGACCTCGTAAATTCAGCAATCTGTATAAACTCATCGTAAAACTCCAGGTTGATTGCTTCCGAAGATTTTGAACGATTACCATCCTCTTTTATTAGCTCAGAATGCCGCTTGTAAAACAAATCTGATAATGTGCTATCGGCAATCCGAGGTATATATTTGAACTGGTCTAAAATCTGTTCAGTTTTTAGATGTCCTAAAATGTAATTTTCAGCAGTTGCTGTATGACTAGTCATTCAAATAACCCAATCCTTTTACACATATCATCACAAATTATATTACTAAACGTATTCTTACTAAATGTGTGCAACTTATGCATGTGTTCGTCGACAAAATTTACCACTGCATCAGACTTTATATCAACGGCTTTATAACCATGTTGATTTAAGTTATCAGTTATAACGGTTAATATTTTTACAACACGTTTATCATTTCCAGATGCTTCTTTCTCATCCAAACAATCAATATTAAGATTAAGCAGTCTTTTAAATTTGTCCTCAACTCTTAGAAATTTTCCGGTGTGTGTGTGCCACAATTCGCCGGAATCATAGACGTGTGAACAGATATATTCAGAATTATTCCTTAGCAGCAAGTTCGGTTGACACTCGGATATTTCCCCATCCCATACAAATTTATCAACGTATGTGAGGTTTATGCTAACAATTTCTGAATAACTCAGAAATTTAGGGATCAAAATATCAAAATATTTCTTTGCTTTTGACCACACATCATGCCAACGAGTATAAGTATCCGTTCTGTACGTAATTGATGAAGTTTCAATACGAAGTTCTGAAGAAACTGAACCATCTCTTTCCATATTTTGAAGTAAGAATCCTCCAGGAAACGGAGGTTCAGGTGAGCCGCCTGGCGGACCAATAGCTAACATCATAGCCTGAATTTCAACCTGTCTGGGCAAGTCATCTATGAAAGTTGATGCCAGTTCCCTGATTTCCTTGAAGTCGGTCTCATTAAGTGGTTGTGCAAATTGAATCCCTGTGGAGACGCGCTCAATAGCGTGAGCGTTATGGACAGGTTTAAATTCGGACATGGTTGAGATTATTGGGCTTATGTAGATTGAATTTCAAGACCTATAACCAGATTTTTCTACCAAGCATGAACGCATCACATTATCCTTGGTGTTCTGTCACGAAGTTTTCCAGTTCAAAAACGCCATAACATCAAAATTTATAACAGCGTAGATTAATAAGGCAGAATTCATCGTCGCAAGTTTAGCATAGAGCAAGCAGGCAGTTTTGCGAATTTACTAATACTCAACCTGGAAAATTCAAGCTATGAGACTTTCCTTCGAACATTTTAGCATCATTGGATGGTTTAATTACGCCTGTAGGATAATCCTAACCTCCCCCCACCAAACTAGACCACTCTAAACTGGAGATTTCCAAAGACGCTCCGACGAGTTCGTGTGCAAGCTACAGGGTCAATGCAGAAATTTTACCCGCTACCTTCAGCCAGGTTTCAATGAGGTCTTCGACCAACCGCTCATCTATGTTGACGACACCATGATATACATTCTTATTACGCAGATTATGGCAATTATCCAGCGGGGAGGTCATCCTCAGATCCTATAATCCACAGCTTTGGCTGCTCCATGACCCGCTTGATGAACGCGTTGTCATTTTGTAGCAGCCGGTTGAACTCCCCATGCGAATAAAGGCTCGGGTTTACAGTTCGCAGAATGCGGGAGGTCGCGGCTTCAAGGGCTGAATAGGTGTCTGCATAGGTCAGTGTTTCGCTGATAATCATCACGTCAACATCACTGCCGGCGTGGTCCGTGTGTTTGGCGACCGAGCCGTAGATGAACGCGGCGCTGATATCATCCTGAAGTGGCGCCAGCGCGTTGTGAATCGGTCCGGCCAGCCCCACGGTTTTGCCCACGATGCTGCACAGTTCCTCGAAGATGGGCGATTCGGTGTTGGCCTGGTAGTGTGTCTGTTTGCCGATACGGTTCATTGTTGCCAGGCCGCATTGTGCAAGGCGCGACAATTCCCGCTGTACCGCACCGGAACCACTGCCGGCGAGTGCGATCATCTCGGAGGCATAAAAGCTGCGGTCAGGGTGGCCGAAAAGATAGGCCAGCACCTTTTGCCGTGTCGTGGAAAACAGCGCGTCGGCCAATCCGCTTGTGGACGGTTTAAGTGGAGGCGTTTCTTTACCCATATCGGGTATGATACAACCCACATTGGGTAAAGTCAACCAGGTCTTTCCACATCGACACCACCCCCGGATAGCAGTAAGATAAATAGTCGCAAACCATGCATCCCTGAGAGGGAATATGCTCCTGAACCGCCGCCAACTGCTGGGCTTACTCTCATCCGGCACTTTCCTGCTCAGCGCCGGTGTACGGGCCGCCGTCAAGCTGACGGGTAACCCGCAACGCCTGCGCTTTCCCCAGGGTGTTGCTTCGGGAGATCCCCAGCCTGACGCCGTGATGCTGTGGACCCGCGCCGAACCGGAGAGTCCCGCCGATACCGTTGCGCTGTCCCTGCAGGTCGCGCAGGACCCGGACTTTACCGGCCTGGTGCTGCAGGCCCCGCTCAGTACGGACAAGACCAGTGACTACACCCTGCGTGTGTTCGTCGATAAGCTTGAACCCGCCCGGACCTACTATTACCGCTTCCTGGGTGAAGACGGCAGCCGCTCGGTCACCGGCAGGACCCGGACTGCGCCCCATCCCGATTCCGCGGCGCCGGTCACGGTGGCGCTCGCCGCCTGCCAGAACTACGAAAGCGGGTTTTACGGTTCCTGGGCTCGTATGCTGGCTGACGATATGGCCGCTCCCGCCGGCGAACAGATAGATTTCGTCTTGCACACCGGTGATTTCATCTACGAACGTGTCTTCCCGAAACGTTATCGCGGCGGCGACCAGCCGCGGTTGCCGCCCCCGTTCCCCGACGGCGCCAACGACGACAGCAACGATTACGCGGTTTCCCTGGCGGATTACCGGCACCTGTACAAGACCTACCTGAACGACCCGCACCTGCAGGCCGCACGGGCGCGCTGGCCGTTCGTCTGCACCTGGGACGACCACGAGTTCAGCAACAACGGCTACCAGTCCTACAGCACCTATGGCGGTGAAAACCGTCCCGACCCGCAGCGCAAGTTGAATGCGAACCAGGCCTGGTTCGAATTCATACCCATGGTGCTCAGCGACGCACGCAGCGGCGGGCCTGCCCACGACTTTGTTGCAGCAGACCTTGGCGGTAGCGAGGAGGAGGAGGACAACAACGCGGCGGTCGATTCCCTGTGCATCTACCGGCGCCTGCGCTGGGGCAAGCTGCTGGACGCCGTCATCACCGACAACCGCAGCTACCGCTCCCCCCACTGTCTTCCTGCGGGCCTCCATAAGCAACTGGGGCTGCCGATGAACACGGTGAAGCTGGTTGAGATTGCCGACGGCGGGCGTGAGTACCGGGACGGCAACCCGCCTGAATTCCTCCCCTATGGCGACGGCGCCATGCCTAACCCGGCGCTACGGCGGCCTGCCGGCACGATACTGGGTGAGGCGCAGAAGGCGTGGTTCCTGGACCAACTGAAGGAGTCCGGGGCCACCTGGAAGGTTTGCTGTGTAAATTCGGGGACAGAATTAATTCTGTCCCCAGCAAGCTGAGTTACATGCTGTCGGGGTGTGCAGAGATCTGATCATGAGAGTTTGGGGCAACGCCATGCCAGCGCTGCCGTTTCACATCGACCTGTCCAAGCTGCCGTCTCCCGGTCATGAAGACAGCCTGTTCACCATCGATTCATGGAACGGTTACCCCCACGAGTTGCGCGGCCTGCTCGAGTTCATAGGCAGTGCAGGGATAACGGGGGTCGTGTCCCTGAGCGGCGACCATCACCTCCATGCTGCAGGACTTCTCAGGGCGCATCGTGATGACCCGGGCGCTACGGCGGTTTGCGCGGAGTTCGTTACCACCTGCATCAGTGCGGAGTCGATGTACGAGGACGCGTTTGTCTCGGGGCGGAACAATGATGAGTTCGCGCCCCTGGTGTACAGGCTGGAGAACGGCGAGGAAATACCGGTATGGAACCTGACCCTGCAGGATGGCGTTGCCGCGGCGCTGGCATACCAGGTCCACGGCGCACAGGCGTTGCCGCGTACACGGGGAACGGATATCCGCTACGTGGACAGCACCGCCCGGGGCTATACCATCGCCAGGTTCGGCGCTGCTGAAGTCAAGGTGGAGATGGTGGCCATGGGCGATGTGACCGTCCCTTTCGAGCAGGCCCCCGCCGCCGCTTACCGGGCGTTCTTCAGACTGCCGCTATGGGAAGCAGGCGAGGAACCCCGTTTGTCAGGCCCGGACTTTACCGGCCCGCCTGCTTTTCCCTTTGGTGCGGATGAAGTCTGAGTAGACGTACGCGCTTCAGGGCGCCAGCCTGGCGATCTTCCAGCCGCCGTCTTCCCGGGTATACAGCAGCCGGTCGTGTAACCGGCTTTCCCTGCCCTGCCAGAATTCCACGCTGTCCGGCACGACGCGGTAACCGACCCAGGTGGCGGGACGGGGCACCGGGTCGCCCGCATACTGTTCGGTAAGCCCGGCCAGCCTGTCCTCGAGATACTCCCGGCTGTCGACCTCAACGCTCTGGTCTGCCACCCAGACCGCGACCCGGCTGTCGTAAGGCCGGGTGTCGAAGTAGGCGTCCGCCTCCTCGCCGGCAAACAGGTATGCCCTGCCTTCAATGCGTACCTGCCTGTGCATCTGCGTCCAGTAAAACACCAGGGCCACGTCCGGGTTGTCCGCGATTTGCCTGCCTTTCACGCTGACGGAGTGGGTGTAGAAGGAAAATCCCCGGTCACTGACATCCTTTAACAGGACGAACCTGAGCGTCGGCTTGCCGTCCTTTGCCACCGTCGCCAGCGCCATGGCATTGGGCAGCGGCACGCCATAATCCACGGCCTGCCCGAACCAGTCCTTGAACTGTTCTACCGGATCTGCATGCGCCTCCTGCTCGAGCAGCGGTACGTGGCGGTATTCCTGCCGCAGGTCCGAAAAGTCACTGCCCATGGATTTATCGGCAGGTTAATGGCAACGCGGCATGTTGCGCTTCACCATGTAATAGTTGACGGGGTAGGCAAACACATACCCGGCTACCAGGGCCGCAGCGAAACCGATCCAGAAAATTGCATCGAACATCGAGGTGGCGGACATGCCGCCGACCAGGTAGTCGGTGACGTTCATGGCGATTTCCATCACGCCGATCGAGATCACTTCCCCGATCCATACGGTCTGGAACGCCAGCGCCACTGTCATGCCCCTGCGGTAAACCAGGGGATACAGGGTCAATGCAAAACCCGTGATGAACGCCAGCACCGTCGCCAGGGTCACGGTGGCGGCCACCGACAGGCCGAACTCCACGCCGATGGCCAGGCCGGTGAACTCGCCGATGGAGCAGCCTGCCAGGCAATGCAGCGTGACCGTTGCGGCCGTTGAGGCGGTGTCTGTCTTCACCGGGTGGTGCTCACAATGTTCCATAGAATAATATCCTCGTAGTAGCCGGGGACAGATTTTAAATCTGTCCCCTTTTCTTGAAGCGCTTTTTACTTGGGGCGCTCCCTGCTATTATAACCCGCCTTTTCAGTCAGGAAACAGAATTACCATGACGGAGACAATTTTTGCGAAGATAATCAGGCGGGAGATTCCGGCCGATATTGTCTACGAGGATGACCGCTGCCTGGCGTTCAGGGATGTCAACCCGCAGGCGCCCGTGCATATACTGGTGATCCCGAAGCAACCCATCGCCCGGCTGGTCGATGCTGAAGATAATGATGAGGCGCTGCTGGGCCACCTGATGCTGACCGCCAACAAGGTCGCGGCGGATGAGGGTATCGGGGATGCATTCAGGGTCGTGGTGAACAACGGCGCCGGCGTGGGCCAGAGCGTGTTCCACCTGCACCTGCACGTCCTGGGCGGGCGTTCCTTCACCTGGCCGCCGGGTTAGTCCGTGATGCGCGCAACCGACGATTTACGCATTGCCTCCATCAAGGCCGTCCCCCCGCCGACCGAGATCTGCGAGGAGATCCCGATAACCGAGGCCGCGGCCGAGACTACCTGGCACACCAGGCAGGCGATCGGCAACCTGCTGGACGGGTCCGATGACCGCCTGATGGTGGTGGCAGGTCCCTGTTCCATACACGACGTCGACGCGGCGCGGGAGTACGCCGGACGCCTCAAGCCGCTGATTGACAAGTTCCGGGATGACCTGCTGATCGTCATGCGGGTGTATTTCGAGAAACCCAGGACCACCGTAGGCTGGAAGGGGCTGATCAACGACCCCGACCTGGACGACAGTTTCCACATCAACAAGGGGGTTCGCCTGGCGCGCCGCCTGTTGCTGGATCTGAACGAGATGGGTGTCCCGGCGGGCACCGAATTCCTTGACATCATCACCCCCCAGTACGTCACGGACCTGGTGAGCTGGGGCGCCATCGGCGCCCGCACCACGGAAAGCCAGGTGCACCGGGAACTGGCCTCCGGGCTGTCGTGCCCGGTCGGCTTCAAGAACGGCACGGACGGGTCCGTGAAGATCGCCGTCGATGCCATCCACGCGGCCAGTGTTCCCCATAACTTCCTGTCCATGCGCAAGGAGGGGAACTCGGCGATCTACATCACTACCGGCAACAAGGCCTGCCACGTCATACTGCGCGGCGGGAAACGCCCCAACTTTGACCGCTGGAGCATCGATTCCACCGCCGCCGAGTTGACCGGCGCCGGTCTTCCGGCCCGCATCATGGTGGATTTCAGCCACGCCAACAGTCAGAAACAGCACAAGAATCAACTGCAGGTAGGCGCCGACATCTGCAGCCAGGTCCAGGATGGCGACGGCAGGATTTTCGGCGTGATGATCGAAAGCCACCTGCAGGAGGGCCGCCAGGACGCCAGGCCCGGACAGGAACTGGTATACGGCCAGAGCATCACCGACGCCTGCCTGGGCTGGGACGACTCCGAGGGCTTGCTCGCCTCGCTGGCAGCAGCCTCCAGGGCGCGCCGCACGCAGTCCGGTTAACCGGGACACGGCCGGCAACCGCTGCAGGCACAGTTGATATTAAAGAAGCTCTGAGACTTAATCTCCAGAGGTTCCTTAATAAATATTCTCTGTGCACTCCGTGTCCTCTGTGGTAAAACACAGAAGTATGATGAAAAGTCACTGGTCCAGGCGTGAATTCCTCAGCTTCATGGGCAGGACCGCGGGTGCGACCGCCGTCGCCCTGCCGGTCATGTCCTGCTCAGGTACCGATCCCGATGCCGCGCTTGCCGGCATCTCCCCGGTTGCGCCGGGCACGGACGATGAAGTGGTCCTGGCCGACGGACTGGGATACGACCTGCTGGTTTCCTGGCCGGAGCAGATAAACGGCAAGGGGGAACGCTTCGGGTTCAATAACGACTACACCGCCTTCTTCCCCATCGACGGTAATCCTCATGACGGCCTGTTATGGGTGAACCATGAAGAGGTGCTGTCCGGCTATTTTGCCTCTCCCGGCGACCCGGAGGAGAAATCCAGGGAGGATGTCGAACGGGAAGTCCTGGAGGTGGGCGGCAGCATCATCCGCATCAGCAGGCAGGGTGGGCGCTGGCGCCTGGTGCGGAACGACCGGTTCAACCGGCGCATCAGCGGCGCGACCCGGATACCGATAATCTCGGAACAACCCATTGCAGGGTCCCGTACCGCGGTCGGCACCCTCGGCAACTGCGCCGGCGGCGTGACCCCCTGGCAGACCGTGCTTACCTGTGAAGAGAACTTCCATTTCTTCTACGGCGACGTCAGTTTCGATACGGGCGAACGCGTCCACGAAAAAAGCAGGCTTATCGGCTGGGATCGCTACCTGTACCATCCTCCCGAGCACTACGGCTGGGTGGTGGAAGTTGACCCGTTCACCGGCGCGGCAAACAAGCTCACCGCCCTGGGCCGCTTTGCCCACGAGGGGGCGACGGTGACCCTGGCCCGTGACGGCCGTGCGGTGGTCTACATGGGGGATGACAAGACCGACGAACACATCTACAAGTTTGTCGGCGGCGAACCCGGCTCGCTGGCGCGCGGCGCCTTGTACGTGGCGGATACGGACCAGGGCCGCTGGCTGCCGCTGGACGTGGCGGGGGACACGCGGCTGCAACAGGCCTTCGGTTCGCAGACGGAACTGCTGGTCCGCACCCGCGAGGCGGCAAAGCTGGTGGGCGCCACGCCCCAGGATCGCCCCGAAGATATCGAGATCGACCCGCAAACGGGCGCCGTGTTCATCAGCCTGACCAAGCACAAGGAACGCCCGTTCGGTTCCATCCTCAAGCTGGTGGAAAAAGACGGCGACCCGTCCGCACAGGAGTTCGCAGCAAGCACGTTCCTGGCGGGCGGCCCTGAAACCGGATTTGCCTGCCCGGACAACCTGGTCTTCGACCCGCGCGGGAACCTGTGGATGTGTACGGATATCGCATCCTACGAGATAAATGAGCCGCCTTACGATTCCTTCCCGAGCAACGGCCTGTTCCATATCCCCATGTCCGGCATGCATGCAGGCGTGCCCGTGCAGGTGGCTTATGCCCCGCCGGGGGCCGAGCTGACCGGCCCCACATTCAGCCCGGACGGGCGCACGCTGTTCCTGTCGGTGCAGCATCCGGGGGAAAACTCCGATTCAACGGATGCGCTGGACAGCCACTGGCCCGACGGCGGCGATGCACTACCCAGACCCGGCGTGATTTGCGTATCCGGGCCGCTTCTGGACCAACTGACTGCAGTGTAAGCGGGGGGAAGCCCTGCCTTCGGGTTCAGGCATAGTTGTCTTACCCGGTCAATCACTGTTATTCTCTCGCACCATGCAATTTATCGGCAAGGTGTATAAATTTTCGTATATTGTCTTGCTCCTGCAAGCTCTCGCTGCCTTGAATCCCGTAAACGCCAGTGAGGAGAAGGGCGCGGATGACAGTTATTTCAGGCTGATTTCAACGACCTGCCTTACCTGCCACGACGCCGGCAGCGGGGACGCCGCGGCGATACCGCGGCTCGACGGGCTGCGCGCGGCGGAGATAAAGCAACTGTTAAACGCCTATAAGTCAGACCGGGAGCGGGGAACCATTATGAACCGTATCAGCAAGGCGCTCACCGACACGGAAATCGACGGTATCAGCGCCATGTTCGGCAGTGAGGCGCACTGACATGCCCCTCTCGCGCCGCCGTTTCCTGGCCAACACCGCCACCGCAGCGCTCGGCGCCGGGGTTGTCACGTCCTGTGCGCGGCCGCCCGGCAAGGGCGCGCCCCGGGTCGTCGTCATCGGGGGCGGTTACGGCGGGGCCACCTGCGCCAGGTATATCCGTTACTTTGACCCGGACGTCAACGTAACGCTGGTCGAGAGGCGGACGCACTACCAGACCTGCCCGTTCAGCAATGCCGTGCTGGGCGGGATCGAAGCGCAAGCATCGACGATCCGGGACTACGCCGCACTGAAGAACAATTACGGGGTCGATGTCGTCCATGCCGAGGCAACGGCCATAGACCCGGAACAGCGCGTCGTCACGCTGGCGGACGGCAGCGCCCTGCCCTACCAGCGCCTGGTAATCTCCCCGGGTATCAGTTTTCTCTGGGGGTACATCTTCTCCGGCTACGATGAAGCGGCCAGTTCCACCATGCCCCATGCCTGGCACGGCGGTGAGCAGCTTGCCTTGCTCAAGCAACAGTTGGTCGCGATGCGCGGCGGCGGCGTCTTTGCCATCGCAGTGCCCGGCACGCCGTTCCGCTGTCCGCCCGGTCCCTATGAACGGGCCAGCCTGGCGGCGTATTACCTGAAGCAGTCCAACCCGCGTGCGAAGATACTGATCCTGGATGCCAATGAACACTTCTCCAAGCAGCATCTGTTCAAAGAGGGCTGGGATTCGTTGTACCCGGGAATGATTGAACACATCCCGATATCCGCCGGGGGCCTGCTCAGGCGCGTCGACCCGGCGCGCATGTCCCTGCAGGCGGAAGCGGGTGAATTCAGGGTGGACGTGGCCAATGTCATCCCGTTCCAGCAGGCCGGCCGCCTGGCGGTCGACCACGGACTGACCGATGAAACCGGCTGGTGTCCGGTTGACCACCAGACGTTTGAATCTACCCTTGCCCCGGATATCCACGTCCTGGGCGACAGTTGCCTCGCCGGCAACATGCCCAAATCGGCATCCTCCGCCAACAGCCAGGCCAAGGTATGCAGCCAGGCGATCGTAGCGCTGTTGCGCGGGCAGGAACCCGGCGCCATGTTCTATCACAACACCTGTTACAGCCTTCTGGCGCCGGATTACGGGATCTCCGTCAACGGCATGTACCGCTACGAGGAGAACAGGATAAAGCCGGTTGAACGGGCGGGCGGGTTGAGTCCGCTCAGGGCCCCCAGGGAATATCGCGCCAGCGAGGCCGATTATGCCCGCAGTTGGTATGCCAGCATTAACCGGGACAGTTTTGGGGTATAATTGCCGGCTTCAACCTGCTGAAGGAGACTGGCTGTACGGCGTTACAGCCGCGTTAAACAAACAACATGTTCCAACTTACAGACGATTTAAGAATTGCCGGGCTTCGCCCGTTGACGTCTCCTGCCATCCTGATGGAGGAACTGCCTATCAGCGAAGAGGCATCGAACCTGATCGCAAGAACACGGGGGGCAGCGGGTAATATCATCAAGGGCGGCGATGACCGGCTGCTGGTGATAGTCGGGCCATGCTCGATTCACGATCCCGAGGCCGCACTCGAGTACGCCGAGCGGCTGGTCAATGCCGCCGGGCGCATGCAGGATGACCTGCTTATCATCATGCGGGTCTATTTCGAGAAGCCGCGCACGAAAGTGGGCTGGAAAGGCCTGATCAACGATCCCTGCCTGGACAACAGTTTCAAGATCAACGCCGGCCTGCGTATCGCCCGCAAACTGCTGGTGGACCTCGGTGAAATCGGCCTGCCGGCCGGTTCGGAGTTCCTGGATACGATCATGCCGCAATTCATTGCCGACCTGGTGTCCTGGGGCGCGATCGGCGCCCGCACGACGGAGAGCCAGGTGCACCGTGAACTGGCTTCCGGCCTGTCCATGCCCGTGGGTTTCAAGAACGGGACCGACGGCAACATACAGATCGCCATAGACGCCATCGGCGCTGCGCAAAGCCCGCACCATTTCCTGTCGGTCACCAAGGAGGGCATCTCCGCGATAGTGGCGACCACCGGCAACGATAGCTGCCACCTGATCCTGCGCGGCGCTTCCAACGGCCCTAATTTCTCCGCAGCGTCAATCAAGGCCGCAACGGTATCATTACGCTCGGCCGGCGTGACCGGGCGGGTTATGGTGGATTTCAGCCACGGTAACAGCAACAAGGACCACACGCGCCAGGTGGTTGTGGCGGAGGACATCTGCCGGCAACTGGCAGACGGCTCGCCCGATATCTGCGGCGTGATGATCGAGAGCAACCTGAAAGCCGGGAAGCAGACCCTGACAGATGCGGCGTCACTGGAGTACGGCATGAGTGTGACCGACGCCTGCATATCCTGGGAGATGACCGAACCGGTACTGGAATCACTCGCGCAAGCGGTACGGCAGCGGCGCCGGGGGTAAGGTGTATGCCGGGCGAGCAAGACAGGTTTGACCGGTACCTGGACGCCAGGGGACTGAACTGCCCGTTGCCTGTGCTCAAGACAAAGCTTGAACTGAACAGGATGCAACCGGGAGAAGTACTGTTCGTGGAGGCAACCGACCCCCATTCAGTGATCGACTTCGAGGCCTACTGCGCCAGGACCGGCCACGAAATCCTGGGCATTGATGAAACTGAGGGAATTATCGGTTTCACAATCAGCCGCGCCGAGAATCCCAGGAAGATTTGAATTCAATTAAGAAATGAGAATTAGGAATTAGGAATTACGAATTACGAATGAATGTGCCGCCTGTGGCGGCTGTTTTTCGATGATTTTCAGGTTTTTCGCAAGCCAAACCAAGGCGCGCATAGATGTAATCCCCCCATTCCTAATTCGTAATTTCAAAGGTGTGCGTAATTTTCGCGGTCTTCCCCAGCATGATTGACGCGGAGCAGTACTTTTCCGCGGACAGCTTGATCGCCCTCTCCACCTGCGCCTCCTTGATGCCTGTCCCGGTAATATCAAAATGAACGTGGATCTCCGTGAATACTTTGGGGTGCTCGCCCGCCCGCGTCGACGAGATTTCGATTTTACAATCGCTTATGGCCTGGCGCGATTTCTTCAGAATGGACAGCACGTCGTAAGCCGTGCAGGCGCCCATCCCCAGTAACAGGGTCTCCATGGGACGCGGCCCCAGGTTCCTGCCGCCACCTTCGGGTGGTCCGTCCATGACGATAGTACGGCCGTTTTCCGACTCGCCGATAAAAGCAGCTCCGCCTGCCCAGGTCAGGCTTGTATTCATTTCCGGTACCCCTTGCTTAATCTCGACAGGCAAGGGTAACACATCCGCGTGTCAAGATATTCAAAATGAAGTAAAATGGGACACACTAAACCCTGGCTATGTAGCTCAGTCGGTTAGAGCGCAGCATTCATAATGCTGATGTCGGTGGTTCAAGTCCACCCATAGCCACCAGATTTCACTGCTATATCGGATGTCGGACAAAAAACAAGTACTTACTGCCAATTCGGAATTCTACCTGGCTTTTCTCGAGCGCGATTTTGACAGGATGGATGGCATCTGGTCGAGGCGCGAGGGCGTAACCGTGATCCATCCCGGCTATTCGCTGTTACACGGCCGCGCAACGGTACTGGAGAGCTGGCGGCAGATCCTGTCATCAGTCCATTCCCCCGAGATTCATTGCTGTAATGCCAGTGCGTACATCAATGACCGTTTCGCTTATGTCGTCTGCCATGAAACCCTGGCCAACAGCACACTGATCGCAACCAACATATTCACACTGGAAGACAATTCATGGAAGCTCATCCATCACCAGGCCGGCCCGGCGCCGGACCTTCTCGACGAATCCCCGGCCGGCAAGCCGCACTAGCCCGACAGGATATTTGGGGTCAGAGCTATTGCTCTGACCCCAAATATCCTGACCCCAAAATTTATGATTACCGGCCCGGGCCTGCATGGCACTGGAAAAAACCATGAAGAAGGTGTAACGTAGCCGATCCCTGCAAATCGAACGGAACATGGGAAAGAAACTTTTTATCAAGACATTCGGCTGCCAGATGAACGAATACGATTCCGCAAAGATGCGGGACGTGTTGCGCACCTCCCATGGAATGGAGGAAACCTCAAGGCCGGAACAAGCCGATTTCATCATCTTCAATACCTGTTCCATACGCGAGAAAGCCCAGGAAAAACTGTTCTCGGAACTGGGCCGCTGGCGCAACCGTAAACGGGAAAAACCCGGGTTCATGATTGGTGTCGGGGGCTGTGTCGCCAGCCAGGAAGGCTCGGCGATCAATACGCGGGCGCCGTTCGTGGACGTGGTATTCGGACCCCAGACCCTGCACCGGCTGCCCGGACTCTACGACGAGGCGCGCCGTACCGGCAAACCGGTAATCGATATATCCTTCCCCGAAATCGAAAAGTTCGACAACCTGCCCGAACCCCGGGCAGAGGGTCCGGTTGCCTTTGTTTCCATCATGGAAGGGTGCAGCAAATACTGTACTTTCTGCGTCGTGCCTTACACGCGCGGGGAGGAAGTTTCCCGTCCGTTGGACGGCGTCCTGGCCGAGACGGCCGAACTTGCCGCACAGGGCGTCAAGGAAGTCACCCTGCTCGGCCAGAACGTGAATGCTTACCGCGGCGACACTTACGAGGGCGGCAGCGCCGACCTGGCCGACCTGATCGAGTATATCGCGACGATCCAGGGCATCCGGCGCATCCGTTACACCACGTCGCACCCGGTCGAATTTTCCGATCGCCTGATAGACGTTTACGGCCGTGTGCCTGAACTTGTCAGCCACTTGCACCTGCCCGTGCAGAGCGGGTCGGACCGCATACTGGCGCTGATGAAACGGGGCCACACCGTACTTGAATACAAGTCCAAAATAAGAAAGCTGCGCAAGGTCAGGCCGGACATCAGCATCTCCTCCGATTTTATCGTCGGTTTCCCCGGTGAGACCGACTCCGACTTCCAGGCCACCCTGGACCTGATTGCGGAAATCGGTTTTGACCAGTCCTTCAGTTTCATCTACAGCAAACGGTCCGGCACACCGGCCGCAGGCTACCGGGACGAGACCCCGCAGGAGCTGAAAAAGCAGCGCCTGCAACTGCTCCAGGCCAGGATAAACCAGCAGGCGCAGGACATAAGCCAGGGCATGACGGGTACGTCGCAAACGGTGCTGGTAGAGGGGAATTCCCGGAAAGACCCGCAGGAACTGGCCGGCAGAACCGAAAACAACCGTGTTGTGAATTTCCCCGGGGCCTCCGAACTCATCGGCGAAATGGTGGACGTCAGGATAACCAGGGCGCTCCCCAATTCACTACGGGGTGAATTGGCCGCCGCCCGCGAGCTGCCGCGGCAAATGGCCGCAACAATCTGATACTTGAGCATTTCAACAGACAAACCCAACACGGTTTCCGCCAAACTCGATCTTGTACCGGACGATAACGAGAGGCTGGCCAACCTGTGCGGATCCCTGGATTCTCACCTGCGCCAGATAGAGAGACGCCTGGGTGTCGAGATAAACAACCGCGGCAACTCGTTCCGCATCATCGGCGCGGCCAGGATCGTCGATATTACCAGCCGGTTGCTGGGCGAACTGTATGAATCAACCGCGGCGGACAACTTGTCTCCGGAAAAAATCCACCTCTGGCTACAGGATAAGGCAATCGATGATTCCATCGAAGAGCAGGCGGACAAGGAAGTCATCGTCAAGACAAAACGCGGCATCATCAAGGGCCGCAGCCCGAACCAGCGTTTATACCTGAACAATATCCGGGAACATGACGTCAGCTTCGGTATCGGCCCGGCGGGGACGGGAAAAACCTACCTGGCCGTCGCCAGCGCGGTGGTTGCCCTGGAACAGAACCGGGTCAGGCGCCTGGTCCTGGTACGGCCGGCAGTGGAAGCCGGAGAAAAGCTGGGCTACCTGCCCGGCGACCTGGTGCAGAAAGTCGATCCGTACCTGCGCCCCCTGTACGACGCCTTGTACGAAATGCTCGGTTTCGACCATGTGATGAAACTCATAGAGAAAAACGTCATTGAAATTGCGCCCCTGGCTTTCATGCGCGGCAGGACGCTCAACGAGGCCTTCATCATCCTGGATGAAGCGCAGAATACGACCGTCGAACAGATGAAGATGTTCCTGACCCGCATAGGCTTCAATTCAACGGCCGTCATTACGGGCGACATCACCCAGATCGATCTGCCCCGGGGCAAAATATCGGGCCTGCGGCACGTGATCGACATCCTCAGCTCCGAATCCGGTATCAGTTTTACTTTTTTCAAATCCAGGGACGTGGTGCGCCATGCGCTGGTGGCGCGAATTCTGAACGCATATGAAAGGCGCGATGGCAATGGCGAGGCCTGACGTATGCAGGCTAACGTCACCGTACAGTTCAACACGGAAGAACCCGGTATTCCCGCTGAAGACGAGATCCTGTCCTGGGCCGGGTCAATGCTGGACGGGCAAGAGGGCGAAGTCACCATACGCATTACCGGTGAGGATGAAATGCGCTCGCTGAATTCCAGGTGGCGCAATATCGACAGCCCCACCAATGTCCTGTCATTCCCGCTGCACGATACCGGCAGCCCCTTGCTCGGAGACATAGTGATCTGCGCTCCCGTCCTCAGGCGGGAGGTGGCGCAGCAGGGCAAATCGGTGAAGGCACACTGGGCGCATATGATTATTCATGGAATTTTGCATTTAATGGGCTATGATCATAGTAACGATAAGGATGCGGACTTCATGGAAGCTAAAGAAACCGCGCTATTGCAAAACCTCGGTTTCCCTGATCCTTATTTACAGGACGGCAGGGCCGGTTTGTAATATTTTGTTTTTTTGCTATCAAGAGCCATGAGTAAAGACAAACCTCCGTCGAGTAACGATAAACAACCCTGGTGGAAGCAGCTCAAGACCACCTTTTCAAAAACCCCGCAGGACCGGACGGCATTAATTGACGTCCTGCGCGATTCCGAAGCAAGAAACATCATGGACCCCGATGTGCTGATGATGCTCGAGGGCGCCCTGCACGTGGCGGAATTGCAGGTGCGCGACATCATGGTGCCCCGGGTGCAGATGGTGACAATTCGGCACTCCGCCGAGCCGGAAAGCATAATGAAAACGGTGATTGAATCGGGACATTCCCGTTTTCCGGTAGTCAGCGACGACCAGGATGACGTACTTGGAATCCTGTTGGCAAAGGATTTGCTTTCGTGTTTCGTCAGCGACGAACCGGAGGTGTTTGCGGTAAAGAAACTGATGCGTCCCGCGGTGTTCGTGCCTGAGAGCAAGCGCCTCAATGTTCTGTTGAGGGACTTTCGCACCAACCGTAACCACATGGCCATTGTCGTCGATGAGTACGGTATTGCCGGCCTGGTAACTATCGAAGACATAATAGAAGAAATCGTGGGCGAGATTGAAGATGAAACCGACCTGAACGAAGAAGCCTATATTAAACAACATGGAATAAACCGTTATACGGTTCAGGCATTCACGCCTATTGATGAATTCAACGACTACTTCGGCACAAAACTGGGCCACGACAGTTATGATACGATAGGGGGGATGGTAATCGATGAATTCGGTTACCTGCCGAAACGCGGGGAGATTGTGGATTTTTCCGGTTACAACGTGAAAGTACTCCGGGCTGACAAAAGAAGAATACACCTGTTACGTTTTGAAAAAACGCCTGTTTCACAAGCTGGAACCCAGCCCGCGTAAGGTCCGCGCCCGTTCCCTCTCAAGTGGATTAGTGTGCCTGTCGGCGGGCGCCGCCAGCGCCTTTGCGTTTGCGCCGTACGAGATATCCGTCGTCCCGTTTATCACCCTGGCAGTGCTGTTCAGGACCTGGCGCACGAATACCGGGAAGCAGGCCTTTATCAACGGTTATTTATTCGGCCTGGGCCTGTTCGGGGTCGGCGTCAGCTGGTTGCATATCAGTATCAACCTGTTTTCCGGGATCAACCTGGCAGGCGCCTGGCTGGTGACATTATTACTCATCGCCTACCTGTCCCTGTTCCCTGCCCTGACCGGGTTGCTCGCAAACTGCCGTTCGCTACGCTCCGATTACACCTTTTTCCTGGTCATGATACCGTCGCTGTGGACCCTGGGGGAATGGATTCGTTCCTGGCTGTTCACCGGGTTCCCCTGGTTATCGCTGGGGTATACCCAGACCTCGGGCATGTTGTCCGGCTACGGCAGTCTCCTTGGCGTGTTCGGCATCAGTTTTATCCTCGCCTTCCTGGCGGGGAGTCTTGTACTCGTTTTCGGGAAGAACAGGAGCATGACCCTGGCTGCGACCCTGCTGCTGATCCTTCTCGCCGGCTGGCAGTTGCGCCAATACCAGTGGACCGGCAACAGTGAAGCTGAGATCAGCGTCGCCCTGGTCCAGGGCGCCATTCCCCAGGAACTCAAATGGTTGCCGGAGTATAAAAACACCTCCCTGGAGCGCTACCCGGAACTCACCGAACCCTTCTGGGGCCATGATTTGATCATCTGGCCGGAAACGGCCATCCCCGGTCTTTTGAACGAGGTCCGTGACTACATCGGGCAACTCGACAGAACGGCAAGTCAGCACGGATCCGTCGTGCTGGCCGGGTTGCCCACCAGGCACCCGGACAGCGGCGCTTATTTCAACAGCCTGGTATTGCTGGGCGGCAAGCAACAGGTCTACAGTAAACGTCACCTGGTCCCGTTCGGCGAGTACCTGCCGCTCAAGTGGCTGCTTCAATGGCCGCTTGACGTCCTGAACATCCCCATTGCAGATTTCACCCCCGCACCCGCGCACGAGCCCCTGCTGTTTCATACCGGTGGTTATTCCATGGGCCTGTCCATCTGTTATGAAGCCATCTTCGGCGCGGAGATCATCAGGGCGCTGCCGCAGGCCGGCGTGCTGGTGAACGTAAGTAATGACGCCTGGTTCGGCGATTCCGCCTCACCCCATCAACACCTGCAGATGGCGCGCATGCGGGCTATTGAGACCGGCCGCTACCTGCTGCGCGCCACGAACACCGGCATCAGCGCAATCATCGACCGGAAAGGGAACATCGTCGGCAAGACGGGCCAGTTCGAACCGGATGCCGTCGCCGCGACCGTTCCCCTGTTCAAGGGCAGTACGCCGTATGTCATTGCCGGCGACAAACCGATCGTGACGCTGTCGCTGGTCCTGTTGCTGTTGATGCTGCTGTTCGGCACACCGGCGCGGGATAAATCGCAGATTTAAGGTGATATTCGGGGCCAGTGTAACAACTTGCGGAGTTTTTACACTGACCCCAGATCAGGGAATATCAGAATTGTAACTGGTAACGGCCGTAGAATATGCGCCCGCGGGGGTCGTGTGTGTAGTAATCATAGGCGCCGTCCACGTTTACCAGCGGCGGGTCCTCGTTCAGCAGGTTCTTGATGCCCAGGGTCAGTTTCGAACCCTTTTGCTGCGCTACCAGGGGTGGCAGTTCAAACCGGTATTGCAGGTCGACGGTGGTCATGCTGTCGATGGTCTCCGCATAGCCTATGTAGGCGCCGAGAAATGTGCTCTGGGAGGTATCGTCCTGGTAACTGTGGATGTAATGTACGTCCAGGAACAGGTCGTGGCGCCCGCGCTGCCAGCCCAGGCCCGCGTTCGCGCGCCATCTCGGCATGGGCCGGCCGATGGAGTTGCCCGCGTTGCGGCTGCCCACCCCTTTTATTTTCTCCCCATCCGCCAGGATGATGTCGTAGTCCAGGGTATAACTCAGGTCCAGCGACGCACTGAACAATCCTGCCGCGCCTGCGTCACGGGCATAGGCCAGCGCAAGGTCGATGCCCGACGATTCCAGGCTGGGCGCGTTGAAGTAAGAGGCTTCCGTACGCACCAGGTAGCCGTCTTCCCTGCGGATAACCTTGTCCGGGAGACCCGGACCGAGACTGTAGACGGTAACCTGACCGTCACCGTCCAGGTCCCATGACCCGCACAGGGGTCCGGCTGCGGGGTTGTTATTCAGGCCGCCTGGGCAGCGGGAGGCGTTGTCCCGGTCGATCAACTCCTGGTGTCCTTCCCGGACTATCAGGCCGGTATAATCATAACGGTAGTAATCGACGTCCAGTGAAAGGCCGTCCAGCAGACCTGCCGGGTTCCAGGAGAACCCGGCATTGAAGACTTCCGCCTCCTCCGGTTTCAGGTCCGGATTGCCGGTGGCTGCGGAGGCGCGGTAAGCCAGTGCGGGCGCGTTGGAAAACGGATCGCTGGAGTTCTGGAAGATGGTGCGGCTGCCGCCGGTCTGCAACAGGGACCCCGCCCGGAAGGAGGTCCCCCAGGAGGCGCGCAACGACAGCGATTCAAGGGGTTGCAGCAACAGCGTCAGTTTCGGATCGAAAGTATCCTTGTCCAGTTGCTCGAAGGATTCGTAGCGTCCGGCAAGGGTCAGTTCGGCCCACCCCGTCAATGGCACCAGGGCCTCGGCAAATACCGACCAGGAACTGAGGCGGTTATCCCAGTCCCGGTCGCCCGTGAGGAAGGTATAGTTGAAGGCATTGGCCTCATCATCGTAGTCAAAGCGGGCATCATCGCTGCGGTACTGGAACCCCAGGGCAAGACCCAGCGGACCATTCGGCATGTAAAAGGCATCACCTGACAGCACCAGGTCGAATACGACCTGCTCGATTTCGGCATCCGTGATGTAGGCTCCCTGCGTCCAGCGCAGCAGTTCGGGGGGGTTCCGGTACCTGCGCGCAGCCTCGGCCACGCTGAGCCGGGGATCGGCTGCCCAGGGGGACGTATCCGCGCCATCCCAGCGTTCACCCGTGACCGGGTCATACACGCTGGTCTGAAAGCTGTTGTAATAGTAACACGCACCCGTGCCCAGGTTGCCGGAACCGGGTATCCCTGTCCCGGGGTCGCAGTCCGGCCCGCCCAGGCCTGCGAAGGCCAGGTCCATGCGCGAGGTAAGCGTGTCTACCGGCCAGTTCAGGTCAAGGCGGTTACGGGACCAGACCAGGTCGGTGTCCAGGAACCAGTCCCGGCCGCCCAGGGTAAAATCGGAACGCAGGCCGATCAACGCGCGCAGGTTGTCCCGGCTTGTGCTGGAGACGGTGCTGATGGGACGGTCTTCCTCCGCTGAGTCGATGGTGCCGCCCAGTATGCGCTGCATTGCCTGGTAAGGGACCGGCTCGAAACCGCGCCGCGCCGCATCCAGTTGCAGTCCGAAGTGGTGCTCCGGCACGAGCACGTAGCGTACGTCCGGGTACAGGGAATTGCCGCGCGAGGATTCCTGTTCGGAGTAGCTGAATGAGCCGTATATCTCCGCGGCGCCGGCCAGGTCGAGCGCGCCGTCAGCGTGGAACTTGACCTGCTCCTCCGGGCGCACCAGGGCGAAGAAGCTGGAGTAATCATAGACACAGATGTGGCTGAAATCCGGGTGCAACCCCAGGGTCCCCATCGGTCCGTCGTCCGCGGCGGCTTTCTCGCACTCCGGATCGGGCAGGCTGCCGGAGAAACTTGCCGGGTCGGCGCCCCCCTGCGGCCACCAGTAGTTGGAGTGCACCGGCGTCGCGCCCTGTGCCGTAAGTTGCGGCACGTAACGCCCGGGCTGGCCGAAACTGGACAGGCCGGAGCGGCCGAACCGGTCGAAGCGATCAGCAAAGCTGAGCCCCCCGCGATCCAGGTAGCTGGCAGCCAGGTTGATATATCCCCGGCCACCGCTTATCCCGGCCAGACCCGAGAACAGCAAGTCCTGCTGCTCGTGGGTTTCATCGTCGCTGCTGAAATCGACCTGTAATTCGACCCCGGTGAACTCGCGCCGGGTGATGAAGTTCACCACCCCGGCAACGGCATCGGAACCGTACAACGCGGAGGCGCCGTCCTTGACGACTTCGATCCGTTCCAGCGCGATGTTGGGCACCAGTCCCTGGACATCCACGTAGCTGCTGCCGCTGTTGTCGAAACTGGTACTGACGGTGCGCCTGCCGTTAATCAATACCAGCGTCGCGCCGTTACCGAGATTGCGCAGGTTGACGCTGGCATTGCCGGTGGAACTGTCATCACCCGCCCAGTTGGTGGCGGAGACCCCCAGCGACCCTGAGTTGAAGCTCATGGTGCGGATGATTTCCTTGACGTCGGTGGCACCGGCAACGTCCAGGTCATCCCGGTCGAGCACCGTCAGGGGTGATGCCAGGCCCCCGGCCTCACGCTTCAGGTGGCTGCCGGTAACGACTATCTCCTCGATCTGTGTGCTACCGGGAACCGCGTTGGTTTCTTCAGCACCGGTAATGCCGGTGCTGGCGGCGGCACAACAGAGCAGCACTGTGATCGACTTTATCAAAGACTCCCCGTAGCAGACATACCACTCAGTTTTCCGGCGCTTCCGCTTTGTGAAGGCGCCTGATACCCAGTACGACTATGATACCGCAGATGATAAGTATAAATGAGGTCAGGGCCGGCCGGGACAATTCCGTGGGGAAAACCGGATGTGTATCCACCAGCAGCGAATCATCCCCGGCGCTTTCATAGACACGTTGCTGGAAAGGCCAGATGACCGTCAACGAAGCAAGCAGCAGGCCGGTGATGAAAACCACGGTCAGGCGATACCAGCGTTCGAGTATGTACGACAACAGGCGGCTGAAAAAAACCAGCCCGGCCAGCGCCCCGCCGGCAAACGGGAGCAACACGGCCAATTTGAAATACCCGATTGCCGTGAATACATACGTGTATTTGTTCAGGAGCAGCAACACGAATGATCCCGATATGCCCGGCAACATCATTGCGCAGATTGCCAGCACGCCGGCGATGAATATGAACCAGCCGGCATCGGGAGTTTGTATGGGCACCATGTTGAACACGATGTAACCGATAACCGCACCCGCAACCAGCGTGAAGATTTCCGCGCCGGCAATGCCGTCGAGGTCCCTGAGCAGGACCAGGATGGAACCGCCGATGAGGCCGAAAAACAGGCCGTAGATCTGTTCGGGATAATCCAGCAGCAACTGCGGCAGTTGCACAACCCGGGTAAAAAACAGCAGGGCGGCGACAATGCCGATGGCCAGCGGCACGATAAAGCCGAAATGCGGCCTTGCCGCGGCTTCCCTGAAATCCAGCCTGAGCAGGGCCGTGAGCGCGGCAAGGTCAAAGGATTTGATTGCGGCGATGAATTCGCGGTAAATCCCCAGGATAAACGCCATGGTGCCGCCGCTCACCCCGGGAATGATGTCCGCGGTCCCGATACAGAAACCCTTCGCGGCCAGGATGATCCGTTCCTTCAGGTATTTGGGGTCAGTGTAAAAACTCATATTCGGCCTGTCAGATATTTGGGGTCAGAGCTATTGCTCTGACCCCAAATATCCCCTATTTCCGTGCATGGAATGGTCTGCTGAGTTCGTGTACGGCGTCCACAAGTACCGCTACTTTATCCGGGTCGATGTCGGGATGGATGCCGTGCCCCAGGTTGAAGACGTGGCCGTCTGCCGGCCCGTAGGCAGCCAGTATCTCCGCCACCTGCCTGCGGATGGATGCCGGGGAGGAATACAGCACGGCCGTATCCAGGTTGCCCTGCAACGCCACCTTCCCACCGGTTCTCCTGCGCGCGGCGTCGATGTCTACGGTCCAGTCGACCCCGATGGCGTCACAACCGGACCCGGCAATGTCCTCGAGCCACAGGCCTCCACCCTTGGTAAACAGGATGACCGGCACCGATTCGCTCCGGCCTTCAGCCTTGATGCCCTGGACAATCCGTTTCATGTACCCCAGTGAGAACTCCTGGTAAGCATCCCGCGACAATATGCCACCCCAGGTGTCAAAGACCATGACCACATCGCCCCCCGCCGCAATCTGGCCGTTCAGGTAGTCTGTGATTGAGCGGCTCAACACGTCCAGCAGCATATGCATCAGGTCCGACTGCCCGTACAACATGCCCTTGGCCCGGCTGAAATTCTTGCTCGACTCGCCTTCAATCATGTAAGTGGCAATGGTCCAGGGACTCCCGGCAAAGCCGATGAGCGGGACCTTGCCCTGCAATTCCCGTTTGATGAGCCTGACCGCATCCATGACGTAACGCAGGCTGGTTTCAACATCGGGCACTCCCAGGTTGCGGATGTCACTCCCGGTCCGGACCGGCCTGGCAAACTGCGGACCCTTGTTCTCCACCACACTCAGCCCCAGGCCCATGGCGTCGGGTATGGTAAGAATGTCGGAAAACAGTATTGCCGCATCAAGGTCAAAGCGATCCAGGGGTTGCAGTGTGACCTCGCAGGCAAGCTCGGGAGTCTTGCACAGGGTCATGAAACCGCCCGCACGCTGCCGGGTGGCGCGGTATTCAGGCAGGTAACGCCCTGCCTGGCGCATGATCCAGAGCGGCGTCATGTCGACCGGTTGGCGCCGAAGCGCTCTTAACAGACGATCGTTAAGCAATTTTTCAGGCACTGGCAAAACACTTCCATACGTGGTGGGCAAGGCTAAACAATAAGCCCTCATCCCGGCAAAAACAAGGGGAAAAGCCGAAGCGGCCTCTATTTTACGGGTCCGGTTACTATCATGTTGACCTGCTGACTCGTTCAGGAATACAATGGCGACCTGATTCTCGCAGGATACAGAAAGGCATGAACTGGAATACGATGGCTTTTTTTGAAAAGGCCACATTGAAATCGGTGCTGGAACAACTCCGGGCGGGCGCCGACCCGAACGCAAAGGATGAGTGGGGATTCACCCCGCTGCATTTTGCCGCTGCGTTCAATGATGACCCCGACATTGTTTCCGCCCTGGTGGACGCCGGCGCGAACCTGAACGCGCAGGACAAGGAATGGGGCGCTACACCGCTGCACTGGGCAGCCTGGTCCAATGACAATCCCGGTATCATCATCGCATTGCTGGACGGTGGAGCAGACCCGAATTCCAGGGATGCCAGGGAGAGCACCCCGCTGCATGCGGCAGCGGACCAGAGCAATAACCCCGAGATTATCCTTACCTTACTGGACTCCGGCGCCGACCTCACCCTGCGGGATGCCGGAAAACTGGCCTGGGACTATATCAAGGACAACGAAACCCTGAAGGACACCGACGCTTACGTAAGACTGGGCGAATAGGAAAGGGAACAGTCCGGCGCCGGCTACCCGGAGTGGTCCAGGCTACCAGTTTTCTATTGCGGTGCGCAGGTCCACCTCGAACGTCCATGCGGTTTCGGGTTGTCTGTAGAGATATTCGTAGGCGTCGACGATCCCGTCGATACTGATCATCCCCTCATCGCCCAGTTTTTCCGCATACTCGGGCCACCTCGTCTTGATTTTTTCACCGTTGATCGCGCCGTCGACGACCACGTGGCCCACATGGATTTTTTCCGGGCCGTATTCCTTTGCCAGGGCCTGCGCCAGGACACGCAACGCGGCCTTGGATGAGTTGAACGCGCCAAACCCGGCCCGCCCGCGCATGGATGCGCTGGCGCCGGTAAACAGCAGGGTGCCGCCGGAACCCTGCATCTGCTGCAGCGCGGCGCGGGCAAACAGGAAGCCGCCGAAACAGCAGATTTTCCAGCTCTTTTCAAAATAGGATGCCTCCATATCGATGATTTTGCCCGGCGTGTTGTTGCCGGCGTTATAGATGGCGACGGAGAGAGGGCCGGCGTGCGCGGCCTCGTCGAACAGGTTGTTCACTTGCGCCTCGTCGGTGGTGTCGGCAACGTACGCGCTCGCCGTGTTTCCTTCCGCCTCGATCAACGCTACAACCTTGTCCAGTTTCGCCCGGGTCCGTCCCGCCACGAAAACATGCAGGCCCAGACCCGCAAAGCGTTTACACAATTGTGCTCCCAGACCGTGTTCCGGCCCTACCCCTATGATGATTGCAGTCTGCATGGTCAGTTTCCTGTTCCTGTTTTTGGTTATTGGAGACTGAATATTAAATCCTATGTATCCAACGGTAAAGTTACTAACGGCATTTTCCGTTTTTTCGCCCGGCTGAGATACTCATCGAATACGCCGCGGTAATCTTCAGCGCCGTATTGCTTGAATATTTCCGCGAGCAGGTTAGGCATCTTCCGGTAGGGCGAAACGCCCAGTTCCTGCAGCATGATGTCCAGGTATTGCTGGAACCGGGTATTGACGGCGCAGGAGCGCGACGGTTCGTAGTTGATATGTTTGCGCTTCCACTCCCGGATGGCTTCGATACACCTGAGCATCTCATCACGGTCCGGCAGGGTGATGTCTCCGTCCAGGTGCGCACACAGCCAGATCATGCCTATTTCGGCCGCGGGCACATGCATGAAGCCGTGGTTATAACCGGCGCAGGCAAAGTGCGGGATATCCGGATGCAATACATGACGGTACAACTGCACGCCGTCATCCTCACTCTCCAGCAGAGTGCGGTATTTGCCGGGCAGGAAAGGGAACCTGGGTTTTTCCGAGCCGACGCATAACACCACCTGGTCACAGTCTAAACTGCGGCCGTCTTCCAGGTGCACGGTTGCACCGGTGAAACGGGATATCTCTCCGTGGCAGGGTTCAATCCGGCCGTCCGCAACCAGGCGGTAGTAATCCGGCGGCGTCAGCGCGGCCGCCGAACGCAGGTCGCCGGTGAGCTTGTGAGGCGGTATCAGGGTATCCAACCGCCGCTGCGCGGCCCTGCCCTTGAATACCCCGAGCAGTTTGCACAACAGGACGATCAGGCCCGAGATGAAAGACCAGAACGTGTCCACCAGCAAGCCCAGCCTGCGGTGAGCGAAGCGCTCGAAGCGCGACGGGTGCGCCCAGCAGGGCATGAAGAATGTGGTCAACCGGCAAAACATCAGGTGGGTATAATGGATGCCGAAGACGGAAAACGGGATCAACCAGCGCGGTGTCCGGAACACATGGTGCACCCGGCTCGCCACGGCGCCCGCCATGGACGCGATATCGACTGCAGATTTACCGAAACCGACCACCACCGTGCGCTTGTCCCTGAACAGGTCCGGGGAACCGATATCCCGCTCGGTGATGACCTCGCCCGCGAACGTCTCCTGGCCGGGAAACGCCGGCTTGTGCTTGCCTTCGGTGTACTGGCCGATGGCCGAGACCACGTAATCGAACTGCTGTTCCCGCTCGCCGGAATCATCCCGGCAACGCAGCGTCCAGCCGCGCTCATTTTCATCCATCCCGGTGACCTCGGTGCGCATGCGCACGTCCAGGCCCAGGCCCTCGATCGCCAGGTCCAGGTAGTTCAGTATCTCCGCGGCGGTAGGATGGTACGAGGGTTTGAACGGCCAGGGAAATTCCGCCAGGGTATACTGGCGGCTGGTATTCTGGAGATACACCCCCGGATACCCGACTGCCCAGACACCGCCCGCCCTGGCGGATTTTTCAAACAGGATTGTCTGGTGGCCGGCTTTGTTGAGAATACTTGCCGCCGCAATACCGGTAATGCCGGCGCCGATAATGGCGATTTTCATTGACTTCGTTATTTGTTTATTATGGCCGTTACAGTTTATCCGAATTTGAATGGAGATTGAAAATCATGTACCTGGTAACAGGCAGCTTCCTGTTCAAACAGGAAAACCTTGAACAGGCCGAGTCGGTAATGCGGAATATCGTTGAAGTCGGCCGGACTGAACCCGGTATAGTGCGCTATACGTTCTATCCCGACCCGGATGACCCGCTCCAGTATTTTCTCTTTGAAGAATGGGAAACAAAGGAACTGCACGACGATCACTTCGAAAGCGATTTCATGCAGGCGACGGTGCCGGGGTTATTCGAGTGTTTTGCCGAACCGCCCCAGGTGTACTACTACGACGCTACGGTCGCGGGAACGCTGTGATAAAAACCTGAACCAGGGGACAGATTTAAATCTGTCCCCGGTAATTGCTGTCCCCGGTAATTGCTGTCCCCGGATTTTCAGCGAAAAAATACCAGCGCCCTGAGTTCTATGCTCTCCCTGGGCGGCGCGTTGTCGGGGGTATGGGGGTCGTCGAACGAGCCGTGGGCCGTGAACCGGGCGTTGCCGCCGGCTGCTGAATCGTAGACCTTGAAGACGATAGCCTCGTCGCGCCGCATCTCCGGGAAGTAGTACCAGCGGTGCGCGGGGTTATATGAAATGGTATAGGTTTCGCCAACGCGGTTCGGGTGCCTGCGTTCCGTCGGGATCAGGTCTGCCTGCGCAAGGCTTTGCGCATCACAAACCGCCAGGGGTTCGCTGACGATATCAGCTCCGATGGGGCGCCATACCTGCACGATCATGAACCTGTGCCGTAACAGGTCTTCCGCCTCCTCCGGCAACAGGTCCCTGACACGCTGCGGCCCGGACCAGTCGGTGTAATCATTATGGACCTGTTTCAGCGGTTCGCGTGTTCCCTGTTCCTGTTTGACCTGGTCGCCGGATCGCACGGTATAGTCAAAGATATGTACCCGGTATGCGCCCGTCACGCGTTTGATCAGTGCGCCGGCTTCGGGATAGTAATCAGCTTCGACCTGCTGCCGGTCAAAAAAATCTTTCACTTGGGTTGCGTGCCTGACAAACACAAACCCGTGCTTGTCAAAAATGAAGTCATCGACTTCCCTGCGGCCGTTGCGGACCTTGACAACGTGTTCATCGAACGTGCAGTTGCGGTATTCGATGCGGCCGCCCAGGGTGAGGGACAGGCTGACCGGCTTGACACCGGTGTTAACGGTGTAGCGAATCGGGGCGTTGACGTGATCCTGCATTGAAAACCGGCCGGTCTGGTTGGATATCAGGCGGAAAAGACTACGACGCGCTCCGGTTCGATGCGGTACATGACACGAACCTCACCGTCTTCACGCCACGGATAGGGACTCTGCTGTATATACTGCTCGGATAACCGGTCTATATGCTCGTCCGCACCTGCTTCGCTTATCCCGGCGACTTTCCCCCGTACCTCCATCCAGCGGTACGGATTCTCCGGGTCGACGGCAAGCACCGTAACATTCGGGTTGGCGCGCATGTTCCTGTCTTTTATGCGCCCCTTTGCGGAATTGACGAGAACATGAGTACCGTCATAGCCACACCAGACAGGATGCACCTGGATCGAACCGTCAGCCATGTGTGACGCCAGTTGCACATAGACAGGGCCTGTCAGTAAATCGGCATATGCTTCGGGAATCTCATTGCTCATTTCTTTCTCCGCCACCTGTATTCAGTTTGACAAGGAAACCGGCGCAACCTGTCCACCGGCCGTCAGGCAACGGCGGTGAACTGAGTTTATCAGCTTTCAACGCTTGGTTAAGGGCCCCGGATCTACACGAAACTGCGAGGCATACGACCGCCTTTGAACCGAGGCCGGTTCAGGGAAATTCCAGGCAAATCAGACCATGCAGGGCGGGAGATACGGGCTACCTCCCGCCTGCACCCTGATAATCTTGCTACTCGTTGTGTTGGACGTTCTGCTCCAGGACCTGCCACTGTGGCGGACCGTCAGAAGCTTCGTCCATGGCAGCCTCGTCAGCAGGTGCTTCTTCCATGCTTGTCTCGTCCATTGCTGCGTCACCGGCGTCGGCGTCTCCCCCAGCATCACCCGCATCGCCGCATCCGGCAAATCCCATGATCAATGTAAGAAAAACCGCTAATGTAAGATATCGCATCTGTTGCTCCTCACTGTTTATTCTAAAATTTGCGCAAAATCAGTATACCAGACCCCGAACAAGTATATTAAAAACAAATCGATATTGCCAGAAGGATTTAGTTGACCTGTCCTGCTGCGGCAACTGCCCGGTAGAATACTGATCGATCAATTGATTTCAGGCGGCAATGACGCAGGTCTCCCCCCGAAGAAATCAGCATAGGAATTTCCACGCCTGCGCTACCCAGGCTCCATACCTTGCGGAACAGGCCGGAGAGGTCGTACACGGGTTCATTGTCTACCGAGAGCACGATGTTGCCCGGTTTGATCCCGGCCTGGTCGGCGGGGCAGCCCGGGTACACGCTTGTCACTACCAGCTTGCCTTCATATTCCTGGATCAATGCGCCCATCCAGGGTTTGGGAGGAACGCGCCGCTGTCCGTGTTCGCACATCTCCTCCAGGTAGGGTGAGACCAGGTCTATGGGGATGAACATATTACCCAGCAGTTCTTCATCGGACTCGCCGGGAAGTTCCATCAGCAGCGATCCCACGCCGCAGAGTCGCCCGTACTGGTCCACCAGCGCTGCGCCGGCCCAGTCGTTGCAGCCGGGCGAGGTCAACAGGGCATAATCCAGTAAATACTCCCAGCGGCCGGCAAATTCCTCCCTGGCAAACAGTTCGCATGGAAATGCCTCCTCATGGCCGCTGCGGTAAACCAGCAACGGCTCGTCAAGAGATAAATCATCACTCGGCCCCGGATTGAGGTAATCGCCCTCGAGCGGGAGGGTCGGTTTCAGCAGGGTGATGCCGGAATCATAATCCTGGGCTACGATATAGCCGGGCGCACCCTTGCCCTGTTGGGACCTGATCCAGATGTGTTCTGCTTCCAGCACCAGGTAGCCTGCGGTCGCAATCAAGCCGTCCGCGCGTATCCGGACACCGTGACCGCTGCGTTCCGTACCGAGAATTTCTGCCGTCATCGCCAGCTCCGGTACCTTGCTATGGACGAATACCATAGCGTTGGTTCCAGTATTAACGGAGTCGGACATGCTGGCGGCCTGGCCCGGGCGTGGTTACTTCGGTGCGTTATTCGAGTGGTGCAGGCAGATCTGACGAACCCATCAGAAACAGGTCAATGCCGCGGGCCGCGGAACGGCCTTCTGCAATAGCCCAGACGATCAGTGACTGTCCCCGCTGCATATCACCTGCGGTAAACACGCCGTCGACGCTGGTCATCCAGTTCCGGTCCCTTTTCACGTTGCCTCTTTGCGTCAGTTCGACACCCAGTTGCTCCAGCATTCCCGTCTGCTCAGGTCCCAGGAACCCCATGGCGAGCAATACCAGGTCACAGGGCAGAACAGAATCCGTTCCCGGTCTCTCCACGAAGTTCAGCCGGCCGTTTTCGTGCTTCATTTCCACCTCGACCAGTTCCAGCCCTGCTACATGACCCTTGCCGTTGTCGGTGAAACGCCTGGTGGAAACCGCGTAGACCCGCTCTACACCTTCCTCATGGGCCGAGGCGACCCGGTAAATGCGCGGCCATTCGGGCCACGGGTTGTCTTCGGCGCGGGAATTCGGCGGCTTGGGCATGATTTCAAGCTGGTGGACGGACTTCGCCCCCTGGCGGTTGGCAGTGCCCAGGCAGTCTGCGCCGGTACCCCCCCCGCCGATAATGACTACGCGTTTCCCCTGCGCGCTGATAAACCGCTCCCCGGGTATCTCGTCACCTTCGCAGCGCTTGTTCTGCAACGGCAGGTAGTCCATGGCCTGGTAAATTCCGTGCAGTTCCCGCCCGGGGACCGGCAGGTCCCGGGAGGCGGTTGCGCCTCCTGCAAGCAGGACCGCGTCATACTCAGCGCACAAGTCCCGCGGGTCGGTGTCCGCACCGACGTCGCAACCGGGTTTGAAGACAACGCCTTCCTGTTCCATCTGCTCAAGACGCCGGTCCAGGACCCGCTTCTCCATCTTGAATTCCGGGATGCCGTAGCGTAACAGGCCGCCGATGCGGTCGGCGCGTTCGTACACGGTCACCCCGTGGCCGGCCCGCGCCAGTTGCTGGGCGGCGGCCAGGCCCGCCGGGCCCGAACCGATGACGGCAACCTGCTTGCCGGTCTTCAGCGGCGCCGGTTGCGGTGCAATCCAGCCGTTTTCCCAGGCCTTGTCGATGATGGTGAGTTCCACCGCCTTGATCGTGACCGGGTCATCGTTTATTCCCAGCACACAGGAACCCTCACAGGGAGCAGGGCAAAGGGTGCCGGTAAATTCCGGAAAATTATTGGTGGCATGCAGCCGGTGAATGGCTTCCAGCCATTGGTCCCGGTAAACCAGGTCATTCCAGTCCGGGATCAGGTTGCCCAGGGGACAGCCCTGGTGGCAGAACGGAATGCCGCAGTCCATGCAGCGGGACGCCTGCGCCTTCAGGGGTTCAACCGGCCACGGCGCCATGACCTGGCCCCAGTCAGCGAGCCGCTCCGCGACGGGACGATACGGCTGTTTTTCCCTGTCGAACTCGATAAACCCGGTAATCTTACCCATGCGCCGCTTCCATGATCGCCTCTTCCTCCGACAGCCCTTTCTCCCGGCCTTTCCTGATGGCGTCCAGTACCAGCTTGTAATCCCTGGGCATGACCTTGACGAAGCGTCCCTGGTATTGCCGCCAGTTGTCCAGGATACGCCGGCCTGTGCTGCTGTGGGTATACTGGACGTGCCGGGTCAGAAGCTGCTTTACGGTTGTTACGTCCTCTTCTTCCGCAACGGCCTCCAGCAGCACCATCTGCCGGTTGCAGCGGATGTGAAAATCCTCGTCCTCATCCAGGACGTAGGCAATGCCGCCGGACATGCCCGCGGCGAAGTTCCGTCCGGTCCTGCCGATAATGACCACCCGGCCGCCGGTCATGTATTCGCAGCCGTGGTCACCGACGCCCTCCACCACGGCGTGGACGCCGCTGTTCCTGACACAGAACCGTTCTCCCGCGATACCCCTGAAATAGCCTTCACCGGAGGTTGCGCCATACAGGGCGACATTGCCGATGAGGATGTTCTGTTCCGGTACGAAGGTCGAGGCCCGCGGCGGGTAGACGATGATCTTGCCGCCTGACAGTCCCTTGCCCAGGTAATCGTTGGCGTCCCCTTCCAGGGTAAGGGTAACGCCGTTCGGGACAAACGCGCCGAAACTCATCCCGGCAGAACCGTTGAAATGTACCCGCACGGTATCCGCCGGCAGGCCTTCGGCGCCGTAACGTTTCGTGATCTCGTAACCCAGGATCGTCCCCGTGGTGCGGTTCGTATTCCTGATAGGCAGGATGATGTCCACCGGTTCCCGCGTCTCCAGCGTGTTTTTACACAGGGGAACCAGCGTGGTCACGTCCAGCGATTGTTCCAGGCCATGATCCTGTTCCTGTGACCGGAATAACCCCACCTCGGGGCCCATTTCCGGTTTATACAGGATGTTGGAGAAGTCCAGGCCGGCAGCCTTCCAGTGGTCCACCGCCTCGTTCATGTCCAGCCGGTCACTGCGCCCGATCATCTCTTCCACCGTCCTGAAACCGAGTTGCGCCATCAGTTCGCGCATTTCCTCGGCGACAAACCTGAAGAAGTTCTCGACGAACTCCGGCTTGCCGTTGAATTTCTCCCGCAGTTGCCTGTCCTGTGTCGCCACGCCTACCGGACAGGTATTCAGGTGGCATACCCGCATCATGATGCAACCGCTGACGACCAGGGGGGCCGTGGAAAAACCGAATTCCTCGGCGCCCAGCAACGCCGCGACAACCACGTCGCGGCCGGTCTTCAACTGGCCGTCCGTCTGCACGACGATGCGGTCGCGCAGCTTGTTCTGCACCAGCACCTGCTGGGTCTCGGCCAGTCCCAGTTCCCAGGGCAACCCCGCGTGTTTCAGGGAACTGACCGGCGATGCGCCGGTGCCGCCGTCATAGCCGGAGATCAGCACCACGTCGGAGTGGGCCTTGGATACCCCTGCGGCGACCGTGCCCACGCCGACTTCCGCCACCAGTTTCACGTGCACGCGCGCGTCGGGGTTGGAATTCTTCAGGTCGTGGATCAACTGGGCCAGGTCTTCGATGGAATAGATATCGTGGTGCGGCGGCGGCGAGATCAGGCCCACCCAGGGCGTGGAATGCCGTACCTCGGCGATCCACGGATAGACTTTGGGCCCGGGCAGTTGTCCGCCTTCACCCGGTTTCGCTCCCTGCGCCATCTTGATCTGCAGGTCGTCGGCATTCACCAGGTATTCACTGGTGACGCCGAACCGGCCCGAGGCCACCTGCTTGATGGCGCTGCGGCGCAGGTCGCCGTTCTCATCCGGCGTATACCGGGACGGGTCTTCGCCGCCCTCGCCGGTGTTCGACTTGCCGCCGATGCGGTTCATGGCGATGGCTAACGTCTCGTGGGCCTCCTTGCTGATGGAACCGTAGGACATGGCGCCGGTAGAGAAACGCTTCATGATGTTCTCGACCGGTTCCACTTCCTCCAGGGGAATGGGCTCCGCTGCCATCCTGAACTGCATCAACCCGCGCAAGGTGGCCATGTTGCTGCTTTGATCGTCAACCAGCCTGCTGTACTCCTTGAAGATGCGGTACTGCCCGCTGCGCGTGGAATGCTGCAGCCTGAACACGGTTTCCGGGTTGAACAGGTGGTATTCGCCGTCGCGGCGCCACTGGTATTCGCCGCCCCATTCCAGGTCCGGGCGCTTCACCGGCCGGTCCGGGAACGCGTTGTGGTGGCGCAGGCTGTTCTCGGTGGCGACGACGTCCAGCCCTATGCCGCCGATACGCGAAGCAGTCCAGGTAAAATAATGATCGACGAAATCCTTGTCCAGGCCGATGGCCTCGAAGATCTGTGCGCCGCGGTATGACTGAACGGTGGAAATGCCCATCTTCGACATGGTCTTGATCAACCCCTTGTTGACCGCCTTGATGTAGTTGGCCACTGCCTTGTCGAACTGCATCTCGGGCACGAAGCCCTCGCCAATCAGGCCGCTGATACTCTCGAACACCAGGTAGGGGTTGACCGCCTCGATGCCGTAGCCGACCAGGACCGCGAAATGGTGGACTTCCCGGGGCTCGCCGGATTCCAGCACCAGCCCCACCCGGGTACGGCTGCCGTTGCGTATCAGGTGGTGGTGCACACCGGCGGTAGCCAGCAACGCGGGGATCGGCGCCAGTCCGTCATCGACGCCGCGATCCGACAGGATGATATAGGTGTAGCCTTCCTCGATGGCCCGGTCGACTTGTTCGTATACATCATTCAGGGCCTGGTCCAGACCCTGTCCGCCCGCGGCGACGGGATACAGGATAGGTATGGTCCTGGTCCTGAAACCCGGCAGGTTCATGTCGCGGATGCGGGCCAGTTCGGCATTGGTGAGCAGCGGCGAAGGAATGCGGATGCGCTTGCAGCTTTCGGGACCGGGCTGCAGCAGGTTGGCTTCAGGTCCTATGGTCGTGGAGACCTGGGTGACCAGTTCTTCGCGAATGCCGTCCAGGGGCGGGGTGGTGACCTGGGCGAACAACTGCTTGAAATAATCGTATAACAGGCGCGGCCGGTTTGATAACACGGCCAGGGCCGCATCCGTCCCCATTGAACCGATGGGCTCTTCCCCCTTGCTGGCCATGGGCGCCACCAGTATGCGTAATTCTTCGTGTGTATACCCGAACGCCTGCTGGCGCTGCAACAGGGTATCGGGATCGGTGCCGTGGATGTTTTTCGGGTTGGGCAGGTTCTCCAGCGGCAGCAGGTTTTCCTTCAGCCAGCGGCCGTAGGGATGCTCGTCGATATAACGCTGTTTCAGCTCGCTGTCTTCGATGATCCGCCCCTCCGTGGTATCCACCAGGAAGATGCGCCCGGGGTGAAGCCGCTCCTTGAGCTTGACGTTTTCCGGGGCGACGTCCAGCACGCCGACCTCGGAAGCCATGATGACCATGTCATCGTGGGTGACGTAATAGCGCGACGGCCGCAGGCCGTTCCGGTCCAGCACCGCGCCGATCACCTCGCCGTCGGTAAAGGCGATGGAAGCGGGGCCGTCCCAGGGTTCCATCAGGCAGGCGTGGTACTCGTAAAACGCCTTGCGCTCCTCGCTCATGGTCTCGTGGCCGCTCCAGGCCTCCGGGATCATCATCAGTATGGCATGGGACAGGGGGCGGCCGGTCATGTGCAGGAACTCCATGACGTTGTCGAACACGGCGGAGTCGCTGCCGCCTTCGATGACAACCGGGAAAATTTTCTTCAGGTCCTCGCCGAACAACCCGGAATCGCACAATGCTTCCCGCGCATGCATCCAGTTGGTATTGCCCCGCACCGTATTGATCTCTCCGTTGTGGCACATGTAACGGAACGGGTGGGCCAGGCGCCAGGACGGGAATGTATTGGTGGAAAAACGCTGGTGCACCAGCGCCAGCGCGGATTCGATATCCGGGTCGGTGATGTCCGGGAACATGGGTTCGAACTGGGAACCGGTCAGCATACCCTTGTATACAAAGGTGCGATATGACAGGGACGGGACATAGAACAGGTGCTGCTGCTCCAGGTCCGAATTCCATATCTCATGTTCCACCCGCTTGCGGATGACGTACAGTTTCCTTTCGAATGCCGCCGCGTCGGTGACGGTTTCGGGACGCCCGATGAAGATCTGCCTGAACCTGGGTTCGCCTTCCAGGGCCGTGGGGCCTAACAGGGAGTCATCGGTGGGTACGTCGCGCCAGCCCAGTACTGTCTGATCCTCTTCGGCGACGATGCGTTCAAAAATTTCCCGGCATTGCTCCGCTTCTGCAGGGTCCCGCGGCAGGAACACCAGCCCGGCGCCGTACCAGTCTGCCTCCGGCAGGCTGAAGCCTGCTTCATCGCACACGCGCCGGAAATATTTATGGGGTTTCTGAATCAGCAGGCCGACACCGTCACCGGTGTTCACTTCGCATCCGCAGGCGCCGCGATGCAGCAGGTTTTTCAAGATAGTCAGGGCATTCTCGACAATCTTGTGGGACTTGCGGCCCTTGATATCCACGACGAAACCCACGCCACAGGAGTCGTGCTCAGTGGCAGGGTCATAAAGCCCTTGCGCAGGTGGCCCCTGCCAGTTTTTGTTTTTAGATTGTTGCATAAGACTCCATCTTTTGCCGACCGGACGACCAGGTAAACATACAACCTTGTCCGGCGGATATCGAGCCACGCATGTCACGGTCTCCCTCGCTGTGACATGCTTTCTTTTATCTTTATAATACTAAAAGTGATCGCATTATATCTCATTCAAAGGTGCATGTCATGCCGGCTTTAACCGCCGGCTCCCTGCCCCTGCGGACGCAGGGGAACAAACCTGACCGGCTGTTGCAAGCAGGTAACCATGAAGTCCTGGAAATTTAACACGGCGGCATTCCAGGAACACGAGCAGGGCCAGGCGTGGTGCGACGCCATGTACCGGCTCTGCCTTCCGGTCGGCAACCTGCCGGATAAAGCGGGCTTTCGCGGCGAGATCATCTGCATCAATTCGCCCCTGGGTATGGAGTTTGCCCTGGTTGATGCCGAGCCCCACGAGATTTCCGGCCGCTACCTCAAGCAGGACGCCGCGATCTGGTTAACCCTCCTGCTCGATGGCGAGGCCTCGCTCAGCTATGACGACCAGCGGCTGGACCTGGCGCCGGGCGATATCGTCTACGGCCCCACCTATGTGAAAGCAGTGTTGCGCTTCACCCGGGATTTTCGCCAGCTGTTCGTGAAGGTGCAGGAACTGATTCTGAACCCGCGGGTGTTTGCGCCCCTGTCCCTGAATCTGGGCCACCTGCCGGCGCGCTCCGGTATCAATCACGTCTTCTCGGGCATGTTGCAGTCCCTGGCTGAGGTGATTGAAGACGTCTCCCCCGAGCAACTGCGCCCGGTGGAAATGGCGTTGACCGAATTCCTGATCACGGGTCTGGGCGACGAGAAGTCGGTATTCGGTCTCGGCGGGGTATCCGGCGCCAGGGCCCATCACCTGCAACGGATCTGCCAGCGCATCGAAACCCTGTTGAGCGAACCGGAGCTGACAATCGGCATGGTGGCGCAGGCGGAGGGCGTGTCCACCAGGTACCTGCAGCGCCTGTTCACGCAAGCGGGGAACAGTTTCATCCATTACCTGCGTACGCGCCGGCTGGAACGCTGCCGTGCGGACCTGGCCAGTCCCCTGCATGATGAATTATCGATATCGGAGATCTGTTTCCGCTGGGGATTTAACGGATCCGCGCATTTCAGCCGGGCATTCCGCAAGGAATACGGCATGTCTCCCCGGGAGTACCGGCGGCAACAGGTGGAAGAAAGGGCCCAATGATGATGGAACACGTAGATACGCTCATCAGCGGCAGCGTCATTGTCACCATGGACGAAGAGCGGCGCATTTTCAGCGACGGCGCCCTCGCGATCCGGGGCGACCGGATCGCCGCCGTCGGCAATCGTGCCGATATTGAGAACAAGGTGCATGCGGCCGGCGTGATCGACGGCAGGCGTTTCGTCATCACGCCCGGGTTTGTCGATGCGCATATCCATATTACCGGGGATCCGCTGACCCGGGGCTACGTGCCTGATGACATCAGCGACGGCTTCGGTGACACCTTGCGGCGCTGGGTGATCCCCCGTTACCTGGCCCATACGCCGGATGACGAACGGCTTTCCGCCCGGATTGCGGCCGTCGAGATGCTGCGCGCCGGGACCACCTGTTTTCTCGAGGCCGGCACGATTCGCTTTCTGGATGAGGTGGTCGAGGGGCTGGAACAGGCCGGTATCCGCGCACGCGTCGGCGCCTGGGTTGAAGGCCGCGCCTTTACGCCTGAAGACGATGAAAGGGAGTTGACCGGCAAGGCTGTCCGCGTGCTGGAGCAGGAAGTGGCGCGCTACCCTGCGGATGCCGGTGAAAGAATAGCTGCCTGGCCCATCCTGATCGGCCACTCGACCAACTCCGATGAAGTGTGGAAAACAGCGAAATCGATAGCCGATGCAAATAACCTCGGCGTATCCGCGCACATGAGCCCATACCGGTCGGACCCGGACTGGTACCTTGAAAACCTGGGGAGGCGGCCCATCGAGCACCTGGGGGAGATCGGCGTGCTCGGCGACAACCTGTGCCTGACACACCTGGTGCATATTGATGACAGTGAGGCGGCGCTGCTGGCCGAGACACGCACCAACGCCATCATCTGCCCGTTTGCCGCACTGAAGGGCGCCTTCGGCATAAGCGCACTGGGACGTTACCCGGAAATGGCTGAGGCAGGGATGAATATCGCACTGGGGACCGACGGTTACGGTTCCGACCTGATGCAGAAAATGGGCCTGGCCGCCGGTTTGTTCAAGGATGCCCGCCAGGACACAAAAACCTTCCCCGCACGCCAGGCCCTGGAAATGGCGACCGTTAACGGCGCCAGGGCCTTGCAAATGGCGGATGAGATCGGCTCACTCGCGGCGGGCAGGAAGGCGGACTTTGTCCTGCATGACACGGACCGGCCGGAATGGCGCCCTGTGCTGAACGTGCTGCAGCAACTGGTCTGGGGCGCGGACGGCAGAAGCGTGCACAGCGTCTGGGTGGACGGGGTGCGGGTGGTGGAGAATTACCGGCACACCCTGGTTGACGAGGATGAACTGTATGCAGCCGCGCAGAGCGCGGGTGAGGCGATTATCAAACGTTCAGGTATCCCGAAAGTTAATACGGGCTGAAAATGAAAAGGGGGACAGATTTAAATCTGTCCCCCTTTTCCTGTAATGGGAGGACTTATTCAGAGGCTCCCTGGGAGGTTCCAAACAGGGCTAAAATGCAAAAGATATATAAAGTTGTATTCCGGATCCTCTTATTCATGATTATTTCCTCAATATGTAAGCTTCATCAGGTTTATTTGCAAACTTTTTAACAGTTTATTCTACCGATTTGCCCAGCAGACGCACGAATTGATGACGCCAGGCGGCTGATGGCTTGTCCGACTGGGAATTGGCCAGCGCCTTGGGTGAAAACGGCAGGACGCCGGGGATTTTCTCCAGCATCCGTTTGTCTTCCTCGCCTATCATGCGGTCGAACGCGATGACGTCTTCCGCGGATACGCTGAAATCGTCGTTGCGCCAGACGACGAACGTGAAATACGACGTGACGTCGTCAATCGGCGTGGTCAACAGCAGCATGATGTGTTGCAGTCCCGAGTCATAGGAGATGGTGCTGCGCACGGTAAACGGCAGGTGAAAACCGGTGGTCATGTGGCGACTGACTACCTCACTTGTTCGGCCTGAACTGAGGCTGGCGCTGGCCGGGTTGTCCGCTACAACCTTATAATCATAGCCGTAGTACCCGCCATCCAGCAATTCCAGCTCTATCTCCGGGACGGAACGCCGCTGGTTGTTGCCGAAGGTGCCGGTGTGGACCCAGGGAAAGTGGGCGATATCGAGGAAGTTGTCGGTCATGCGCATGGCGCAGACCCGCCACAGGTCAACGGGGTTGTTGATACGCCGGAAAGACTCATCCTGTTCCTGGCTGATGCCCGGTAATTCCCTGGGAGAGTCGCCCAGGCAGACCCAGACCAGGCCGTACCTGATGCTGGTATTGAAACAGGCCAGGTGGGCATTGTCCGGGATCGGGAAGTCAGGTGCAGCGGAAGGAATAGCGATACACTTTCCCTCGCCGCCGAACGACCAGCCGTGATAACAGCAGTCCAGCACCCCGTTTTCCACGCTGCCTGCGGACAGGGGCGCCTGGCGGTGGGGACACCTGTCAGGCGCAGCGACGGCGTTGCCGGCAGAATCCCGGTAGATAACGATTTTCTCTCCCAGCAGGGTCCGGGCTATGGGCTGCCCCGCGATCTCGGCTTCCGTTGCCACGGCATACCAGTAGTCGCGCAGGGCCGGGTTATCGTGGAAGATTGGCACGCTTTTTATCTCTGTAAAATCTATCCGCAGATGACGCAGATGAACGCAGATAACTAAAAAAACTGTCTTACATCTGCGCTAAACTGCGGCTAAATTAGCAGTGACTTAGCAAGCTTTCTTGCACTGATGCGCCCGCAGACTTTGCAACCATATGGCCGGCAAACCTGGAAAGTATCGGCCAACCCACATATTATCGATAGTCATGGGGACATCCACATTACCTGGCAAACCGTCGCTTTCCCGCCCGGCGGGTGTTGTCGTCGCCTGTACCGTGGGCAACGCGGTCAGTGTCACGCCCATGGTGTACACCGTCTTCGGCCTGTTCCTGATCCCCATTACTACCGAATTCGACTGGTCCCGCGCCGCAGTGTCGTTTGTCCTGTTCATCATTGCCGTTGCGGGTGCGATCAGCTATCCCATTGTCGGCCGCCTGATCGACCGCTACGGCGCCAGACCGGTTATCCTGACGGGCAATGTATTATTCGCGGCCTCGGTCGCCTCGGTCTCCCTGGTTGAAGCCAGCCGTTTTCAGTTTTATACGGCTTATGCGTTGATCGGCATCAGCGCCGCCCTCCCCAGTTCAGTCATGTTTACCAAGGTGATCGCGGGCTGGTTCGATGAGCGGCGCGGGTTGTTCCTGGGCATTGTCGGCGGCCTGGGCAACGGCGTCGGCGCGGCCCTGTCGCCGCTGTTCGTGTTTGCGCTGATCAGCAGCTATGGCTGGCGGGCCGGATTCCAGGGCATCGGCGCGGCCGTCATCCTGATCGGCTTTCCCGTGCTGTACCTGCTGCTCAGGGACCCGCCCAGGGATACTGTCCGGAGCGAGCGGGAAGCGCTTGAAAAGACACAGGGGTTAACGCTGGCGGAGGCGTTGAAGACCCCAACCTTCTGGATCATCATGGCCGCCATCGCCCTGGGCGCCGGGTGCATGACCGCGATCTTCGCCCACGTGGTGCCGATGTTGCTGGACCGGGGCGTGCCGGCCGGACAGGCAACCACCGTACTGGCGACGTTTTCCCTGGTCACCGCCGCGTGGCAGATCGGTATGGGCTACATGCTTGACCGCATACCGAGGCCCTGGATCGCCGCGCCGTTCTACCTGCTGGCGCTGTGCGGTCTGATCCTGCTGGAATCAACCTCCAGTTACCCGTTGCTGCTGTTGTCCGGCGTGCTGATGGGGCTGGGACTGGGGACGGAATACGGTGTGCTGCCCTATTTCCTGTCCCGGTACTTCGGCACCAGGCATTACGGCGCAATATCCGGCAGCATGTACGGCGTGATCGTCCTGACCCAGGGCCTGACCCCGTTCCTGATGGACCTGGTTTTCGATATTACCGGCACTTATGATCCTGCAATTATAGTGATCTGCATCGGCCTGGTGCTTGGCGCCATACTGATAACCCGCCTGCTTCCATTCAAAGCGGTACTCAGCAAAACCAACGAGTAAATTTGGGACACCCAGCTAATTTGGGACACCCATAAATTAAATGAGTGTTTCAATTTATGGGTGTCCCAAATTAGCTTTTGTCAAATAAAAGGGCGCATTTGTGCAAGTCCTTTTGTAGTTTTTGTCACAAAATTGAACAAAAATACAACTTTTACAATAAGGGGTTGGAAATGATCAAGTTCGATAAAGACATCCATCGGATGTTCAAGGTTTTCGTCGCCGGGATTATCACTTCAACCATGGTTGTGCCGTTACCGGTCCTGGCGCAATCTGTCCTTGAGGAAATCGTGGTGTCTGCGCGCAAACGGGAGGTGTCACTCCAAGATGCGCCGATCGCGGTATCGGTACTGTCCGGCGCGGATTTTGATAAATCCAATGTCGTGAGGCTGGACAACTTCAACGGCTACGTACCCGGGCTCGTGGTCGCGAAGAACGATGGCGCCGGCCGTGTCGTAACCATTCGCGGCGTCGGCTGGGAAACGGCCCAGAACCTCACCACGCAACCCAGCGTGCTGACCTATATCGACGGCATTTACCTCGCCAACCCGCTGGCGATGGGCCTGGACCTCGGTGACATTGAACGGGTTGAGGTCTTTCGCGGCCCGCAGGGTACGGAGTTCGGCCAGGGCACCACCGGCGGGTCCATCAACATCGTGACGAAAAAGCCCCATTTCGACAAACTTGATGGTTCCGTAGAGCTCAGTTACGGCACTTATGACAACATGCGCGGACGCGCCTCGATAAACGTACCGCTTTCGGACACGTGGGCATTCCGGGCCGCGGTGCAGAAGTACGAGCGGGACGGTTTCGCGGAGATCAAGGGCGGCGAACTGGACGGCTACGACCTGGATGATGCCGATTCCTTCACCGGCAAACTGGCGGTGCTGTGGCAACCGTCGGAAGACTTCTCGGCGCACGCCCAGGTCTTCATCCATGACGCCGACCACGGCGCCGCGGCGCAGAAGAACGAGAATGACCCCAACCCGGACACGCGCGAACTGTCGCAGGACTATCCCGGCATCTTCGCACTAGAGAACTACAGCGCATCGCTGATCATGGAGTGGGACAGCCCCATGGGCGTGACGGTCAAGTCGCTGACCGGCTGGCAGGTGCTCAGGAAGGAACAGTCGGTGGACGGCGACCGCCTGAACGAAGAGAACACAGCGCTTATAAATTTCGGTTTCTCATTTAACAACTGGGACATACTGCCGTTCTGGGACAACGATTCCGATGCCGTCAGCCAGGAGATCAGCATCAGCTACAGCGGCGAGCAACTGGACTGGGTGATCGGTGGATATTACCTGCACCACGAGAACTTCAATGACTTCCTCGAGGCCACCGGTTCGTCACCGTTCTCGGCATCGCCGGCATCCCTGCCCCGCTCGCAACTGAACGCGCAAACCCTGCCGCCGTTCGCGTCCGATTTGAATTTTACCGAAGTCCGTACCGTGACCCGCGAAGATTACGCCTTCTACGGGCAGGCCACGTTCCGCATGAACGAGATGTTCGCGGTCACCGCGGGAGTGCGTTACCAGGACGAGGACCAGCTTGATGAGACGTCCCAGTTCTTCGGCATCTTCGGGGATGGCCGCCGGGAAACGAACGACTCTAAAGTGACCTGGAAGGCCGGCATAGACGTGCATCTCACCGAGGACAACCTGGTCTACGGCCTGGTCTCTACCGGCTGGAAGAACGGCGGGTCCGGCAGTCCCGGGATATTCAAACCCGACCGCTTCAAGCCCGAGGAGGTAACGGCATACGAGATAGGCACCCGCAACACCTTCCTCGACGGGCGCGTGCGCCTGAACGTCACGGCCTTCTATTACGACCACGAACACCTGCAGTTCACCTACGAGGACCCGGCGCCGTTTGCCGGCGGCACCTGGACCATCCCGGAGACGGAGGAGTACGGTATCGAGTCCGAAATGAGCTGGCTGCTGGCCGAGGGCTGGCAACTCGACGGCATGCTGGCCTGGCAGGACGGCAAGGTGAAGTCGGATGTGTTCGCGCTCGACGTGGAAGATTTTCGTGCAGCGACAAGGCTTTTCCAATTGGGTCTTTTTACCTCAGGCGCGGTTGATGAACGCATCAGGATGAATTTCGCCAACAATCTCAGGGGCAACGAACCGCCGAAACTGGTGGACCTCATGGCGCGCATCGCCCTGTCGAACACCCATAACTTCGCTGATGGTTCCGTACTGGATTCCCGGGTGGAGTATGTCCACCGGGGTAACTTCCAGGCCCGTATCTTCAATCATCCCCGCGTGGACGGTGTGCCCAGTTACGATATCGTCAACCTGTACTTCAATTACGACGTGGGCAACATGCCGGTAAGTCTGGGCCTGAGCCTCACCAATATTTTCGACAAGAACGGCGTCAACAACGTCTTCACCAACCCGTACGGGCTGTGGACCACGAGCAGGGAATATATCCCGCCGCGTGAGGTCATCGGCTCTGTCAGGTACAGCTGGAATTAGGCATGGGCGCTGACCAACCTCAACATGAGCTTCGGCCCACGCGCCCGACGTGGACGCACCTGGCCCTGCATGTCAAGGACATCGACAAGGTAATCGCCTGGTACGAGGAGTTCACCCACCTCAGTGTGCTGGCCCGGGAAGAGGACGAGGACGGGTACTCGGCCTGGCTTGGCGACAAGACCCGTAGCGAGAGCCCTTTCATCCTGGTGCTCGGCCAGTTCTTCCCCGGCCATGATCCGTTTGCCCCCGTGGAGCATCCGGCCCTGGCGCCGTTCAACCACATCGGTATCGAGGTGCCTGATAAACAGACCGTTGATGACATAGCCGCAAAGGCGAAGGACGCCGGTTGCCTGGTCCTCGGCCCGCAACAGATGCCCAAACGCATCGGCTACATCTGCTTTGTACGCGACCCCGAAGGCAATATGGTGGAGTTCTCCTACGACCAGGGTGTCTATGAGAAGGCCCGTGAGGTGTGGGGCAGCAACCGATAAGGCATACTCGTCATTCCGGCCCCTCTCGTCATTCCGGCACAAGCCGGAATCCAGTGTCCGCGCCCAACCATCGGGCGGCAGTTGCAAAACAGCGAAAGTCCTTACTCCAGGCCAAACAGCCCCAGTAATTCCTTGCGGCTCATTCGTGTCGAAAGGTCCATCGACACATCATCAATCAGGCGGTCGAACAATGCCTGCTTTCGTTCCAGGATCCGGTCGATACGCTCTTCGATGGTATCCTCACAGGTATATTTGATCACGTTCACTTTGACTGTCTGGCCCAGGCGGTGAGTCCGGTCTTCAGCCTGCCGCTCCACGGCTGGGTTCCACCAACGATCCAGGTGGAATACGTAGGATGCTTCCTGCAGATTAAGACCGAGGCCGCCCGCTCGCAATGATATGATCAGCACCTTGTGGGCCTCTCCGGTCTTGAATTGATTTATAGTGACCGAGCGGCGCTCCGCTGGCATATCCCCTGTCAGGGTCAGCGGATTGAACGCCCGCAGGTGCTTGGCCGCAGCCGCCACACCCGAGGCGCTGCTTGTGTACTGAGAGAAAACCAGGGCCTTGTGGCCCCGGGCCGTCAGCGTCCTCAGCCTGTCCCCGATGTCGTCCAGCTTGCCGGACGCGCCGGTCCTGGGGTCGGCGTTACAGATTTGCTTCAACCGGGTGATCAGCTCCAGCACGTGCCTGACGCCGACTTCCGCACCGAGCGACCTCAGGTAGACGACCCCTTCGCGCTCGGCCTTTTCGTAACTTTCTCGCTGTTCCCGGCGCAGGGGGATTGTTAACCTGGTTTCCAGCTTCGGAGGAAGATCGTCCAGCACATCCCCCTTCTTGCGCCGCAGCTGCAACTCAGCGTGCCGCTGCAGCAGCGACGCGCCGGGGCGATAGCGTTTGCGCGGCATTCCCTGGTCATGGTCGACGAACTCCATGATGGATGCCAGTTCCTCCTCATCGTTCTCGATGGGAGTGCCGGTCAACGCCCACGATCGCGTTCTCGGGATACCCTTCGCGGCCTCGCTCGTGTCGTTGCGATTCTTGATTTTCTGGGCCTCATCAAGCACGACCACGTCCCATACTCCCTTGAGGCCCCGGCACGCCGCAAGCAACCCCGCATCCGAACGCATGACGTCGTAGCTCACCAGTATAATGTCCGTTCCGGCCCTCCATTGCCATGCCCGGTCATCCGCTGAGCCGCGGATGATGATTGCGCTGAGATCCGGCGCCCAGCGCGCGAGCTCCCGCCGCCACTGGTCAAGCACACCGGCCGGGGCTACCACGAGACACGACTCGATTTCTCCCCTGACCCTGAGAATCCGTAGCGCCGCAACTGCCTGCACCGTCTTACCCAGGCCCATGTCGTCCGACAGCAACAACCGATCCATCCCGACCAGCGCTTGAACACCGTCGCGCTGGAACGGCATGAGTACGCCAGGCCACTCCAGCTGCTTGTCCGGAGGAGGAGGCGGAACCGGACGCGGTACGGCCAGCGCCGCCCACAGCCGTTCGGCCAGTCCGGATTCGGCGCGTTCTCCCAACGCTTCCATGGGTCCGGGCGCGGGAGTTGCAGCGTCGCGGGCTACCTGCATCCCGCTATTCGCCAGGCGAAGCGGCAACGCGATCACTGTTCTCAACCCTGGGATTGCGGTCAACGCCCTGACGCGGGGATCGGTAAACGCTTCCGCCAGACCCCGGGCAGCCCGCTCCAACGGCTCAAACGGGTCATCCCATTGCATAATCTCGGCGAGAATCATTCCGGCGCTCGATTCCGGCGCGGGGGGACCTGTCACCCAGAGCATCCCAGGGCCACCAGGCGCTCTGCCTGACACGACGTCCTTGCGCGCTACCGATGCTGGATGAACGCGGCAAAAGGGCAATCCGATGCTCAGGACGTCGAAGCAGCGCGAGGGTATTTCCTCAGCCAGGCCGAACAGCAAGGCAGGCGCCGCAGTGGACGATCGGAACAATGACTTGGCCAAGGACAACGACGCGCGCTCACTGGTAGCGCCCTGATACTCCATTCCGTCGAAGCTGAACCCCAAGGGATCTCCCCGCGCCGAAGTCTCGAACAGGGCGGCGCGAACGCTCCGGCCGTTTTGTTCGCCGACAAACCGCAGCCACCCGACCGCGCCGACACTCCCAGATCCACTTGTGTCGTGGAAGGGAACAGGCACGTCAAATCCTCGCCTAAACCCGCAGGGAGCGTACTCTACACAGGCTCGTCACTGGTTTCGCGCTCCGGGTCGGCGTTCTCTTCATACGGAGTGGTGAAATCTTCAAACTCGGTGTCGGGCCGGTAGCCCGGGTGCAGCCGACGCAGGTCCCACTCGTTGATGGCGGCGCGCACCTTGTAACGCATCCGTCCCTGGAAGCCCGCTCCCCCGGCCGTCGCATCGTAAGACGGCGGTTGCCAGTCGTAAGCCCTGTTGTACAAACTACGCAATGTTTCCACGGCAGTCTTCACAGTCTCGTCGCTGGGCGGTTCAAGGGTCAGACAGTCCCGCTCCAGCAACCGCATACCACTCTCGGCGCGGGCGCTGAGAACGCCGTATTTTGCGCTCTGTTCGAGTCTCGGCCGAACGTAGTCGCCGTCCTTCTTTTGTCCGTCCGGGCTGATGATGGCGGAGGCAAAATCCTCCGTCACCGCGCCGACTACAACCAGGCCGGGATAACTTTCTCCTTGAGCAAGTCCCATCCAGCGCGCAATTTCCGCGTAAGAACGACCACGCTGCAATATGGAATACGAACCGATCAACTCTACTTCGTCCAGGAACACAACCCAGCCCCGATAGCCGGCGCTTTTGATCAATTCGATGGCGAACCGCAATCGCTGTACCGGGAGGTCGGCGGGTTTCGGCGCACGAAATTTATAGTATTGCAACTGGTCGACCTGTCTCAGTCCGTTACGAAGCCTGGAAATCAGCATCCGGTCTCCCGCCCAAAAGGATTCGATCTCGCTATTAAGCTCCAGGTCTCCCGAGCGCTCGTGTACGATCCGGCTGGCGGGAAAGATCATGTTCAGAAGGCCGTCGGTAGCAGCGCCGTCGGCCCATTGAGAAAAGGCCGCGTATTCTTCGGATTCCGGCTTCAGGGATAGCGCGATCTCTTCGATAAATCGTCCACGCCGGTCGGGAATCCGACCGTTTTCCATGGCCGACGAAAATACCTTCCCCAGGTCATAGAGAGGAGTCTCCTTGCTGATTGCCACTTTGCTGCAAACGAAGCCTCGGGAGAGAGCAAGATGCTCCAGGTGCACCAGGAGATGGGACTTTCCCGAGCCGAAGTCTCCGGAAACCAGCATTCCCCGAGAACCTGCCTCCCGGCTTCGGCTGTCCGCTACTCCATCCAGCAGGCCGATAAAATTATCTTCGGCTCGCGCCTGGTTGCAGCCCAATTCGCGTACAGCCTCTCTGTTCGGCACGCCGTTGCGCAAGGCTTCCACCGCCAACCGGGCCGCGAGTTTTTCGTCTGCGCCAGGAGTCATTGGCTCCGGCCTCTATGAAAGCCGCACCAGGGCCGCCACCGGATTGGCGATGTTTCTGTCACGAACGTCATCCATCACCCTGGTGCGAAGAGCGGGGTAGATGCCCCAGCCTCTCATCGATTGCTCATCGACGAACGTGTAGTCGGTCAGCGCGACCAGCAATGTTCCCGGCAACCGGTCCACGTCATCGATAAATTCCCGAAGCAGCTCATAGTGTTCTATGGTCATCGCCCGTGTGTAGTAACGCGTTCCGTCCTTCGGGTTGCGGGGCAGGGTGACGCGGGTGTTGTCCAGGAGAATCAGAGTGCCTGAATATCCCGCGTAACGCACCCAATAAAGGGCCGATTCGATGAAATAGCGCGCCGTCGTGCGGTTGATAGGCGTGTGGATATGGAACGGCTTGATATTGCTTATCCGGGTGTTGGCGCCCGTCAGCCAGTCCAGCAGCGGCTGCCCGGCATACTCCCCCGGCGCCGCGCGCTCCCTCTCGAAAAGGCAAAGATGGGTCATGGCCACACGAAAGGCTTTGGCCATGTTTGCGTTCCTGGTTACCTCGCGCTCCAGGGCCGGTCGCAACTCAATGAGGACGGACTGTGCTTCGATACCGTTGGCGCGGGCGACAGCGTCGATGACGTTGACGTTGCCGTTCGGGTCGATACCATCGACCAGGTAGGCTTGCTTTGATAACAGACGCAGGACCACGCGGCGCGCAAGGAGCTGCCATTCGAGTTGTGACGCCAGTCCGAAAAAGAGGTCCTGCGGCATGTGGACGCGACTCGTGAGCGCATCCAACGCCACAAACAGGTGTTCCCGCTCTGCGCAACGGGCTTGCAACTCCTCGATAAGACCCGGCATTCGTTCCCCGGCGGTTACCGCGAACTTGACGGCGCCGCCGCCGTCCCTGGTGAACGTCGACAGGTACTCGCGGTCTATATGGCGCACCCAGTCGGTTACCGGGATAGCTTTGGTCATCCGTCGCTCTCGCTGAATCGGATTCCATAATACTCGGCGTTATCGCCCTCCGGCCCGATGAAGGAGAACAGGTCGCGCGAACGCCTCCGGGTTCCGGTAGATGAGGGGAAAGAGACTGTGGCGCCATTCCTGGTGCGTTGCGGCCCGTTCGAATCCAGTATGTACAGGTCGCGGGCGAAGTCATTGCGATCATAGTCGCGAGCGGCGCCCGGGAGAGCCGTCATCAGCTTATAGATCCTGGCGAGGGGCACAACGCTCCCGCTCCTCGACGACAAAGTGTCCGAAGACGATCTATCCACAATATCGGTGTAAACGCCATACAGAGACTCAAGAAAGCGTTGCGGAGGAAAGCCGCTGGATTTTTTCTGGTTCGCAAGAAGCAGGTCGACAAGATACGAGGGCCTTGCCGTGAATACCCTTTTTTTATCCACTCTCACCGCACGTTCCGCCGGAAGTATCCGTACAATAGACGGATAGGAGATCAAGAGTTCGTCCTGCTCCTGAATACTCAACCCCTTTGCCTCTGCAACGGTTTTGATCGCGTCGGTGTACCGTTCACCGAAGAGCAGTTGTTCTTCCTCGTCCGAGAACGGCCAGCAGGAGCCAGCGTTCGAGACCTCTTGCCGGAGCGCCGTCAAGGCTTCATTCAACTTCTCCCGGCAGCGCTTGATGCTTGCTATGTTGCCGGTTTGTGCGGCTTTCGCCAACGCGCGGGCTTGCGAGACCACGTTGCCGGCGGACTTCCGCGCCGCCTCGGCGGCACTTTCAGTATCACTGCAGGCTTGTTCGAAGCTGACCACTGCGCACGCTGCCGGAGACAACCTGGCCCGGATATTACGATGGATGCGCTGAGCGCACGCTGCCGGCGGCGGGTGGCCGGGCGTCATGCGCGAACGGTGAGGTAACTCCTGAAGACGCGGGGCGGTTTATTGACATTTTTCACTCACCTCCAGAATAGTTTGAGTACAGCATACCATGATTAATCTGCCGCTGCCAGAGACATAATAAAGGACCAGCAGTTCCCGCTGACCTTCCCCAGACATGCTTGATCTTTCTGCCTGCCCGGCTATAATTCACCATAAGGCTGGCGGCGTCGGTCAATGAACCGCCGGCATGGAAGGGGTGCCGTTGCGACCGCTGATCGCAGCCGCGCCGGACAGAACGGATAAGGCCATGGAGGTGAACCACATGGAAACGACAATGAGTAACATACACCCTGATACTGCCACCCTGGGCGATGAGACTCGGCAAGAGAGCGCGGTGTCGCGCCCCGCCGCCCGCCGCTTCGGTCGTCCGGGCGATGATGTGGTGCGCTGGGGCGAATTTCAGCTGGCTTTGTGGATGGGGGCGTTTACCCTGACCGCCATCCTCGGCGGTTTTACCTTCCTGTACACGGCCGTCACGGACTTGCGGGTGGCTATGGAAACGCAGCACGCCGCGATACGGGACGATCTGCGCTCCGAAATGCAGGCAATGCACACCGACATACGGGCTGAGATGCAGGCAATGCACACCGACATACGGGCTGAGATGCAGGCGGAGCACACCGACATACGGGCTGAGATGCAGGCGGAGCACGCTGAGATACGGGCTGAGATGCAGGCGGAGCACGCTGAGATACGGGCTGAGACAGACACCTTGAGAGATGCCGTCATTGACGTGCGCGAACGCGTCATACGCATAGAAACCCACCTGGGTACGGCTGCCGGCCCCGCCGACGCCCCGGAAGTCTGATAACGGCGGGCCTGCCGACGGGAACGGCGGGCCTGAGATCCAGCGGCTCCCGCTAACCCGAATATCTCATACCAATTGATGCGAAGATCGCACCGCCTGGTGAGAAATCCGACTAAGTGAACTCACCTTGCCTTTATCGTAAAAAATTGTAGACATGAGCAATACAAATATGCTATATTGCAAACATGGCATATATTACAAATATTCCCGACATCCCGGCTGCTTTACGCGCCATACGCGCCAAACTCGATCTCACACAGGAACAACTAGCCGAGCGACTCGGCGTTTCCTTTACCACCGTTAATCGTTGGGAAGGAGGCTCAACGGCGCCACAGAAGGCAGCAAAAGAGGCAATCGTTGCGCTGGCTGTCAGCGCAGGTCTCGACGAGGCAGCAATCTCGGACCCCGCCGACGCGGCGGCTCGGGTGACGCAACGACGAGCAAGGAAACGCCCGACCGCTCCCTCGACGAAGCCCATGGAGCAGATGCTGTGGGACGCGGCCTGCTCCATCCGCGGAGAGAAGGATGCCGCCAAGTTCAAGGATTACCTGCTGCCGCTTCTCTTCCTCAAACGGCTGTCGGATGTTTTCGACGACGAAATCGGGCGACTCGCCGAAGAATACGGTGATCGTGCGATGGCGCTGGAGATAGCAGAATCAGACCACGGTCTCCTGCGTTTCTACCTGCCCCCGGAAGCGCGCTGGGCGGTCATCAGCGGGCGCGAAGCATATGACTGGCCCCTCGACGACAGGAAACGGAGCACCCGACCGATGGACATCGGCGAACACCTGACCCGCGCCGTGCGCACCGTGGTTCGCCAAAACCCGTCACTCTCGGGCGTGATCGACCTTGTGGACTTCGCTTCCGAGCGCAACGGCGAGCGCGACATCAACCCGGCCCGACTCGCCGCGGTGGTGGAGACCTTCTCCGATTCCAGGTACCGGCTCGGCCTCGCCGACGTGCAGCCCGATTTCCTGGGCCGCGCCTACGAGTACCTGCTGCGCAAGTTTGCCGAAGGCTCCGGCCAGAGCGCCGGCGAGTTCTTCACCCCCACGGAGGTGGGCTTCCTGATGGCGCACCTGATGCGTCCAAGACCCGGCGAGGACTGCCACGACTATGCCTGCGGCTCCGCCGGGCTGCTCATCAAGCTGCAACTGGTCGCCCGCGAAACCGACCCCACCAGCCGCGTTCCCCTCAAGCTCTACGGGCAGGAACTGCAAGCCGACAGCTACGCTGTCGCCCACATGAACGCGATCATCCACGACATGGACGTCCAGGTCGAGCGCGGCGACACCATGATCAACCCGAAGTTCAAGAACACGACAGGCAGGATCGCCACCCACGACATTGTGGTGGCGAATCCGATGTGGAACCAGGACTTCAACCCGGACATATTCGAGAATGACCCGTTCGACCGCTTCCGCACTACTGGTGGCGTCACTACCGGCAAAGGGGACTGGGCCTGGCTCCAGCACACCCTGGCCTGCCTGAACGAACGCGGGCGGGCAGCGGTGGTGCTGGACACCGGCGCGGTGACCCGCGGCTCAGGCAGCAAGCAGGCGGACAGGGAGCGCAACATCCGCAAGTGGTTCGTTGACCGGGACCTGATCGACGGCGTGATCCTGCTGCCGAACAACCTGTTCTACAATACCAGCGCCGCCGGCATTATCGTCGTGCTGTCGAAGCGCAAGCTGCCGGCGCGCAAGGACAGGATCGTGCTCCTCAACGCCAGTCGGCGCGTGCGCAAAGGTCGCCCCAAGAACTATATCCCGGAGGAGGATATCCGTCCCTTGGCTACGTCTTTCCTTAAGGGCGAACCGATGGAGGGCGAGGTCGCCGTCATAACTCGGAGGCAGGCCGAGGAGGCGGACTACAACCTTAGCCCCAGCCGATGGGTGGGACAAGCTAGCTCAGCAAAGGTAGGTTCAGTCCATGCGTTGTTGAAGGAACTTGCCGCGCTTGATGATGAAGCTCACCAGCTTTCTGCGTCATTGTCAAAACTCCTTTCAGGAGTCGTCGATGAGCCTACTTGAAGCTCAACTCCCTGAAGGTCGCCAGTGGTTCCGGTTGGGTGATGCCTACGAGGTTACGAAAAAGCCTCGCGGGCTTGATGTAGCTTCATTGCCCGAGGTTCCGTTCGTACCAATGGATGCCATTCCGTCAGGCGGCGCGTATGCGCCCGGTTACACAATGAGGCCCCCAGGCGAGATCAGGAGCGGAACCTACTTTGAGCGCGGAGACGCCCTCATTGCCAAGATTACGCCATCGTTCGAGAACGGAAAGCAGGCCCTCGTGACCGATCTCCCTACACATTTCGGCTTCGCAACAACAGAGGTCATCCCACTTCGACCATGTAAAGAAGGGCAAGACAAGCGATTATTGTTCTTCTATTTGCTACACCCCGATGTCCGCCATCATATAGCCGGGCGCATGGAAGGAGCGACCGGGCGACAGCGCGTACCTCAGGATGTACTCATTGAGCTACCGTTCCCAAAGTTCAAACAGGAAGAACAGGCTGCGATTGCAGACTCTTTGGAGATGATCCAGTGTCTTAAGGCCGTTGAGATGCAATCCATACAGGCGGCCAACAATCTCAAACGCTCCGCAATGCGGACACTGTTCACTTGCGGCTTACGTGGCGAGACGCAGAGAGAGACAGAGATCGGGCCAATACCGGAGAGCTGGAATTTCGTCACCTTTGCATCCGTGCGGGAGAAGCTTCAATATGGTACGTCGGTCCGGTGCACATATGACGTATCTGGACATCCAGTGCTTCGTATCCCGAACATTGAACCGCAACGTGTTACCGCAGATGATCTTAAGTACTGTACGCTCACAGGCAATGATGCCGCGAAGTATCAGCTTGAAGTCGGTGATCTGATCTTCATTCGAACGAATGGAGTACTGGATCGTCTTGGATCTTGCGCCGTCTACGATGGAAATCCTGCTAAAGCCTTATTCGCATCGTATCTGATTCGTGCCAGGGTAAAGCAAGAATACGTCACTCCCCACTTCGCCGCAGCTTTCTTTGGCTCTGAAGTGGGAACCAGCATCGTGTCTGCTAGAGCCATTTCGGCTTCAGATGGCAAGTTCAACCTGAATACAGCAGCAATCGACAGCCTCCAACTCCCGCTACCCCCCACACTCAGTGAGCAACGAGAGATTGTCGCGGTTCTCGACACCATAGACCACAAGATTGAATTGCACCGTCGCAAACACGCCGTGCTAGAGGCTCTGTTCAAGGCGCTGTTGCACAAGCTGATGACGGGGGAGATTAGTGTGGATGAGTTGGACTTAGCGGCGATTGCCGCGAAACAGCCTATCGGGACAGGTGGCTGCAATAGCGACTGAAATCAAGAATTCACATCAGGAGTTCGCTGATCTTCTGAACAACATCCTGCAGGCTGCTACATTCGATGCGGGCAAGTGGGGTAAGTACACGCCAGCACAAATTCAGCAACTATACTTTTCCGGTAACGATATGAGCATTACCGCAGTACACTCCGCCAAATCACTGGTAAACGACCAGTTGCTGTCCGCGCTGGCTGAAGGCGTGCGGTCCATATTGAGCGCCTATCTGATCTCTGATGAAGATTCTATACCGAACAAGTTAACCCCACTGATGGGTGGTGTGACCAAGTTGGAAGTATCCAGATTCGTTCAGCTACTCATACTTGCAGCAGCTATTCTTGGGCCATTCCGTGCAGCGCAAATGCTTTTGGAGTGGGCAGAAGATAAACCTATTCGATACTGGCGGCACATTCTACTTGACGGTATATCTGTTGAACAACCTTTGGATCTGAATCCATCAGTGCGTATTGCGAGTCTACCTAGTTCGTCAGACCAGATTCCCCTCCATGTTCCCTCCTCCGTGCGATTTCATTACAGCGACGTGATGTACCTGGGCAAAGCCAAACTATCGCTCGAATATGAAACGACGTTCCTCAGTTACTCGCTGATGGCTCAAGACCTGTGCCGTAAAGGGATCATGAAACGGATGAATGAGAGCGAAGAACCCAACTGGAATGAACTGATACTGGGGAAAACACCATGAGCTATTCCACTTGGCGTATCCAAGAAACTGGGAGAAGGGTTCGTTGATGAACATCAGTGGCATCGCAGCCCTCGCTGTCGGCGGCGAGTCTGAAAGGCTGGAGTTCAAAGAGACGACCGGGACGCGCCGCGAGGCAGCCAGGACAGTCTGCGCCTTCCTGAACCAGCAAGGCGGGCAGGTACTGTTCGGTGTGACGCCGACCGGGGTCATGGTCGGGCAACAGGTCAGCGAGCGCACCATCGAGGAGTTGAGCGCCGAGCTTCGGCAAATCGACCCTCCGGCTTTTCCGACGGTCGAACGAATACCTGTAGAGGGTGATCGTGAAGTTATCGCGGTCAGTACGGACCACGGGACATCGAGACCATATACTTACCACGGCGCTGCCTACCGCCGTGTCGGTAACACAACAGTTAAAATGTCGGCTTATGAGTACGAGCAGATGCTCATGGAGCGCATGCACAAGGAACACCGCTGGGAGAACCAGCCCGCTGACGGGTGGTCGGTGGATGACCTGGACGTGGCGGAAATTCGAAATACAGTTGCCGAGGCTGTAAGGATCGGTCGTCTGGATGAGCCGCCGAGTCGGGAACCGGTTGATTTGTTGCGCGGGCTTGGACTCTTGCAAGACGGTGTATTGCTTCGGGCGGCGGCGGTGCTGTTCGGCAAGGAGGAACGTCTTGGGTTTGAGATGCCGCAGTGTAAGTTGCGCGTCGCCCGTTTTCGGGGCATCGACAAGATGGAATTCCTGGATAATCGGCAATTCCATGGTAATGCTTTCTCACTGCTGTCCCACGCCGGGCGATTCCTGCGGGACAGCCTTCCCATAGCTGCCCGGTTCGAGCCTGATCGCATCCAGCGGATAGACGAACCGCTCTATCCGCCTCCTGCGACGCGGGAAGCGCTGGCTAATGCCCTGTGCCACCGCGATTACACGATTCATGGCGGGTCGATAGGGGTGGCCATCTACGCCGACCGCTTGGAAGTGACTTCCCCCGGTTCGTTGCATTTCGGGATGACTCCTGAGGACCTGTTCGAACCGCACGAGTCCAAGCCATGGAATCCCTTGATTGCCCACACTTTCTACCGGCGCGGGATCATTGAGGTGTGGGGTGGCGGGACCCTCAAGATGGTGGAACTGGTGGACGAAGCGGGGCTTCCTCCCCTTGAAATCGAAGATGCCGGCAGTTGGGTCGCGGTACGCTTCAGACACGGCCAATTCGTGCCGCAACAGCATGCCTGGGACAGGCCAGCCGGACGGCAAAAGGCGATTCTTGCCCTGTTGGAGCAGGCTGAGGATGGAATGACCCGCCGTGAAATTGGCGCCCATTTGGGGCCTGGCGTCAGTGACCGACAAGTGCGAAGGGCACTGGAGGAGTTGAGAGACAGGGGGCTGATCGTGTCCACAGATCGCGGACCGTTGACGCGCTGGATGCGCAGGCCGGGCGGGGCGAGATAGGGGCGAGATAGGGGCGAGATAGGGGCGAGATAGGGGTCTTATTCTATCGGTCGCCTCTCCTTGGTCACCCGGGAGCAGCCCTTTAGGCTGCCGTCACCAGAAGAGGACTTTAAACGAGGCGGATTATGATACCGAATGAAGATGTGTGTCAAGCTGATTTATCGGCCACACTGAAAATCAGTGAGTGCCTCCTGTGATTGATATCAGTATCACTGAAGCCGTTACCGTCCAGTTCCCCATGGTCCGCCACGCCGCGGAAGTCGGCTGGACCCCCCTGTCTCCACAGGATGCCCTTGCCATGAGAGGGGGCGAAGCCGGGCTGCTGTTTCAAAACGAGATCGAAGGTGCGTTGCGCCGCTTCAATCCCTGGATGACAGACAACGCCATCCGTTCGGTGATAGAAAACCTCCAGGCGCTGCCGCCGACCATAGAAGGCAATCGCAAGATGCTGGCCTGGTTACGTGGCGAGCGGCAGTGGTATGACGAGGTCGAGCAGCGCCACCGGCCGGTGCGCCTGGTTGACTTCGACGACCCGTCGGCGAACGCCCTGCACGTGACCTGGGAGTGGCGGCTCAAGCCGCCCGCTCGCAAGGGCAATCGCGCGGACGTGATGTTCGTGGTCAACGGCGTGCCGATCACCATCGTCGAGCACAAGAACCCGACGGACACCAACGCCATAGAGCGGGGCATTACGCAGTTACGGCGCTATGAGCACGAGACTCCCGAACTGGTGGGAGCGGTGCAGATCTTCAACGTAACCCACCTGCTTGATTACTGGTACGGCGTCACCTGGAATTTATCGCGGCGCTTCATGGCGCGCTGGAAGGAACAACCCGAGGACAGCTACCGGTTTACAGTTCAATCGTTCTTCGAACCGACCGACTTCCTGCGCACGCTGCGCGACTGGATTCTCTTCTACGTCGAAGACGGCGAGACGCGGAAGTCGGTATTGCGCCAGCACCAGCGCCGCGCGGTGCAGCGTATCATCGAACGCTGCGCCGAGCCTGTGAAACGGCGCGGTCTCGTCTGGCATACCCAGGGGTCCGGCAAGACCTTCGCGCTGCTCACCGCCGCCCGCCTGATCCTGGAGGCCAGGGACGAGTTTCACACGCCGACTGTAGTTGTCGTCGTGGATCGCCTGGAACTGGAAGGCCAGCTTGCGGGCTGGGTCGAACGACTGCTGGGTGAGATGCAGCAGCAGGACATCGCCGTCTGGCAGGCCAACTCCAGGGCGGACTTGCGGGACCTGCTCACGACTGACAAAAGAGGATTGATCCTCTCGATGATCCACAAGTTCGAGGGCATCGAGAAGGACGCCAACCTCCGCGACAATATCTACGTGTTCATCGACGAGGCGCACCGTTCGGTGGCCAGGGACCTGGGCATGTATCTCATGGCCGCGCTGCCGAATGCGACCATCATCGGGTTCACCGGAACGCCGATCGCACGCACCGCACATGGAGAAGGAACCTTCAAGATCTTCGGAACTGATGACGACCAGGGCTACCTGGACAAGTACTCGATAGCAGAGTCGATAGAGGATGAGACGACGTTGCCGATCCGCCATACCATGGCGCCGAGCGAGATGACGGTGCCGGCGGAGCAACTCGACAGGGAGTTTTTCGCCCTGGCTGACATGGAAGGCATCACCGATGTGGAAGAGTTGAACCGCGTCCTGGAGAGAGCCGTGGGACTGCGAACGTTCCTCACCGCCGACGACCGGATAGAAAAGGTTGCAGCATTCGTCGCCGAGCATTTCAGGGAGAACGTAGCGCCGCTCGGCTACAAGGCGTTCCTGGTAGCGGTCAACCGTGAGGCCTGCGCCAGGTACAAACGCGCGCTCGACAAGCTGTTGCCGCCGGAATGGACCGCGCCGGTATATACGGAGAATGTCGAAGATGTCGTCAAAAGGCCGCTCGTTGCCGAGCTTCAGCTATCTCCTCAACGTGAAGCGGACATACGCCTGATGTTCAAGAAGCCGAACGAGGACCCGAAGATTCTCATCGTTACCGATAAGCTGCTGACAGGCTTCGACGCGCCGCTGCTTTACAGCATGTATCTGGACAAACCGATGCGCGATCACGTTCTGCTCCAGGCGATTGCGCGCGTGAACCGTCCCTACGTGGACGCAGAAGGCAGGCGCAAACGCGTCGGTCTCGTCATCGACTTTGTGGGCGTCCTGCGGGAGATGAAGAAGGCGCTACAGTTCGACTCTTTGGACGTAAGCGGTGTGGTCGAAGACCTTGATCTCCTTCTGGAGAATCTCCTCGATAAACTTGCCAGAACGAAATCTGACTATCTTGAAGGCAGCGAGGGAAGTGGAAGTGCGGACGAGCGCCTCGAAAACATTATCTATGGAAGGTTCCTGGAACCGGGGCCTCGCAAGGCGTTTTTTGAAGCCTACAAGGAGATCGAGGCATTATGGGAGATTCTATCCCCTTCACCGGAACTCCGCGATCATATTGAAACCTACAAGTGGCTTGCCCAACTCTATGCCGCGGTGAGGAATAACTACGATTTCAAGGCGAAACCCGATATAGACCTGGCCAATAAGACGCGGGAAATGGTGCAGGACAGCCTCACCCAGGAAGGTCTTGGAGACTTGCTCAGGACGGTGACATTTGACGTGCGTACCCTCGAAGCGCTTCAGCGCGAACCGGGGTCGAACGAGGCCAAGGTCTTCAACCTGGTGCGGGGCCTTAAGGCCGAGATGGATGCCAACCCGGACCTGGCGCCCGTGCTGCAATCGCTCAAAGAGCGTGCTGAACAGATCATTGAGGCACTCGAGAACCACAAAACGACCAGCCTTGCCGCGCTGGACCGCCTGGCGGAACTGGCAAAGGAGAAACAGGAAGCGATTGAAGCTGCGAGAAACAGTGACCTGACAACCCGTGCATTCGGCCTGTACTGGACGCTCAGGAATGACGAGACGCTCAAGGTGGCTGGTGTTGAAGCGATCTCACTGGCTCAGGAGGCGGAGGCGCTTTTGGAACGCTTTCCGAACGCGGCCTTAAATGCCGACGAACAGCGGAGGTTGCGGGCTGCTCTTTATCATCCTCTTCTTGCCGTTGAAGGAACGGAACGCCTTCGAATTGTCGAGACCATGCTCAAAATCATGCTTGATAACGAAGCCGATGCGTATTCGTGAGGAAAAGCGTCGACTCATTCGCGATCGTGTCGATTATTGGTCACTACGGCTGGACATCTGTCCCCGGATAATACGCGTCCAGTCTATGACCAGGAAGTGGGGTTCCTGCTCAACAAACGGGATAGTTACTTTCGCCGTCGACCTGGCTGAGCAGGAGCGGGGTTTTCAGGACTTTGTCATTGCGCATGAACTGTTGCACCTGCGAGTCCCCAACCATGGGAAACTGTTCAAGGCGTTGATGACCGTTCATTTGCCTGACTGGAAGAAGTATTCAACGGACAAGCAGCGCGTCAGTAAAACCCTTAACCACCTGTTCACGGCTCCAGCAGGATCTTCCCGATAAACTCGCCGCTCAGCATTTTCTCCTGCGCCTGCGCTCCCTCGGACAGGGGAAATACGCTGTCCTCGACCGCCCGGAAGTCGCCTGCACAATACTGCTCCCAGGCCGGCCCGAATTCCCCGTAACGATACGGGTCGGACCCCAGGATTTTCAGGCCCATGCTGTACAGGTAACCGAGGTTCGGGATAGGCGCTGTATTTCCCGAGGTGTTGCCGCAGGTCACCAGCCGCCCGCGCGGCTTGAGCGCCATCAGTGAAGCTTCCCACAACGCCTCGCCCACGTGGTCGAACACCAGGTCGACACCGGCGCCGCCGGTCATGTCCCGGGCCCAGGCCGCCACGTCGACCGTGCGGTTATTGCAGGTATCTTCAGCGCCCAGTTCCATGGCTTTCGCGCATTTTTCCCCGCTGCCGGCAGTTGCCAGCACGGTCGCTCCCGCCTGAACGGCCAATTGAATGGCGGCAACGGACACGCCGCTGCCGGCAGCATGGACAAGCACCGTCTCCCCGGCCCTGAGTCCGCCTGTATCGAACAGGGCGTGGTGCGCCGTCATCCAGCAGGTGGGGAAGACGACGGCATGGCGCCACGGCATGCTGTCGGGAACCGGGTACAGGTGGGTGTCCGGCGCCAGGCATTTCTCCGCGTAACCGCCTGCAACGGTAGCGCCGATGACCCCGAGAAGACCGTACAGGTCGTCCAGGCCCGCCAGTTTTGAACCTTCGGGCACCTCGGACATGGACGGGTTTACCAGCACCCGGTCGCCCGGTCTGACGCCGGTCACGTCCGAACCGGTCTCGATCACCGTACCGGCAACGTCCATCCCGGAGATGTGCGGCAGACTGAACCCGGGGATGGTGAACCAGCCGTTACGCTGCGCGACGTCAAGGCGGTTTACCGTCGTTGCCGCGACCTTGACCACCGCGTCCCGCGGCCCCGGTTCGGGGTCGGCGACATCCCGGTAGCGGAGCACCTCCGGCCCGCCATGCTGTTCATAGATCAATGCTTTCACCCTGGCTCTCCCGTGATAATTGGGGACAGATTTTAAATCTGTCCCCGTTCCTGCGTGTCAGGTAACAAATAAGTCAGCATGCTGGTATGATAAACATGTCATAAACAGGGTCAAAACCTTTCTTTCGGATAAAGGGGGGAGAGAAACAATGGCAACACCCAGCCCGGCAATGCTGATGCCGGATTCAGACGATCTCGATGCGAGCCTGGGCCCTCTTGAGGACGGTGAAGTCAGCCTGCGTTCCTGGCTGCGCCGGTTGCATGAGGCGGATCAACTCAGGCAACTCCGGTGCGAGGTGGATTCCAACCTGGAACTGGGGGCGATTACCCGCATCAACCTGGGCCTGGCCGGACCTGCCCTGCTGTTCGAGAATTTAAAGGATTACCGGAATACCCTCTCGACCCGTTTTGTGACCTGTGGACTGGGCAACAAACGGCAACTGTGCGCATTGCTGGACCTGGCGCCGGAAACCACTGATAAAGACATCGTCCGCCACCTCAAAGATACCTACTCCAACCCGGTGGAACCGGTCATTGCCGACCACTCCCCGGTTAAACAGAACATCCTGACCGGCGCTGCCATCGACCTGAACCAGTTCCCCGCGCCCATCTGGCAGGAACTGGACGGCGGGCGTTACCTGAATACCTTTTGCGGCATCGTAACCAAGGACCGGAATACCGGCAGGGAGAATATCGGCCTGTACCGCGGGCAATTCGTCGACAGGAACCACATTGCCATGGTCATGCTCCCGACCCAGGGGGGAGGCGGACACCTCACCGGCTACCGTCAGAACCGGGAAAAAATGCCCGTAGCCATTGCCTACGGCGCCCACGACGTGGTGCCGTTCTGCGCCGGCAGTCCGTTCCCGCGCCACGTATGCGAATGGGACATGATGGGCGCCATACTGGGCAAACCCGTCGAACTGGTCAGGTGCGAAACCGTCGACCTGGTCGCGCCGGCCGGCGCCGAGGTCATTGTAGAGGGTTACCTGGACCCGGATCCCGCTACCTACCGCATGGAAGGCCCGTTCGGCGAGTATCCCGGTTACGCAGGCGGCACGCCGTCGCCCAAACCGGTACTGGAAGTTACCTGCATTACCCACCGGAATGATCCGATCATGCGCGGCACCCTGGAAGGCTGCCGCCCGGGCTTCCCGTCCGAGGATTCCATCCTCTGTTCCTACAGCTGGTCGGCAATCTTCTGGAATATGCTGGAAGCGGCCGGGGTCGTGGGCGTCACCGACGTCTGGTGCCCCCATGTCTCGACCGGCACGCACATCGTGGTACAGATCCGCAAGCAATACCGCGGCCACGCACAACAGGTGGCCATGGCCTTATGGGGAACCAGCGCGGCCCAGTGGTTCTTCAAGCACGTACTGGTGGTGGAAGAGGATATCGACATCCGCGACCCCCTGGCGCTGGAGTGGGCCGTCGCATTCCGCGTCAACGCCGGCATGGACCAGGTCATGACATTTGGCCCGACCTTCGGTTCCCCGCTGGATCCGTCCACCTCCCATGACGTCCTGGACATGCCGCGCTTCCGCACCGGTAAATGGACCCGGGTTCTGGTCGACGCCACCCGCAACTGGGACCTGGCCGAAAACGAGGACTGGGACGGACAGAGTTTCCCGCCGGTGGGCAAGCTGGAACCGGAACTGGAGCAGAAGATCCGCGCCCGCTGGGACGAATACGGCATCGGCATCCCCTACCTGGACGAGGACCAGCGGCAACAACTGACCCTGTCAAACCTGCGCGACGTATTGCCGTTTATCTGACCTGCCAGTGTAACGCAGTGACGGCGGCTTCAGGCCGGATGCGGCCGGGTTTGTTCATTATTCGAGATGAGATGTTCGGCGAATGCTGTCCGGGCAGCGTCAATTTCCGCTGACTGGGCGTCAAATATGGTATTCGTTTCGATAAGCTGGCCGGCAATTTCCAGTGCAGCTTTTGCCTCGGCGATGCGAACGCCATGAAATGCGTCCAGGATAGACAGGGCCAGACTGATCACTTCGTCCGAGCCCAGGATGCAGTTTTCAAAGTCAGGATTTGTCATGGATATTATCCTCCGGGTTAAGCTGTTGCGGGTTGAGATAGTGTTTTCTACATTCCTTATATCTCCGACCAGATAGCCGGCGGGTCGCAATAGAAGAAGGGCCGGTAGCCGGCACTCTGATTTGTGTCACGAAGATGCTGCTGCAGCGGCCTGTCCTGCAGGGGAGTCCGGGGATGGCGCAGGCCGGGGAATGTCATCCGGCCAGGGAAGGTTGTGCGGCCAATTGTTACTGAACCATTGCGTAATCCGTAAATATACGCGTCGTGACAGGGAACCATGGCATTTAAGCCGTTTCACAAGCCTGGAATCGCCACAGCACAGGCGCCCTACGGTAGTAATCTGTCTTCCAGTTGTATCTGCATACAGCTTGGACAGTATGACTACATTGTCCTCTCTTGCGGAATACATACCACCAATATAATGGCACAAATTCCACTAGTCAACTTTTTTTGGAGTATATGCCGCTGCTTGCGTTATTCCGTTAAATCGTGGTAAATTTTCCACCATGTATCATTTCCATTTTCACGGCATCGTTGATGAACGGTTGCGGGAGCTGGGCAAGTCCCCGATAAAATTAGCCCTGGAAAATGGACTGCCCAGAGACGCAATTCGCAGCGTATTACGCGGGCACCCACCATCGGTTGAGAGAGCAAAAAAAATCGCTGAAGCTCTCGGCCTCGAATTCTACATAGGTCCGCCACGCCGGCTTGACGGCAACAAGGGATATGGGGTTGCTGACGGCAAGGAACCCCCTTTGCAGATAGATGAAGAACGTTCAGACTACGCAACGTCCCGCGTCACGGATGAATTACGCAGCGCAGCGGAAGTGCTCAGTAAAGCTGCCGAGACTATTGAGTATTCCGTGACCCGGCCGGAAAGCATGACCCGCCAGGTCGAGGTGGTAGAACTGGCCGCCGCTGCCGGCTGCAGAACAACCGACCTGGATGAAACCGTCACAGGCCATGTAGCGTTCAGCCGTAACTGGCTGGATCGCCGCGGGCTCGATCCGGCGCGATGTATTGTCATACACGTGCAAGGTAAATCGATGGAACCGACACTCCCGGACGGTTGCTCCATCCTCGTAAACCGTGCCCACCACCAACGCCGGACCGGACACATCTATGTACTGCGCACGGACGATGGGGTAGTAGTCAAGCGGCTGACTAAAGGCGAAGACGGCGCTTGGCGCCTCCACAGCGACCATCCGTCCTGGTCACCGGTGCCCTGGACGGAAGCCTGTGAAACAATTGGAGAAGTGCGCTGGATGGCAAGAAATCTGGGTTAATCAAGTGCGCAGGTTCAGCAGGTTTTCAATTTCAGCCTTGTAGGGAATAGAGGGTATAGCCCCGCTCTTTTGTACGGACAAGGCGGCCGCGGCCATGCCGAATTCCGCCGCTTCACGCAATCCCGCGCCTTCTGCCAGCGCGACCGCCAGGGCGCCGTTGAATACATCTCCGGCAGCGGTAGTGTCGACCGCTTCCACCCTGAAGGCCTGCAGCCTGAGTGTTGCGCCTGGTGTAACAATCAAAACACCCTCTTTACCCAGGGTAACCAGGACTGCTTCAGGCCCTTGATCCAGGATGGACTGTGCGGCTGTTTCAAGATCATTTTCAGCGCCAGAAGTTGTGCCGGTAACCTGGGACAACTCTATCCTGTTCGGAGTAAGCATGGTGATATTGCTCAACAAGGCGCGGCTTAATTCCTGGGCCGGGGCCGGGTTCAATATGACCCTGTCATGGCAGCGCGCGGCAGCCTCGACGGTTGCCGGAGGGATTTCCATCTGCAACAACAGGATATCTGCAGATTTTATGGCGCCTGCATGGGTTGCCACTATATCCGGTGTAAGCCGGGCATTGGCGCCGTCGGCAACACCGATACAATTCTCTCCCTTTTCGTCAACAAAAATCATGGCGCTACCGGTCTCCGCATCTTCAACAGCCGTCAGGCCGGACAGGTCCAGGCCATTGTCAGACAATTCCTTGCGCACCTCGGTGGCAATCGCGTCTTTCCCCACACAGGAAAGAAAGAAAACGTCTCCCCCGGCACGCGCCGCGGCAATTGCCTGGTTCGCACCTTTTCCACCCAGGCAGAAATAACAGGCGCCGCCCAGCACGGTTTCCCCCGCAGCCGGTAACGACGGCAAGCGCATGGACATGTCCCAGTTGGTGCTTCCCACCACAGCGACTTTTGCGTTCATAGCGTTAATAGTAAATTTGGGACACCCATGAATTTATAAAAATTATTAATTTATGGGTGTCCCAAATTAGGGTTTTTTGTTAATTCATGGGTGTCCCAAATTAGGTTTATCGAGGCTGGGCCCGATTGTTTTTTACAAAGTAGTTTTCCAGCCTGTCCATCGCTTCTTCGATGCGTTCGATGGGTTCGGCGCCGAAGCAGATACGCAGGTGCCCTTCTCCGTTGTCACCATAAAACGTGCCGGCCTCCACGACCACGTGTGCCTGTTCCAGGAGTTCATCGGCGATCTGCTGTGACGGCAATCCGGTGGCGGAGACATCGGGGAAGGCATAGATGGTGCCTTCAGGCGCGTTGCAGCTTACCCCGGGCATGGCGTTCATTCTCCTGACGACGAGGTCGCCGCGGCGCTTGTCTTCATTCACCATCTCGCGCACGCAATTCTGTGAACCCTTGATCGCGGCATACCCTCCTTCCTGTATGAACGTGTTGAGATGGGCGATATCGTTCATGGTGATTTTCAGGATGGCGGGCATGAATTTCTTGTCTGCCGCGATATACCCCATGCGCCACCCGTCCATGGCATAGGCCTTGGTAAAGGCAAACATGGTGAAGGTACGCTCCTTCATGCCGGGCAGGGAAGCGATACTGATGTGCATGCTGCCGTCGTAGGTGATCTGTTCGTACACCTCGTCCGCCATGACCAGCAGGTCATGCTTTATCGCAACGTTCGCCAGGGCTTCGAGTTCCCTGTACGTGAATACCCTCCCGGTGGGATTGGCCGGATTGACCAGGGCTATCATCCTGGTGTTGGGCGTAATTGCCCTTTCTATGGCCTGCGCATCGATGCTGAAGTTGGTTGCCTTGTCGAGCGGTACGGGCACTACCTTGCCGCCCGGCAGTTCGATCTTGTTTACGTGTTGCGGATAATAGGGATCCAGCACGATAACTTCATCCCCGGCGTCAATCGCCGCCATGCAGATAGCGTATGCCGCATGGGTCAGTCCGCTGCAGACCAGGATCTCATCGGCATCGACAGGAATGTGGTTTCGCTCCGCCACCTTCTCTGCCAGGGCCTCCCGGAACTTCTGCACCCCGCGAAAGTCGCTGTAATGGACCTCGCCGTCATCCAGGGCCTGCTTGGCGGCTTCCTTGATGTGGGCCGGCGTATCGAAACTGGGCATGCCGACTTCCAGGTGGATGACATCGATACCCTGTTCCATCATCGGTATCGCCTTTTCGTACATGCCGAAGGATTTGGTCGAGGATTCGGTTATCCGTTTTGCCGGCCATTTCATAAAGATTTGCTCCAGGTAATTTCAAATTCCGCTGCGGGCGTCGCGCAGTTGCGCGGTTTCATCCTGCGCAATACTGTAGCCCAGGGCGGTGCCGTCGTGATGTATGGCTACCGCGTATTCCTGCCGGGCCGTGGCGATTGAAACCAGGCCGTTGCGCACGTCGCGCAGTACGGCCTCCGGGCTGCGCTGCCGGGGGTTGCCGAAACCGCCGCCGCCACTGGAGACGATGGTCATGGTGTCTCCCTGCCTCAGGGTATACATGCTGTTGCCGTCTATCTCCTCCCGGCTGCCGTCCGCGTGGTCCAGCGTCATCCGGTGCGGCACCGCGCCCTGCCCGTCGTGGATACCCAGCGGAGCGGTAAAATCACGGGCGCCGCTGCCGAAATTGGCGCAGGCGATATTGTCTCCCTCAACGGCGAAGGTGTAGCGCACCCCGAAACCCCCGCGCCAGCGGCCGGCGCCGGCGCTGTCCGGTTCGATCTCATATTCGATTAACTTGTAGGGCGTCACCAGTTCATGCAGTTCCGGATCCGGCGCGCGCAGGCCGCCCAGGGTCACGGGCGTACCTACGTGGTCCCAGCCGTCGTAACCGTTTACCGCGCCGCCGCCGCCCTTGCTCATGAAATGGATATCCGCAAAAAAGCGGCCGTTGCCGGGGTGAATTCCCATGGTGGCCGGCGCACACCAGCGGCCCCATAGCGCCGGGACCTGGTCCGGTATGACCTGCGCCAGGGCCAGCCAGGTCGCCTCGATCATCGCCTCGCCTACGCACAGGGTACAGCATGAAGTAGGCGCCGGCTCCGTTGCGTTGACGACCGTCCCCGGCGGGGCGACGACGTGCAGGGGCCGTACCGCTCCGTCGTTGAAGTCGATATCGTTGCTGATGGCGCCGGTGGCGAACAGGGCCAGGTGGCTCATGGCATTGGTATTCGGCAGGGTGCTGTTGATATAACCAACGGCCTGCGGGTCGCTGCCGGTGTAGTCGAAGGTGACGTTATCACCCTTGATCTTCAGGTTGAGCCGGACTACATAACTTTTATCAAACTCTATGCCGTCATGATCAATTGCCCGCTCCGCATAATATTCACCGTCCGGTATCGCGGCAATATCGGCCCGTACCCGGCGTTCCGTAGCGTCCAGTATTTCCGCGGTGGCGGAGGACAAGGTTACCGCACCGTACTGGTCAAGCAATGCCGCCAGCCTCCTCTCTCCCAGGTTGACCGCGCCGATCTGACACTGTATGTCCCCCTCCACCAGTTCCCGCGCGCGCACGTTGAGCAGGATGAAATCCAGTACGTCCTCCCGCAGCACGCCTTTATCGGCAAGACGCAGGCAGGGTATGCGCAGGGCATCCTCCCAGGCGTCCCGGGCCCGGGGGTTGTAGCCGACCACGCCGCCGCCGCCCATGTCGGCATGGTGGCCCTTGGACAGCAGCCAGTAACGCAACTGCCCGTCGCTGAATACCGGCTTCATCACGTTCAGGTCGGGCGGGTGATTGTTGCCGCGATAGGGGTCATTCAGCACGAACAGGTCGCCTTCGTGGATATCGCCGGCAAAACGCTCTGCAATGGCCCTGGCGGTAAACGGGGTGGAAGCGGCAATGTCGGGGATATAAATGGTCTGCGCCACCAGTTCCGTGTTGTTGTCGAAGATCGCGGTAGTGAAATCACGCGCCTCCGAAAAAATCGGCGACCGGGACGTGCGCAGCATGGTCTCACCCATTTCCTTGCAGATGGATGACAGCCGTGCGCTGATGATGGCGACGTCGACAGGGTCTATCTGACTCATAACTTCATTATACTCCCTCACCTGATTCCAATTAAGAATTAAAAATTAGGAATTAGGAATGAATGTGCCGCCTGCGGCGGCTGTATAATGTGAAAACCCCAATGCCCAATTCCCAATTCGTAATTCCTAATTCGTAATTCCCAATTCGTAGTTCCCCCACTCATCGCAACTGAGCCGGGTAGCGCCGGGCAACACGATGGTCGTCGTCGGTTGTTCAACGATGGCCGGGCCCGTCAGGCGGTTGCCCGGCTGCAGGGCGAGGCCGTCGTAGACGGGCACGGTCTTCATGCTGTTGTCGAACCAGGCGGGACGTTCTCCCTTGCGGGCATGATCGGCGGCGCTGCCGCCGGGTTCGTGTTTCTGTGTTTTCGGTTTCCTGGTGGCGCCCGTGGCGCTGAGGCGCAGGTTGATAAGTTCCACTTCCGCATGGGGCATACTGTAGCCGAAGCGGTCGTCGTGCAGCCGGTGGAAACGGCTGACCAGCTTTTCCCAGGCTGCAGTGTCCGCCTCACCGGTTTCGAAACCGGGCACCTCGACCTCGTTGAACTGGCCCGCATAGCGCAGGTCGGCGGAGAAGTCCAGGGTAACGTCGGCGTCGCGTACCTGTTCTTCCCTGAACGTGGTAAGCGCCATCTCCCGCATGGCCTGGATGGCTTCATTGATGACCTCGAAATCCACCAGCGACCCGACCATGGCGCAGGTACGGATATAGGTGTGCTTCAGGTCCGACAACAACATGCCGGCAGCGCAGAATACCGAGGATTCGCGCGGCACCAGCAAGGTATTGATACCCAGTTCCCGGGCGATAGGCACCGCGTGTATCGGTCCGGCGCCGCCGGCCACGATCATGGCAAACCCGCGCGGGTCCAGGCCGCGCTGTACCGTGACCACGGTGACCGCGTTGCTCATGATTGAGTTCGCCACCCGGTAGATCCCGTAGGCGGCGTCGGTAACGGACAGGCCCAATGGGTTGGCAACCCTGGTCTCGATGGCTGCGACGGCCGCATCCCGGTCCAGTTTCATGGCGCCGCCGTGGAAGTAATTTTCATCCAGGTAACCCAGCACCAGGTCAGCATCGGTGACCGTCGGCTCTGCGCCGCCATGGCCGTAACAGGCGGGGCCGGGGTCAGCCCCGGCGCTGGCCGGACCCACGTGCAACATCCCACCGTCATCGACACCTGCGATGGAGCCGCCGCCGGCCCCAACGGTGTGGATGTCCAGCATGGGCACTGCCACGTGGAAACCGGCTACTTCATTTTCCGATGTGACCACCGCCCGCTCATCCTGTACCAGGGCGACGTCGAAACTGGTGCCGCCCATGTCCACGCTGATGATATTTTTATAGTCATGGGTACGGCCGTAATGAATCCCGGCGCCCGGTCCGCCGGCGGGCCCGGACAACAGCGTATTCACGGCAAACCGGCTGGTCACCTTCGGCGACATGCAACCGCCATTGGACTGCATGATGTTCAGCACTCCCGGGAACCCGTTGTCACTCAACCGGGCCTCCAGGCTTTCCAGGTAACGGGCCAGCGGCGGTCCGGTGTAGGAATTCAGCGCCGTCGTGCTGTGCCGCTCGTACACCCGTATCTGCGGCAGGACTTCACAAGACAGCGAGATGTACACCCCGGGCAGGGTTTCCTGCAGGATTTCCCTGGTGCGCAGTTCATGGGCCGGGTTGAGAAACGACCACAGGTAGGAAACGGCAACGGCTTCCACCCCGGCGTCGCGTAATACTGTCGCGGCTGTGAACACGTCCTGTTCCGCCAGGGGGGTGATGATGCGGCCGTTGGCGTCAATCCGTTCCGTTACCGTCAGGGTCAGCGCCCGCTCGACCAGGACAGGCGGCGGTTCCAGTTCCAGGTCATAGCGTTCTCCCGTCTTCATGCCGCGCCGCATTGCCAGCAGGTCGCGGAAGCCCCGGGTGGTGATGAAACCGGTATTGGCCCCGGTACGGGTCAGCACGGCATTGGTGGTGATCGTGGTACCGTGAACAATGGCATCTACCCGGGAGAGGAAATCCCCCAGTTCGTCCCCGCTATCCTGCGCGGCCTGTTCCAGCGCAGAAAATACACCCAGGCTGGGGTCGGCGGGCGTGGTAGGCGATTTACAGATACGGGTATTGCCTGCTTCATCACAGACCAGCAGGTCGGTGAAGGTACCGCCCACGTCAATGCCGATTTGGTATCCCATTTATTCGAGTTCTTCTCTGAAACCGCGCACAGTATAAAGTATGAGGATGGCAAACAGGGGAGGAATTTCGAAGCTGCTGCTTTTACGGGTAATATGCTAGAATTCCGGGGTCTGTATTCAGGATGACGTTGCCTGGGTGTCAGAGGAATTGATAACAATATGAACCAGCAATTATTACCCTCCGCCTTTGCTGAACTGGAACCGTTTGCCGACTGGGCTCTGGACAGCGAATCCGGTCGCCTGGAAAAACGTCTCGCTTCATCCATGGAGGAAATCCAGGCGTTTTACTCCGCCATGCTGGGGCGCATCGAAGAGGCGCTGGATTACCTGAACGGATTTCCCCTGGACCAGTTGCCCGAAGCCGAGCAACGCCTTATGAACATGACCCTGGCCCTGGCCGAGGTCTGGGTTGCCGTTGAACTGTACAAGCGGCCGGACCACCCCTTCGGCCTGGACATGCGCCGTTTCGTGCCGGGCGAGGCGAACTCCATTCCCCCGGTATGACCGGGAATGACCTTTTGCCGGTGATTGAGACACCAGCCCATGGAACTGACTCATAAGACCCGCACGGCGAAATACCCCGAACTGGGAACAGACCCGCTCCCCATCCGGCCCTGCATAGACCCTGACGTATTCAAGGCTGAACGGGAGGCGGTATTCCGCCGATCCTGGCTGAACGTGGGACGGGTTGAACTGATCCCTGAGGCAGGCGACTACTTCGTCAGGAATATCGAAGTCTGCTACACCTCGGTGCTGGTGGTGCGCGGGCGCGACAACGTCATCCGGGCCTTCCACAACATGTGTTCGCACCGGGCCAACCAGGTGGTCTGGAAAAATCGCGGCAAGTGCCGGGGCGCCTTCGTCTGCCCGTTCCACGGCTGGGCCTTCGATACCCGCGGCAAGCTGATCAACATGACCGACAAGGAAAACTTCTTCACCGGACCCGATGCCAACCTGGACATGACGGAAATCCAGGCTGACGTCTGGAACGGTTTCATATTCATCCGGCTTAAGCCACAGGATGAGCAAACGCTGGAGGAGTACCTGGAACCGGTTTCCACGTCCCTCAAGGACTACCCGTTTGCGGAACTGACCCGGCGCGAATGGTACAGCGTGGATGAAAAAGTCAACTGGAAGGTGCTGCTGGACGCGCAACTGGAAGGCTGGCATGTGCCGTTCCTGCACCGGGACAGCCTGGCCCGCTCTACCTCCGCGGCCGGCATGTTGCTGCGGCACAGTGTTCTGGAAGCCCTGGGACCCCACGGACTGGTGGGTACGGAACCTCCGCCGGTGTTTAATCCTACCCCCACGGGCCAGGTAAGCCTGAAATACGGTATCGGCGCCTACGATGCGTTTGCCTTTACCGAACCGCGCCGGACGGATGCGAAAAAATACCACCTGCGCGGCGCCATGAACCTGTATTTCATCTTCCCCAACGTTATCATGGGCTTGATGCGCGACAGCTACTGGATGTATAACGTGTGGCCGATCGACGTTGACCGCAGCGTCTGGGAGATCGGGGTGAATACGGTCCCGCCGCGCAACGCCGGGGAGTTGTTCTGTCAGGAATACAACAAGGTCGGTTTACGCGACACCCTGATGGAAGACACGGCCACCCATGAAAAGGTGCAGCAGGTACTCAAGTCCGGCGCCAAGGAGCACTTTCATTTCCAGGACGAGGAGCTGGCATTGAGGAATTTCCACCACGCCGTCGATGCCTGCCTGGCGGCAGCACAGGACAAAGGAGAATAATTATGTACAGCGTGAGAATTGTATACCCCAACAAACCCGGGTCGACGTTTGACTGGCAGCATTATTATGACGTGCATCTACCCCTGGGCGTTGGCTTGTTGCGGGAGTATTGCGGTATCTCCTCACAGAAAATCGAGGTCGACCAGCACATTACCCCGGACGGGAAAGATGGTGATGCCCCCTATCACTGCATCTGCACCCTGTATTTCAACAGCCGGGAGGAAGTGGATGCCATGACGGGTCTGTTCGGCATCGAAGAGGCGCGCCGGCAACTTGCCGAGGACTGGCCGAAATACACCGAGACCGACCCGGAACTGATGGTCGGGGAGATTGTGACAGCCGACCCGCTGACGGGTAAACGCTGAGAAAAAGAGGCTTGTTACCCTTCATCAGTCACGGACCCGGCCCGTGATGACGTAAAAAACAGGACAGCCCCCCTTTCCCAACCTTATCCTGTATATCCTGTTCATCCATGTTAACCCACTGATGTTGAATGGATAGACCCGCGCACATCACGGTAGGCGTACTCGGGCACGTTGACCACGGCAAAACCAGCCTGGTCAGGGCGCTTACGGGCATGGAAACTGATCGTCTCAGGGAAGAAAAGGAAAGAGGGTTGTCGATTGTGCCCGGATTCGCCTTTCTTGAATCCGAACGCGGCGTCATCGACTTCATTGACGTCCCCGGTCACGAGGATTTCATCCGCATGATGATATCCGGCGCCACCGGTATAGACTTCCTGCTGCTGGCGGTGGCCGCGAACGAAGGGATCAAGCCGCAAACGGAAGAACATTTCAACATTGCAGGTTTCCTGGGCCTGGTCAAAGGCCTGGTAGTGATTACCAAGTCCGACCTGGTCGATGACGCCGGCTGCGACCGGGTCAGGGACGAGATAAGCAGTTTCACGGCAGGCACGTTCATGGAAGCTGCGCCGGTGATCGCGGTATCCGTGAACGATGCACGCAGCCTGAACAATTTACGGGTCCTGCTGGAAAAGCAGTTGCACAACCCCGCCGCAAGAGCGGATAGCGGCCAGTGCTACCTGCCGCTGGACCGTGTATTCACCATGTCCGGCTTCGGCACCGTCGCCACCGGCACCCTGCGGTACGGTACCCTGGCAAACGGCCAGGAGGTCGAGATCATGCCGCGCGGCAGCCGCGCACGTATCCGTCAACTGCAGGTCCATAACAAGGTCGAAGAGATTGCGTACCCCGGACAGCGGGTCGCGGTCAACCTGCGTAACATCGACAGGGAACAGGTTGCAAGAGGCGATGCGCTGGCCTCCCCGGGATACCTGGAACCGACCCGGTTGCTGGACGTGGAGTTGCAGTTGCTGGAGCGGGTACGCCCGCAACCCAGGTACGGCGAGATGGCCCGGGTGCTGTTCGGAACCTGTGAAGAACCGGCGGCGCTGCGCATCCTGGGAGAGCGGCAACCAAAGCCGGGTTCATTATGCGTGGCGCAGCTTGCCTGCCGGCGCGACGTGGCGGTGCCCGTGGGCGAACATTTTATCCTGCGCAGCATGTCGCCGGTGACAACCATCGGCGGCGGCCGCATCCTGGACAATTCCCCGGCAAAACACCGCCGCTCGGACAACAGCGCCGTGTCCCGCCTGGCCAACCTGGCCAGCGGCGACACGGCGGAAGTCGTCGATGAGTTGATACGGGCAACAGGAGTACGGGGGATGGATATGGCTGAGCTGTCCCGTTCCATGAACCTGGCAGCGGACGATTTGCTGCAGGGACTGGACAAGACAGAAGTTGTTTTCGCAGGACCGCAGCGCTTGTTGTCCAGATCGGCATTCGACAGCCTGTGCGAACAGGCGCTGGCCGGGGTCGGCCGGTTTCACGAGGCAAACCCGGGCCGGCAAGGACAACCCCTGACGGAGTTCCGTTCAGGCCTGGAAGCAGGCGTGGACGAACCGGTTTTCAGGTTCCTGGTTGAACACCTGGTGGATCAAGGCCTGCTCCAGACGGACAAGAGCATTATCCGGCTGCGGGATTTCGATCCCCTGGGCGCGCTCAATCCACAGGAGAAAAAGATAGCTGAGGATATCGCCTCGGCATTTGCCGCGGGTGGCCTGAAACCGCCCGAACCCGGCGAAGTCCTGCAGGGCAACCCGCAGAGGAAACGCCTGTACCGCCTCCTGGCCGATACGGGCGAACTTGTGCCGGTACACAACAGGGACACAAACCGCGTGCTGGTTTTCCACCGCCGCAGCATCGAGGGCATGGTGACCATGCTGGAACAGGCCTACCCCGGTTCCACCGCATTCAGCGTGGCGGACGCGCGTAAACTGGTGGATACTTCAAGAAAGTACGCGATACCCTTGCTGGAATACCTGGACAGCCGGCGCGTGACCATCCGTATCGGCGACAAACGCAAACTGAACCCGGGGAACAAAAATTTGGGGTCAGAGCAATAGCTCTGACCCCAAATATAGCTGACCCCACAGATGGACTGACTGGAGGTGAATGAAGTCTGGTGACTTCCCTGGTCTTCAAAACCAGTGACTTGCCCAACGCGAGTGGTGGGTTCGATTCCCATCCACCTCCGCCGATGTGTTTATATAACTAATTGAAAACATTACAAAACTGATATTATGTCACGATATGTGTGTTTCTGTTTGTGATATTTTAAAGGCGTTCCGCTCTACGGGGGATAACAGTTGTAACTGACTGAATACATTAACAAGGAAGAGAGCCGCCGGCGGGCCGCATTCAAAAAGACCTTGCCCGAGGAGCTCCGCCGCGACCCGCAGGCCGTCTCCCGGGCCATGATGCAGGCCCAGTTCGATCACGGCACGGTATCCGGCAAATGGAAGGACGTCTGGTATGACCATTCCCTGCCTGCCATGAACGAACCGCACAAGGCGGTCTGCTCACTGACACCGCTGGAGGGCGTCCCGGGTGACCGCAAGGCAGACTTGTCTCTGAGGGCAGGTGTCGCCCATAATCAACTCCTCAACATCGCCGACATCGATCTGGTCAGCATGCTTGTTCATTATATGTTAAGCATTGTTTCAGCTCCTTTCTGAGATTTTGACAATGATAACGGTTGGCAATATCTGGACAGTATCTGGACAGTATCTGGACATCTATCTGGACAGTATCTGGACAATCCCGTATAATATGATGCAAGGCACAGAACATGACAGACGCCGTTAACAAAGACGTATCAGAACTCATCGTTGAGATCGTTGACTCTGCTGAGGATGGACTCAGCAGCGCCGATATCTATGCGCAATTAAAACAGATATCTCCTGACAAGGCCCCCGTTTACAGAACGGTGGGGAGAAAATTGCTGGCACTGGTTAAAGAGGGAGAAATCGTTCGTTCAGGGAAGGCCAGAGCAGTAAAATACCGGCGCCCCGCCGAAACACCTGTGCTCAATACCGTTTATGATGCCAAGCAGTCGGTCCCCATCTCTGATGAGAGCAAAGCGATCCAGGACTATGTACGCCGTCCAATTCAGGAACGGGAGCCTGCCGATTACAAGCGCACCTTCCTGGAAAGCTACATACCGAACCACACCTACTACCTGCCGGACAGGATCAGACAGGACCTGTACAGCATCGGCGAAATAAGGCCAACGGCCCTGCCGGCAGGTAGCACGTACCAGCCGGAAACAGTCAACCGGTTGCTGGTCGACCTGTCCTGGGCATCCAGCCGTCTGGAAGGCAATACCTACTCGCGAATTGACACCGAGAACCTGGTTGAGAAAGGGATTTATGCCGCGGGGAAAGACAGGGTTGAAGCTACGATGATCCTGAATCACAAACGTGCTATTGAGATGTTGCTGAATAATGCAGAGCACATAGACTACAACATGTACACGTTTATGGGTTTGCACGGGCTGCTGTCATCAAACCTGATGGGCGACCCGGCAGACAGCGGGCGACTGCGGAAGAAGATTGTCGAGATAGGCGGCTCTGTCTACTCCCCGAAGGGTGTCCCACAAGTGGTTGAAGAATGCTTCAGGATGTTCCTGGCCAAGGCGAGGGACATAGAAGACCCGTATGAGCAGTCGTTCTTCACCATGGTGCATCTGCCGTACCTGCAGCCGTTCACCGACGTCAACAAGCGCTCGGCAAGGCTGGGCGCCAATATCCCGCTGATCAAGAACAGGCTATGCCCCCTGTCATTTATAGACGTGCCCGACAGGGACTATATTGAAGGAAACCTGGGCGTGTACGAACTGAACGACACCAGCCTGTTACAGGATGTGTACGTGTGGGCGTACGAACGGTCCTGCCGACGATATAACGTGTTACAGGAAAAAGATCGTGCCGGCGACCCAGACCCATTCAGGCTCAGGTACGAGATAGCGCTCGCCGCAGTGGTTGGGCGTATCGTTAAAGAGCAGCTGGAACCCACGGATGCATGCATAGCGGGGCTGGCGCAGGGACAGGTCCCGGCCAACGACATCCACCAATTCGCTGATCTGGTCAACACCGAATTGCAGAATCTGCATATGGGACTCCTGCTACGAAACGGCATAAGTCTGGAAGAGTTCAACGCATGGGAGCAGCATAAAGCGGCGTCTTCGCCTGCTGACACATCCACCAATTCGCCCTGACCGGAAATCTTGAATTTACGAGCGTCTGGTTCCGGGGTGGGGCTCACATAGCCAACCATTTTTCCCCCGTGGAGCGGAACGCTTTGCTCTCCGTCAATGGAGTCTCCGGCAAATCCGGGGCGGTTCAATGGCGGACATCCACCTCCGCCGATGTAATTTGATAACTCATGTTGTTCAGTATTGCGAATTATTCAGTCTGGTTGTATCATCTAGTCTGATATTTTCCCAACGGGAGATGACGATGGAAAAGATTGGGGCGTTTGAAGCCAAAACACACTTGCCACGCTTGCTCGATCGCGTGGCGCACGGAGAAACGCTTACCATTACCCGACATGGTAAACCGGTTGCCTATCTGGTTCCCGTCAACACCGACAGGAAACAGGCAAAAGAGGCGGCCGCGCGCATTGTCGAACGCCGCCGGCACGTCAAGCAAACACCGTTGGCTGAACTCATGGCCACAACTCATGAAGGGCACCGATATTGATGCCTGTTGTCATAGATAACTCCGTATTCATGGCATGGTGTATGGGTGATGAGGATGACCCCACGGCAAACAATACCATGCTGCACGTTATTGAGGAGGGTGGGGTTGTGCCGCGTATATGGTGGTACGAATTGCGTAACGCGTTACTGATGAATGAGCGCCGTGGACGGATTTCCCACCAACAAGTAGCGGATACGCTGGCCGACAGCCAGGCCTTGGGTATTTCATTTGATGATGGACATGATGAGGTACAGGTCCTTGATCTTGCACGTCGATTTGAGTTGACTGTATACGACTCAGCATACCTGGAAGTAGCCCTCAGGCGAAGTCTGCCCCTGGCGACATTGGATGATAGATTGCGGAAGGCAGCGGAGACAATCGGAGTAGCCGTGGTGCATTACAAGGATTGAGCATGACGTCGGAGGCAAGCGATGCGGGCACACCTGGTGCGTAAATGAAATTTGCCCACGTCAGATACGATGATAAAGACAGCGTAGCCGTCCACTTCGATGACGCTCACCTGGTCAGCCTGGATACGCTGCTGGTTTCAACCGGGTCGAAATACGCGGGACTGGCCTTTGAGGAGTTATCGGCTGTTATCCAGGCAGGGCGGATATTTCTGAATAACATCAATACATCCCTGAAAAGGTTCAAGGCACAGCCTGACCGCACAAAATTGATACCCATCGCTGGCGTGACCTGGTATCCGCCGGTGCGGAACCCGGGGAAGATCTGCGGCATAGCGATGAACAACTCCGCCAGTAACGAACGCAAGATCAGCGCCCCGGATCATCCTGCTTTCTTTCTTAAACCGGCCTCCTGCCTGGCAGGACACCTGCAAGCCATTAAAATCAGGCCCTACTACGGCAGCGTTCATCCCGAACCGGAATTATGCATCATCATCGGCAGGGAGACCCGGGACATTGCGGCAGTTGATGCGCTTGATGCCGTATTCGGTTACAGTATTTTCAACGATATTACCGGCAACGGCATGCGCGCCGAGGACCTATTTCACTACCAGGCCCTCTATGCAAAAGAAGACAACCCGGGTGAGACGGAACGTGTCGAGCAGCACTTGTCCTACGCCGGGCGCTACAAGGGTTGCGATACATTCGGCTGCCTGGGGCCGTGGCTGGTGACGAAAGATGAAATTACAGATCCTGACGACCTGGACGTGTACTGCCGGATGGGCGGCGAAGTGATCGCCGGGGACAGCACCCGCTACTACAATTACAAGGTGGCGGAAATCGTCAGCTTCATCAGCCAGTTCCATACCCTGCACCCGGGAGACATCATATCCTGCGGGACCGCATTCAAACCGTCCGCAAACCGGAAATCCATTCACGGTGCGAATTTTCAGACCGTTGACGGCCCGGTGGAAGTCAGCATCGACGGCCTGGGAACACTGGTAAACCCGGTTGTCGTTGAGCAGAAGGAGATAGGTCAATGGCGTCTGGGCTAGGCGGAAAACCGGCAATGCTTGTCTGCGCCTCACACTCGCCGTTGCTGTACTGTTATGCGAAGGAACCGAAAGACTGGGATGCCCTGCAGCATGCGTTCGCGGCGCGGGCCAATGCGATCGCGGAGTTTGACCCGGAACTGATCTTTGCATTCGGTTCGGACCATTTCAACGGTTTTTTCCTGAACAACATGCCAGCGTTCTGCGTCGGGCTGAACGCCGAGGCCGCAGGGGATATCGGTGGTTTTGCGGGCCCGGTGAACGTACCGGAAGACACGGCCCTGGCCTGTTCGGAGTACCTGCGCGCCAACGACATCGATGCGGCCGTTTCCTACAGGATGACCATCGATCACGCATTTTCCCAGACCATCAATAACCTGTCCGGCAGCCTGACGGTGCACCCCACCATCCCGATCTTCATAAACTGTATTACGAAGCCGTTTGTACCGTTCCGGCGCACCCGCATGCTGGGAGAGGTCATCGGCCGTTTTGCCGGGAGTTTGAACAGGCGTGTCCTGTTCCTCGCGTCGGGCGGCATGTCGCACCACCCTACCCGTTACTATCCCGAACCGGGCCAGGGGGAACAGGCGGTCGAGGCATGGCAACTCTCCGGCGGCGCCGATCCCGCATCCCTGACGCCGGCGCAGTGGCTGGAACGTCTGGATGTCATGCATCACGAAGGCGCGCAGATGATTGCCAGGGGTGAGCGTACGGCCGCAGACATGCGCCTGAATGCGGAGTCCGACCGGCGCTTCCTGGATGTCATCACCGGGAACAGGCTGGAGGAATATGACCAATGGGACCAGGACAGGTTGGTGGAGGAAGGCGGCATAGGATCCATGGAGCTGCAGACCTGGATAGCCGCCGCGGCGGCGCATAAAGCGGCGGGCGGTAATGCGCCGGTGCTGGATTTTTACAGCGTAGCCCCTGAAATCGGCATCGCTGCCGGTATGGTCCATGCTGACTGAATGATCATACCTCGGCATACACGCGGGAAATCCTGGTTGCCCTCACGCCTGACGCCGCGTGGGCGATACCATGTAGATCCAGGTCAGTTCCGAAGCAGCCGATGAGTCCCGGCTTATCGTCAGAGATGCTTTTTCTGTGCAATCAACCCCGGGAGCAGGACGGCGGCGCTGGCGAGAAACAGTAATGTCGCCACGGTGTAGACGTGGTCATAACTGCTCCTGCCGAGGATGGTCGCAGCGATGAAGGGGCCGATGGCATAACCGAGCGTCTGCATGCAGATGCCGTAGATCACCACCTTGCCCCGGCGGTCGAACGAGGCCATTGTCGCCAGCAGGTACGGCATGCTCACGTTCCAGAGGAAATTGAACAGGCAGACGCCCAGGGCAAAATGGAACAGGGCGATCTCGCCCACAAGCAGGTAGATGCCGATGGCGGTACCGATGATACTCACCTGCAGGGGAATGATACGGCCGATGCGCAACTGCAGGACCACGGCGACAAAGGCGCCGGCGATACCCAGGAACTGGGAGACGGTGAGGACGTTGGCCACGGTCTGCTCGGCTACCCCGGCTTCCAGTCCGAGCAGGAACAGGTAGGCCCAGACAATGCCGATGGAGGTGTTGTATACCAGGATGGCGAACAAGGAGACCCCTTTCACCCGCCATGAATAGCCGACTCTCTCCGGCGCCGACAGATCCAGGTGCTGGTCGCCGGAGCGCGGCAGGGAGCGGGTGAAATACAGGCCGGAGATATTGAACAGGGCAAAGAACACCAGTACACCGTTCATGCCGATAGTCGCAAACGCAGTGGGCATAACCAGTATGCCGAGGGCGCCGTAGATCAGCACCCAGGTGATGATGTAACCGAAATTCCTGTCGGATTTAGCGGTGAGGCCCATCATGGCGAAGGTCAGCGATATCAGTCCGCCTGAGCCCATGCCGGTGAGGAAGCGCGCCGCCGCCAGCGCTTCGAAATCCGCCAGTGACATGGAAAGAAGATTGCCTGCAGCGGCGACGATGAGGCACAGCACTGTCATTTTGCGCCAGTCGATGCGCGCCTCGATGAATACGAGCAGGATGGTCGTGAAGGCGATGCCGAACATCTCCGCCGAAGCAATATATCCTGCCTGCTGTTCGCTGAATGCCAGGTATTCAACCAGGCCCTGCACATAACCCGGCTGGAGTATGAAGACACAGGGGGCGATTACCGCGATATAAACGATCGCGATAATCGACGTGCGCGTATTCACATCCACCGGATTCACATTATCCCCCAACAGCCATTGCATTGGCGTCCCTCCTTATGGCAGTCGTTGTACTCGGTGACTGAACCGGTTTACGAAACAGGCTCAAACATTGCGCAGCACATCGAGCAATATGTCTATGGACTTGAACATGTAGTCCCGGGTGATGGTCAACGAGGGCATCAGGCGCAGCACGTTGCCGTTACGGCCACAGGGCACCATGATAAGACCGTTGGACAACAGGCCCATGACCACCTTCATCATCATGTCCTGGTCGGCGGGTTCCCGTGTCTCCCTGTCCTGCACCAGTTCGATACCGATCATCAGGCCCCGGCCACGCACTTCACCTATAATGGGCAGGTCCTCACTGGCGGCTGTTAACCGGTCCAGCACCTCCCGGCCCAGTTGTGCCGCTCTCTCTACCAGTTCGCCTTCCTGGATGATGTCGATATTGGTCATGGTCACTGCGGAAGACACCGCGTTGGCGGCAAAGGTCTGGGGTTGCGACATGTCGTCGAGTTGTTGCGCCAGGTCCTTGCGCATGATCACACCGGCCATGGGCAGGTCTCCGCCCATACCCTTGCCGAAGGTAATCATGTCCGGTTCAACACCGGAATGTTCGATGGACCACATCTTGCCGGTACGGCCGGTGCCCGCCTGTACCTCGTCGGCGACAAACAGGGCGCCGTGTTTTTCACAGGCGGCCTTTACCCGCAGGAAGAATTCGGGGTCCGGCGGTATGTACCCCCCTTCGCCCTGCAGCGGTTCCACGATAACGGCTGCGACATCGTCCGCCGCCGTATAAGGCGTATTCAAGAGATAATCCACGTAGTCGCCGCAGACTTCCTCGCAGGTCTTGTCTCCGAGCGGCAGCGGAAACCGGTAGGCGTAGGGATAGGGCGCATGGATGACGCCGCCCATGAAGGGACCGTAACCCCTACGGTACTGGTCGCCGGTGGTGATGGCGTTGGAGGCGGCCCAGACACCGTGGTAGGCGCCGTGGAAGGCCATGATCTGGTTGCGCCCGGTGACCCGGCGGGCAAACTTGATGGCGCATTCCAGCGCGCCGCTGCCACTCTGGGTGAAATAGGTGATGCAGTTGTTTCTTAGGCCCGGTGGCGCAATGGAGGCAATCTTTTTCGCCAGTTCCCCGCGCTTGGTATTGCTGATATCCGACGCGTGCATGAGGATCTTCGACTGGCGCTCCATGGTCTCGATAACCCTGGGGTGGGATCGCCCGACGCTGCTGACCCCGACTCCGGCAGACACGTCAATATACAGGTTGCCGTCCGGGTCCTTGACTGTGACCCCCTTGCCCACATCGAATACCAGTGGAAAACCGCCGCCGCCACGGGTCATCGATTCAAACTCCGGCGCTTCGGCGAGCAGCTTGCCGGCCTTCGGGCCGGGGACGCCGTCGGTAATCATATTCGGTGCATCGGCAAAAGAGAGTTCCGCCAGTTCCTGTTCTGATATCATTTTTTTTTACCCTTTCCGGTTCAGTGTGGTTCAGTTGTTAACCCGGCTTATTCTAGCGCGTTAAGCGGCGAAACTAAATCCTGTCCGGCAACTGCCCGACCGTACGCCGGCCATGGTCAGGCTGCCGCTTTTTCCACCTGGCACATCAACCCTTTCAGGTTCGTGGCCCCCATACCCGGATCCAGACCCCCTGCATCCTCGGTAAGCAGGTTGATATTGGACTCCAGCTGGACTTCGATATCGGTGCGGTCCTTTTCCGGGAACCACCAGCCCCACTCGGCGCTGACGACTCTCGGGTCGATACCGTCGAATATCCTGGCCCGGAACCTGACCTGGTCGCGGGGCGATGAAATATGGACCCAGTCACCGTCGCTGATGCCGCGCGCCGCGGCCGTATCGGGGTGGATTTCGACCATGGGATCAGGGTGCGTGCGGCGCAGATAATCTCCCTGGCGGTGTTCGGAGCCGAAAAAGTTGAAGATGCGCTGGCCGGTGATCAACACCAGTGGGTATTTCTCCACGAATTCCGGTTCCCGTGCCGGGCTTTCCGGCGGTTCGACAAAGCCGGGCAAGGGGTCGTAACCCCACTCTTCATACTTGTGCAGGTAGAAATCCAGCTTGCCCGATGCCGAGTTGAAACCGTCTTTTTCATACTTGCGGTATTTCACGTCCGTTTGCAGATACGGCATTTCCCTGAATTCATCCCAGGTCAGCCCGGCAGGTTCGAGGATGAAGTCCAGGGATTCTTCATAGTCCTCCCAGAAATGCTCCGTAAAGCCCAGTTTCTGACCCAGTTCGTTGAGTATCAGGTGATCCGGCCGGGCTTGCCCCTCCGGTTCCACTGCCTTGTTGCGCGGGAAGACATATCCGTGCACCTTCCAGTAATCGGCAATATTGTCGTTTTCCAGCCAGGTGGCTGCCGGCAGCACGATATCCGCCAGTTCCGTGGTCAGGGTGGGAAAGATATCCACGGCCACGAAATATTCCAGCTTGTTTTTCAGGACGTCATGGACACGCCTGGCATTCTCGCGCGCAGTCAGCGTATTGCTGGCGAAGATCACCATCGCCCTGACCTGGTAGGGGTCCGCCTCTTCGATGGCATCCCAGACGACGTGGGGCGTGATGCGGTTGATGGTTGCGCCGAGCCGGTACCTGTCGCCGCCCAGCATTTTGGCATGCTGTTCCGGCGGCAATTGATCGAACAGGGAAAATTTCGCCCGCGGCAGGCCCGGCGGCAGGCCGAAGATCACGTTGCCGCCCGGCACGTCCAGGTTGCCGGTCAGCGCCACCAGGTAGATCAATGCCCGGTCGGCGTCGACACAGTTGATGTTCTGTTCTATGCCGACCCCCCACTGCATGGCCGCCGGTTTGGTAGTGGCGTACAGCCGCGCCGCCTCGATGATCTTTTCCTTTGGCACCCAGGTTATTTTTTCGGCGCGTTCCGGCGGGTATTCCTCCAGACGTTCGACAAACTTCTCAAAACCGGTGGTGTAATTCTCCACGAAGTGGTGGTCGTAGAGGTCTTCCTTCACAATCACGTGCATCATGGCCAGGGCCAGGGCCGAATCGGTAGCGGGGCGGATCTGCAGGAACAGGTCAGCCTTGTCGGCCAGTTTTGTGCGGCGCGGGTCGATCACGATGAACTTCGCGCCGTTGGTCAGGGTCTTGGCCAGGTTGATGCCCTTGTTTTCATCCGGGTTGGAAATGAGGTGGTTACTGCCCCACGCCACCACGCACGCGGGCTTGCTGTCATAGTCGCAGAGGGATATGTCCATCCCCATCAGTTTCGAGATCGCTACCCGCGGCAAGTAACACATATGCCCCGGGGTGAGGACGTTAGGCGTACCGAACAGGTTGGCCACACGGTAGACGAAACGGTGGAAGTCGCGCCCGGTACCGTGGCCGAAAACCACAGACTCCGCGCCCGACTCCTGTTTGAATTGATTCAGCTTCCCGGCTACTTCGGTCAGGGCTTCATCCCAGCTGAGCCGTTCCCACTTGCCTTCCCCGCGGGCGCCTGCCCGCCGCATCGGGTATAACAAACGGTCGGGATGGTACTGCAACTCGATAGACCCGTACGCCTTCTTGCAGGTATACCCTTTACTGACCGGGTGTTCCTTGTCCGGCTGGATCTTCACCACTTTGCCGTCTTCCACCACCACGTACACGCCACAACCGCCATGACCGCATGAACGGCAGATCGTGCGCACTCTTTGTTTATTTTCCGTATCCAGGTTCATTTTATAGCCATAATACAGTCACTATGTTGAAAGAAGAGCCATCACCCCACGTATTACTCTCACGGGTTGTTTACAGATCATAAAACAAACGGGATTATGATTCTTGTATAGCTGACCGTTATTTTGCTATACGTGGATAAAGCACGTAACTCAATTTGAGCTATTATTTTACCCGTAATGCCGAATAATTCCCCGAAGACCTTGTTCATCGCCTGCGCCGCCCTGGGCCGGGAGGTGAAGGATATTATCAGGAAACACGGCTGGGATGCCGAGTTCGAAGCGATCGACGCGCGGCTGCACATGCAACCGGCCAGGATTGGGCCGGCCGTGGAACAGCGCTTGCAGAAAGCACAGGGCAGATATGCGCGTACAGTTGTCGTGTACGGTCACTGCGGCGCCTTCGACCTGGATGAGATCCTCAACAAATACGGCGCCGTGCGTCCGCTTGGCCCCCACTGTTACGAGATGTTCGGTGGTGAGGAATTTCCCAGGGCCATGGAGGAAGAGATCGGCACGTTCATTCTGACCGATTACCTGGTGCATGCCTGGCAGAAATTCGTCGTACAGGGCCTGAAGATGGACAAGTACCCGGAATTGCAGCAACTCATGTTCGGCAATTACCGGCGCATGGTTTACTTCACACAGGAGGAGAACAACACCACCCTGCTGGCGCGCGCCGAAGAAATCGCCGCTTCTCTCGGCCTGGAACTCGAGACCAGGCACGTGGGTTACGGCGACCTGGAGCGCAGGCTGGTCGCCATCATGGAAAACCGGGAACAACCCGTCACCAGCATGACTCACGACGATTTCAGCCTGACGGCCTATCCCGTGGCGGAGACCTAGTACTCTTTCAACCTGATATTGCCATGTTCAGCGGGTCGGGAAGCGGTTGAGCGCAAGGCACGCCGCGCCGGGAATGGCGCGTCCTTGCCAAGCGGCGTAACGCCGCGGGCGACCGCTTCCTGGCCCGCCCGCAGGGAGCCACACAGCGGCGCCAATACGGCGTTGCAGTCCTT
>JAPOQU010000044.1 GCA_026710545.1 Gammaproteobacteria bacterium | reverse complement strand
CGGTACGGCGCTCCGGCGTTGCTGGTTCGACGGTTACCGGTTTTCAGAAGATATGGATTTTACCCTGACCGAACCGACCACTTTGGAAGATATCCTGGCAGGATTTAACGAAATCTATGCTGCTGTTGAAACAGACAGCGCACCACAGAAGACGTTATGGAGAATATAGCTGGAAAAGAAGAGCGGCTTCGCCTACTCTGGACTAAGCACCTGTCTCAACAAATGATAGATCTGCCGGCCTACGACGACGTGTTTCGGGACGTAAAGCGGGCGTTGCGTACGGCGGATTTAAACCCTAACAGTATTGTTGGACGCCGACCACGGTAGCATGTTAACGAAAAATCCTGCTGTACCGTATTGATATATCCAGCCACCAATGTTTCGCACACGGTGTCCAGAAAACGATCAATGATGCCGACGCCCAGTGAATGAGCTCGACAGCCGTTGCTGGATGCCGTAGCACCTGGCGGCGTGTCAGGCCGATATCGGCTGCGGCCGGCTGCTTTTCGCCCGCGGCGGGAAGGTTGGGGTCAATGTCATCGACAATGATGGTGCTACCCCGTTGCTAAACTACCCTTATATGCGTGTGTCTCTGGATAAAATCATGCAAATCACAGCGCCGCGTGGATATCTTCAAGATTGCGCTGCTAGAAGAGGAAATCAACGTAGAGTGTGGGCCTGGTTTGCCTGCCCAGCCGTTTTTAGGCGGGAGATGATTGCGAGTAGAGCATTTCCAGAGTCCGGTCATCGGATACGACAAGCAGATCCATGTCACTTTTCGCGGTGTCAGCCTGCTAAACAGGAATATGCCGGCCTAATTTACCGGGATTAGCGGAATGACGTCGGGGCCCAGCCCTGTGCAGACCTGCTGCAAGGCCGGCAGGTCATGGATAATGACAGACTTGCGGTCCACTGTTATGAGGTTGTCCTCCTGCATCCGGCTGAGCGTGCGGCTGACCGTTTCCAGCGCCAGGCCCAGGTAAATGCCGACTTCCCGCCGCGACATGGTCAGCCTGAATTCCCGGGCCGAGTAGCCCTGATGTTGATACCGGTTGGACAAACTGATCAGGAAGATCGCCACTTTTTGCCTGGCATCCTTACCGCAGTGCGACATCATCATTTCGTTGCTGAACACTATTTCCTTACTCATCAGGCGGAACACCTGGTGTTGCAACGCGGGTATGCAGCGGCAGAGTTCTTCAAGCAGGGAAAAAGGAAAAGCGCAGAAACTGCTGGTCTCCAGGGCCACTGCGGAGCAGACGTATTCCCCCTGTTCTATGGAGTTGAAGCCCAGCACCTCGCCGGGCAGATAGAACCCGATAATCTGTTCTTCGAAGTCAGCGCTTAACCGGTAAACCTTGACCGTCCCGGAACGGACAGCATAAATGTTCTGAAATTTATCCCCTGTCCGAAAGACATGTTCCCCACGGTGGATCGGACGAAAGCGTCTGACCAGGGGTTCCAGTTTTTGTACGTCATCCGTATCCAGCCCCTGCGGAAAACAGGTGCCGGATAACCTGCAACTGCTGCACAAGGCAATGTCACGGGCTGGCGCGCTTTTTTGTAATTCAAGTGCGCAGCCAATCGACATGGTTACCAGTCTTATCAGAGTAGTTTTGCTTCCGCATTCTTTGTGTCATCTGTGGTAGCCCGAGGCGGTTTCCTGCCGCTGGGATCAAGCCGAAAAGTCAACCATATAAGAATAGTAGACCGGCATGATATGTGCAAGATGGAATCATTTGATCTGGATCAACACCCGGGTTCCGTTTTGGGAGCACAATTTATCGCGAGTGATGAACTATCGTCGAAATAACAGGAGATAAATAATGCGACGTTTTAAAGACATTTTATTCGTAGCCGATGAAAGTCCCGGACAGGCACAGGCGTTCGCGCGGGCCCTGAGACTGGCTGAAGAAAACCAATCCGGAATAACAGTCATGGACGTGGTTGACGACCTTTCGGATATGCCCCAGTATTACTCTGCGGCCGACCAGGAAAAGCTGATCGAGCAACGGCGCAAGTCGTTATCGCAATTCATCGGCAAGGCGGCAGGAGCAACCCAGGGTGTCTCAATCGGCATAGAGGTCAGGGAAGGCCGCCCGTTCATCGAGGTCATCAGGACGGTACTGAAAAACAACCATGACCTGGTGATAAAAGCGCCGAACTCCGGCATGGGGCGGATACAGAGGCTGTTCGGCAGCATGGATATCAGGCTGATGCGGAAATGTCCGTGTCCCGTGTGGATAGTCAAACCTTCAGACCATAAACACTTTGCCCGCATCCTGGCGGCCGTTGACCCGGATCCCAACAACCCTTATGCGGATTCGCTGAACAGGCTGATCCTGGAACTTGCCACGTCCCTGGCCGAACTTGAAAACAGTAAACTGGACGTGGTTCATGCCTGGGAAGTGTACGGCGAAGTTGCGTTGCGAGGCGGCCAGCTGCCCAAGGGTGCAGTGGCCCGGATCCAGGAGGAGATGCGGGAAGCCCATGAAAAGGAAATGAAGGAATTGCTGGCCCCATTCTCATCCATCGACAAGACGGTACACCTTGCTAACGGGGATGCCGGCGATGAGATTATCGACCTGGCAATAAAAAACAACGTCGACCTGGTTGTCATGGGCACCGTGGGGCGTTCGGGCATTCCCGGCCTGATCATCGGCAATACCGCCGAGAAGGTGATCCACGGTATTGACTGCTCGCTGTTGGCGGTCAAACCGGCAGGTTTCGTTACGCCTGTCGATAAATAGCGTACTACCGTAACTGGGCGAAGCGGCGGCAAAGGATGTCGCTATTATTTGCATATAGCTCCCTAATTTAAAAAACGTACTTCACGCCGGCTCGGATCTCAAAGCGGGAAGCGTCTCCCCGGCGTGATTCGGGCGCGGTTCCGCGCGCCACGTTACCGGGGAAATTCACCTGGCGCAGGATACCCCAGTCATCGTTCAACAGGTTGGTCAGGTTATCTATGACGAGAAAAGCCGAGGCCTTGCTTGCGCGTGTCAGTCCCGGGAACTGCTGTTCTACGCGCAGGTCTATCTTCTCCCACCACGAGCCTGCATTGGCATTACGCTTGTCACCGGGCGCCAGGACATTGTTCCTGAAGTCCAGAAAAGGCGTAAAGTTATAGGGATCAATGGTACCGTCAAAGGCATAACTGTAAGGGGCGCCTTCATTCATGGACCCGTACAGCGATATTCTCGTCAGGTTGTCACCAACAAAAGCCCGTTCCCAACGGGCTGTGGCCGTGATTCTGTGGGCAATATTATAGTTGGATGTCGACAGCACCTCTTCCTGGGGGTCGAAGAATGCCCGGTTCTGGTAGTTTGAGAAAGCGACGGAACTGGTCATCGGCTGGACGTCCTCGGCATCCGTCCAGGCGTAACCCAGTGACCAGTCAAACCCGTTTGCGTAGGTTTTGGAGATGGACAGGAACGTCAGCAGTGAGCGGTTGCCCTTGCTGCTGTTGGTCAGCACAAAACTCGGCTCGCGAACAGAGTCATAAACCGGGTAGCCGGCCTCAGTGGTGCCGACCCGTTCCAGGTCGCCGCGTTTGATGATGGCCGTATCCTTGCCGAGGGTGTATAAAAAATCGGCTGTGAGCACATACCCGTTCTGCGTGTGGAGGGACGCGCCAAGCGCAAACTTCCACTCCGCAGGCAGGTCAAATTCGGGATCAAGGTAACTGATCTCGAAGTTGTCGCCCGTGCCCCCGGCCACGGCGTCGTACAGTTCCGACGGGATGCCGTACCCCGGGCCTGCCGGTACGTCTTCTTCCAGGCCGGCGTAGATCACGTCATCGTCAAACAAGGAGCGGGACCCGTCGGTATAGCCGAAGGCGCGGCCGCGTTGTCCGAATTGCAGCACGTTGTTGGCGGAATAAGTATTCGATAGCCAGACGTTCGGATTGCCCCCTGTGTACAGACCTGCACCGCCGCGCACTGTAAGAGCATCGGAATGCCTCAAGGTAAAAGCGAAACGGGGCTGCAGTAACCCTGCGCTATCCAGGTTGGCGGCGTTCGAGAAGCCATAATCGGCAACAAAATCCGCGTTTTCCGCCGGCTCGTCGTCAGTGCTGTACCAGTCGTAACGTAACCCGGCAACGACAATCAGCGTATCTCCCAGCCTGAACTCATCCTGGGCATACACCGTATTGAGCGAATACCCCCATGCGGCTGCGGCATCAGCCGGGTTGTTGGAAGGGGCATTGTTGTAGTAAATTGCATCGGGATGACCGTTGCGGAAATTCTCGATGCCGCTGAAACGGATTTCCGTTTCCGTGTGCTGGACGAACATATTGAAAATATCCAGGGATTCCGTCTCTACGCCCAACGTAAGCTCATGTCCGTATAGGTCGTACTTGGCTTTCAATGCAAAGGTCAGCACGTCATAATCCAGCTTGTTGGCCTGGCGGCTGTCATCACCCCCCAGGTACACGTCCACAGCGTCGAGCTCGACGCGGATTTCGCCGAAATCCGTTCCTCCCACGGATACTTGACGGTTGTCAAGGTCCAGGTACCCCAGGCGTAATTCCGTGGAAAAATGATCAGTCCAATCCGAATAAAGCGTCGCTGCGTATGAATTCAGTTCCGCGCCGCGCTCGTACAGGTGATTGGAGAACTCAAACTCGTTGTTGTCGCCATCGGACTGGACGAAGTTATGGCCGTCGTTGTAGTTCCAGGCAACGGAGAGGCGTTGCGCATCCGTGATGTTCCAGTCCAGCTTCACCAGTACCTTTTCATCCGCGTTATTCATACTGGTTGGGATCGTTCCCGGGTCATATTGGTAGAAGTTGCGGGCGATATCGAGAATTTCGTCCAGTTCTTCCCGGGAAACGTTAATCTCGTTTACGGCGCCGGAGCCGAGCGGGCCGCGGTCGAACAGGTTGGCGCCTTCCAGTTTTTCATAGGCGGCAAAGAAAAACAGCCTGTCTGCAAAGACGGGACCTCCAATATTCACACCATAGCGTTTTTCGTTGTAGTCTCCGCTCTTGATAGCATCGCCTTCCAGGGAATCGCCGCGCAGTTCATCACCGGTATAATCGAAAAACAGGGAACCGCTGAAGCGGTTGCCGCCGGATTTTGTGACCGCATTGATGTTGCAGGCCGTAAAACCGCCATACTCGACGTTGAACGGCGCCAATTCGACGGACACCTGGTTTATGGCGTCGTATGAAAAAGGCATGCGCTCGGTCGGATAGCCGTTGGAATTCAGGCCGAAGGAATCATTCATGCGCACACCGTCAACGGTCAGGCTGTTGAAGCGTGAATTCTTGCCGCCGCACTGGACGGCATTGATGTCACCCTTGGACTCATCGACATAGAGCCGTGCATCCGCCCTCAGGATATCCGTAATGTTCCGGTTTATCGCCGGAGCAGTTTCCAGTTGCTCGAGATCAAACGTCGCGTTCGGCCCGACAGCAATGGGGTTTGTAATCGAGGCCTCTGCAACCACGAGTACTTCCTCTATTTCATCAGCAGGCAAGAGAGTGAAATTGAGGTCCGTCGTCTGACCCAGGTTCAACGGCAGGTTATCCGTTTTCGCGGCCGAATAGCCCAGGTTAGTGACTGAAACAGAATAATTGTTGCCTACGGGAAGGTTACGGATACTGAATTCGCCCTTCTCGTTTGTCGAGCCGGACCTGGTAAGACCTGTTTCCCCATTGCGCACAATGACTGCAGCGCCGGAAACGGGCTTGCCGTTTTGACCGGATACAAGGCCGCGCACGGCCGACGTCGTTTGCTGTGAGAGGACGGGAGCGCTCAGGACCGCGATACATACAGCCGCTGCACAAGCTATGAAAACAGGTTTTACAGACATTTTCTTTGGCGATAACCAGACAGCTACTGTCGCACTATTCGACAATCACCGGAATGAACCGCCCCGGATTTGCCGGAGACTCCATTTCTGGAGAGGATGGAGTAATGAATAGACACAAAACTATCCCCTGTAATCCGTCCAATGACGAGTACTAGACCCACGGCGTAAAACCTCAATGTCGAGTTCTACGGGTCCGGAACAACATATACGAGGAAGCGCGTTATAACCCGTCGGCCAGCAGTACGGTGATGTCCACCGCGCCTTCCCGCAGTTTTTTCAGTTCCTTGGCCAAAATCAGTATCTTGATTACATTACCGCGTCAACTAACGTAAACTTTTGCCGGAACGGCGTCAAGCGTGCTGTCCTGGTTCAACAGATTTCTCATAAACTGTTCGCGCTCAGAACAGGTGGATGGGGTCAACGGCAATAAATGGATATATTAATTCTCGGCATGTTATTCCTGGCCGGTCTATTGGCCGGGGTCAGTAATGCCGTTGCCGGTGGCGGCGCGTTTTTCACGTTCCCGGTATTTCTGGCTGCGGGACTTCCACCAATAGTGGCCAATGCTTCGAATTGTATTGCGGTCTGGCCTGCTAATGCATTGGCTGTCGTCGGCTACAGAAATGTACTACGCAAACATGCCCGCGGAATAGGGAACTCAATATTGATAGCACTTTTGGGGGGTGGGCTTGGCGCGGGCACGCTCGTACTCACCGGCAATACGGCATTCGTAAAACTGATCCCGTTTCTCATACTGTTCGCAACCCTGCTTTTTGCTTTCGGCAGTCGCTTCAGCGGCATGATTGCGTCATATACCCGCAACCAGTCAGTTACCAGTCCCGGCCTGGTTACCAGGTTCCTGGTATTTATCGTAGCGTTCTACGGCGGTTATTTCGGCGCAGGCCTGGGAGTCATGCTCATGGCGGGATTACGCATGCTGGGCGTTCATGATATCCAGGCGAATAATGCGTTAAAGAACCTGCTGGCTTCGGCGGCCACGAGTGTTGCCTTAGTAATATTCACTTTTTCAGGCATCGTGGCCTGGCCCTATGCCCTTACAGCATTCGCGGGCGCCGTCATAGGGGGGTTGCTTGGCGCGCGTATTGCCCAATGGCTGCCTGCCGTGTACTTCCGGGGAGTTATAATAGTCATCGGCATGTTTTTAAGTGTTTATTACTTCATCAAGTATTACGGCTGAGCCCGCGCCGATAAATCTGTTCCCGGCTTGGCAATCCCATCAGATAGACCACCCCCCATCAATGGAAATTATCGCACCGGTGGTATAGGAAGATTCATCGGCAGCCAGGTACAGGGCGAGGTTGGCAATCTCTTCTGCCGAACCGAGACGCCCCATGGGCTGGCGGTTTTCAAAATCCCTGCGCGCCTGCGCCGGGTCGGCAAAGGCGTTCAGGCGGTCCTGCAACGACGGTGTATCGACCGTTCCCGGGCAAATCGCGTTGCAGCGGATACCCTGCTTTACGTAGTCCAGGGCGACGGACTTGGTCATACCGATGACCGCCGCCTTGGTGGCGCCGTAGACGAAGCGGTTCGGCGCCGCGGTCAGGGTGCTGACGACGGAGGACATGTTGATGATGGCGCCGCCGCCCGCTGCCAGCATGGCGGGAAGAAACGCGCTTATCATGCGGTACATGGACTTGACGTTAAGCTCGAAAGAGAAATCCCAATCGTCTTCGGCACATTCCAGGATGGGCCCGTTGGCGACGTAGCCGGCGCAGTTAAAGAGGATATCCACGGCGCCCAGTTCAGCGGCAAGGTCCTCGATGGCGGCCTTGTCGGTCACGTCCAGCCGCCGTGTCCTGCAACCGGCCAGGTTCCGTAACGCGGCCTCGTTGATATCGGTGGCGATGACCTGTGCGCCTTCCCTGGAAAAAAGTTCGGCAGTTGCTTTGCCGATACCCTGTCCGGCGGCCGTGATTAACGCGGTTTTGTCTTTTAAACGGGGCATGGTTCTGAGTATTGCTCCAGCACGGGATCCCCGCGGAGGTCCATAATAACCCGTATTCCATGTATTCTGGTGATTTTCTGCTACCTGCCAACTATACTGCAGGCGTCATGCCCGATCCCAAGAGCAAATTCGACGTGCGCGGGGACAGTTTCCTGGCGCATTGCAAGCATACGATCGTGTTCGCTGCCTACGTGCTGCAGACTTTCCTGGCATGGGTGTTTCTGGGGGGGCTGGTACGCCGGGCCTACAGAAAAGCGCGCAAGGAAGGCCGCCTGTTTTATGTTGATCGCTTACCGTCAGGCAAGAACAGCCAATGAGACCCAAGGACCCGCCGGCGCCCGAGTACGATAAAGCCGTAGATACCTGGTGAAGGGCAACCGGGTGCGGTCAGCAACCGGCTAGGCCGGCAGGATGTTGGCGTTCAACCTGAACAGGTTGCCGGGGTCGTATTTCCGCTTGACCTCGCGCAGGCGCCGGTAATTTACACCGTAGGTTTCCCTGACCAGGCCTTCGCCGTCCTCGTTGTAACAGGACATGTTGAGGTAGCCGTTGTTGCCGGACGAGAAACGGGCCGCCATGTCATCCCACACCTTGCGGGTCCAGGCAATGTTGGCGTCCGTATCCCCGGCGTCTGTCCACGATGAATTGAACTCCATGAGGTACGGCATGGCGCGGCTGCCGAACGCGGTTGCGGCGGCATCGACCCGGGTGCTGGCGCCGCGCAAGTCATGCAGCACGAACGGCGTGCGTTTGGCCGGGCGTTCGTTAAAGACCGTGATCAGCGCATCGAACACATCGTCCGTCATACGATCCAGGTACAGCGACTTCCAGTAATTCAGCAGTTCGCCTTTCGGCAGGTACACGTCGAACATCTGCTGCACGGCCGTGAAAGGCCGTTGGCCGCTGAGATCGACGAGCGGCGTGGCGAGTTCCCGCAACGGCTGTACGTAACGCTCGCCTTCAGCGGCCGGTCCGGCGTAGACGCCCGCCGGGATGACCACATCCTCGCCGCGCAGGTCCGGCGGGAAGGTGTCGTGGTCCGGTATGGTCCAGAAAAAGAATTCGGTCGTGAATTCATCGGGGGCCGTCTGCATGAATTCCCGCCAGCCCTGCAGGATGTCGCGCGCCTGTGTTCCGGCGTATACCGGCGCGCAATGCATGACGACGGGCCCCAGCGGATGCAGGCGGAATTCGAAGTTGGTGACGATGCCGAAATTGCCGCCACCGCCGCGTACCGCCCAGTAGAGGTCCGGATGCTCCGCTGCGTTTGCGCGGCGCAACTCGCCGTCGGCAGTGACGATGTCGACACCGAGGATGTTATCGACACTCATCCCGTACTTGCCGCGCACCCAGCCGAAGCCACCGCCGAGCGCAAGACCGGCAATGCCTGTTTCAGACACTACGCCGGCCGGCGCGACCAGGCCGAACTGCTGGGTTTCGTGGTCAATGTCGCCCAGCGTCGCGCCGCCGCTGACCCAGGCAACCCGCTGCCCGGCATCGACCCGGACGCTACGCATCAGTGACAGGTCGATCATCAAACCGCCATTGCAACTGGCATTTCCCGCCACCCCGTGGCCGCCCCCGCGCACGGCCGTCAGCAGGTTGTTTTCACGCGCCGTATTAACGCAATGGCGCACGTCCGCAACGCCCGTGCAGCGCACGATTGCCGCCGGGCGTTTGTCGATCATGCCGTTGTGCAGGACCCGCGCCTCGTTGTAACCCGCATCGCCCGGACATAACACCGCGCCGCGGACGTTATCCTGCAGTGACCGGATGTTAAAATCGTTCATATAGTATAGTTTTATGCGTGGTGGCTGTTGCAGGCTTACTCCCGGATACTCTCACCTGATCGTTCCCCCCACCACTGGTTGAACTCCCAGCGGCCCGAACGACAATATAGCAACACCTGCCGCAGACGTACAGGCACAGGCGAATTTCACCGATCACTTTGTCAATTGTCGCGCCAGGTAGCGGCTGAAATGAAAACGGCAGCAATCACAGGAACTCGCGCAACTCCGCAACAAACCGCTCAAGCTGGTCGTGGTGCGGCCAGTGGCCGGCATTTTCGTACAGGGAAACCTCCGCGGTGCGGAAATAAGCCAGCCTGCCGTCCTCTGCCGGGTTGGACGCCCAACTGTCCTTGCCGTAGATCAGGCGGGTAGGGCAGGTAATGGAACCCCAGAGCTGTCTGATGACATCCGGTTCCGTGTCATCTGGCGGGAAAATGCGCACGCAGTTGTCGAACTTCCAGCTATAGGTGCCGTCTTCGTTCTGGATTATGCCGTGATCGGTAAGGTGTCGGGCCTGCTCATCCGTCAGGTAACTGTTTGCCTCCTGCATGCGCTGGTACGCTTCCTCCAGCGAGGCGTAGCGCTTCGGTTGCCTGCCAGCCATCGCCCGCCTTTCATCTATCCAGTCACGAATACGCTGCGCCATGGACACGGCCTCCAGTTTTGCTATATGTTCCGGCCCCAGCGCCATGCCCTCAACAACAACGAGTTTGCGCACCGCGTCCGGATACAGGCCCGTGTAGCGCAATGAAACGGAACCGCCCAGGGAATGTCCGACAATCGTGACCGGCCGCAGTTCAAGCTGGTGTATCAGTTGGGCCAGGTCATAGACGAAAGCCGACATCGAGTAGGTTCCATCCAGTGACCAGTCGCTGTCGCCGTGGCCCCTGAGGTCGGGCGCAAGCACGTGCCAGTCCCGGGCCAGTGCGCGCGCGGTCCAGTCCCAGCTTCTGCAGTGATCCCTGTTGCCGTGTACCAGCAACAGGGGCGCCGCGCCGGGGTTTCCCCAATCGACGTAGTGCAGGCGCAGGCGCTGGGAAATATAGATATGGGAGGTAGGGCCGGTAATCATGTGCCTGTTATTTCTCAACCTGGTGGTTTTTTTTAACCTATACTGTCACTTATGGGTAAGTATAAGCATTATTTACTGCTGCTGGCTTTGTTTTTATTCGGCCCCCAGGGATTGGCGAATGCCTTTCAAACCTGCCAGGAGACGGCCCGCGACCCTGCTGAAAGTCAACCTGGTGTAATTGAGACGGCGACCGGCTGCCACCAGGCCGAGGCAGAAAATAACAATAGCCCGGATACCTGTGATGCCCAGCATTGCTGCCCGGGCGCCACGTTCTCCGCCGTATACCTGTCCGGCCACTTACCGGCGGATATGGATAAGGAACGCATCAATTACCCGGGCCACAGGTATATTTATTCCGGTCCGGAAGATATTTTTCACCCCCCGAAGTTATCCCTTTAACCCGTATATCCCAGCCGGGGTTACGGGCTGCCATTTTATTGAACTCACTGCCGTTGCGGGGTAACCGGCCCAGTCCCGGGAACCTGCCGTGTTAACGGCAATCCAACCTATTAACCGGGTGATGATGGATGCGCAAGTCTGTCCTATACGTGTTGTTGATTGTTTTGTCCATGCCGTTCAGGGTTGCGGCAGGCACGGTCGCTTATGAATTTGATATTGATTACCGGGACATAAACATTACCGGTAAACCGGTTCGCGCGCTGGTCATCGATGGCGGGATTCCGGGGCCGACTATCGAGGCTGACCTGAACGACACGCTCAGGATCACGTTCAACAACCGCATGGACGTGGATACCTCGATTCACTGGCACGGTGTGCTGCTGCCGAATGACCAGGACGGCGTGCCTTACCTGACCACGCCGCCCATTGCCGCCGGGAGTTCGCTGACCTTTGAATACCCGGTTACCCACACCGGCACCTACTGGTACCATGCCCATACCGGTTTGCAGGAGCAGCGGGGCCTCTACGGCGCTCTCGTGTTCCGCAACCCGGGCGAGACGCACCGCTACGACAAGGACCTGGTCGTGGTCTTGTCGGACTGGACCGATGAACACCCGCGTACTGTGTTGCGTAACCTGAAGCGCGAGGATGATTATTACTCGTTGAAAAAGGATACCGTCCAGTCCTGGCAGGGTGTCCTGAACAACGGCAAACAGGCGATTAAAAACAGGATCGACGGCGCACTCATACGCATGGGCCCCATGGACCTGTCCGATGTGGGCTACGATGCGTTCCTGATCAACGGACAACAAAGCCTGCATAATGCCGGGGTTAAACAGGGTGACAGGGTCAGGTTGCGCATTATCAACGCCTCGGCCTCCAGTTATTTCCACGTCGAGTTCAGCGGCGGCGACATGCTCTTGATCGAAGCGGACGGCGTGCCTGTCGTCGACAGGGCCGTGGAACGGTTGCGCCTGGCAACCGCGGAAACCTATGACGTGATCGTCGATATCCGCGCAGACAAACGCTATGAACTGCGGGCCACGTCGGAAGATGTTTCAGGGCATGCTTCCTATTACCTGGGTACCGGTGATGCAGTGCCGGTCCTGCCGGCGCTGAAACCCAATCTTTACCTGACCGGGCACGGCAGCCACAGCCGCAGGCGCGGCCGGATGGTGCATGCCGACCCGCACGGTTCCATGCACCATACGAGTGAATATGCCGGCCTGAAGGCGAAGAACCCGACGGTTTTCGACGCGGGCCGGGATACCAGGGAAATCGACCTGAGACTGACCGGGAGCATGGAGAGATACACCTGGTCATTCGATAACAAGACCCTGACCGAGGTCGACAAGATCAGGATTAACAAGGGTGAGGTCGTACGTTTCAAGCTGATTAACGAGACGATGATGCACCATCCCATCCACCTGCACGGCCATTTCTTCCGGGTGCTGAACGGCCAGGCCGACTATGCGCCGTTGAAACACACGGTCAACGTGCCGCCCCTGGATACGGTCACCATAGAATTTGCCGCCGACGAGGAAAAAGACTGGTTCTTCCACTGCCACAACCTCTACCACATGCAAAGCGGCATGGCGCGGGTGGTGAGTTACCTGCCCGCCGGCCAGGATGATTATTTCAACTCCCGGTTCTACCGGTTTCACCGCAAGTACGGTGATCCCTGGTACCTGTTTGCAGACACGGCGTTCCAGTCGCAGATGGTGGCCGGGCGGCTATGGGCGTACAACGTGCGCAACGGTTTTGAGGTGGAATATGACTTTGACTACGGGGACGAATACGATGTCGACGTTACCTACCGGAGGCAGTTAACCCGCTTCCTGGCCCTGTACGCCGGCGCCGGTCTGGAACGGGAGGACAGCGCTGAGAACAGGGGGATAGCCGGTGCGGCCTACGTGCTGCCGTTGCTGATCGATGCGGATATGCGCATCGATACCAGCGGTCATTTCCGCCTGGAACTGGAAAGCGAACTGCAGTTGACGGATCGGGCGCGCTTTCACTGGAACTGGAATAGCGATGCTGAATACCAGGTGCAGCTAAGTTATGAAATCAACAAGAAAACAGCCATAACCGGCGGTTATGATTCTGATTTCGACCTGGGGGCAGGGTTTGAATACAGGTTTTGAGTTTACGCTATTTCACCCTGACGGATCAATGGACTGGTTTCGGGCAGCGTACGATAAATCCGTCCAACGGATATCCATGCAGGTTTGAAGGAAACGTTTGATGCCTTTGACATAGGCATCCCTGCTCAACAAAAACCCGTTGTTGTGATCCCCGGAAATGGAGAGAAACATTTTCGGTTCCGGTGCGTAGCCGAACAGGCGCTGACCCAACCTGGCCGGGACCACTTCATCCTGCTCGCTATGGATAACCAGGACCGGGCTGTTGAACGAGGCTATATATTCATCTACCGGGTAATGTATCCGTGAGATCCAGGAGACAGGCAGGTAGGGATAATAGTGTTTTCCCAGTTCCTTGACGGACGTGAACGTTGATTCCAGTATCACTGCCGCGGGCCTGACCTTTGCGGCTAACCAGGCGGCTACCGCGCCGCCCAGGGAGCGTCCGAATACGATGATCTCATCCGGGCGCAACTGCCGTTCATCAACCAGGTAGTTCCAGGCAGCCATTGCATCCCGGTAGGTCCCGTGCTCGGATGGCCGCCCGCCGCTTCTGCCGTATCCGCGGTAGTCGATGATGAAAACCGACAGGCCCATATCGTGAAATATGGCAATTGAATCAAGCCGGTGAGACAGGTTTCCGGCATTGCCGTGAAAAAACAGCAGGGTTGCCTGTGCGTCCGGATGGGGAACATACCAGCCGTGAATTTTAATATTATCATCCGTGGTCAGATGAACATCTTCATACTTCAAACCGGCAGCTTCAGGGGTGTCGCCGATCGTCTTTCCGGGGAAAAAGACCATTTTTTCCTGGAAAATGAAGAGCAGGACCATCAAGCCAAGGAAAAGTGCTGAAATGACAAGAACAAGGGAACTCAGCATACGCATTAATTGCGGCATCAGGAAAGTAAAAGACCCGGAAGTCCGGATATGGTACGTTAATTGGAAAGTGTAAGAAAGGGGACAAGGTCAGTCCGGCACGGAAGAAGCGATGCAGCCTGCAACTATATATTCAGTTGCTGGCGGAGCAGGTGACAAGCGCCGATTAAAGCCGGGTATTCAGCTGTGACGAGCCATACAGGAATGTCATTCATAAAACCGTATAATTTCCATTTCGAAGTAAAACGTGTGCTGAATGTACTGGTACCCAGTATCGGTACAATGCGCGGCAGAATACCTCCTCCCAGATAAACGCCACCTGAAGCGCTTACCGTCAGCGCCATGTCGCCGGCGTACTCACCTAACATCCCACAAAATGTATTGACGGTTTCGATGCAAACCGGATCGATTCCCTCCAGGGCAAGCTCGGTAATCCGGACTGCGGTAACTTGTTGAGGCATGAAATCGTGGATAGTGCAAAGTGTATTGTATAGTAATACCAGTCCGCTTCCGGAAAGCAGGTCCTCAATTACGACACGGCCAGTGCGCCTGTGCAGGATCTTCAGAATATCAATTTCCAGCGCGTAGCAGGGGAGAAGCCTGTGTTTCCGCCTTCACTGGCCACTACATGCCAACTTCTACCGACCCGCACCAGCACAGCCATACCCATACCCGTTCCCGGACCGAGAGCCAATCTGGTTCCGGCACGATCCTGATAACCGGCGCGAACACTGACCAGTTCATCCCCGGGAATATATGGCAGATAAGCCGCGAATGCGGCAAAATCATTTACCACATCGATATTTTTTGCCCCTGTAATCCGCGCTATGGAGTCCTTTTCGAATGACAAGTTATTGTTTGTCAACCGGTACGCCGGCCCCCTGGCAGGTCCGGCGATTGCCAGGCATACATTTTCAACAGGACTTGACGGCGTCTTTGACAGGTACCATTCAACTGCATCGGTCACCGAATTGAAACGACTTGTTGGAATAACGCGGACGCACTCCGGAACCGGTTCAACGAGAGAGCGGAAAAAAGCAAATCTCGTATTCGTCCCGCCCAGTTCTATTACAAGATGCATGACAAATTCGCACTCCGGATAACTCATCATAGACCCCGACCGTCAAGTGACCTGGTGGAGAGCCGGTCCGTAACACTGGCAGTCGGATTAATCGACTGATTTATATGAAATTTACGCACATGCTATAGGCATATCAACCAGGGAGATCATATACTTAATGAAATGCATTTCAAATCATAATATGAGCAGAGTATAATATTTTGTGCTTTTTATTATTCAAAAATGACATAGCATGCCGATATCAGTTGCCGGTGACAGGGTGGATTATCATTTGCTGAAAGGTAAGGAAATTGACATTTATCACGGGGAAACAGTCTACGGCCTGGAAGATCGGCTTTCGTTCGATAACAGGCATACATCTTAATCCAGTAGACTGAAGCGTTATTCGATGCATGTAGCCGCTGCCATATTTGACCTTGACGGTGTCCTCGCCGACACGACGCAGGCCCACTATCTCTCATGGCTGCGCCTGGCAAAAGAGAAGGGGATATATTTCGACAAGCAAATCAATGAACGTCTCAAAGGTGTGTCCAGGATGGCTTCACTCGAAATTTTGCTTGAGCGGTCGGGGCGAGAGTTTTCTGCCGCGGAAAAAGCTTCCCTCGCAGCCGGAAAAAACAATTATTACCGGGAAATAATCGGTTCACTTACACCGGAGGACCTGCTGCCGGGAGCGGTTACCGTGCTTGACGCTTGCCGTACCCGGGGCATCAAAACCGCGCTTGCCTCGGCCAGTGAAAATGCGCCGGACGTAATCAAAAATCTCGGAATAGCACCACTACTGGATTACATCGTGGATGCAAAATATATTACGAACCCCAAGCCGCATCCGGACATTTTCCTGTCTGCAGCAATGGGGGTAGATGCGGAGCCGCGATTTTGTATTGCTTTCGAAGATGCGGAAGCCGGTATCCGGGCAATACGGGCGGCGAAAATGATGGCTATAGGAATTGGTTGCCGCAAGCGACTTTGCCAGGCGGATATGGTATTCGCTTCACTCGCGGATTTTTCCCTGGGAATGATCCCGCCGTTCTGCGTATAAATCGTTCCGAATATCCAAACCATCAACAGGTTTACAACCGGGGGACAAGGACTGGGTACCGGCGGTGGAGCTGGACCTTTCCTGGAAAGAAGAAATCAAGCCGATCATCCAGAGGTATGTTAACATTATTACGTAATTTATTGAAACATCTAGTTGCATAGCGCGCGTCAGAGGCTTGCAAGAAAGCAGACAGGTTGTTTTCTGTCACCTGATGAAGTTGACCCGAAAACAGGGGTAGGGGGGCTTCCATGGCAAAGAGAGTAAAAAGAGACAATATTAAAAAACCGGCAATACCTGATATATCAAGTGCAATGACGATGGATCACATTGCGCAACTGACAAACTTGTCCAAGGCGACTGTATCAAGGGCTTTACGCGACAGCCCCCTGGTAACCGTAGAGACCAAGACTCTTGTAGTTGAGGCCGCGACAAAATGTGGCTATACGGTTAATAAAAACGCCAGGAAACTGAGAGATAAACGCACCAATACTATAGCGATTGCCCTGGACTTTCCCTCATACCCCGGTCAGCGTATATCCGACCCGTTTATTTTTGAACTGCTCACCGATATTGTTAACGCGCTCTCTGTTCGTGAACAGGATGTGCTGCTGTGTTCCCCGGTTGTAGATAATGCGCTGTCTTACCAGAATATTCTTGCTGCAAAAAGCGCGGATGGAATTATTTTTCTGGGCCAGGGGGATAAGGAGCAAATTCTGGAAGACCTGGCGCGGCTCAAGGCGCCCTTCGTCGTCTGGGGAGGTGTGACCAGCGAGCCGAAGTACTGTACCGTGGGGAGTGATAATTTATACGGGGGACACCTGGTCGGCAGCAGGTTTGCCAGTCTTGGTTACAAGAATATCCTGTTTATGGGAAATTCCCAGCATCTGGAATTCCGCTTACGCAGGGAAGGTATGAAAACAGGATTACAGGAAGGAGGGAAGCAAGGCAAAATTACGGATTTGACAATAACGGATTTTACCTACGAAGCCAGTTACAGGGCGGCAAAACACTTTCTGGCAAACTCAAGCGGGACTGTAGATGCGGTATTTGCCGTCAGCGATATTATGGCAATCGCGTTTGCCGCCGCGTTAAAGGAAACCGGGAGGACCCCGGGTAAGGATGTTGCCATTATCGGTTATAACGATATACCGGTCGCCTCTTATTTTTCACCTGCAATCAGCACCATCCAGCAGGATACTGTCAAGGCGGGAGGGCTACTGGTTGAAAAACTCATGCAGATACTGGACGGTTTCAATCCCAAATCGGTTATGCTGCCGACACATATTGTCCTGAGAGAGACCTGACATTTTGCTGCCGGTCCAATCCGGAAGGCGAAGGAATGGATTAGAGCAGCCGCGCAGCCTGATTTTCCACTGTCATTTACATCCTGTGCGCAGGTCCAGGGATAACGCATACACCCTGTAAAAGGGAAATAATCAGTGGTATTGCAGGTTACAGCAGCGACTTGTCCCTGGCCATCCTGACGGCGTCATCCCGGGACGTAACATTCCATTTTTTGAACAGTTTTTTCAACCGGTACTTGACGGTATCTTCGGTGATGTAAAGGTTGGATGCAATTTCCTTGTTGGTTTGTCCTTTCGCCATTTCGGTGATTACCCTGAATTCCTTATGGGTCAGGCCATGCAGGCAGGCATGCCTGTTAACGGTACAGGACTCCTGCCTGACGAGACGGTTTATCTGGCCCATAAATGTCCTGTGGAAGCGGTTGCTGTTTTTCACCGGCCGGTGTTCATACAACCGGTCATATATACCGGTTATTATTTTTCCTTCATCTACGAAGGGCCGTTTGTAATCCTCATATATCGCGATGTCAACCGCTGCGCTGAGCAGGTTTGCTGCGTTTTCAAAGTCATTCAGGGCATAAAATGCCCGAGCCAGCAACAGCCGGACCTCAACCAGGAGCCGGTAGCGTCCCTGTTTCTGCAGCGTGGCGGCCAGGGGCTGCAACAGGTTCAGCATCGAATTCTTTTTATGTTGCATCAGCAGTAACCTGGCCGACACGATGGCAGCTCTCTCCGGTATAAAGACGGAACGGTTATCCGGGCCTGTACATCGCCGTGCGAGCCCGTCCAGGTCTATGGCGTCTGCCAGTTCACGTGCCGGCTTCAAACGGCCTGCCAGCAACAGCAGTTTCACTTCCATCAGGTTGCCCAGCAACGCCAGCCTGGACAGGTTTCGCTCTGCGGCAATACTGCGCGCCCGCTCCAGCACGGCGCGAGCGTTGTCCACACCGTGCGTGATAAATGCCACGCCTGCGGCCGTAGTGTAGGCCCGGGCGTATAAATCAAACCAGCTGTCATGTTTCTCGATATCCGGCAATGCCGTGTCCATACACTGCCGGGCTTCCTCGATGCGGCTCTGCATGAATGCGACATCGGCGAGGTATACGGATGTATTGGCTGCGATATTGGTATTGGTGTCAAGGTGCTCGCGAGCCAGGTCCTTTGCCTTGAATAACTCTTTGCGCGCGCCGTGTAATCTTGCCCGTTCCATTTCCAGGTTGGCGCGGCGATAATAGATAAAGACCGCGCCGTAAAAGAAACCTGCATCCCGGTACATACGCGTTGCCTGGACAATATGCCTGTTTGCCTGCTTCAGCAGGCCGGCGTCGAGGTAGGCGCTACTCAATGCGTCATGAAGTAAACAGCGTAACAGGTCATCATCCTGGGGAACGATTTTGAGACATTCCATGGTAAAACACAGGGTGGCATCCGAGACGGGCTGGTCGGTGTAATTATCCAGGATAACCCGCCTGACCAGTTCAAGCTCAATGCGAACCGTCCGTTCCAGCGGTTTTCCAGACCACTGTTCAAAGCTGTTCGTTCCCTTGTGAAGCGCATTCATCCGTTGCCTGGCGTCGTGCGGTTTGCCGCGTTTTACCAGTAGCAGCAGGTCTGCTATGAACAGCCTGGGACAGGTATCGATGACGGTCCTGTCCAGGCGCGCCAGGACTTCAGCCAGCCAGTCCAGCCTGCCCTGGTAAATCAGCCGCCAGCCGCCGGCAGCGTCGACCATCCCGGCAGCTTTGTCCTGGTCCTGTCCCTTCAGGGCATGCTCCACCGCCTCCGGCACACAGCCTTGCTCAAAGAACCAGTTGGCCGCTTTAAGGTGCAGGTAAAGGATGCGGTCCCCGTCATCGCGGCGCAGGCGCTCATACAGGTACTCACGGAACAGCTGATGATAACGGTACCACGTGCTCTCCGTATCCATCGGGATGAGAAACAGGTCCTGCCTCACCAGCGTTTCCAGGATGGGCCAGCAATCCTGACCCCCGCACAAGGCGTTGGCCAAATCACCGGTAAACCGGTTGGCAATCGACGTGTGCATCAACACGGTCTGTTCAGGCCCCGTAAGCGAGGTAAACACCTGTTCGGTGATATAACGCGCCAACTCGGCCGTGCGTCCTGAGAAGGTGTCGATGTGGTTTATATCGAACAGCCGGTTTCGTATCAGCATTTTGATCATCCGGCAGGCAATCGGCCAGCCTTCGGTCCGGTTCCATAAGCGTTTGAACACCACTTCGTCAAACCGATCGGCGATGACCGAACTCACTTCATCCGGGCTGAAACGCAAGTCGGCAATGGCGATTTCCCTGACGCTGCCCTGGTTGCACAGACATTGTACCGCCAGGTCCGGATAAATCCGTGAAGACAGCACCATGCGCACGTTTTCGGGCAGGTGGAAAACCAGTTTCCGTAGTATTTCATTGATCGGGTCACATGAAACCAGCTGGTAGTCATCAAGAAACAGCACCAGGTCGCGCTGAAACTGCGCCAGCGCATGAATGATGGGAGCTGCGATGGACCGGGCAGGGAGTTCATCGATTCGCTGGCCCAGTAATGCGTCAAGCGACATGCAGGGGACGCCGGCCTGCTTGAGGGCAGCCACCAGGTACCTGATGAAGAAACTGGGCCTGCTTTCCTCGATGTCCAGGGATAGCCAGCTCGCTGCGCCATAGTGATTGCTATGGTGCTCGTACCACTGCTTGAGGAAAGTCGTTTTACCGTAACCGGCCGGGGCATGGACAATCGTTAACCGGCAGCCGCGGGCAGAAACGGCCCGGTCCAGCAATTGCCGGCGTTGAAGCAGGCCGGGCGGCAGGTTCGGTGGACACAATTTTGTCCTGATAATCCAGTTGTCAGTACTGGGTCTGGTCTGTTTCATGATGCGGACATGTTGTAATGCATTACATTATACATTACCAGAAACATGAACGAGACAAAATAACGCCGTCATCTTGTACTGAAGCTGCAGCGAACAGTTTCACACCGGTAAAGGTATGATTTTTTTGTGGGGAGCCTGTTTTATATTTACAATTTGTCGAATGACGGTATTCGACTACAAGTCCTCACTTGAGAAAATGACCCACCACCCGGGTGTGTACCGGATGCTCGATGGCGATGGGACCCTGATTTACGTGGGCAAGGCAAAGGATCTGAAAAAGCGGGTCGCAAGTTATTTCGGCAAGAAGCCGGATTCACCGAAAACCAGGGCCTTGGTAAGCCAGATTCAAGCGGTCGATGTAACGGTAACACGTACCGAAGCAGAGGCCCTGCTGCTGGAAAGTAACCTGATAAAACAGCACAAACCCCGGTATAACGTGGTCCTGCGGGATGACAAGAGCTATCCGTACCTGTACCTGTCGTCCGACGATCAATACCCCAGGCTGAGTTTTTATCGCGGCGCAAAGTCAGGAAAAGGGCAGTACTTCGGTCCTTACCCCAGCGCCAAGTCTGCCAGGCGCACACTGAACCTGACCCAGAAACTGTTCAGGCTGAGGCAGTGTGACGATACCTTTTTTAAAAACCGCTCCAGGCCGTGCCTGCAGTACCAGATCAAACGCTGTACCGCACCCTGTGTGGGACTGGTCGACGATGAGATCTACCGGGAAGACGTGAAGCACTCGGTCATGTTCCTGGAAGGCCGCAACGAGGAAGTCATCGAGGAATTGACCGGGCCCATGCAAAAAGCAGCCGACGCGCAGGATTACGAACGCGCGGCCCAGTACCGGGACCAGATAGTCAGCCTCAGGAAAATACAGGAAAACCAGTATATCAGCGCCCCCAGGGGTGAGCTTGATATCGTCGGCTGTTACATGGAGAACGGGTATGCATGCGTACAGGTTTTCTTTATCCGCGGCGGCCTGAACCTGGGCAACAAGGCGTATTTCCCCGGGCATACCGGCGACCTGACCGAAGAGCAGGTCCTCAATGCTTTTCTGGCGCAGTATTACCTGGCTGAAACCCGCCGCAGGCGGGCGCCGGGAGAAATCCTGCTCAGCCACCGGGTCGCAGATGCTGATACCTTGATGACACTACTTAGCGAGAGAAGGGGGAAAAACGTCAAAATCAAACATACCCACAGGAGTGAAAGAAGGAAGTGGGTGGAAATGGCATTGAACAATGCAGAAATAGCGTTAAAGACCCGCTTGTCCTCGAAAGACAAATATATATCCCGGTTTGAGGATGTACAGGGGGTATTGGGATTGAACGAGCCGGTGGAAAGGATAGAGTGCTTTGATGTCAGCCATGTCAGCGGTGAAGCGACGGTCGCTTCCTGCGTGGTATTCAACCATGAAGGCGCTGTGAAAGCCGACTACCGCAGGTTTAATATCAAAGACGTGACTGCAGGAGATGACTACGCCGCCATCTCACAGGCATTTCAACGGCGCTATTCCCGGATAAAAAAAGAGGAGGGTAAACTGCCGGACCTGATACTGATAGACGGCGGCAAGGGGCAGGTGAGTTCTGTCAGGGACGTTGTCGAGGAGCTGCAACTGGATGAAGTGGTACTGCTGGGTGTTGCCAAGGGCAGTACCAGAAAACCGGGGATGGAGAGGCTGGTTTTTTCAGATGGCAAAGGTGAAACAAGCCTGCGGGCCAACTCTCCGGTCCTGCACCTGATCCAGGAGATCCGCGATGAGGCGCATCGTTTTGCCATTACCGGGCATCGCCGGCAGCGGAACAGTAAAAGGACCAGGTCAGTCCTGGAGGAAGTGGAAGGAATCGGCGCAAAACGCCGCCGGGAACTTATCCGTTTCTTCGGCGGTCTACAGGGAGTATCCAGGGCAGGTGTTGAAGAACTTGCCCGGGCGCCGGGCATCAGCGACAATCTGGCGAAAAAAATCTATGCTTCATTCCATGGGGATGAGGCATGATTTTATTACTCGTGAAAAGGTATTAAACTGCATTGTGAACAGTTTATCTGTAATAAACATATAATATATAATAATATCAATAAATTATAATATGAACTTACCAAATTACCTTACATTAATTCGCATTGGATTGATCCCGGTTTTTGTGCTGATATATTACCTGCCGTTCGAATGGAGCAACCTGGCAGCCTGTGTTATCTTTGTCGTGGCAGCCATGACCGACTGGCTTGACGGTTTTCTGGCAAGAAAATTACAGCAAATCTCCAAACTGGGCGCGTTTCTCGACCCGGTTGCAGACAAATTGATGGTGGCAGTCGTGCTGGTGTTGCTGGTGGAACGTCATCCCGGCCTGGTATTGGCCTTGCCGGCAGCCGTAATCATCGGCAGGGAGATCACGGTCTCGGCGCTACGCGAATGGATGGCTGAACTGGGCGCGCGCAGCAAGGTGGCCGTAACCATCTACGGCAAGATAAAGACCATAGCCCAGATGGCGGCGTTGCCGTTGCTAATCTACCATGATCCGCTTTACGGCATACCCATCTATACCGTAGGCCTGGTCCTGCTTTATATTGCCGCAGGCCTCACCCTGGTTTCAATGTATCAATACCTGGCCAGCGCCTGGCCAAAACTCAAGGAAAGCACGGAAAAACAATAAGTTACGTAAATTGTAGAATTTACCGGACTTGACATCCTGCAACATGGGGTTATAATCCTGCGCCATATCCTGAAGGTGTCCGGACAGCGTCAGGGAGGGCGAAATAACATAAATGAATATTGCGGGAATAGCTCAGTTGGTAGAGCATCACGTTGCCAACGTGAATGTCGCGAGTTCGAGTCTCGTTTCCCGCTCCAAATGTTTCCCGGCTCAAGACCGGGACAGGCCCCGGCTCAGGTCCGGGGCAGGCACTGAACTGGGATAACCCCGGGCTCGCCTCGGGGTTTTTTCTTATGGGAAACTCTGATGACTTAATCTCAGAGGTTGCTTTATTTGGTGAAAAACCAGGGCTGGGTGGCAGAGTGGTGATGCAGCGGCCTGCAAAGCCGTCGACGCCGGTTCGATTCCGACCCCAGCCTCCATTTTTCTCTACAGCAAGGCCCGGGTGGTGGAATTGGTAGACACAAGGGACTTAAAATCCCTCGGGGGTAACTCCGTGCCGGTTCGAGTCCGGCCCCGGGCACCATTTCGCTTTTCTGGTAATTCTCAGTAGTTCCTATAATGTGCGATAACCTTTTATAAATAAAAGAATTTATAAAAAATAGGTTCTTGCCTTTTCTGTTCTTCTATATTCTTCTTAAAATTGTTGGGAAAAATGTTGGGAAGGTATAGGAACATATGAGAAAAGAACTTACAGCTACAGAGGTAAAATCCATTAATGCCCCAGGATTTTATCGTGCCGGCAATACGCTGTATCTGAAAGTCATGCCCGCAGGCTCAAAATCCTGGGTACAGCGACTAACGCTACATGGTGATCGCCATGATATTGGCTTGGGAGGATATCCTCAGGTTAGTCTGGCTCGAGCGCGGCAATTGGCCTTTCAAAATCGCGAGGTTGCGTGGGCCGGTGGCGACCCGCTTGCAGAGAAACAGAAGACCAAACTACCAACATTCAAACAGGCAGCCGAGATTGGAAAGACAGAATAGACCAACATATTATAATTGGAGAACGCGTAACTGCCGTTCGATCTCAGACTTTGGGAGGAATATTGTTGCATCGTCTTTCCAGATTTTTAAAGCTCTTATCAGAAGCGCATCATCACAGACATCGGTTGCTATAAGTTCTTTGATGATCCAGAGCACACCATGGACTTTAATACCGACCTCAGCCGCGACTTTGCGCAGAAGACTATCACCGGTCAGAAGAATTCCGCCCTCGTGACATTGTGTGGTCACCAAGCAGAAGCAGTCGTTAGCTGTTAGCCTGCCGTGTTGCCTCTTCAGTGCGAATACATCCACCATCCGTTCTGGAGGGAGGTCGTAGGTTTCCATACCCCCGCCATCGAGAATTGCCCATTCCTGGGGCGTGAAGTCAAGTAGTTCGGACTCTCGTATTGGTAGTGGTACGATGAAACGGTAAGGTAGGTGCAACAATACATGCAGAAGCCGTCCTTTTCGAAGGTCTATCAGACAAGATGCGTCATTGACAACGACACAGGTCATCAGTCTTGCGGCCCTCGAATTTCCTGTTCGATGGTTGAAATGGGCAAACGCAAGAACTGCGCTGCGCGTACAGGTGAAATCAGGTGTTCTCCCAGGGCCCACCAAACCAATCGCTCGAAACGCTGTGGCCGTTCAAAGGCGCCAAAGCCTTCACCATTACGGATCGGCTCTGGTTCTTCAACCCGCCAAGTGCGTGCATAGCTGCGGAAGGCATATTCGATCACCGCTTTTGACAAAATATCTACCTGCATGAGCCGCATCAACATCGCCACCGCCGAAACGCCATAAAGATGTTTTAACCGAACCAACTCGTGATAAGTCATGCCGTGCCGATGCGCCCCGGCTTCCTTGATTAAGTGTTCGCCTGGTACAAGAAATGCACCTGCGAAGCGGTTCATGGCTTTTTCAAGATTGATACCCGGATTACCAGTCGCGCGAATGACTCTGTGTGCGAGTTCATGGGCGAGAGTAAAACGTTTGCGTTCAACGTTAGTACGATTGGACACAACAACGACTGCCGTGTCAGGTTTTCCATCACTACGCTTTACGTCACAAGCCATTCCGTCGAAACGATCCGGTAGATCCGCTTCGATAACTTTAATTCCCTTATCTTCAAGCAGTGCAGACATGCTGGGAATTGGATCCAGTCCCAGCAGCCATTTCTCCCGCAACGCCCTGGCCATGTCTTCAACATCTTCGATACTCTCAATCTCATCGGTCACAAGGTCGCCAAACGGGTTGGCAGGCGGAACCAGTTCGAGAATATCCTCAATTGCCAGATAGTCTTCGACTTTTTCAGTCACAATTGCTTCGACCTTAGCGCGGTCTCGTGCCGAGGTGCCGGAATGTTTGCGAAACTCGATCCCTTTCAAGGTTTCGACCTGGCCTCCCATGAGGAAGTCAATGGACACGCCAAGGGTTTTGCTTAGTCCGACCAGCACCGCTGAAGAAGGCATCATCTTTTCCGCCTCGTATTTGCTGATAGCTTGTGCGCTGACTTTAGGTATAACGCTATCGGCAAGGGCTTGCATTGATAACCCTGCCTTCTTTCGCGCTAATCTGAGTCTTTGTCCAAACATTGTTGTCTCCTTTGCTAATATGGTTGACAAACACAATATTGAATGTAGTAATTAAACTTAAAGTTGATATTTTAACATGTAATTATCGTTATTCAACCAAAATAAACTTATGGAGGTCTAAAATGGCTAATAAAAATCAACATGTTGTGCCGCATCCCCAAGGTTGGGCAGTAAAAGGAGAGGGCAACCAGAAAGCTTCGTCTGTCCACTCGACCCAGCGGGAAGCAATTGGCGCAGCCCGTGAAATCGCCCGTAATAAGGGTTCAGAAATGCTCATTCATGGTGTGAATGGGCGCATCCGCGAGCGAAATACTTACGGCGACGACCCATATCCACCGGAAGGCTAAATTAATGCGGAAGGAGTTGTATCGTGGATGAAAACGTATCAGGAATATATTGATTGCAATGCAATCATCATTTATCATCCTGGATATCTGAATGACAGGGGCATGATTATGGCAAGTATCACAATTCGCAATCTGGATGATAAGGTAAAGACACGTCTCAGGATTCTCGCAGCCGGACACGGGCGCTCGATGGAAGAGGAGGCCCGCCTGATACTGGCCGGGGCGGTCGAGCAGGATTTGTCGCCGGAGAAAGATTTAGGTTCAGCGCTGCATGAACTCTTCAAGCCTCTTGGCGGCGTTGACCTGAACTTACCGCCTCGCGAGCCGATGCGGCCGATTGCTATCATTCGATAGTGCAGCCGCAAAGGCTTATGCTGAAATCGTATCAGCCCGCCGCAACGCCGGGCAAGCGATATCCCAGTTCGATGGACAAATTGCTGCCATAGCGCGATCAAGAAGTATGACTGTTGCAACAAGGAACGCGGTGGATTACGAAGGTTGCGGCATTCCTGTTATCAATCCATGGAGTGACAGATGAATACTCGTGAATTTAAGGCAATTGTCGAGAGCGGCTTGTAGGCCACGCCCTGAAATTCAAGACTCACCCAGCCTCCAGGAACGCAAGCAATTCCGTCGGGTCAAGAACTTTCACGATTGAGCGTTTAAACCCCTTCGTGTCCCGGCTGATTATCGCCTGTGCACCGACGAGGTGCGCAGATTGCTCTATTACGGCATCTTCAAAGTCCTCTATTCGGCTCCCGAGCGCCTCTTCAATGACAGGTCGATTGACCGGCGCAATTTCAAACAACTCCAGCAACCGATGCAAAGCAGCGCGGGCCTCGGACTTGTCCAATACCTGTGATAACAGGTAGTCAACCGTGGTGACGGTGGTGGCACACAGGTAGGACTCCAGTTCTGATTGCTCAGTCAGGGCAAATATTTTAGCGGCGGATTGCACGAACGGTTCTCTGGCCAACAGGAGGTCGAGCACCACGTTTGTGTCGACCAGTACTTTCAGAGGTATTTCTCGCGCAGGTGTTGTTTGTGAGCAGACTCGTCAATGTCCTGTCCTTTGAGTACGCCCAACAGTGCTGCGGTAACGGGAGGAAGTTCATTGCCGGCCTCTTGCCCGGAATTTCCAAGGTGGGCAAAAAACTCGCCCACCATTTGCGAGACGGATTTGCCGCGCCGGGCGGCCTCAGATTTGGCCGTTTTAATAAGCAACTCGTCCATTCGCAGTGTAATCTTCGTATTCATGACGTACACTATATTTGTTGTTGTACGTCATGTCAAGCCGTCATGTTTATTCGGAATTCTTTTGAACCATTTTTAAAAGTGACATTGCAAGCAACCCACTTTGCTCAGCCAGTGTTTCCAATATCTCGAAGTGGTTTAAATCAATCCCGATTACATAGTCCACAGTCTTGTTGAGCTTTTCGATAGCCTGTGCAAATTCGTTGGATTGACGAACAAACTCCGGTGATTCATTGGTGCCATGACTGATAATGACCGGTGCAGATAACTTGTCCAAATGCCGCTGCGGACTTAATTTGTTTTCCGTTTCCTCCGTGATATTCAGGTATTCACTGCGTGAAGACAACCTTACCGGTTCGAGGTCATACATGCCACTGCAACACAGTCCGCCTTTGATTATGTCAGCAGGTAAGTTAAACCCGGATTGCCAGTCTGTTGTCAGGCAAACAGCAGTAAGGTGTGCGCCGGAAGAATGACCACAAAGGTAGATATTGTCTTTATTCCCGCTGAATTTTGTTGCGTTATTATAGACCCAGGCAATAGCGCGTCTTACTTGTCCGGCTAATACCATCAAGTCTCCCTCGACATCCAACACGGAATCAAAGTCTATTGCTATCCAATGCATCCCGGCGTTTGTGAACAGGGGAGCGGGAAAGGCGTAATCCTTGGCAAAGCCAATGCGCCAGGCGCCTCCATGAATAAATATGATAGTCGGAGCATTACGTTTTGCAGTGGTATATACATCCAGTTGTTCTATGTCTTTCGGACCATATTGAAATCGCTTTGGCTCACCTGTCTCATGTCTGGCTTTTTCGCTGTTCGATTGATAGCGATCAACCACTTCCTGCAAATTAGATGCATAGTTACTTTGTTCATAGGCAGCATCCAGCGATTCCTGATCCATCTCTCGCCAGACAAAAGTGCTGTTGTTATTATCTGCCTTCATTTACGTGGTCGTGAAATATGAAGATTCTCTGGTTTCTATACAAATGATCTGAAATATATATGAATAAGTATTTTAGTTATGTTATCACTTAAAATCGTAATTTGAGTTTTCGTTGTCTGAAACGTCTACAGGGGGAGCACTTGGTGGAGAAATCACCGGAATCGTTTACGATTACACATTTCGCGGCAATCGCCGTGTGTTTCGTGCTGCAAATCATCGATGGCATGGACGTGCTGGTGGTGGCTTACGCCGGTCCGCAGATAATCGAAGAATGGGACATCACCAAGGGCACCTATGGCTATATTTTCAGCGCGGGCGTCGCCGGCATGACCATGGGTTCGTTTTTCCTCACGCCATTTGCCGACATCATCGGCCGGCGCCGGGCGGTGCTGGCGGCGGTCACAATCATTGCCTCGAGCATGTTGCTCACGGCCTTCGTCACCTCGATTGCGCAGTTGCTGGCCTTGCGCTTCATCGTCGGACTTGGGATCGGCCTGGCAGGACCGACCCTGTCGACCATTGGTGCGGAATACTCGCCACCACGCTACCGGCATTTCGTCGTGTCGATGATCGGCGCCGGCTATGCCGTGGGCGCTATGCTCACCGGCGTCGTAGCCGCGTACATCGTGCCCGAGTACGGCTGGCGGGCGATGTTCATCGCTGCCGCGGCGGTTACCGGCATCATGCTGCCGGTCGCATTCGTGATGTTGCCGGAGTCACTGGAATTCCTGCTGAAAAAACAGCCCCCCGGCGCGTTGGCGCAGGCAAACCGGCTGCTCCGCCGACTCGGTCGCCCGCAACTGGATGAACTCCCCGCCACCACCGCCGAGAAACGCAGCGGCCTGGGCGTCAGCAACCTGCTCGTCGAAAACCGCCGCCGCTCCACCCTGGGACTCTGGATGGGCTTTTTCATGGTTTATGCCACTGTGTATTTTCTGCTGGGCTTCGTCCCGGCAATTGTCAAGGACATGGGTCACCCGGAGCAGCATTACATACTGGCGGGCACGGTTTACAACCTCGGCGGTCTGGTCGGCATCATCGTCCTTGGATCGCTGTTCACCCGCTATCGCCTAGCCGGGGTCATTATTGGTTTTCAAGTGGCTTCAGCTGTGTTCATGGTGGCATTCGGTGTGTTGACGCCGCCGCTGGCGATATTGTTGACGTTAATCGGCGTGTTGGGGTTTTTCAGCCAGGCCGGCCTCATCGGCATGGTGGCGGCGGGCGTGCGCCTTTACCCGACTGAATTGCGCGCCACGGGTGTCGGTTGGGGTCAGGGTATGGGCCGTGCAGGCGCCATCATCGGCCCCATTATAGGCGGACTGCTGATGGCGCCCGGGTATTCGCGCGCCCTGAATTTCAGCCTGTTTGCCATACCGTTCGTTCTGGCCGCGCTGGCGGTGCTGTTCATCCGCTTTCCGAAGGAGCCTGCTGAAACCTGAGCCCGGGCCTGCTGGGAGGAATTGCCATTGTATTTTGATGGATTTTCATTGGGTTTTATTGAAAGTCAGCAAGAACGGCATTAGTATAGAGCAGTTAAACGATCCAGGGGGAGGTCTTCGTAATGACTCAACGCACGATCCGCTCACGCGTTATCAGTATGTTTGTCGCCACAATAATCGCCGCGGTTACGTATTCTGCCGGCGCCCAGGTGCTGGAAGAAATCATCGTCACGGCGCAGAAGCGCGAGCAGAACGTGCAGGACGTCGGCATCGCCATCAGCGCGTTCAGTAGCGCGCAGCTCAAAGAGCTGCGGGTGACCGAGAGTACCGACGTCGCCTTCATGAGCGCCGGCGTGTTTGTATCCGGTAGTAGCGCCGGACAGACCCGCGAATTCACGATTCGCGGTGTCACCCAGAACGACTTCGCCGATTTTGCCGAGAACCCGAATGCTACCTACGTCGACGAAGGCTATATCGGATTTCGCCAGGGTAATGTCTTCGCGGCTTTCGACCTCGAACGCGTCGAGATCCTGAAGGGTCCGCAAGGGACGCTGTTCGGACGTAACGCTACCGGTGGTGCGGTCGCTTACCATACCAAGAAGCCCACGGAGGAGAGCGAAGGTTTTCTCGACCTGACCTACGGTCGCGAGAATACCTTCAACGCCGAGGGTGCGATCAGTGGCAGTCTCAGCGACCGGGTTCGCGCACGGCTGTCGGGCATGTATAAGCGTCACGATCCCATCCTTAACAATGTCTACCCATTGGATGCGATAGATAATCCGGCCGGCCCCGGCAGTCCGCCGTGGTTTGGCTCGGCGACCAGCGATGCAGACGACGTTTGGAACGACAATCAATGGGCGCTGCGCGGCCAGTTGGAATTCGACCTTACCGATAACGTCCAGTTTCTGGTTTCCGGTTTCGCCGGGCGCGCGAAGATCAGTACCTCCCCCAACCAGCACATTGCGACCACGGGGGTGCGCATCGACAGTGATGGCGACGGCGCTCTGGATGACACCATCAACAGTATCTTCGCTGCGGACGATCCGCTCGGCTGTGAAGTGATAAACGGCGACACTGGCGGTTGCCTGCCCATCAACCTGACCGACGGCGAGTTCTTTCCGGGTCCTCCGCTCTACGGCCGGTCTGATGCCGTGCGTCCGGTAGTGGGCGGTGACTTCTGGGGACACATCGATCCCGATGGTGATGGTTTCGATATTTCCAGCGACATGACGTCCGATGACTTCAACCGGAATGAAACCGAAGGCGTCACCGCGAAGATTACGTGGGATATCAGCGAAGATATGACCTTGACATCGGTTTCGCATTACATGCATTTTCTGATGCGCGAATCGATCGACGTTGAGGGTTCTCCGGTCGCGCAAGGGGCCATCTCACGCGATACCACTGCCGACAACTTCGCCCAGGAGTTGCGCCTGAATGGCCAGTTCGGTCGTGTCGATTACGTCGCCGGTCTGTACTATCTATGGATGGAAACCAACGACCGGAACGCATTCGACTTCTCCGAAGGCGGGCCGTTAACCACCGCCTTGACGCCGTTTCTCCTGTCGTTTTTCAACCCGTTCGGGGTGGCCCCCTATCAGCCGGGTGGCGACCGGTATCCCGGAGCGGTCGCCTCCAACAACATCGTCGATCTGAAGACTAACTCCTACTCGATTTTCGGCCAGATGGACGTCGAACTCACGGACCAGTTTGAACTCGTTCTCGGCGCCCGGGTGGTGTTCGAAGACAAGGACTACGACTTCGTGAACGAGTTTTACGGAAACCTGGACGATTTCCGCGTCGAGTTCGACAAGCGCGTTCCGATAGTGACCGAGTTCGCGCCGTATTCGGACAGCACCAGCGAGACAATGTGGACGGGCAAGGCCCAGCTCAATTTCCGGCCCAATGATGACTGGCTGCTGTATTTCGGCGTTAATCGCGGCGTCAAGGCCGGCAGTTTCAACGGTCCGGTGAACGCCGGCCAGGCCAGGCTCGCCGACGAGCAGTTCCCCTACGATTCCGAGGTGCTGCTCGCCTACGAGGGCGGCTTCAAGGCCACGCTGTTCGGCGGCAGTACCCGGCTGAACGCCAGCGCGTACTATTATGATTATTCCGATTACCAGGCCTTTCTGTTCATTGGTGCGTCGGGCGCCATTTTCAACAACGACGCGACTTACAAGGGCGTGGAACTCGAGCTGCTGTCAAGCCCTGTCGACAACTTCACGATCATGTTCAACGCATCCTACATCGATGCTGAAGTCGAGAACCTTGCAGTCGCGCCGAACGTGGAGCGGGATGTCGATCCGGCGTTCACGCCGGACGTGCAACTCAGCGGTCTGGCACGCTACGAGTGGCCGGACTCATTGGCCGGCGGCACAGTCGCCTTACAGGCGGAATTTGACTATGCGGCACATCGTTACCAGAACATCCGCAACTTCGACGCGCAGAGGATGCCGTCGTACGTGATGGGCGATGTGCGGGCACACTGGACCAGCGTCGATGAGCGTTGGGAATTCTCGGCGTTCGTCGAGAACGTTGCCGATGAGCGCGCCATGTTCACCGGTTTCGACTTATCGACGCTATGCGGGTGCACGACGGTGGGTTACTATAAGCCGCGCTGGTGGGGGATCCGGGCGCGCTATAACTATTTCTAATTCAGGTAAGGGGCTCGACTCAGCTTCATGCGGTTCGAGTTGTATGATGCAACATAGCGTGGAGGATTGAGGCGATGGGTATTCTTGTAGACGGTGTCTGGCATTCGGGCGATCATCATCAAACGGAACAGCACGGCGGAAAATTTGTCCGCAAGGACAGTACGTTTCGAAGCTGGGTGACGCCGGACGGAGCAGCCGGACCGAGCGGTAAGGACGGGTTTCCGGCCGAACCCGGGCGTTACCACCTTTACGTGGTTGCTGCTTGCCCGTGGGCCCACCGCACGTTGATTGTGCGGCGCTTGAAAGGATTGGAAGACGCGATCTCGGTGACGCGCATGGTTCCCGAGATGACTGAGAACGGATGGTGCTTTGCCGAACCCGGCGCCGAGCCGCGGGCAGAGCCGGATCCGCTCTACGGGGCGAAACATCTCTACCAGATTTATTTGCGCGCGGATCCCAAATGCAGCGCGCGCCCGACCGTTCCGGTGCTTTGGGACAAGCAGCGGGAGACCATCGTCAACAACGAATCTTCCGAAATTCTGCGTATGTTCAACAGCGCCTTTAATGACTTTGCCGGCAATCCCGATCTTGACCTGTATCCGGAAGACCTGCGGAAAGACATCGACGAACTGAACGCTGAAATATACACAAACGTAAACAACGGCGTTTATCAGTGCGGATTCGCAACGACCCAGGATGCATACGACGGCGCGGTATCGGCCTTGTTTGCAACCCTGGATAAGGTGGAGGCGCGTCTCGGTGACCAGCGCTATTTGATCGGCGAGCGCCTGACAGAGGCCGATTGGCGACTCTACACCACACTGCTGCGCTTCGATGCTGCATATTTCAGTTTCTTCAAATGTAACTTGCGGCGTATCGCGGATTATCCGAATTTGAGCAACTACCTGCGGGAGCTTTATCAAGTCGACGGGATCGCGGAACTTCTGGATATCGAAGACGCGAAACGCCAGTACTACTCGCTGGAAAAAGCCTGGTACGGCCGTCCCGCGATCGTGCCGCGCGGACCGGTGCAGGACCTTGCCGCTCATCACAACAGGCAACGCCTGGCGGCCGCGGCTTAAGCTCGACCGCCAGGGACGGCGGAAGTGCGGGTTCGGTTTTTGTTAGCGAATTAATGGATTTTGATTTAGTATTTGCCGATAACACTATGTAAAAACAGGTGAAAAACATGAGCGAAGCACAATGTCCACAAAATGGTCCCTATGGGGTCGAAATTGAAGCGGGGACTTATTTCTGGTGTAGCTGTGGCCGCTCTGACAACCAGCCTTTTTGCGATGGTTCCCATAAAGGCAGCGATTTTACGCCGGTAAAATTTGAACTCAAGCAAACCGAATCCCTCTGGTTATGCGGTTGTAAACGAAGCGGTAAGGGCTACCTCTGCGACGGTAGTCACAATAACAGTTGAGTTAAAGCATCATGGATACCACCGTCAAAGACCAGGAAGAATTAGCCAATACACTTATCGACCGGGCCAGGGGCGTCGCCGCCGGCTTGCGGGAGCGGGCAGGGGAGGCAGAGCAGCAACGCCATATCCATGCGGAGTCTTTCCGGGCAATGAAACAAGCAGACCTGTTCCGCGCCTATGTACCGGTGCGCTATGGTGGTTATGAATTGCATCCGCGTTATTTTTGGCGCATTGCGGCTGAACTTTCCAAGGCTTGCCCTTCATCCAGTTGGGTGTATAGCGTGATGTCCTGTCATACCTATTTGATGGCGCTGTTTCCGGAGCAGGCCCAGGAAGAAGTGTTTGGCGCTGATCCCAATGCCGGGATATCGGGTATTCTTCCGGACCGCACTACGGCAACAAAAGTCGATGGTGGTTTTGTTTTAAAGAACAGCGTTTGGCCATTTGGCTCCGGTTGCCATAACGCGGACTGGTTTCTGTTGGGTGCGCATCTACCCGGATTACCGCCGGGACACGACAAGGCGTTTTTCATGGTGCCGCCTGAGGACATTGAAATTAATGATGATTGGTATGTGGCCGGTCTTAAAGCGACCGGCAGTAACAGTGTCAAGTTGAAGCAGGACGAGTACTTTGTGCCTGGTCACAGGATGATGAAGGCGGAAACTGCCCTGGTGCACAAATGCGGTAGCTCAAGACCATTGTTGTACCGCGCACCATTCGGTGCGATTATGCCGGTCTCATTGGGGGCAGGGACTACCGTTGGCGCCGCAGTCGCAGCACTGGAATTTCATGAAGACCTGATTCAAAACCGCTCGGCGAGACCCATGGTGTATACCGCTGACATTCCAAAAAAAGACTTACCCTCAACCCACCGGATCCTGGGTGATGTTACGGCTAAACTGGAATCCGCAATCCTGATGACAGATCGTGCCTGTGATCTGTGTTTTGACGGGGCTGTGCATAGTGAAAAGGTAATGAGTGCACAGGACCGGGCGCGGATCAGGTTGTTCGGTGTCCATGCCATGCATCTATGCCGGGAAGTCGTCAACATCCTGTTCCAGGACTCCGGTGGTTCATCATTGAGTGAACGCTCTCATATGCAACGGCTCTATCGTGATATTAATGCCATGACCATGCATGAGGCCAATCATGAAGAGATTATTAAGGAAGTGTATGGTCGACTCCGTTTGAATCAACCCACCACCCACTGGTTGTTGTAGACGGAGGGGTACCCTTGATACGGGGGACGGACGCCTTTCTATTTTAGTTTTTTGCGGGCCTGTAGGCGGGAACCATCACGCTTGATCTCAAAGATATCGATACATTGTGGTCCGGCATTGACGCCTTTGCCGGAAACAAGATTGAATATGAAGCCGTGGAGTTCGCAGCGGAGCATTTTGCCGTTACCCATGATTTTGCCGCGGCGGACAAAATCGCCATCTTTATGCGGACACAAACGCTGGGCGCCACGGTAATCGCCACCGATTCGGAAAATGACGATGTCTTCACCGTCAACCGTGGTTGCTATCGGGAATTCCGACTCCTCTGCGTCGATCTCCCGGAGATCATGCCACTCTCCTTCACCCATACAAAACGCTCCGCCTAGGCGGCCTTCTGGAATCCGCCTCCCACCTGCTGGATTCGGTCTATGGCAAAGCCACGTTCAATGCGGGTAAGAAATAATCCAATCTGGTAAGTGAACGGTTCTTCCAGGAAACATTTATAGGTGGCGGTCAAGGCGTCCGCAAGCGGCAAGCCGACTTTGTCGCGTGTCCCGAAGAAACATTCCTGGACCCGGGTAGCGACGTCGAGGTCAACCTTTGTAGCGTCCCAATTTAACCGGGCAAGATCAGCGGCCAGCGTGTCCAGGAAGGCCTTTTGACCAGGTGTCAGAGTGCCGGCGCGTTGCGGAATAACGTCTTCATCCATCATCGGCAGCCAGTTGCGTTCGTTGCGGGCCAGGGTTACATCGCAGTCGTAGCGCACACCGCGTTTGAATGCCATCACCGGCAGGATCCGGCGGTCGATCTTGCGGGTTTGTTGCTCACAATCTTCCACTTCAAAATCGCCGTCTTCAATCTTCATCACACTGACATCCGCCGGCCTCCCAACAGCCAGGCTGCCTGCATGATCATCAATGTTAATGGCGCGAGCCGGCGCGATGGTGATGTATTCGATGATTTGCTCAAGCTCGAGTCCCAGCGCCAGCATGCAGGTCAGCACATTAGTGAAAGATTTCACCGGATTCATTACGTTGAATTGTTGCAAGTCTGAGCTGATGGTGTGAGGCAGCAAGTCCTGGGCGATGGCTTGTTCAGCAATATCAAAAGAAAAATTCGTTGAGCCCATGCCGATATCGAATAACACCCCGCGCTTCTCAGCGGCCCGAACTTCACGCCGGATTTTACCGTCATCGTCCAATATTGTGCCGGGATTGCCATGATATATATGCGTAATCATGTCACCGCGCTCAGCGACCTCAAAGGCAGGCCCGGTAGTGTCGCGCCTGGGTGCAACCTGGAAGTCACCGATATGGGTATAGGTAGGCAACTCGAGAATCTCAGCCGCGCCTTTGCCCATTCGTAGCGGCCCCCAATCATGGTCGCCAAAGGCGCCGAGCTTCAAATAAGCAAACGTGTCACGATTCTCATCGACGATGTCGAGCCAGGCCGCAATATCCCATGCGCCTAAAGTGCGGACATCACCTTCAATATAGGCCGAGGTGACGATACCCAGCGGCCGCACATACGGGCCACAATACAGATCGGTAACGGTGGCATCGGTCATCAAGGCCTTGAATTCCGGGAAGGCCCCAAAACCAGGTCCACCGGCATCGACAAACGTTGTGACACCCCCATAGATGCCGATGTAATCGGGATAGGCGAAGCCGAGGTCGCCATAGGCATGGACGTGTATGTCAACCCAACCAGGGGTGACGATCAGACCGGAGACATCAACAACGTCGGCATCTGCGCTTAACTCTGAATCACCAATGGCGGCAATCTTGCCGTCAGTTATAGTGAGATCGGTAAACCTGTTCAGACCCTGGGCCGGATCGATTATCTGACCCCCGCGTAAGATGGTGGATTGAGACATGGAGCAACTCCCAATTAATGGACCTGCCGGCTAGTATAGAAGTTGTTTGCAACGAAGTCGAGCGATTTGCAGGATGGTTGTTATAGATTTACCTGCGTATTCAAATTGATGGAATACCAGAGCCCGCATCGTGCACGATGCGGCCGTCAACCATCGTCAATACCGGTGTCAGCTGAGGCAAAAGGTCTATGTCGCAGGTCAGCGGATTGGCATCGAAGACCATAAGTTCCGCCGCCATGCCCGGTGCAATGACTCCCCGGTTGTCTTCTTCCCAGTTAATGTAATGGGGACTTTGACAGCAAAGTCGCAATACTTCCTCACGATCCAGGCGAGAATTACCCAGGTGTTGTTGTCCGGTTTCATCCCAGCGTACCAGTGCTTCCCAGGCGGTGAAAAACATCGAGGGGGGTACATTGTCCGAACCCAGTGTTACAGGGATACCTGCATCGAGTACCTCGCGAATGGGGCAGGCGTCCTGACCCAGCTTATGCAGATGGAGTTCAGCCGCATGTGAATAAATGAATGACGGCGTTATGGTAATGATCAATCCGAGCTCCCGAATTCTGCGAAGTTGTTGTGCGCTTGCGTTAATCAGGTGAAAGCCAACGCAGCGTAAATCTCTAATCGGCGCCTGTTTATCAATTTGCTCGAGCATGTCAAGGGTGCCGTCAACACTGTGATAAGGTGTTGTAGCAATCAGGAAATTCAATCGCAGCTTGCGCTGCGCGGCTGCAATGCCGATTTCAACAAATTCTGAACTTGTAATACCCTGCTCGAAATTTCCAGCCCATTGAACGTAGGGATAATCCCTTGCGATGATTGCAGCTATCTTTGGATCGGAATGGTCGAGGGTAACGCCGGAGACACGAAAGTTGCCGCTCCCCATACCGCGGCCACCTGCCGAAGGCGCCCATTGATCCAGAACATCAATAAGCCGGCTGCGATTCATGGAAGAGGAAGGGAGGCTCACTGCTGCAGACATGCGAACCGAGAGTTCACCACGCTCATCAATTTCTCGATAGGCGCGTAATAGCTCGGGTGTAAGACCATGTGCCTCGTATGCTGATGTGGTACCTAAACTGCTGTAAATTTCAGAGCTGCGACGCACCGATTCCAGTCGATCTTCATAGGTAAAGCGGGGAACATTACGAAACAATGTGTACTCGATTAAGGAAGTCCGGTTGGTTTCAAGGAAGAGACCGGTTGGTAAACCACTGGGGTCGCGAACAATTTTTATATTATAGGGATCAACTGAAGCAGCGCTGATATCACAGCGGCGCAAGGCTTCACTGTTCGCAACTGCCGGAAAGGGAGGACGGGCCCACCAACCCCAGACGCCGCGAATGAAAACCGGATTATCGGGTGCGACTTCATCCAGATCATAACGATTGGGAAAACGTCCTTCTTTAAGCATTGAGGGATTGTTCACATAGTCGAAAGGCGGTCCACCCATGGGCATGAACACGAGCCACTCACCCGGCTTTGCCCTGGTTGCCGCTGCTGCAACACGCTCGACAATTGCAGAAACCGAATTGGCGCCAATCAGTGACTCACCACCCAGGGTCTTTAATCCTTCCCGATCCATGTGAGCGTGGGTGTCAAAGAACCCGGGCAGGAGTGTTTGACCCTGTAAATCCATGCGGCGAGTGTCCGGGGCAACGCGTGCGTCCAAATCTGCCGTTGTACCCACCGCCACTATCTTTGAACCACGTATTGCCACCGCTTCGCTTGTGCTGGAAACACTGTCGAGGGTGATAATATTTCCATTAGACAGGAGCAGGTCAGCACGTAAGGTTGAACCTGTCTCAGAAGAGACACGGGCGCTTGATACTTTTTTTTTCCCGCCCCGGCACCATTCTCTTCCTCTCCCTGTCACTCGCTGTTGTTCCGGCGCAGCGCCAACAATCTTTCAGACAAGCCCGGTCCCCGGCCCGGTTCCGACCAGGGGCAGACTTCCAGGCAGATCCCGCAGCCGTAAGTACTGCAGAAGTAGGGGGTGCATAAATCGAAATCTACGTACCACTTTTTCGTGCCGCGCACCCATTGCTTGTCGGAATAAATTGCATCGGGAGGACAGGCTTTGCTGCAGGCCTGGCAGGTCATGCAGACATCGTCTACACCGATATCCACCGGCGCATCCGCTACCAGCGGCAGGTCGGTCACAACCGTGGTGAGCCTGAAATTGGAGCCGTATTCCTTGCAGATGAGTGAGCCATGTTTTCCAAGCTCGCCGATACCGGCGGCGATGGCGATGGGGATATGCAGGTATTCGCTGCTGCTGTTAACCGGCAGGCCCTGCGCAGGCCAGCCAAGTGAGCGGATGTGCCGGGCCAGGCCAACCGTCAGGTAAGAGGCCTTTATATATACTCTCTGGACTTCCATGGCGCTGGTATGCCCCGGTATGTGCAGCATTTTTTCCCTGTCCATGGGCAGACCCAGTGCTATGGCAAAACGATATTTGCTTTTTTCTCCTTCAACCAGGTACTCGTCTTTCAGTTCGCAGATCCCGACAATACCGGCGCCGAGTTCCTGCGCTTTTTCCTTTATCTGCCGGGTCATTTTCTCAGCATCGGTCACGTTCTGTCTTTTGTCGCTGAGTTTCCCCTGGGGTCTGAATGTTGCCCATGCAGCCTGGATGATCATCGGCAGCATCCTGGCGGGATAGCTGTACCTGAATACCTCCTGCATTTTGTCAAAGGGCAGGGGGCCGGATTTCACATTGGAATGAAAGACGTAACCGGCGCGCCTGAGGTCCTTTTCCCCGAGGCCGTTGATGGCATTTCCGGATGCGGGCGGGTTCCGGTAGCTGACAGTCGCTTCTTCCGGCGCTTTTGAATGGAGTTTCATTCAGTCAGTCCCGCTCCTCTTCTATGATCCATTTTTCGCCTCTTGCTTCGAGCCTCTTCAACTTGTTCCGGACCAGGGCGCCCACCGTCAGGTGGCGAAAGGAGTAAGCGGCAATCATGGGAACAAACTTGCAGACAGCCTGGAACAGGCCGGGATTATCGTCATCAGCTACGACGGGCCGGTGTGACTTGCTCATTGAATTTTTCCGGCTTAAACAGCCTGTTAACCTTCAACGGGCGGGGGACAGGGAACACTGCCCCCGGTCCGGGTTCGGTTCCACCTCGGGCAGGTCCAGGATGCGTTTCAATTCGTCCGCGCCGCCTACGTAGCTGCCGTCCAGCCAGATCTGCGGTACTGTGACCGGGGTTTTGGGGCCGATGATCGGTTTTACCCGCGCCAGCATTTCATACAGCGCACGCGGGTCCTTGACGACGTCGTGGTAGCGGTAGTCAACACCCGCCTGTTCCAGGTATCCCTTGGCGCGCACGCAGTGGGGGCAGGTGGCCTTGCCGTAAGCGTGATTTCCCTGTATCGGTGAGTTGCCCGTTGCCTCCTCAATGACTGACTGGGTCAGCACGCCCCGGTTCAAGGCCGCTCCCTGGGATATGATCCTGTCGTTTACCAGCACAATCGGCGCATGCCAGCCTCCCTTGGGCAGGGGCTTCCACCATTCCGTGAGCCAGTCGCGCATGTCGAGTTCGACATCTATGCCTGCCAGGTCCGTATCCATACAGTCCTGGATAATGTCCTTGGTCAAGGCGCATTCCCCACAGGGGATATTGACCTTGAACGGGCCCCAGGCGCCGGCCCAGCGGAAGACGGTGATGTTTACCGGGTTGTTCATGATCCACTCCTGGTTGTTATATGGTTTGCAGTTTTAAAACGGCTTGGGGCCGCCTGTCGCCCAGTCGAGCAGTTCTGCCGTATGTACAAAGGGGACATCGGTGAATTGCCGCAGGTGCATCATGCAGGCCATGTTGCCGCTGGCCACGACGTCTACGTTTGCCTGTTCAATATAGACCGCTTTTCTTTCTCCCAGTTCAGCGGCGATCGCCGGTTGCAGGATATTATAGGTGCCGGCCGAGCCGCAGCACATGTATTTTTCCGGCAGTTCCTGTACCTTGAAGCCGGCTTGCCGTAACAGGGTCAGCGGTTGTATGTCGATTTTCTGGCCGTGTTGCATGGAACAGGGACTCTGGTAGGCGACACGGACCTGCTCCATTTCGCCGTTTTCGGTCACGCCTTGCTGCTCGGATAAAAATTCAGCTATATCCTGGGTCATCCCGCTGATTCTACCGGCAGCAGCAGCCAGGGACTCGTCATGGCGAAACAGGTGGCCGTAGTCCTTGAGCATGGTTCCGCAACCGGAGGCATTGACGATCAAGGCCTCGAGTCCGTGTTCGTCAACCTGTTGTATCCAGTCGGTGATGTTTTGCCGGAAGCGTTTTTCCGCCAGGGCTTGTTTACCCAGGTGGTGCTCGACTGCGCCGCAGCAGGCCGGTTCCGGCAGCAGGTGGACGCGCCAGCCCCGGCGCTCCAGCAGGCGCATACTGGCCGAATTGATATCCTTGCCGATTACCTGCTGCACGCAACCGGCGACAAGGCCCACGGCTTTTCCGGTCCTGGCCTGGCCCCTGTCCTCTTTAATTATCTTGTTCCGGGTTGCCGGGGGGCGGAGTTTCAGTGCGCCATGAAAGCGCCGGGGCAGCAGGCGCCTGACGGGCAGGAGCAACATGGAGAACAACAGCAGCAACCGGAACCGGGCCGGGTGGGGCAAGGTCGCTGCCAGCAGGCGCCGGAACAGCCGGTCCCGGAGCGGGCGCCTGAATTTTTTCTCGATATAGCTGCGCCCCGCATCGACCAGGTGCATGTAATTGACGCTGGAGGGGCAGGTGGTCATGCAGGACAAGCAGGACAGGCACCTGTCGATGTGGCTGACTACTTTCCCGGAAGGTGTTTCATCCTGCTCCATCAGGTTTTTCAGCAGGTAGATGCGGCCGCGCGGCCCGTCCAGTTCATCGCCAAGCAGTTTGAAGGTAGGGCAGGTGGAGTTGCAGAAACCGCAATGAACACATTTACGCAGGATGCTGTTGGCCTCGTGCAGTCCGGGGTCGGTCAGTTGTGCGGCGGTGAATTCGGTGCGCATTGTTTAAACAGAGCCTGTCCCTGCCAAAGCCGGGGCGGGGGATTCACGTGAAATGAGGCGGCCGGGGTTGAAGATGTTTCCCGGGTCGAAGCTGTGTTTTATCTTTTCATTCAAGCGTTTGATTGATTCGCCGGGGAACGGATAAATACCGGTTTCCTGTTTCACGGCGGAGGGGGCGCGATAAATGGTCGTGGCGCCGCCGGTAGTATCAACCTCCCGGCTTATGGCGTGTATCTTATCTGTCATCCCGGCCTGGCAGATGCCCACCCATAACCAGCCCCCTGCAGCATCCAGGTACCAGGTGCAGCCGCGCAGTTCGTCGATGAAACGGGCCAGGTTCCAGGCTGATGCCGGGGGGAGTGATATTTTCAGGATGCCCGGGGTGCGTTGTGCGTCCTGTAACGGCGCCGTGTTGCCGATCAATGACCAGGCTGCAATCGACGCTGCCTGCTCAAGGACGCTGTATTCACACCCGTCAGGCAGCCACCCGGTGATGCTTTGCAAGCGTTCTTTGACGGACAACTCCGTTCCTTCCAGTCTTATCAGCGTCAGCGTTTTATCGGGAAAAGAGGCGCCGTCCCGGCCGATTGCCGTCAGCGCCGCTTCGGGCAGGTACGCCAGGCCGGACGTTTCGCAGGGGGTGGAGATCACCTGCGCCATCAGGGCCGTTCCCAGCCTTGCCGAGAGCCCCCATACGGCCAGGCCCCGGGTTACCGGCGGCGCCGGCAGGACTTTAAACGTCAATTCAGTGACCACGGACAGCGTACCCCAGGAACCGGTAACCAGTTTGCTCATGTCATACCCACTGACGTTTTTTATGACCTTGCCGCCGGATTTCCAGGTCTCGCCGCGGCCGTTGATCGCCCTGACACCCAGGATATGGTCCCGCGCACTACCCGATTTGAAACGCCGCGGGCCGGCCAGGTTGCCGATGAAGCTTCCGCCGATAGTGCCTTCATCCTCTACCTGGTACAGCCTGTTCAATGCCGGCGGCTCAAAGGCAAGATGCTGGTTGTGTTTTGTTAATTCTTCGCGTATTTCGGTCATCGGCGTACCCGGCAAAGCGGTCATGACCAGTTCCTCCGGGTGATATTCAAGTATCCCGCTGAGCTTCTCGAGGGACAGGGTACAATCCGCGCTGACCGGCAGGCCGAAACCGTGTTTTGTGTTTTTTCCCTGGACCGAAACAGTCCTGCCCTCGGCGACGGCCCACCGGACCAGTTCCAGGGCCTGCTGTTCCGATTCCGGTAAAAAACGTTCGTTACTCATGTTATCCGCAGATGACGCAGATTAACGCAGATGAAATGATGTTTCTTATTTATATTGTTTTTTTCTGAAAGCACGATGATCTGTTTTAACACTGAATCAAAGAATAACAAAAAATAATCTGCGTTAATCTGCGTCATCTGCGGATAATTAAAACCTGGGTATGTCGGGGAACGGAATTTTGCCTTTGTGCACGTGCAGTTTGCCCAGTTCCGCGCAGCGGTGCAGGACCGGGAATACCTTGCCCGGATTCAATTGGCCTTCCGGGTCAAAGACGCACTTGATGCGCTGTTGCTGCTGCAGGTCCTGTTCATTGAACATCGCGGGCATGAGATCTTTTTTCTCAAAGCCGATACCGTGTTCACCGGACAGTACGCCACCGACTTCCACGCACAGGCGCAGGATATCCGCACCGAACTCTTCGGCTTTTTCCAGTTCCTCCGGGTCGTTCGCATCAAACAGGATCAGCGGGTGCAGGTTGCCGTCGCCGGCATGAAACACGTTCGCCACCTTCAATCCGTACTTGTCCGACATTTCCCTGATCCGGGTCAGTACGTGGGAGAGTTCCCGGCGCGGGATGGTGCCGTCCATACAGTAGTAATCCGGCGAAATATCCCCCAGCGCCGGAAAGGCCGCTTTTCTTCCGGCCCAGATGCGCACGCGTTCTTCTTCTGATTCGCTGACCCTGATAAAGCTCGCCCGGCAACTTTCGGCAATTCTGCGGACCTGTTCTATCAGTTCGGTCACTTCTCCTTCAGGCCCGTCCAGTTCCGTGAGCACCAGGGCAGGGCAGTCTACGGGATAACCTGCATGGACAAAATCCTCTGCCGCCTTGATGGCAAATTCGTCCATCATTTCTATCCCGGCGGGGATAATGCCGGCGCTGATTATCCCGGCTACACACTCACCCGCGCTTTCATTGTCGGGAAACCCGAGCAGCATGGCCCTCGCCGTCTGCGGTTCCTGCAGGATCCTTACCGTTACCTCCGTGATGACCCCCAGCAACCCTTCCGAGCCGGTCACTATGCCCAGCATGTCGTACCCGGCGGGGTCGAGGTACTTTCCGCCCAGGCGCAGTATCTCTCCTTCCATGGTCACCATTTCAATCCCCATGACGTTGTTCGTGGTCAGTCCGTACTTGAGGCAATGCACGCCGCCCGAGTTTTCACTGACGTTACCGCCGATGGTGCAGACGATCTGGCTGGAGGGATCGGGGGCGTAATAGAATCCCTTGTGTTTCACCGCCTCGGTGATCGCCAGGTTGGTCACGCCTGATTGCGCGACCACGCAACGGTTGGCGAAGTCCACCTCGAGGATCCTGTTGAATTTACCCAGTCCCAGAACGATCCCGTCGGCCAGGGGCAGGGCGCCGCCGGACAGGGATGTGCCTGCGCCCCTGGGTACGACCTTGATATTCATGCGGCGGCAGAGCTTCAATACGGTAGCGACCTGGGCCGTCGTTTCCGGTAACACGACCAGCATCGGCACCTGCCGGTACGCGGTCAGGGCATCGGTCTCGTAGACGCGCAATGCCCCCTCATCGACAATCACGCACTCATCGGGGAGAATTGTCCTGAGTTCTGTGACCAAGGCCTCCCTGTTTTCCAGGGCGGCATTATCGACAGGCAGTGTTTGCATGGGCTTGAACCAGTATAGCAAATTAAATCGAGCCGCCTAAGGCGACTCGTCCATACCGGGCGTAAAAGGTTTCAAGCTGTACGGATAGTCTCCTCAGCGCTTTTCGTACAGGTCGTAGGGGGATTTGTGCATGCCGAGGCTGGTGTAAGCCTGTTGCGCAATGGTGTTGGTGCGCTCCACATAGAGACGTATGCCGCAGCTGTCGCCGCGCTTCGTCGCAACGGATAGCACATGCTCGTATAACGCCCGATAGACGCCTTTACCGCGCCAGGCGCTATCGACGTACACACTTTGAATCCAGTAATAAGTCGCGTTATTCCAGTCGCTCCACTCATAGGTGATCAGCAGGCTTCCCGCGACCTGTGCGGCGCCCTCTCCATCAGCATTCACGTCCGCCACGATGTAGCAGCCCTTTTGCGGCGCGTCGAACACGGCGGATATCCCCTGTTTCAGCGTCGCTGCATCCAGCGTTCTGCTTTCGGTCTCCAGCGCCATTGCCTGCTGGAACTCAGCGATATGGTTTATATCTGCGCGGGTCGCCTCTCGTGTGCTTATATTCGTCATGCATCCGGGTCTTGGTTTTGCCGCTCTCCCGCGCGCAACTCCACCCGGCGGATCTTGCCGCTGACGGTCTTGGGCAAGGCATCGATGAAATCTATCCTGCGCGGGTACTTGTAGG
>JAPOQU010000043.1 GCA_026710545.1 Gammaproteobacteria bacterium | reverse complement strand
GTCAGTCTGTCCCGACCCTTGGCGGCGGCTGTCAATCGGGTAGAAAAAATCATTGAGGGGCAAATCCAATGCGCGAAAATCGCCGCGTGAAAACTTGACCTTTTTGTCCATCATATTGTGAAACAAGGACTTCTAGTACTCTTTCAACTTAATATTATGAACAACTACGACGTAGTGGTGATCGGCGCCGGCCCCGGCGGTTATATCAGCGCGATCCGCTGCGCGCAACTGGGTTTCTCCACCGCCTGCGTGGACAACGGGATGGGCGTTGACAACAAACCTGCCCTGGGCGGAACCTGCCTGAACACGGGTTGCATACCGTCCAAGGCCCTGCTGGATTCCTCTCACCATTACGCTTTCATCAGCAAACAGGCCGCCGACCACGGCATCAACGTCAGCGGCGTGAAGCTTGATATCCACAAAATGATAAACCGGAAAAACAGGATCGTGCAGAAACTGACCCGGGGTATCGCCGGGTTGTTCAAAAAGAACAAGGTAGACTGGCTGCAGGGCCAGGGCACACTCCTGGGAAACGATAAGGTAAAGGTCACGCCGGCAGGCGAGGAAGCTGGCGAAGAATACACGGTTTCAGCCCGGCACATCATCATCGCCACCGGTTCCATTCCGGCCAGGTTCTCTTTTGCCGCGGTAGACCAGAACAGGATTGTCGATTCCACCGGCGCTCTCGTCTTCAAGGAAGTGCCGAAGCGACTGGGCGTCATCGGCGCGGGGGTGATCGGGCTGGAACTGGGCAGCGTCTGGAGCAGGATGGGATCAAAGGTCACCATACTGGAGGCCCTGGATGACTTTCTTGCGCCCGTGGACCGGCAGATCGCGGCCGCATCCGAAAAACTGCTGGCAAGACAGGGACTGGATATCCGCCTCGGCGCCAGGGTGACGGGTACCGGCGTAAACAGCCGGGAGGTCGGTGTCTCTTTCGAACAGGGCGGCAGCAAACAGCAGTTGAATTTCGACAAGCTGATAGTAGCCGTGGGGCGCTCCCCCAACATTGCCGGCCTTGGGGCAGAAGAGGCGGGTCTGGAGCTGAATGAGAACGGCAGCATCAAGGTTGACGAATATTGCGCCACCAACCTGCCGAATGTCCATGCAATCGGCGACGTGGTGCGCGGCCCGATGCTGGCTCACAAGGCTGCCGAGGAAGGCGTGATGGTGGCCGAGCGCCTCGCCGGGCAAAAAAGCGAAATCAACCTGGACCTGGTGCCCTGGGTAATCTACACCTGGCCGGAGATTGCCTGGGTGGGAAAGACCGAGGCCGAACTGGAGGAAGCCGGGGTATCCTTCAGGGCCGGGGTTTTTCCATTCGCGGCGAGCGGGAGGGCGCTGGCCGCCGGCGACAGCGACGGCATGGTAAAAATACTGAGCGATGCCGATACCGACCAGGTGCTCGGCGTTCACGTACTGGGGCCGAACGCTTCCGAACTGGTAGCCGAGGCAGTCCTCGCCATGGAATTCGACGGCACTTCCGAGGATATTGCCCGCACCATCCACGCCCACCCCACCCTGGCCGAGGCCATGCACGAGGCGGCCCTGGCAAACGACGGGCGCGCACTGCATATCTGAGGACTGCTTCTCGAACAGCCAACATCATTCACTGTCTTCCGTCCTCCGTCTTCCGTCCTCCGTTTTGTGCAGTGCAACTATATGGTCTATAATGCCCGCCCTCTGTTACCACATAAACAAGTCTTGAAATAGAGGGAGAGAAAGTATGACCAACGACGTAGTCATAGTCGCCGCAGGACGCACCCCTATCGGTTCATTCGGCGGCAGCCTGGCGAATACCCCGGCCCACGCCCTGGGCGCCGCGGTAATCAAATCATTACTGGAAAAAACCGGCCTGGACCCGGCGCAGATCGACGAGGTCATCCTGGGACAGGTACTGACCGCCGGCGAAGGCCAGAACCCGGCGCGCCAGGCCGCGATCGAAGCCGGCCTGCCCCACTCGGTACCCGCCATGACCATCAACAAGGTCTGCGGGAGTGGCCTCAAGGCCGTGCATCTCGCGGCCCAGGCAATAACATGCGGCGATGCGGACATCATCATCGCCGGCGGCCAGGAAAACATGAGCCTGGCGCCGCACGTGCTGCCCAGGTCCCGTAACGGAACCAAGATGGGAGACTGGAAGATGCTGGATTCGATGATCGTCGACGGCCTGTGGGATGCCTTCAACGATTACCACATGGGCATGACTGCAGAAAATATCGTGGGCAAGTTCGGGATCTCACGGGAGGAACAGGACGGCTTCGCTGCGGCGTCCCAGCAAAAGACTGAACAAGCCCAGGCAGAGGGGATATTCGATGAAGAGATCATCCCCATCAGCCTGCCGCAGCGCAAGGGCGATCCCATCGTATTCGACAGGGACGAGTATCCCAAACAAGGGGTCACTACGGAAAAGATCGCGAAACTGCGCCCTGCCTTTACCCGCGAGGGTTCGGTCACCGCGGCCAATGCCTCCGGCATCAACGACGGCGCGGCAGCGGTCGTTGTCATGGCGCGGGCAAAAGCCGACGAACTGGGCCTGCCGATGATGGCCGGCATCAGGGCATACGCCAGCGCCGGTGTCGACCCGGCCATCATGGGGACAGGTCCGATCCCGGCAACACAGCGCTGCCTGGGCAAGGCCGGCTGGACGGTCGACGACCTGGACCTGGTGGAAGCCAATGAGGCGTTTGCCGCCCAGGCCATCTCCGTCAACAACGGGCTGGGCTGGGACACGGAGAAAGTGAACGTCAATGGCGGCGCCATAGCGCTGGGGCATCCCATCGGGGCGTCGGGCTGCCGGGGCCTGGTCACCCTGCTCCATACCATGCAGCGCCGGGATGTGAGCAAGGGCCTGGCCACCTTGTGTATCGGCGGCGGCCAGGGGGTGGCCCTGGCGGTGGAAAGATAACCAAACCGGACTGACCGACATGCGTACCATAAAAAAATATCCCAACCGGCGGCTGTACGATACCGAGATCAGCAGGTATATCACCCTGGATGACGTGAGGAAACTGGTGGTGAACGGCATCGATATCCGTGTGACGGACGTGAAGACCGAGGAAGACCTGACGCGCAACATATTACTGCAGATTATCTCGGAACAGGAACACGAGGGGAAACCTATCTTCAATACGCCGATGCTGACCCAGCTCATCCGCTTTTACGGCAACTCCTACCAGTCCGCGTTCAGCGAATACCTGCAGAAAAGCCTGGAGATGTTTGCCGCGCAACAACAGAACCTGCAGAAAAAGTTCGAGCAGGCGGTCGGCAGCAACCCGTTTGCCGCCACCATGAGCGAAATGACGGAGCAGAACATGGAAGCCTGGCGGCAACTGCAGAACAGCTTTTTCAAGTCGGCGGGTTCTGCCGGTTCAGACCCGGATAAAAAGGAATAAAAAAGATCGGCGACAAATGAAACGTATTCTCATTTGTCATCGATCCTTTCTCTCCTCAGGTTATGCAACTGTCACCCGGGCAGTGTGCTCCTCAAATGAAGTTGAGATGGTGTAGGGCTGTCTGGCTTTTTCCAGCATATCAACCAGCGCGTCTATGGTGAATTTTTGAATCTTGCCGCGCATCAGGTCGCTGACCCGGGTTCGCTGAACACCGAAAATATCGGCAGCGTCGCTCTGGTTCAGACCATTATCCTTAATCCACGCGGTAATCTTGATCATCAATTCTGCCTTGATTTTCAGTTTGACAGCTTCACCGGGAGCAAAACCCAGGTCGGCGAACACGTTACCGTCTTTCGGTGTAACGTGGCGAATTTCAGTGCAAATGGCCATCTTGTTTACCTCTTGTTCTGTGGGCTAGAATTGCCTGATAACGAACCGTAGCAACGGTAATATCCTTTAGAGCAGTTTTCCCGGTCTTCTTTTGGAAGGCATGTAGCACGTAGATGGCTTCCTCAAATTTCGCGACATACACCACCCGATAGATACCACCAGCCTCTTTAATCCTGATTTCTCGCACTCCAGGCCCAACGGTTTTAAATGGTTTCCAGTCATCGGGTTCCATGCCAAACTGAACGCGGTGTAACTGATATCCAGCCTCCCGTCTTGCACTATCCGGAAATGCCGTTAAGTCCTTTAAACTGGAGCCTGTCCATTTGAGTTCTTTTCCGTCCATGGTCTGTAATATGTATCAAATTTTCTACATTTTATGATACATGCTATTTTTGCCAATTTCAATAAAAGTTATTTACAAGAAACAAAAAAGTGCGAACAGGTTTCAAGACCGATTCGATGGATTCTCTGCTTACAGGATCATTTTTTACGCTGCACTGGAAGAAGAAAGTTCAATTTCCTTTTGACGCAGCTCAAGACAACTCTCTGTCTGTCTTCCAGCATGTCATTATCAAGCATGATGGTTATTCTGGTTTTACCTCGGGACTGGGCTTGCAGCCTGGCCAAGTGAGGAACATCCCCGGCTTTCCTGGCTCTGGAAAAATCATATTCTTTGCGCATAGCACCTACCTTCTTTCCGACTGGACTTTCTGGCGGATATTAAACGGATACAATCTTCACCACGGAGTGTGTACACGACCGTAAGAAGTTGTGCCCGGTCACTCATCCCTATCAGGAACCACCTGTTTTCTCCTTCCGAATCAATATCTTCCAATACCAACGCGCCAGGGTCCAATAATGAACTGAACGCTTCCTCAAACGAAACTCCATGTTTTTCGAAGTTTGCTTTGGCTTTTTTCTGATTCCATTCAATCTCTATTATCAGATAATACCTATAATATATGCATAATCAACTCTTGTTGCGGCAAACGCAGAACAGTTTTTTCCAGGCCGCCGGGTTTACCGGCTCCGACCCGAAGAAGGACGAATAACAATATCGATAGATGGGGTCAGAGTAAAATCCTGAAGCGCATTGTGCGACCTGACCCCACTTTGTGGCATACTGGTTACCTGGTAGCGGGGGCAGGATTTGAACCTGCGACCTTCGGGTTATGAGCCCGACGGGCTGCCGAACTGCCCCACCCCGCAATAGAGACGGTGATTGTAGAGCACACAAATATGGTTTTCAAGAGTCAGTTTTGCTCTGCGCGCAAGTTCCTTCTCCTTTTATTTCTGGCTGTTCCCTGTTATGCTTCAGCCTCAGCGGAGCTGGAAGAGCAGTTGAGCGACTACTGCCACACTTATCTTTCAGCCCTGGTTGAAATGTATGCAGTGCAACCCGTTGACCGCGCCGCGTTTCAAGTGATCAAAGTGGTTCGTGACAGACATCCCATAAAATTGGCGCTTAACTTTCTGGGAAACCTTGTTTCTCCGCCTTCAGCCCGCATTCATTCGGCTTATCAGTGCGTTTTTCACATCAATGTTGAAGAAGCCTTGCAACGAGGTTCGATGGACCTGATCCTGGTCAAGGATAAATCCTTTGCGGACTACACCACCTGGGAAGACACGCAAATCATAAACAAGGGGGAGGTATGGCGTGGCGATATAAAATATTACGTGGTGGTAAAATACCTGACAGTGAAAGGGCAGCCTCTTGTAAAACTACTCAAAAGTAACAGGAGCACAGGAAGATGACTGTTGAGAAATACAGCCTTGCGGCGCGCCTGGTCCACTGGGTAATGGCATTGGGGTTTATTTTCATGTGGAGTTGCGGCTATGCGATGACCACCCTGATAGAAGAAGATTCTGCGTTGGAGGAGTTGCTGTTCCGGCTGCATATCTCCACCGGCGTGACCTTGCTGTTCCTGTTGCTCCTGCGCATTGCCATCAGGTTCATGCGCGCGCCGCCGCCGCTGCCCGGCACCATCTCCGGCCTGGAACGCGTGGGCGCGCACGCGGGACACGCCGCGCTGTACCTGCTGCCGGCGTTGATCATCGGCATCGGCTGGGCGGAAACGGATTTCGGCGGTCACGGCGTCGTCTGGTTCGCCGTGGACATGCCGAAGGTATTCCCCACGCTGGAAACGTTGGCCGGGTTTAACCTGGAGGAACTGACCGCAACGCTGCACAAGTGGCTTGCCTACACCATGCTTGGCGTAGCCGTGGTGCATGTTGCGGCGGTCGCCAAGCATCGCTGGATTGACCGCCATGACGTGTTGCAGCGCATGACCATCAGCTGGCGCAAAGCCACTTGACTCCCCGCCAGTGGACAACAAGACATCGGACACTAGTACTCTTTCAAACTGATATTGCCATGTTCAGTGGGTCGGGAAGCGGTTGCGCGCAAGGCACGCCGCGCCGGGAATGGCGCGCCCTTGCCAAGCGGTGTAACGCCGCGGGCGACCGCTTCCCGGCCCGCCCGCAGGGAGCCACACAGCGGCGCCAATACGGCGTTGCAGCCCTTGACAAGGGCGCGCCATTCTCTGCGGGCTGCGCCTTGTCTTGGCGTCGCTGTGTGGCTCTGAACATGTCAATAT